>WBUN01000001.1 GCA_008933705.1 Hyphomicrobiaceae bacterium
GGTGCCAGAAAGCCGCAAGCGCGCCGCCTTAGCCGAAAATCCTGCGCGGGGCGGCGAGGAGCCGCTCAAATAAAATTAGCATGCGGTGCCTCTCCGCCCCGCGGCCCCTTCACTCTCCCGAACGGCATGGGCCCGGCGAGCCCATGCCGAGGACGGCGCGTGGGCGCAAGGCCGCTCCGATGAGTCAGCCCCCCTTGCCCGCGCATGCGGCGAGGATCGCTGATGATGCGAACCCGCCATCCGCCCGGTCCGACCCCCGAACCGTGCACGGAGTACAGGCATGCAGGCCCGGCTAGCGCAGCAGGGACAGGCGAGGTGCCGCACCGCCGGCGGCTCATCCGCCGAGGAAGATGCGGCGCACCTCCGGACTGTCGATCAGCGCCGAGGAGGGACCGTCGATGGCAAGGCGGCCGCTCTCCAGGATGTAGCCGCGGCTCGCCATGGACAGCGCAAGGCGCACGTTCTGCTCGATGAAGAGAATGGCCATGCCTTCCGATTTCAGCTTGTCGAAAACGTCCTTCATCTGCGCCATCACCTGCGGCGCCAGACCGAGGAACGGCTCGTCCACCATCAGGAGGCGCGGCAGCGCCATCAGCCCGCGCGCAAGCGCCAGCATCTGCTGCTCGCCGCCCGACAGCGTGCGCGCGAGCTGGCCCTTGCGCTCGAGCAGGCGGGGGAACAGCACAAAGACGCGATCGAGGGACTGCCCGCGCGCGGCCTTCGCCGCCGGATGCCAGGCGCCGAGCGACAGGTTCTGCAGCACGGTCAGATGCGGAAACACGCGGCGGCGCTCCAGCACGTGGGCGATGCCCAAAGGCGCGCGGTCGTGCGTCGGCCGGCCGACAAGGCTCGTGCCCTCGAAGCGAATGTCGCCGGCCTTGGCGCGCACGAGGCCGCTGATGGTGTTGACCACCGTGCTCTTGCCGGAGCCGTTGGGGCCGAGCAGCGCGACGCTTTCGCCCGCGCCGACGCCGAGCGACACGCCCCAGACCACCTGATAGTCGCCGTAGGCGACCTCGAGATCCTTCACTTCAAGCAGCATCGGCGGCGCTTCCAAGGTAGGCATCGACGACGGCGGCGTCCTTGCGCACCTCCTCCGGCGCGCCGAAGGCGATGCGGCGGCCCGCATGCAGCGCCAGAATGCGATCGGCAATGCGCATCATCACCTGCATGTTGTGCTCGATGGTGACGATGGTGACGCCGCGCCGCTTCAATTCCAGCACCAGCTCGACGAGACCGGGAATGGTGCGCTGGTCGACGCCGCCGGTCACCTCGTCCATCAGAATGAGGCGCGGCTGCGTGGCAAGTCCGCGCGCCAGCTCGAGCCGCTTGCGCTGGCCGGTGGAGAGCTCGCGCGCGAAGTGGTTGCGCTTCTCCAGCAGGTCGACGAAGGCCAGCGATTCGAGGGCGGCATCGCGCGCGGCGCGCATGTGGGCGGTGCGGGCGAGCGCGCCGACGATGACATTCTCGATGACGGTGAGATCGGGGAAGGGCTTGAGCTTCTGGAAGGTGCGGGCCACGCCGAGCGCGCTGACGAGATCCGGGCGCAGGCCCGTGATCCTGCGGCCGTCGAGGAAGACCTCGCCGGCATCCGGCGGCTGGAAGCCGGTGATCAGGTCGAACAGCGTCGACTTGCCGGCGCCGTTGGGGCCGATGATGCCGAGGATCTCGCCCCGCTTCACGTCGAAGGTGATGTCGGCGTTGGCGGTGAGGCCGCCGAAGCGCTTGGTCAGGCCTTTGACGTCGAGGAGCATGCTCATCGTTGCCCTCCCCGGCGCCGGATGCGCTCCTCGAACAGGCTGAGAAGGCCGGCCGGCCGCCACATGCAGATCAGCAGAATGAGGATGCCATAAACGAACAGATCGATGGTGCGGCCGGTGCCGCCGAGCCAGATGCGGCTGTATTCGGAGAGCGGCACGAGGATGGCGGCGCCGAGCGCCGGTCCCCACAGCGTGCCGGTGCCGCCGAGCACGGTCATGAGCACGACGATGATGGAGATGTCGACCGAGAACAGCCTCTCGGGGTCGAGGACGAGCACGTACTGGGCATAGAAGGTGCCGGCCACCGACATCATGGCGGCCGAGATCATGAAGGCCAGCACCTTGTGCTTGGCGACGGCGATGCCGAGGCTGGCCGCTGCCTCCGGCTCGTCGCGCACGGCCTGCAGGCGGAAGCCGAGACGGCTGCGGCGCAGCTTCCAGACGATCAGGTAGGCGGCGGCCGCAGCGCCGAGCGCCAGGTAGTAGTAGGGCACCTTGCTGGCGTGGAACTGCAGGTAGAGCCAGGGTTGCGCGCGCACGATCGGCACGTAAAGCCCGGAGGCGGCGCCCACCCACTCCCAGCGCTGGAAGATGATCTGCACGCTGGAGCCGATGAGGAGCGTGGCGATGGCGAAGTAGTGGCCCTTGAGGCGGAGCGTCGGAATGCCGATGGCGATGGCGGCAAGCGCCGAGATGAACATTCCGGCCAGCAGCCCGAACCACGGCGTGATGCCGTACTTGGCGAACAGGACGGTGGAGGCATAGGCGCCGATGCCGAAAAAGATCGCATGGCCCAGGCTGATCTGTCCGGAAAGGCCGGCGATGACGTTCCACGATTGCGCCATGAGCGCATAGAGGCAGATGAGGATCAGCAAGTGGTGGTGGAACGTCGCCGTGAAGACGAACGGAAAGACGAGAAGAAGAGCGGCGATGGCGGCGCCGGCAAGCGTCGCCCACAGCGGCGGCCTCGGCCAGAGCGGCTCGGCACGGGCAGCCTCGAGCATGCGGGCCTGGTCGCTTGCCATGGATCAAAACCTGCCAAACAGGCCGTTGGGCCGGACGAGGACGACTGCGAGATAGAGACCGAACACGATCAAGGTCTTGTAGGAGGGATCAACCAGCAGCCCGCCGAGCGATTCGACGAGGCCGATCAGGATGCCGGCGACCAGGCTGCCGAGGATGCTGCCGAAGCCGCCGAGCGCGACCGCCACGAAGGCGAGGAGAGCAAAGTTCACGCCAACGTCGGGGAAGATGTAGAAGAACGTCGACAGCAGGCTGCCGGCGACGCCGACGCAGCCGAGGCCGATGGCCCAGCCCAGCGCCGACATGCGGTCGGTGGGGATGCCCATGACGGACGCCGCCTGCCGGTCCTGGGAGGTCGCCTGCAGGGCAAGGCCCGTCTCCGTGCGCGTGACGAACAGCCACAGAGCGACGAAGGCCAAGAGGCAGATGGCGCCGGCGACGAGCTGCGGCTGGCCGATGAAGATCGGGCCGATCTGCACGCGCCCGGCAATCCAGGGATTGGCGATGGTGCGGAAGTCGGGCGTCCAGAGGAACTGCGCGCCGGCCCTGAGTGCGACCGCCAATCCGAACGTGCCGCACACCTGTGCCAGCATCGGCGCGGACAGAAGATGCCGGATAATGCCGAAATGCACCAGGAGCCCGGCGACCCCCAGAATGGCGACGACCAGCGGCAGGGAGAGCAGAGGGTCCAGGCCGGCAAGGAACCAAAGCCAGAACGAGGAGAACATGGCGATCATCAGGAACTCGCCGTGGGCGAAGTTCACGATCTCCATCAGCCCGAATATCAGGCTAAGGCCGACCGCCACAAGGGCATAGATGAGGCCCATCAGAAGACCGCTGACGATCGCCTGGATGATCAAGTCCCGTGACAATTGACGAACACCTCCAAAAGCCGTGAAATCCCCTTTGACGTTAAGCGTTCGGAAGGAGTGAGGTCAATGAATCCGCGTATCATCGCAGCCACGATTGCTGCGCTTGCCTTCGGCACGGTGGCCGCCGAAGCGCAGCAGCAGGTGAAGATTGGCGTTCTCTACCCGCTGTCGGGGCCCGTCGCGCAGGTGGGCATCGATGCGGTTGCCGCCGTCAAGACGGCGGTCGAGATCGTCAACGAGGGTGCCGATCTGCCGCTGCCGCTGGCCAAGGGCAAGGGCCTTGCGGGGCTGGGCGGCGCCAAAGTGAGCATCGTCGTCGTCGATCATCAGGGCAAGCCCGAGGTGGGCCAGAGCGAGACCGAGCGCCTGATCACGCAGGAGAAGGTGCACGCCCTGATCGGCGCCTACTACTCCTCCGTGACGGCCGCGGCCAGCCAGGCCGCCGAGCGTGCCGGCATCCCCTTCCTCAACGCTGCCTCGACCCAACCCGCGCTCACCCAGCGCGGTCTCAAGTTCTTCTTCCGCACCACGCCGACCGACGAGAATTTCTCCGGGCTGATGTTCGACTTCATGAAGGACCTCCAGGCCAAGTCGGGCAAGAAGATCGAGTCGGTCTCCATCTTCCACGAGGACACCGCGTTCGGATCCGACAGCGCGAAAGTCCAGGACAAGCTGGCGAAAGACAGGAACTACAAGGTCCTCGAGAAGATCGCCTACAAGGCCCAGACGACGTCGCTCTCCTCTGAAGTGCAGCGCCTGAAGGCGGCAAACGCGGACGTGCTGCTGCCCTCGTCCTACACCTCCGACACGTTCCTGCTGCTGCGGACGGCCAAGGAGCTCGACTACAATCCCAAGCTCATCATCGCCCAGAACGCCGGCTTCACCGATCCGACGTTCATCAGCACGCTGGGCAAGGACGCGGAGGGCGCGATCACGCGCTCGCCCTACAACGGCGACCTGGCGAACCGCATCCCGCTCATCACCAAGGTCAACGCGATCTTCAAGAAGCACTCGAACGGCCGCGACCTGTCGGACGTGCCGGCGCGCGTGTTCACCGGCATGATGACGCTGCTCGATGCGATCAATCGCGCAGGGTCGACCGATCCCGAGAAGATCCGCGCGGCGCTGGCTGCGACCAACATTCCCCCCGAGCAGCTGATCGTGCCCTACAGGGGCGTGAAGTTCAACGCCACGGGGCAGAACGAGCTGGTGCGCCCGATCCTGATGCAGGTGCAGAAGGGCAAATACTGCACGATCTATCCCTTCGAGCTCGCGTCCTGCGAGGTCATGTTCCCGATCCCGACATGGGGCGAGAAGGCGAAGATGTGAAAGGCGCGAGTGCCGACAGGAGCGGGGCCGGCCGGAGTGATTTCCGGCCGGCTTTCTGCTGGCCGCGGCTATTCGACGACGGGGCCGGGCCGCAGGTGGCAGGCCGCAAAGTGTCCCGGCGCAACCTCGCGCATCGGCGGCGTCTCGACCCGGCAGCGCGCCTCCGCATAGGGGCAGCGGGTGTGGAAGTGGCAGCCGGACGGCGGGTTGATCGGGCTCGGCACGTCGCCCTGCAGGATGATGCGCTTGGGCTTCACGGTCGGGTCGGGCACCGGCACCGCCGACAACAGCGCCTCGGTGTAGGGGTGCTGCGGGCCGGCAAACAGCGCGCGCTTGTCGGCAAGCTCGACGATGCGGCCGAGATACATGACGGCCACGCGGTGGCTGATCTGCTCGACCACGGCAAGGTCGTGGGCAATGAAGAGGTAGGCCACGCCGAAGTCGCGCTGCAGATCGGCGAGCAGGTTGATCACCTGCGCCTGCACGGAGACATCGAGGGCGGAGACCGGCTCGTCGCAGACGATCACCTTCGGCTTCAAGGCAAGCGCGCGGGCGATGACGAGACGCTGGCGCTGGCCGCCCGAGAACTCGTGCGGAAAGCGCACCATCTGGTCGGGCCTGAGGCCGACCTGCGCGAACAGCTCCGCCACGCGCGTCTTCACCTCGGTATCGGCCAGGCGCTGGAAGTTGCGCAGCGGCTCGGCGACGATGTCCCGTGCACGCATGCGCGGGTTGAGCGAGGAGTAGGGGTCCTGGAAGACCACCTGCAGGTCCTGGCGGTAGGGGCGCATGTCGTGGCGCGAGAGCTGATCGATGCGCGCGCCGTCGAGATGAATCTCGCCTGCGGTCGGCTCGGTGAGCTTCAGGATGAGCTTGCCGGCCGTCGACTTGCCGCAGCCGGACTCACCGACCAGGCCGAGCGTCTCGCCGGCGCGGATCGAGAACGAGATGCCGTCCACGGCGTGGACCTTGGCCACCTGGCGGCCGAGGACGCCCTTGCGCACGGGGAAGTGCTTCTTGAGGCCCCTGACCTCGAGCACGGGTGTCAGCGGTGCCGTCATGGTGCGCTCCCGTTCAGCCGGTCGGCTTGCCAGCAGGCGACCGAATGCCCGGCAGCCTTCGTCTCGAGCGGCGGATACTCCGCGCGGCAGTGCTCGGTCGCGTGGGCGCAGCGGGGCGCAAAGATGCAGCCCGGTATCGCCTCCTTGAGCGACGGAACCATGCCGGGGATCTCGGCAAGCCGCGCGGGCGCGTTGCCGGCCAGCGACGAGCGCAGCCGCGGCACCGAGCCCAGCAGCGCGCGCGTATACGGATGGCGGGGCTTTGCGAACAGCGCCTCGACAGGGGCTTCCTCGACCTTCCTGCCCGCGTACATGACGACGACGCGTTGCGCCATCTCGGCCACGACGCCGAGATCGTGCGTGATGAGGACGATGGCGGAGCCCGTCTTGGCCTTGAGCTGGCGCATGAGATCGAGGATCTGCGCCTGCACGGTGACGTCGAGCGCGGTGGTGGGCTCGTCGGCGATCAGCACCTTCGGATTGCAGGCAAGCGCCATGGCGATCATGACGCGCTGGCGCATGCCGCCCGACAGCTCGTGCGGGTACTGCCGTATGCGCTGCTCGGGCTCGGGTATGCCGACCAGGCGCAGCATCTGGACGGCGCGCGCTTCTGCGGCGGAGCGGTCGAGATGCTGATGCAGGACGAGCGTCTCGGCGATCTGCCGGCCGATGGTCAGCACCGGATTGAGCGAGGTCATCGGCTCCTGGAAGATCATCGAGATCTCGTTGCCGCGGATCGCGCGCATCTGGCGCTCCGAAAGCGTCAGCAGATTCCTGCCGGCGAGGCGGATCTCGCCCGCCACGATCCGGCCTGGCGGGGAGGCGATCAGGCGCATCATCGACAGCGATGTCACGCTCTTGCCGCATCCCGATTCGCCGACCACGGCCAGCGTTTCACCGGGGAACACCGAGAACGAGACGCCGTCGACCGCGCGCACGATGCCGTCGCGCGTGAAGAAGTAGGTCTTGAGATCGTCGATCTCGAGCAGCGGAGCCGTCATGACGCTCTACATGTTGCGGGCAAGGCGCGGGTCGAGTGCGTCGCGCAGTCCGTCGCCGAGCAGGTTGACCGACAGGACGGCGAGCGACAGGAAGATGCCCGGGAAGAAGATCAGATAGTTGGCGATCTGGAACAGGGAGCGGCCCTCGGCCATGATGTTGCCCCAGCTCGGGATGTTGGGCGGCGTGCCGGCGCCGAGAAACGACAGGATGGCCTCGGTCAGCATCGCAGATGCGCAGATGTAGGTGCCCTGCACCAGCAGCGGGGCGATGGTGTTGGGCAGGATGTGGCGGATCAGGATGGCCGGCGTGCGGGTGCCCGCCGCGACGGCGGCATCGACGTAGGGCTGCTCGCGCAGCGTCAGCACGAGGCTGCGGATGAGCCGCACGACGCGCGGCACCTCGGTGACGGTGATGGCGAGGATGACGTTCTCGAGGCTGGCCTTGGTCAGCGCCATCAAGGCGATGGCAAGCAGAACGCCCGGGATCGACATCAGCCCGTCCATGACGCGCATGAGGATGCCGTCGAGCCAGCGCACGAAGCCGGTGACGAGGCCGATGGCGAGGCCGATGAGGGTTGCGAGCACGGCCACGGTGAGACCCACCGCAAGCGAGACCCGCGCGCCGTAGACAACGCGGCTGTAGACGTCGCGGCCCAGCATGTCGGTGCCGAACCAGTAGCTCTCGGATGGTCTGCGCAGACGACGGATGGGCGAAATCGCCTGTGGATCGACCGTGCCGAGGTGGGGCGCGAGCACGGCCATCAGGATCAGAAGCGCGAGCACGACCGCGCCGAGGATCGCGGTCGGATGGCGCCTGAGCGCATCCTTGATGCGCGTCCAGGTCGGCGACCGGCTGGCGGGCTTGACGCTGTCGGCGGCTATGATGGCCATGTCAGTATTGTATCCGCGGGTCGAAGAGCTTGTAGGACAGATCGACGAGCAGGTTGACGAGCACGTAAACGGCGGAGAAGAGCAGGATGACGCCTTGAATGATCGGATAGTCGCGCCGCAGAATGGCGTCCACCGTCAGCCGGCCGATGCCGGGGATGGCGAAAACGCTTTCCGTCACCACTACGCCAGAGATGAGCAGCGCAACGCCGATGCCGATCACGGTGACGATCGGAACGGCTGCGTTCTTGAGCGCATGGCGCATCAGCACGGCATTGGGCGCCAGGCCCTTGGCATGCGCGGTGCGCACATAGTCCTGCGCCAGGATCTCGAGCATGGTCGCGCGCGTGATGCGGGCGATGAGTGCGATGTAGATGGTGCCGAGCGCGATGGACGGCAGAATGAGATGGCGCAGCCACGCCCACAAGCCTTCGCGGAGCGGCGTGTAGCCCTGCACGGGCAGCCAATCGAGCTCGATGGCAAACAGATAGATCAGCATGTAGGCGAGCACGAATACCGGCATCGAGAACCCGAGCACAGAGAAGAGCATCACCAGCCGATCCACGAGCCTGCCGGCCTTCCATGCGGCGAAGACCCCCAGCGGAACGGAGATGGCCACGGCGACAAAGAGCGTGCACAGGGCGAGCGAGAGCGTCGGCCCCACGCGCTGCCCGATCAGCTGCGTAACGGGCAGGTTGGTGAAGATGGAGATGCCGAGATCGCCGTGCAGCACGGCCCAGGCCCAGGTGCCGAAGCGGGTGAGGAACGGCTGGTCCAGCCCGAGCTTCTGGCGGATGCGCTCGATGTCCTCGTTGGTGGCGATGTCGCCTGCAATCACGGCCGCAGGATCGCCCGGAGTGAGATAGAGCAGGGAGAACACGAAGAACGCCACCATGCCGATGACCGGGATGGTCGCAAGCAGGCGTCGGATGACGTAACCCAGCATCTAGCCACGGACCTCGATGTCAGACACGCCGAGCACCGAGCGCCCCTCCCCACAAGGGGGACGCGGAATTCGTGTGGGCCGCGCACGGCGCGCCATCACCACTCGCCACACCGGCTGCCTGTCTCACGCGCTGGTTCCCGGGCATGACGATGCATTGCTGCAAGCCGGGATCGCGCCCCGCAGCTCCACGGCCGGGGAGACGGAGCCTCCACCGACGAAGTCGGCGAATTTCTCGATCTCGATCACGCGAGCAACACCATGAACCTGATGCCCCCTTTGATTCCGAAGTTCGCTGCCGACGCCGGCCGCGAACTTCGGAACCGGGACAGGGGAGCCTACTTCTTCTCCACGTTCCAGAGGAAGGCGATCGGCGAGATCAACAGTCCAGAGACATTGGAGCGGTAGGCGGTCGGGATGACAAACTGTGCCGTCGGGATGAACGGCACCGACTGCCAAGCATGCTTCTGCATGTCGTCGGCTATCTTCTTCTGTGTCGCCGCATCGGGGGCATCGAACCAGGCATCGCGCAACTTCTCCATCTCGGGGTCGGTCGGCCAGCCGAACCAGGCCTTCTCGCCCGCACCGCGCATCGGAGCGTTGATGGCGGGGTTGGCCATGTCGGGACCGACCCACCAGGTATGGAAGATGCTCCAGCCGCCCTTGTCGATCGGCTCCTTCACGGCACGGCGGTTGATCAGCGTGCCCCAGTCGTTTGCGGCAAGCTCTGCGTTGAGACCAGCGCTCTTCAGCAACTCGAGCGTGAGCAGGCCCTGGCTGTGCACGATCGGCTGATCGGTGGCCGAGAGGACGATGATCTTCTCGCCCTTGTAGCCGGCCTCCTGGATCAACTGCTTGGCCTTGGCGAGGTCACGCTTGCCGGTCAGCACCTCCGAGCCGACCTTGCTCTCGGACGGCGAGCCGCAGGTGAAGAAGGACGGGCACGCCTTGCCCTGCTTGGCGTCGCCGGCAATGGCGAGGGCATAGTCCTGCTGGTTGACCAGATAGAGAAGCGCCTGGCGCATCTTCGGGTTGTTGAAGGGCGGATGGAGCTGGTTGAAGCGGACAATTCCCATCGAGCCCATCGGATCCGTGTTCTCGATCTTGATGGATTTGTTCTTCGAGAGCAGGGGTACAAGGTCCGGCGGCACTTGCTGCCACCAGTCCACCTCGCCGGCATTGAGAGCGGCGGCGGCCGTCGCCGAGTCGGGAATGTAAAGCCACTCGACGCGGTCGACCTTCACCACTTTGCCGCCCGACGCCCACGAGGGCGGCTCCTTGCGGGGCACGTAGTCGGTATTCTTGATGAACACGACCTTGTTGCCGGGCACCCATTCCGCCTTCACGAACTTGAACGGCCCCGAGCCGATCGACTCCGTGATCTGCGTGAACGCGTCCGTCTTGGCCACGCGCTCCGGCATCATGAACGGCACGTTGGAGGATGGCTTGGCGAGCGCGTCGAGCGTGAGGGCGAACGGCCTCTTCAGTTTCAGCGTGAAGGTCTTGTCATCGACGGCCTTCCACGACTCGGTCATCTCGGCGAGCTTCTGGCCCAACGGGTCGCGCTTCGCCCAGCGCTCGACCGAGGCGATGCAATCGGCGGACTTCACGGGCTGTCCGTCGTGCCACTTGAGCCCGTCGCGCAGCGTGAAGGTATAGGTCAGCTTGTCCGGGCTCAGTACGTACTTGTCCACCATCTGCGGCTGGACTTCGAACTTCTCGTTCACCGCAAACAGGGTGTCGTAGACCATGTAGCCGTAGTTTCGGGTGATGTAGGCCGTGGTCCAGATGGGGTCGAGGCTGCGCAGATCGGCTTCGGGGACGAACTTGAGCGTCTTCTGCTGAGCCACAGCCGGCTGGGCCAGGAGGCCGATGCCGGCAAGAGCGATGGCGAATCCGAGTGCTGCGAGCGAGCTTCGCATCTTCGCAGTTGTCATCAGGGTGTGTCCCTTATTCAATGCAGGATACTTGTTCCATGGCACGCGGCACGCGGCCGGCGCGATGTTAGATGTGCTTGCGGGTGCACACCAGACTGAAATTGCTGGGCAGGATGCCCAACGGATGATCACGACAGGAAGAGCAACCATGCACAAACAGCGGATCTCCTATGCAGAAGATCCGGGTCGCATCCGGGAGCTTGCGGCTGCGATCGCCGGCAAACGCCTCTCCCCGGTAAGTCTGGTTCAGCGGTATCTCGATCGCATCGCGGAGGCCGATCCGCACGTGCAGTGCTGGCGGGAGGTGGATGGCGAGCGCGCACTCGAGCTTGCCAGGCAGCGCGAGGCGGAGGCGGCCAAGGGGCAGATCCGCGGCGCGCTGCACGGCGTGCCTGTTGCGATCAAGGACATCATCGACGTCGAAGGCCTGCCGACGCGCGCCAATTGCGCTGCGCGGTCCTCGGTGCCGCCTGCCGACAATGATGCCGAGATCGTCCTGGCCCTGAAGGCGCAGGGCGCGATTGTCCTGGGCAAAGTCCACACGACGGAGTTCGCCTTCTTCGATCCCTCGCCTGCCCGCAATCCGCACGACATCGGCCGCACGCCCGGCGGTTCGAGCTCGGGATCGGCCGCTGCCGTGGCAAGCGGCATGGCACCGATGGCGATCGGCACGCAGACGGTTGCCTCGGTGAACCGCCCTGCCGCCTATTGCGGCATCGCGGCCTTCAAGCCGAGCACGGGCAGCCTGTCGACCTTCGGCATCACGCCGCTCGGACCATCATACGACACGCCCGGATTCTACGGCTGGCGTGTCGACGATGCGGTCTACGCCTACGAGGCGGTTGCCCCGGACTTTCTGCGCGCGTCGGGCCGGCAGCGCCAGCCGGAGAAGCTCGCGATCTCGATCCCTCAGGACCCGCACACGTCGGATGCGGACGCAGACATGAAAGCGATCCTCGATCGGACGGCTGATGCGTTCTCGAACGCGGGACACGCGGTCGCGCTCCGGCGCGCGCCAATATCGTTCGAGCGGCTGTTTCGGATCCAGCGCTCGACCACGGCTTACGAGGCAGGACGGGCGCTGAAATTCCTGCTCGACCAGCCGGCGGGGGCCGTCGGCGAGAAGATCACCGCCCTCATCCGCGAAGGACTGGATATTGGTTCATCGCGCTATCTCGACGAGCGCGGCGAGATCGATCGCATGCGCGCCGTCTTCTTCGAGGCGGAGGCGGGCACTGACGTCTTCCTGTGGCCGGCCACGCCTTCGACCGCGCCGGAAGGACTGGCCTGGACCGGCGACCCCAAATACATTTCGCCGTGGACGGCGCTCGGCGGGCCGATCGTATCTGTGCCGGCCGGCTGGGGCGGTAACGGTCTGCCGCTCGGCTGCATCCTTTCGGCGCGACCGGGCAGCGATGCAGACATGTGCACTTGGGCGCGCATGCTCGCCGAAGCGATCTGACCCTGCGCACCGATGTGCACCGTCTCGACCGAGCCATAGCCGCAGATGCAAGAGGGAAATCGCACCGTGCAGGACAAGGGGCCTCCGTCGGTGGCAGCAGCCGCGACCGCAGCGGTCCCGCTCAGACGGACACTCACTCTGACGCACACGGTCCTGTACGGGCTTGGCGTGACCATCGGGGCCGGCATCTACGTCCTGATCGGCGCCGCCGCGGCGCGGGCGGGCATGCATGCGCCGGTGGCGTTCGTGCTGGCCGCCATCCTGATTGCCCTGACGGGCGCGTCGTTCGCCGAGCTGGCCGGGCGCACTCCGTTGGCGGCGGGCGAGGCCGCCTACGTCCGCGAGGCGTTCCGTTCGGACCGGTTTGCCACAGCCGTCGGTCTGCTGGTCGTCGCCATGGCCATTGTGTCGGCGGCGGCGATCAGCGTCGGCGGCGCCGGCTATGTGGCCGTGTTCCTGGCACTGCCGCAGCCCGTGCTGGTTGCGGGTATCGTATTCATCATGGGGGCTGTTGCCGCATGGGGCATCAAGGAATCCGTCACCTTTGCCGGCACCATGACCGTCATCGAGGTGGGGGGATTGCTCATGCTGGTCATCGCAGGCGCAGTCACCGGCAACGATGTTGTCACGCGGTTGCCGGAGGTGGTGCCGCCCCTCCATCCGGAAGCCGTGGCCGGCATTCTGAGCGCCGCCTTGCTGGCGGTATTCGCCTTTATCGGCTTCGAGACGGTCGTCAACCTTGCCGAGGAGGTGCACGATCCCAAGCGGATGGTGCCGCGCGCAATCCTGCTGACGCTGGTGCTGACGACGCTGCTCTATGTTCTGGTCGTGTGGGTGGCCCTGGTGGCCGTCTCGCCGGCGGAGCTGGCGCGGTCGAGCGCACCGCTGGCCCTCGTGTTCGAGCGCCTCACCGGTGGTTCCCAGCGCACCATGAGCGCGATTGCCATCGTTGCCACGCTCAACGGCATCATCGTGCAGATCATCATGGCATCGCGCGTGCTCTATGGCCTGGCCAGGCAAGGCAACCTGCCGCGCGCATTCCAGGATGTGAACGCGGTGACGCAAACGCCCTTGTTTGCAACTGCGGCTACGACTGTGCTGGTGGCAGCGCTGGCCCTGTTGCTGCCGTTGGAGCACTTGGCGGACATCACGTCACGCATCACCTTGGCCATATTCGCCATCGTCAACGCGGCGCTGATCCGCATCAAGCAACGAGGAGACAGCATGGGCTCGCGTGCCTTTGTGGCGCCGGCGTGGGTGCCGTGGGCGGGCCTCGTAAGCTGCGTCGGGCTGCTTGTCGCAGATCTGGCGCTGGGTGTGGCGCTCCGATGATCAGTGCGGCCGGCCGGCTAGTCGATCTCCCGCACCGACATCACGCGAAACGTGCGCAGCACGCCGTCCTGCTCCTTGATCGAGACGTACTCGCCCGGAACGAAGGCGTGCCGCTCGAAGCGGAAGCCGGCTTCATCCTGGCTCGGATCGCCGTGGATGTCATAGTGAAATGCCCACGCACCCCCGCGCTTGTGGACGATGTGGCCGACCTCTTCCTTCTCATGTGCCCAGAACCGGCGGACGCGGCATCGATCGCGCAACTCCTTCCATGCGGCGAGGTCGATCTGGCCTTTGTCGTCGAGAGGCGCAATGAAGTCATAGCCGCGCTCCCGGCTGCCGCTCGGAAATTCGTGATCGCGTGCCAGCTCCAGCCGCACGCGTCGCAGCATCTTCTCAGCGTCCGTCATGGTCAGGCATCCTCAATGCGAGAAGAGCACCGGTATGGTCATGGCCTTCAGGATGTGACGGGTCACCCCGCTGAACGCAAATTCGCGCAAGCGCGAATGGCCGTAGGCACCGAGCACCAGCAGGTCGGCATTCTGGGCCTTGGCCTGCTCGTGGATGGTCTCGCCGACCGAATGCTTGACGGTGGTGATATTCGCGGTCGTGAGCTTGATGCCGTGCCGGGCCAGGGCGGCGGCCAACTCGACATCCGGCAATACACCTTCGCGCGATTCACCCTCCTCGACGACAGTGAACAGGTTGACACTCTCGGCGCGCTTGAGGAAAGGCAGCGCGTCGAACACGGCACGGGCCGACTCGCGGCGGCCGTTCCATGCCACGCTGATCCTCTTCGGGAAGCCCGTGGACCGATCGTTGTTGGGGACGACGTAGACCGGCCGGCCGCTCTCGATAGCCAGTCGCTCGGGAAAATCGAGCATGACCGAGAGGTCCCAGTCGGGGTCGGACTGGCTCGCCACGATCAGGTCCGCTGCGCGCCCGTGATCCATCACGACTTTGGCTGGATCGCGACGCTCGGAAGTGACAACGCGCCACTCCGCAACGAACGGCTGACCAGACGTAACCTCGTTGAACGCGGCCTTCACGCTCTCGGTATCTTCGTTGATGCGCCGTTTGATGCTGCCGATGATCTCGGCCGGCAGGCGCAGTGGGCCCGGAGGCGTCATGAGGTAGGCGGGGAACACATGCAGACCGATCAGGTGAGCCTCAAAACCGCGTGCCAGGTCCGCACCACGCGTCACAATCTGCCGGGCGCGCCGCTCATCATTCAGATGCAGCAAGATCGTCTTGATGGTCATGTAGGCTCAACTCCTCGGGTTTCGGCGCAATTGCTGCGATTATCGAATTCGTGCGCCGCCAGGCCTTGATCGGGATCAACGCTCCGGGCGCCGCCGCGATGAGATATCCTGGCTCGCCGGATCTATCCTCCGTTGCGGGTCACGAATCGGCTCGCATTCTCGATCAGTACTTGAAGCCAGCTACCGCCATACGCGCGCCGAGGGCATATGACAATCCGCAATCTCGAATTCCTTCTCAAGCCGAGATCGGTTGCGCTTGTCGGCGCAAGCACGCGGCCGGGGAGCATCGGCCTCATCACGGCGCGCAATCTGCTCGGGGGAGGCTTCAAGGGGCCGGTATGGCCGGTCAATCCCAAACATCCTGCCATCGAGGGTCAAACGTGCTATCCGTCGGTTGCCGATCTGCCGGGCGTGCCGGATTTGGGCGTCGTGGTGACCCCGCCAGCGGTCGTGCCCGCGGTCATTGCCGAGCTTGGAAGGATAGGCACGCGCGCGGCCGTCGTGATAACGGCGGGGATACGAGATCGCCTCAAGCAGGAGATGCTCGACGCGGCACGCCCATACAATCTGCGCATTCAGGGGCCGAATTGCGTCGGCCTGATGGTGCCGGGCCTGGGCCTCAACGCCAGTTTCTCCCATCAGCCGCCGCTTGCCGGAGGGCTGGCGTTTCTGTCCCAGTCGGGAGCCTTGATCACGGCTATCATCGACTGGGCGCGCGGGCACGGCGTCGGGTTCTCCGACGTCGTCTCCCTGGGCGACATGGCTGACGCCGACTTCGGCGACCTGCTCGACTACTTCGCCGGTGATTCGAAAAGCCGCGCCATTCTGCTTTACATGGAATCGGTTACGCACGCGCCGAAGTTCCTGTCGGCTGCGCGCCGTGCCGCTCGCACCAAGCCGGTGATCGTCGTGAAGACGGGCCGCTCCGCGACTGGCGCCAAAGCCGCGTTGTCGCATACGGGCGCACTGGCCGGAGCTGACGCGGCCTACGAAGCGGCATTCCGACGAGCGGGCGTTCTGCGTGTGCGCGAGCTCGATGATCTGTTCAGCGCCGCGGAGATACTCGCGCATCACCCTCAAGTGCAGGGCGATCGTCTGGCAATATTGACCAACGGCGGGGGCGCCGGCGTTCTGGCTGCAGACCGCCTCGGTGAGCTCCACGGCAGCCTGGCCGTGCTGTCGGATGCAGCCAAGGCATCTTTGGACAGGGTGTTGCCGCCCACGTGGTCGCACGGCAACCCGGTCGACATCATCGGCGACGCGGACCCTGAGCGTTATGTGCGTGCGCTCGAGATCTTGATGGATCAGGGCGATGCAGATGCAATTCTGGTGATGAACTGCCCGACCGCCCTCTCCTCCAGCACCGTCGTTGCCGAGCGGGTGGTAGAAACGATAGAGCGGCGCAAGCACGAGGGACGCGGGACCAAGCCAGTGATCACCAATTGGCTCGGCGATGAGGCTAGCCGCGACGCACGCAAGCTCTTCGCAGCGAAGGGCATCGCCAGCTTTGCGACGCCGGCCGATGCGATCGACGGCTTCATGCAGCTCGTGCGCTACTCGCGTGCACAGGAAGAGCTGATGCGCACGCCGTCGTCTTTGGCGTACGACCTCGGTCTCAAGACCGAGCAGGCGAATTCGATCGTCAGCGACGTCATTGCAGCGCAGCGCTCCGTTCTTTCGGAGGTCGAGGCGAAGGACCTGCTTGCGGCATATGGCATTCCAGTGGTGCCAACCGAGGTCGCGCGCGATCCTCAAGAGGTCGGAGCGAAGGCGGCTCGCTGGATTGCCGAGCACGGCTCGTGCGTTGTGAAGATCCTGTCGGACGACATTCCCCACAAGTCCGACATCGGCGGCGTCCGGTTGGGGCTCGAACGGGCCGACGAAGCCCGTCAGGCGGCGCAAGACATCCTGTCCCGGGCCGCGCGCCTCAGACCCGATGCGCGCATCAAGGGGTTCACGGTGCAGCCGATGATCCGCCGCAAGAATGCGCACGAACTGATCGTCGGCATGTCGGTCGACCAGACCTTCGGGCCGCTTCTCATGTTCGGCGCCGGTGGTACGGCCGTGGAGGTCGTGCACGACACGGCACATGCGCTGCCGCCGCTGGACGTCAATCTTGCCAACGATCTCATGCGGCAGACGCGGATCTGGCAACTGCTGCAGGGCTATCGTGATCGCCCCCCCGCCGATCTTGCCCGCATAGCAGAGGTGTTGGTCCGCTTCAGCTACCTCGTTGCCCGGCACCCCGACATCCGCGAGATCGACATCAATCCCCTGCTCGCCGACGACAAGGGTGCGATCGTGCTTGACGCGCGGGTGAAGGTCGAGGACACCGAAAGAAGCCAGCGCACCGCCATGGCCATCCGGCCCTATCCCGCACAGTGGACCAAGGAGATCGAACTCGCCTCCATCGGATCTCTGTGGCTTCGCCCCATCCGCCCTGAGGACGAGGTGCTCTACGCCGACTTCTTTGCGCACCTGACACCGCAGGACCAGCGATTGCGGTTCTTCACGGCAGCACCCGACCTTTCGCATCGGTTCTTGGCGCGCCTGACGCAGATCGACTATGCGCGCGAGATGGCGTTTGTGGCCATTGCCAAGGAGACGGGCGCCCTGCTTGGCGTTTCGCGGTTCGTCGCCGATCCGGACTACACTCAGGGCGAATACGCGGTTCTGGTCCGCTCCGATCTCAAGGGCCACGGCCTCGGTTGGCAGCTGATGCGCCACCTCATCGCTTACGCGCGATCGGAAGAGCTCGATCAGCTGCACGGGTCGGTCCTGGCCGGAAACACCACCATGCTGGAGATGTGCGACAAGCTCGGCTTCTCGATCGGACCCGAGCCCGGGGACCCGGCAGTGCGAAGAGTCGTCTTGAATTTGAGATGAAGCTGCGGCGTGCTCTGCACGGGCCGCAGGCAACCTGATCATGTTCACCAACGCCTCACCATCTTCGCTGCATATTTCAAGGTATGGGCGCGTTTGCATTTGAAAGATTCTGGACCGGAGAGGCAGGCTAGCGTAGGTACTTTCTCATCCGGGCTTACTGCCCATTGCGACGCAAGGCTCCTCGCGGTCTGCCGGTATGCAGAGATTTGGTTCGCAGATGCTGGAAGCCGCACTGCAGACTGCAGTCGGCGCGGTCCTGATCATCGATGAGAATGGGCTCATCCAGAATCTCAATCCTGCCTGCGAAAAGGTATTCGGCTACTCCCAGTGGGAGCTGCTGGGGCAGAACGTCAGCGTTCTCATGCCCGAGCCCTATCGCAGCCGGCATGATGGCTACATCCAGCACTATCTCAAGACCGGCGAACGCAAGATCATAGGCATCGGCCGTCAGGTCATGGGCCGACGCAAGAGCGGTGCCATCTTTCCCATACACCTTTCAGTGAGCGTCTTCGAAGCTGAAGGCCGGAAGTATTTCACAGGCATCGTCATCGATCTGGCTGGCCAACGCGATACCGATGTCCTGCGAGAGCAGGCGTTGTTCCAGGCGATCTTCAACCACCTGCCCGACGCGGTCCTCATCATCGATCCGTCCGGCAAGATCGTTCTCTGCAATCCTGCGGTAACACGCGTTTTCGGCTACCCACCCGAAGAATTGATCGGCCAGTCGACATCCGTTCTTTATGCAAGTGCGGCTGAGCACGAACGCGTGCGCAAGCTCGACGAGCACCTGCAGGAGGTGGAGACGCATGAGCCCATGACGATCCGCTTCCGGCGCAAGTCGGGCGAGGAGTTTCCCTCAGAGACCGTCGCATCGGCGCTCCGCGATCAGCAGGGAAGATTCTTGGGCTTCGTGTCGCTCAATCGCGACGTGAGCCAGCAGGTCGTGCAGGATGAGGCCCTGCGCAAGTCGCAGCGTATGGAAGTCGTGGGGCAGCTGACGGGCGGCATCGCTCATGATTTCAACAATCTGCTCACGATCATCACGGGCAATCACGAGCTCCTCGAAATGGAGCTGAGGGACAAGGATCAGCGGGATCTCCTGCGAAGAGCCAACGAGGCGGCCCTCATGGGGGCCCGGCTTACCAATCGCCTGCTGACATTCGCACGTCGGCGGCGTCTCGAGCCGGTGGTGCTCGACCTCAACGACCAGGTGCTCGCGATGGCCGAGCTGCTGCGCCGCACGCTCGGTGAGACGGTCGCGCTCAGCACCTTGCTTGCGCCCCATCTCTGGTCGGTCCGCGCCGACCCGAGCGAGATCGAGAATGCCGTGCTCAATCTTGCGATCAACGCGCGCGATGCCATGCCTACCGGAGGCAAGCTTCTGATCGAGACGAGCAACGCCGTTCTACAAGAGCGTGATGTGGCAAGCGAGATTGGGGTCAATCCCGGCGACTACGTGCGTCTGTCCGTCTCCGATACCGGGGTAGGCATGACACCGTCGGTGCTGGCGCGTGTCTTCGAGCCCTTCTTCACGACCAAGGAGCCGGGCAAAGGGACAGGACTTGGGCTCAGTGTGATCTACGGCTTCGTCAAGCAATCGGGCGGGCACGTGACGGTCTACAGCGAGCTCAACAAGGGTACGACGGTCAATCTCTACCTGCCGCGCGTGAAAACGTCGACTGCAGCCGAGACGGATGCGTTGCATGCAGCTGCCCAACCGCCCGTCGCAGGCGAGACGGTTCTGCTGGTGGAAGACAATGCGCAGGTGCGCATTGTTACGTCGAAGCGCCTGAAGAATCTCGGCTATGGGGTGATCGAGGCGGGGAACGCAGCTGCAGCGATAGAGGTGCTGAACTCCGGGCAGAAGGTGGACCTCGTGTTCAGCGATGTGGTCATGCCCGGCGGCATGTCCGGCTTCGACCTTGCCAAATGGATGCGGCAGAACGCGCCCGGTACACGGGTGCTGCTCACATCCGGGTTTGCGGAGGACATAGCACGCTCGGGCGAGGCCGCCTTGTCGGAGCTGGAAATACTGCGCAAACCCTATTCCGGCGCGGAACTGGCTCGAGCATTGCGCAGGGCATTGGACAGTAGCGCCTAGTGTCCCGAAGCGGAAGTTCGCCCACCTTCGAGGCACCCATGGTCGCGAACTTCGGATTCAAAGGGGACACTGGATTCCTATGATTTCCAGTGTGGTTTGTGGTTCAGAAGTTCCCTCGCAACCTCGCCGCAAGGGTGGGGGGAACCTCTGAACCACCACATTAGAGACGCTTCGCGTCGGCCGTGAATGCATAGCCTACACCACGCACCGTCTTGATCAGACGAGGATGCTCGGGATCAGGCTCAATCTTCTTACGCAAGCGTCCCACCAGCGCATCGATCGACCGATCGATCGGCGACCATTCATGGCCCTTCAGAAGATCCATGATGTTGTCGCGTGAGAGCACCCTGTGCGGGCGCTTGACGAAGATCTCGAGCAGGTTGAACTCGGCCGTCGTCAGGTCCTGCTGGATATCGCCCTCTCGGCTGAGTTCCCGCCGTGTCATGTCGAGCACCCACCCTTCGAAGGCATATCGTTCCGGCGTCGAAGCGGCCTGCGCCGCGTGCCCAGACGCAGCCTCGGCCGCTCCGTACCGCCTCAACACGGCGCGTACCCGAGCCAGAACCTCACGCAGTTGAAAAGGCTTGGCGATATAGTCGTCGGCGCCGAGCTCGAGGCCGACGACCCGGTCGATGGTGTCGCCTTTGCCCGTGATCATGATGATGGGAATGTTGAGGGAGCCGCGAATCTCTCGCGCCAGCTCCAACCCATCCTCCCCACCAAGCGTCAGATCGAGCGTGATGAGGCTGATCGGCTGCTGCTGGATGCGCGCCCGCAGTTCGGCGCCGTCTTTGGCCTCCGAGACCTGAAATCCTTCGCGCTCGAAGCAGCGCCGCAACAAAGTACGGATCTCAGGCTCGTCGTCTACAACCAGGATTTGAATGCCCGCATTTACCATCTGCAATGCCACCATTGCGTTGGACTCTGGGGTCTTGGGGGCAAGGCCCGCCGCCACCCGCTCTTTTTACAACTTTTGCAGGCCATGTCAGCGGGGCATCCGAAGGGCCAATGGCTGGCGGAGCGGTGATGTCCGTTTGACGGTTGTCAAAGCCTGCAAGGCACCGCGGCGCTATGGGAATCCGCTGCGGATCACGAACGCCGTTTTGAGGTTCCCATGGCCTACAAGACTGTGCTGGTACATTGCAACGATCTGAGCCGGGTCGAGCGTGTCGTTGCCTCGGGCGTGCAATTGGCAGAACAGTTTCAGGCCCACCTCATCGGGCTCTCGGTATCGCCCCCGATCCTGATCGTGCCTACGGGCACCCCTGGCGTGCCCGATACCGTGGTCATCGACGAACGGCGCCAAGCCTACCGCAAGCACAATCCGGAGATGAAGGCGGCGTTCGAGAGCGCGGTGCGCGGGCGCAGCCTGGTGGCGGAGTGGCGCGAGGCGGATGCTGGCGGCTCCACCGTCGTCGACGTCGTCTTGAAGCATGCGCGCGCTGTGGATCTGATCGTCGCGCCTCAGGCCGATACCCAGTGGTCGGGGTCGCCGCACCTCGATGTTGCCGATCGCCTGGCGATGGAAAGCGGCCGTCCGGTGCTGATCGTTCCAAACGAGGGCCTGAGCACCGGCTTCGGCGAGAAGGTGCTGGTGGCGTGGAATGCCGAACGCGAGGCAGCGCGTGCGATCTTCGATGCCTTGCCGTTCTTGCAGCGTGCCAAGAAAGTGCAGGTTGTGTGGGTCAATCCGCAATCCGAGAACGGTATGGCGGATGCCGTCCCAGCCGCCGACATCTGTGACGCGCTGGCGCGCCATGCGGTCAAGTGCGAGGCGACGGAGGCGATCCGCCCGCGCACCAATGTCGGGCGCACCTTGCTCGAGCATGTGGCCGAGATCGGCGCGGATATGCTCGTCATGGGCTGCTACGGCCATTCGCGACTGCGCGAATTCGTGTTCGGTGGGGCGACACGGCATGTTCTGAACCACATGTCGATCCCCGTGCTGATGTCGCACTAGCAAGCGTCAGGCTCCTACCCAGCGCATCCCGGCTTTCCCCATGGCTCAGCGCATAACCATCATCCAAGGTCATCCGGACCCTTCCGGCAACCGTTTCTGCCACGCGCTTGCAGACGCCTATGCCGCAGGTGCGGCGGCCGCAGGCATCGCGGTCAGGCGCATCGAGGTTGGAGCGCTGGCATTTCCGGTGCTGCGGACGCAGCTCGATTTCGAGACTGGAGCTCCCCCTCCCGCCATCGCCGAGGCCCAGGAGGCCATAAGGTGGGCCGATCATCTGGTGATCATCTATCCGTTGTGGCTTGGGACGATGCCCGCCCTGCTCAAGGCCTTCTTCGAGCAGGCCTTCCGGCCCGGCTTCGCGCTTGGACGAGGTGCCGAGCTGGCGTGGGCCTCACCTCTCAAGGGGCGCTCTGCGCGCATCGTCGTGACCATGGGGATGCCAGCCTTCTTCTATCGCTGGTATTTTGGTGCGCATGGGCTGAAAAGCCTGGAGCGAAGCATCCTGCGCTTTGCCGGCATCAAGCCCTTCAGGGAGACGCTGATCGGCATGATCGGGACGTTCAGCGAGGCGAAAGCGAAGGCTTGGCTGGCGAAGCTCGAAGCGCTGGGACGATCGGGCTCATAGGGGCGCCGGCCGCTTCCGCTATGAGGAGCGCGCAGCCCCACTGCGGATTGATCATTGTCAACGGAGAGACCGATCCTGTTGGACATATTGTCTGCCGAGGCATCCGGCAACAGGGCCCATGTACAAGCACATCCTTCTCCCCGTAGACGGCTCTAGGATGTCCGAGCGCGCAGCCCGGCATGGCATAGAGCTCGCAAGGGCGCTCAGCGCGACGATCACTGTGGTGACGGTGACCGTGCCGTGGGAGTCGCATTTCTCGAGAGAGGTGGCTGTCGTCGTCCCGGACGTCATCATTCCGCGCAACGAGTACGATCGCAAAGTCGAGGCGGCCGCCCGCAGTATCATGCGGTGCGTGACGGATGTGGCCAAGGCCGCCTCGGTCGCCGCGAAGGCCGTGCATCTGAGCCATACGCACCCGTATCTGGCCATCATCGATGCGGCCGCTGCCGAGGGATGCGATCTCATCGTTATGGCATCGCATGGACGGCGTGGGATCTCGGGATTTCTGCTCGGGAGCGAGACCGTCAAGCTGCTAACCCACAGCAAGACCCCCGTGCTCGTCTATCGCGATCGCTGATGCGCGGCGGGTGGGTCGTGGGCGGATGTGCCGCTGGGCTCGAGGTGACCTGGAGAAGGGAGCGCATCATGCGCGTGCTGCTCATGGCAGTTCTGGCGTTGGCGACCTTGGGATCAGGGCCGCGCCCTGCCCAGGCTGCCGATCGTGAACCGCAAGTCTATTTCTTCTGGGCGGAAAGCTGCGCGTATTCGCAGCGGGCTCGCTCATTCCTGCAAAGGGCGCAGGCCCAGGATGCAAGGATTCGCATCGAGGCATTCGAGATCGAGCGGCACCCTGAGAACCTGGTGCTGCTCGGCAAGGTGATGGCAAGAATTGGGATTCCCGACGCCTCACTGGTGCCTCTCGTCATAGTCGGCTCGAACGTCATACTTGGATTTATCGACGATGATACCACCGGCAAGGAGATCCTGAACGATATCGCCAAGTGCCGAAGCATCGGCTGCGTCGACAGGATGCGCGACTTGCTCGGCGGCCCGCGGGAAATGGAGCAGGCGCTCGTCGCCGATCTGCGCACTCCCACGTGTGTCATGAGAAACGCGCCTACCCGCGCCGCGCTCCCCTGACGGGGGGAGAGGCGGCAGCATGCGGTGCCGCCGTCTTTGGTCTTCAGCGGCAGATCAGCACCGGGACGGTGCTCAGGGTAAGCACTTTGGTCGCCTGACTGCCAAGCAGGACGCGGGCAATGCCCTTGCGTCCGTGCGATGCCATAACGATGAGGTCACATCCCTTGCTCTTGGCTGTGGCGATGATGCCATCGGCTGGAAAATCGGTCACATGCACCGTGTCGCAGGCCATCTCCTGCTTCTTGGCCTCGTTGGCAACGCCCTCCAGAATGCGAGCCGCATTCTCGGCGGAAGCCTTCTCGTACTCCTCGATGGGGAATGCGAAGGCTGGCTCGCCCACCATCATGGCCGTCCACGGCTCGGTGACTGTGACGGCCGTGACCTTCGCCTTGAGCTGCTTGGCCAGTGCGAGGCCGGTCGCCACGGCCTTCGCGGCCAGCTCCGAGCCGTCCGTTGCGATCAAGATGTGCTTGTACATGTCGGTCTCCGATCGTCGTTCGCTTCAGGCGTTGCGGCTCGGCCAAGCCCTATGCCGTCGACCTGCGTTGAAGATACCGACGGGTAGTCCCCGACCCGGCCTCCTGCGTTGATGCACGTCAAGACGAGCTGCGGGGCGGGGGCCGGACGCGCCGGCACCATCGCCTCGGACCACTGTGCCTGTTACAATTTCTTACATTTTCTCTCCGAATGCACGAAATGCCAGCAGCAGGACTCTGTTTCCCTCGCGGTCACCGATCCGACGCACAGGGGGCCGTGATGCTGACCAACGCGCTTTCTCCAGCCCAATCGATGCCGGCCAGGGGTTTCAGAGCAGAGGAGTTCGAGCCGCATGGGCTCGATGAGCATTGGTCTGGCGCGCCCGTGCGCAGACTGGAGGCCAAGGAGCACATTTTCACGGAAGGCGATCAGCGCACTCATATCTATCGGGTCGAAAAAGGGGCGATCTCCCTCTACAAGATAATGCCGGACGGCAGGCGGCAGATCCTCGGTTTCGCCTATCCCGGCGATCTGATCGGCCTCGGCGCGTGCGAGGAGTACAAATTCAACGCGCAGGCGACCAAGCTAACAGAGCTTAAGGGTCTGCGGTGGGCAGCCATACAGAACAGCGCACGCCATGATCCCGAGCTTGCGCTCAAGCTGTATGAAGCGATTTCGCTTGAGTTGGCCGCCGCCCACGACCTGCTGCTGAGCACCGGCCAACGCAGCGCTCTGGAACGCGTCGCCGCCTTCCTGCTCGCCATGTCGCGGCGGGGAGGCGGGCGTGACAGGGTCGTTGTCAATCTTCCCATGACGCGCGCCGACATCGGCGACTTCCTCGGACTGACGATCGAAACAGTGAGCCGCACCTTCACCAAGCTGCGGCAGTTGGGAATTATCGGTCTGGCTCAAAGCGCGAGCGTCCATGTCCTCGACATTGGAGCGCTGCAAGAGCTGGCTGAAGGAGGGCGTGCGTGATCGTTAGCCCTGACTTGTGATCGGGCAGAAGCACGCATATGCGTGGATCGACATGACAATAGCTGACAATGCATTTCGGTTGGCCATCGGCATCTTCTACGAAGCGGCAAAGCTCGAGAGCGTCATGGCGGAGTTGCGTGCCGACGGGTTCACTCTGCAGGACGTGTGTCTGGTCGGAACGGCCGCAGCGTTGAACGCCGCCAGGGAGCATGCCACTGGCACACAGGCTGCCGACGGGATGGCCGCGCTTGATAGCGCCTCGATGCAGACGCTTGATTGTCGGCTGGAGGGAATGGATATTGTCGCAACACAGGGGCCGCTCATCCAAAGCCTGGTGGAGACGAGGCGCTTCGGCCATCCCTCACGCCGCAGCTGGCTGCAGCAGGAGCTGTGCGATCGATTGGCCGGCCACGTTCGCAAGGGGGCCATCGCCGTGCTCGTCAGTGTGCGGTCGGCTGTCTCGCAGCAGCGATGCTCCCGCATTCTGCTCCGCCATTCATCGCATGCCGTGCAGACGCATGAATTCACGCTCTCCCCGTTCGAGCCGGCGTAAGCCAGCGCTGCATCCGCTGCGTTCTCTGAAAATCGCCGAATCTTCCGATGGTTTCTGTTGTCCCGCCCCTTTGCTCTGGCATACAACCTCTGCCAGAGCGGCAGGGGAACTTCTGAGCCACCACGCTCGGAAGCCAGAACAATCTTCATGTCGCAGATCCGTTCGGGGTGCACCATGCGCAGTCGTTTTCCCGTGCCTCTCAGCTTGGCTCTCCTGTGTGCCGCCACCGTGGCTGGCGCAGTCGCGCAGGAGGTGAAGGACGGAACGCCTGGGGTCATCACCGAAGGAAGCAAGAACACCTCCATCGGCGGGCAGGCGGCTGCCCGCAAGGGGGACAGGACCGACGGCGGCAGCGCCATCGTCGAAGGGTCCAAGGATGTGTTCATCAATGGGCAGCCTGCGGCGGTCCTGGGAGACAAGACGGGCTGCGGCGGCATCACCATCGGCGGCGCAAGCAACGTGTTTATCAACAGCCGGCCCGTAGCCCGCGCTGGCGATCTGACCACAGGGTGCCCTCAAAAATAGCCGATGGATTTCGGGCACATGCGCTGCGCGCTGAAGCACAACGGGCTCTGTCTGTGCCTATTCCTGCTGGTGCTCATGGCGGGCGAGGCCGTGCTCGCGCAACAGCCTTCGCGTGAGTTGCAGAATCTCCAGGATGCAACGAGGGATTTCTACAAGGCCGGTGCCCACGCCGAGGCCTTGCAGTTCGCCGAGCGGGCGCTGCCCCTCGTCATCCGGGAGTACGGACCCGAGCATGAGCAGACCAGCATCCAGCACTACTCGCTGGGCCTGATCAGCGAGGCCGCGGGCAATCTCGATGCCGCTGGCAGGTACTACGCAGAGTGCCTGCGCATCCGGGAGAAGGTCTACGGACCAGAGAGCGCTGGCGTTGCGGTAGCGCTTGAGGCCCTGGGCGCCGTGCATGTCAAGACCGGTCGACACGATGCGGCCGAGCCGCTGTTCCGGCGTGCCCTCAAGATCCGGCAGGACCTGGTCGGACGCGACCACGCCTTCTCGGCGAGTGGCTATTCGAATCTGGGAGACGTAAGTCTGGCGCGCGGCGACTGGGCCGAAGCGCTTGCGTCATACAGAGAGGCCGTTCGCCTCCTGACGGGCCAAGACACGTCGCACGTGGTGGTCAAATCGATCGTCGAGGAGGACATCAAGCGGCACCGGGATACGTTCGTCGGCCTTTGCCGGGCGGCTTGGCAGAGGAGGTCTGTGCCCGGGGCGAATAGTGCGGCGCTCGTGGACGAGACCTTCGGCGCCGCGCAGCTTGCCTGGCAAACCTCGGCGGCAAGTGCCCTGGCCAAGATGACCACGCGGCTTGGAACCGCCAACACCGATCTCGGACAGAGGATCCGGAGGGTGCAGGATCTATCGGACCGGGTCCTCACTCTCCACAATGACGACCAGAAGCTATTGACCGAATGGAGCGCGGTGCAGCGCGCCGATCCGGCCTATAGCACTGCGCTCGACGAGTTCCGCGCGCTCAGCATAGCCCGAGGCCGGGACAACGCACCGGTTGCCAAGCGCCAGACGCAGCTTGTCCAGCAACTTACGGGTCTGCTTCAGCGCTGCCCGCCTGGACAGAAGAAGGCAGGCTGCGAGGGCAGCGACAGGGAGCGCGAGACGATCGGCAAGGAGCTGGCGGAGCTTTCCAAGCAGGCGGCGGCGGGCACCGACCGGGTGATGGCCGTGCATCGCCGCATGGAGGCGGCTGAAAGGGCATTGCCAGGATATCAGGCCTTCACCGCTCGCCGAACCGCATTGCGCAACGACATCGAGCGCACCGAGCGGGAAGTGAAGGACGCACGAGCGCAGATCGTTGCGGCCTATCCTGACTACGTAGCGCTCGCCGAGCCGAAGCCGCTGCCGGTTGTGCAAGCCCAGTCGCTGCTCAATGCCGATGAGGTTCTGGCGGTCATCCTGGTTGGCTCTGCCAAGAGCTTCGTATGGGCATTGACGCGCGAGCGGGCGGAGTGGGCCGAGATCGATGCGGGAACAGCGGTGCTGGCCGGGCACGTGGCGGCTTTGCGCAGCGGCTTGGATCCTCTTGCGCAACAGGATGCTGAGGGCTCCGGGGGCAGCCGCGCCGGCATCGTTGGTGGTTTCGACATCGGCCGCGCGCATGGGCTCTACAAGCTGGTGTTGGGCCCGGTCGCATCCGTTATCGAGGGCAAGCGGCACCTTATTGTCGTTCCGACGGGACCGCTGACGAGCCTGCCGTTCCAAGTGCTGGTGACACGACCGCCGCCGGCAGGCGCGGTTCCTGCCTCACCCGAGGTGCTGCGGGACACGGCTTGGCTCATCAAGAGCCACGCTCTGAGCGTGCTGCCGTCCGTGCAATCCCTGAGCGCGTTGCGCAAGCTTGCTCCGGGCGGCCAGGCGCCAAACCCCTTCTTCGGCATGGGTGATCCCGTCCTGCAAGGCGGCGATGCGACGGAGCAGCAGCGCAGCGCCCGGCGCGCTCCAAAGACTCCCGCGCGTTTCTATCGCAGCGGGCTGGCAGATGTGCGCGCGGTGCGCGAGTTGGCACCGCTGCCTGATACCGCCGAGGAGCTGCGAACGATCGGCAAGGTCCTCGGAGCGCCGCCCGACGCCATCAACCTGCGCGAGGCGGCCTCTGAGACAAAGGCCAAGACGGCGCCGCTCAACCAATACCGCATCATTCATTTCGCCACGCATGGGCTGGTGGCCGGCGATCTCTCCGGTCTGGCTGAGCCGGCGCTGGTGCTGACGCCGCCGGCGGTCCCCACGGAAGCGGACGATGGACTGCTGACGTCCTCTGAAATCGCGGCATTGAAGCTCAATGCGGATTGGGTCGTGCTGTCGGCGTGCAATACCGCGGCGGGCGCCGCCCAAGGCGCCGAGGCGCTCTCTGGATTGGCACGGGCCTTCTTTTATGCAGGCGCCCGGGCGCTCCTCGTCTCGCACTGGTCGGTGTATTCCGATGCGGCCGTGGAACTGACCACCAGAACCTTTGCGACGCTCGCTGCCACACCCAAGATCGGTCGGGCGGAGGCTTTCCGCCGCGCCATGCTCGGGCTGATCGCCGAGGGCAAGCCGCCGTCGCACTGGGCGCCCTTCGTCATTGTCGGCGAAGGAGGGACACTTGCGCGATAAGGGGAAGACGCCGCGGGCAGAGGAGCGTGTCTGGCAAGCGGCGCTGGAAGCCGGCAGGCACACGCTGCATGCGCTCATCCGCTGGTCTTTGCCTGACGTGTATGCATGGCGGTTGCGACGTAGCGCACGCAGTTTGTGCGGGCAAGGAACGGCTGCTGCGCCCAGGCTGCGAAACACACGGGAGCTGCATACTTCATCAGGGTCTGGCGCCAGGGATATTGTCGCTTGGTCGCCTTGCTATAGTAGCGGCGCCAGACGGTGAGGCTGCTCAACTTCTCGTCCGCCAGCAGCAGGGCTCGGTCCAGGCCTTCCTGCGAGGTGTAGTCGGCGTTGCGCAGAATATCGAGGAAGTCGTCGTAGGCGCGTTGTACCTTGGCCTTGTCCCAGCTTGTGATGATTTCGAGGAACCCGCCCTTGGCCAGGATGAGCCGTCGCGTTTCCTCGCTGCCGAGCACGCCGAGCAAGGTACCGGTGGCAAGGCGCACCGACACGTGTGCCAGTGCGACTTGCCCCTCGGGCGTATCGGGTTTGGCACCGCCACACAGGGCCACGACGGCCTGCTTGACCTGAGTGTTGCCGGTGCGATAGGCGTGCACGATGTCCTCGCTGATGACGCGGGCAATGCCCTCGCGCGGCGCATACCGCCGGAGCAGACTCCATGCCAGCGTTGCGACCGTCATGGGGCGTGCGATCAGCCCTTCCTTCTCGCGCAGGCCGAAGGCCTGCCAGCCCTTCACGTCCTCCGGAATGAACTCCAGGTATATTGCCACGCGGTCCGTGTCGGCCAGATGCTCGAACTGCTGCTCGCTGATGCCGCCCTTGGTCGGACCGAGCTCTTTGAGATAGTCCCAGCCGATGACGGGAAGCTTGCGGCGTTCCTCGACGGATCTGCCCTGGTATCCGGGTGCGGCGTTGAACGTGTCGATCAGCCGTCCAAACGGCGATCTGCCGTAGGTGTTGCGCTTCAGCAGAGCGTAGTCCTGCGGGCCAAGGTTGGCGATCGTGAACTGTCCTTCGGAACAATAGAACGCGCCATGCCTCTTGAGGAATTGCTCGGTATCCAGCTTGACCATGTTGGCGGCGACGCGTTGGGCAGAGCGCCGGTCATAGGCTTCCAGCGGGTTGTAGTAGTACTCGCGGTAGATCGGGTCCTTGTCCTTGTCGACGAACGGGACTGTGAGAGCCGCACAACAGTCCCACAACTCCGCATTGCGGTAGTAGGCCGCCAGCATGGCGGGCGGAATGGGCTGACGCACGCCGCCTTGATAGTCGATGGCGAACAGGTGCGCGTTGTACTCCGCGTACTTGGGTTCGGTCAGCTTGCCGTAGTCGGTCGGCCAATCGCTCTTTGAGGTGATGGGGCGCCCATCCTCGTCGAAGCCGGCGGAGAATCCGCCCGCGTGCCAGCTTCCGCCGACCGAGTCGGCGAGGATCTCCTTCAGCGTGCCGCCTTGCGCATTGGTGGGCGGACTGACGGCGTCCTCCTTATCCTTGTAGTACTTGAAGTAGGTCATCAGCTTTATGACACGCAGACCTTGCTTTTTGAGATCGTGCACCAGTGCATCGATGTGGCTGTGCTCAATACCACCGCCCTCGGAGCTGTAGGCAACGATCCGGTTGCCGACGTTGCCTTCTTCGAGCAGGAACTGATGGGCCGGCGTGATGAGCACCGTCTGCTCGCTGAGCGCCGCGACGAGAGGCTTGATGGCGGCGCCCGAGGCGCCTGACTGGTCGAGCGCGCTGGCGAGGATCTTGCGCACGGGGATGAAGGCTTTGCCTTCGAATATCTGACCGGGCTGCTTGAACAGCCCGACCAGGGGCTTGCCGGCATGGTTCAGCGGCTCATTCTTGAAACGGTTATAGGTCTGATTGAGGGCATCGAGCTTCAAGCGGGCAGCGGCACTGCCAACCACCTTGCGTACTTCGGGCGATAGTGGGACAGCAGATCCGGACGGCTTGAGGTCGCCAAAGCGGATGCCCGTGCGGTCGGTCTCGATCGTCACGCCGGATACTGTGACGCGGCCATGGCCTTGTCGGGTGGATCCTAGACTTCCGAACAGCCCTCCTTCCTTCTGCCAATGCTTCGGCAGATCGAACTTCCAGTCGTCCGGAAGGCCGCCGCCACCGGCGACTTGCATTGCCTTCTTCGCGGCGGCAGGCGCAGCTGTCGCGGCTTTCTTGCGCGCGCTTTGCTGCGCCACCGCGGAGAAGGGCATCCAGAATGGCGCAGTGCCTACAACGCCGAGCACCTGCAGCACAGAACGCCGCTTCATGATCGCATTCCCCCATGCTTGCTGTCTGCGTCCACGACGTTCGTCAAAAATAGCGCCTCTTGTGTGGCTCGGCGAGGGCGGTCGGTCCGCCTTGTCGATTGTTCGCATCGACCTGGAGTGCAGCCGCAGACGACGAATCGTGCTGGCTATTTCAATCGCCGAGGCGAGCGCTACAATGGGTGCAGCGAAATTGAGCAAAGAGCAATCGATGTCCTCAGCAGTCTCCAAGATCAACCCCGACACGAACGTCGCGTTCGCGGCCAACTGGCCGGACGCCGTGCACGATCTGCTCCGGACGATGCAGGTCAGGCAGGTGGGCATTGTGCCTGACGCCGGTCACGCGCGCCTGATCCGCCTTTTCGAGGAGGACAAGGACGTCAAGGTCGTGCGCCTGACGACGGAGGAGGAGGGCATCGGGCTGGTCGCCGGCGCGTGGCTCGGCGGCGAGCGCGGCGTGCTGCTGATGCAGAGCAGCGGGGTCGGTAATTGCATCAACATGCTGTCGCTATCGGTGGTGTGCCACATCCCGTTGCTGATGCTTGTGACGATGCGCGGCGACTGGGGCGAGTTCAATCCCTGGCAGGTGCCGATGGGACAGGCCACGCAAGCCGCGCTCGAGGCCATGGGCGTCATCGTCTGGCGCGCCGACACAGGTGCCGAGGTGAGAGAGAAGGTCGAAGGTGCTGCCAAGATTGCCTTCAACTCGGGTCGCCCGGCCGCCGTGCTGATCGGCCAGAACGTGCTCGGCGCCAAGGATTTCAAGGAGCTTGCCAAGAAATGATGTCGAAGAACGGACTGCTGCATCGCCGTGCCGTAGTGGCCGAACTGCTGCGCGAGCGCGGTGATCTTCTTGTGGTTGCAGGGCTTGGCGCGCCGGCGTGGGACATTACGGATGCTGGGGATCATCCGCGAAACTTTCCTTTGTGGGGCGCCATGGGCGGTGCGGCCATGATTGGCCTCGGACTTGCCCTTGCTCGACCGAAGAATCGCGTATGCGTGATCACCGGCGACGGCGAGATGCTGATGGGCATCGGCGCGCTTGCGACCATCGGAGTGCAGCAGCCTAAGAACCTGTCCCTAATCGTTCTCGACAACGAGCGCTACGGCGAGACGGGCATGCAGGAGACGCATACGGGCTTCGGCGTCGACCTTGCCGCCATGGCGACCGCCGCCCATTGGCCCAGCTGCCGCAACGTGACGAAACCGGCCGAGGTGACCGAGCTGCGCCGGCTTGTGCACGAGGGCAAGGGCCCGATCTTCGCCAACGTCAAGATCGACCCGGAACGCCTGCCGCTCGTGCTGCCGCCGAGCGAGGGCGCCTATCTCAAGAACCGCTTTCGCGAGGCACTGCTTGGACCCGATGCGCATTTCGTCTGAGGGCATGGTGGTGAAGGCAGCTTGTTGCAGAAGCGGCGAGGCGTAGATGGTTGGCGAGATGCAAGGCGGGCAACCGACGATAGGACTCATTGGCCTCGGCAACATGGGCGTGCCCATGAGCGCCTGCCTGCTGCGGGCAGGGTACCATGTTCTGGGCTACGACATCAGCGCGACGAATGCCGAGCGATTCAGCGCGCAGAAAGGTGCCCGCAGGGCTGCCGGCATCGAGGATGTCGGGCGGGCCTGTCGCATCATCATCCTGATGCTGCCCGATGGCAACGTGGTGCGCGAAGTGGTGCTGGGCAATGACAGCAAGGGTGGTCTCGCCGCTGTCTGCGCTGAGGGAACCGTCCTCGTCGACATGAGCTCGTCCGCGCCGACCGGCACACGCGAGCTTGGCGAGGACCTCGCCAAGCGCGGCCTGACGCTGATCGATGCGCCGGTCTCAGGCGGTGTCAAACGGGCGGTCAGCGGTACGCTTGCCATCATGGCGGGCGGCGACAAGAGCGCGATCGCGAAGGTGCAGCCGGTTCTGGAGGCGATGGGCAAGCCCATCGAAACCGGTCCCCTGGGATCAGGGCACGCGATGAAGGCGCTGAACAACTATGTGTCTGCCGCCGGGCTGGTCGCGGCATGCGAGGCGCTCGCTGTGGCGGAGCGGTTTGGCATCGAGCCCGACACGATCGTCAAGGTGCTCAACTCTTCGACGGGCAGAAACAACAGCACCGAGAACAAGCTCAACCAGTTCATCATTTCCCGCACGTTCAACGCGGGCTTCACGGTCGCGCTGATGCGCAAGGACCTGGCAACGGCTGTCGACCTAGCGAAAGCGACAAACGCCACCATGCCGTTGGCAGACACTCTTCTCGCCCTGTGGGCCGAGGCAGAGAAGCGGCTTGGCGGTGCGGCGGACCACACGGAGATCCATCGGTTGGTGGCGGACGGGCAGTCGTCGTCCGAGAAGTAGGCCCAGATCGCTGCGTCATTCGATGCCGACGCCTGCAGCTTTGAGTACGGGCACCCACTTTACCACCTCTGTTTCGACATGGGTCCGAAGTGCATCGGGTCCAGAGGACTTTGCATCGGGAACCGAGGCTCCGAGTGCCTGCAGCCGGCCTTTGTCGCTGGCACGGCATGTCCTTGATGTCCTTGCCGAGCGAGCGCCCCTCGGCGTGGCGACCAATTGCTCGCAAGCGCTGGGTCTCGCAGCCGTTCAATGCACCGGTGGACGCTTTGCGGCGGTCGTTACCGCCGAATCCATCGGTTTCTACAAGCCTCGGCCCGAACCCTATCGGGAAGTGATAAGGCAGTTGAACACCGACCCCGCCCGGACGCTGTTCGTTGCCGGCTCGGCAGCAGATGTGCCGGGCGCGAGAGGTGTCGGAATGCCCGTTTTCTGGCACAACAGAATACAGTTGAAGCCGCTCGACGATGCCAGGCCGGATTTTGTTGCTGCGTCGCTCGAGCCGTTGCTCGAAATCGTCAGATAGGCAAGCGGACGCACCGTATGCGCATCACCGACCTCGAAACGCCGAGACTACTGTTGGATCTGGACCGCCTGGAGCGCAATACGGCGGCTATGCGGGCGCACTGCCGCAGCAAGAGTGTCGCGCTGCGGCCGCATGTGAAGACGGCCAAGTCGCTCGATGTGACACTGCTCGCCACCGGCGGCGAGCCGCTCGGCATCACCGTCTCGACGCTGAAGGAAGCCGACTACTTCGCGCGCGCAGGCTATGGCGATATCCTCTACGCCGTCGGCATCGTGCCGCGAAAGCTGGCGCACGCCGCGCGCATTGTGCGCGAGACGGGTGTCGATCTCGTTCTGGTGACGGATGCTCTGTCGGTGGCATTGGCGGCGGGCGAGTTCGCAGCGCGTGAAGGACTGCGGCTATCGTTCGTTGTGGAGATCGACAGCGGCGAGCATCGATCAGGCCTTCTGCCGGATGCTCCCGCCATGATCGAACTCGCCCGCGCCATTCACCAGCATCCGCGCCTGGCACTGCGCGGGGTGATGACGCATGCCGGACATTCCTACGCAACGGACGACCCTGCGGGAATCAGGAAGGTAGCCCGTCTGGAGTGTGAGGCTGCGCGCGCCGCCGCCGAGAAGCTGCGTGGTGCGGGCATGCCGTGCGATATCGTGAGCGTCGGCTCGACGCCGACCGTGCTGCTTGCAGAGAGCTTTGACGGCATCACCGAGGTGCGGTGCGGCATATACATGTTCTGGGATCTGTCGCAGCTCTCGCGGAAAGTGTGCAAGGAGAGCGATCTGGCAGCGTCGGTGCTCGCGAGCGTCATTGGTCACAATCGCACAGCAGGTGCCCTCATCCTGGATGCGGGAGCGCTGGCCTTGTCGAAGGATTTGGGTGCCAATGCGTTCATGCCGGGCACCGGCTATGGTTTGCTTTGCGATCCATTCACCATGGAGCGTCTGGGAGACTTGGCAGTTACCATTGTGCATCAGGAGCACGGCACCGTTCCCGTCAAGGACGAGGCTTGGTATGAGCGCCTGCCCGTGGGCAGTCTCGTGCGTGTTCTCCCAAATCATGCCTGCATCACGTGTGCCGCCTACGACAGCTACGACGTCGTAAGGGGCGGCGAGGTGATCGGCAGCTGGTCGAGGATCAACGGATGGTGAAGCGGAGCCTGGCGCGGAAGGGCGAAGAACTCGGGGTCTTGCCGCAGCTCGATGCCTCTGTGCGCATCGTCGATCGCGTGCATGCCACGCTGCACGAGGCGATCCTTGCGGGTAGCCTGGAGCCAGGATCGCAGCTCAGCGTGCCGGAATTGTCGCGTCGGCTTAACGTCTCGCGCAGCCCCGTGCGTGAGGCCGTGCTGCAGTTGGTCGCCGACGGATTGGCCGTCGAACAGCCGCGCAAGGGCGTGGTGGTCAGCACGATAGACCACGAGGACATTGCCGAGATCCAATGAGATTCGCGAGTTCCTGGAATCGCTTGCCGCGCGCCGCTGTGCCGAGCGCGCTTCTGCTGCTGTCGTCGAGACGCTGGAGGGAATTCTGCGGACGCAGGCAAAAGCTATCGCCATCAGTGACGCGGAGGAGTATTTCCGCACCAACACGGCCTTTCACAGCGCAATTGCGCAGGCGAGCGGAAACGGGCGGCTGATTGCGTTCCAATCTTCGCTCAGGAAGCAGATGGCATTGGCGCTGCGGCATATAGCGCAGAAGCGCGAGCATATGCAGCCCGGCCTCAGGGAGCATCAGCGCATCCTGCGCGCCATCCGGGCGCATGATGCGGACAAGGCCGAACAGGCCATGCGTGCGCACATTGCGGCTACGTCGGCGCGGTTGCGGCGGCATTGAGTCATTCGTCGGGAGATTGATCGCGCGCAAGGCAGCGCCGATGCCGGCCGCCTAGAGGATCCCCGAATGCTTGTCCCGCGGCGTGGCCGCGGCTGGCTTCGTTCAGTGGGAACGGCTATGGCAGGACAATCGATACTCATTATCGGCGCCGGGATCGGCGGACTTTCGACAGCCTGCTACGCGCAGATGAACGGCTACCGGGCCCGCATCCTGGAGATGCACGCCGCGCCGGGCGGTGTCTGCACGGCGTGGACACAGAGCGGCTATACCTTCGACGGCTGCATCCACAATCTGGCCGGCTCCAGCCCGGCAAGCCCCTTCCATCGCATCTGGCAGGATCTCGGCATCGTCCCGGCGCGGCGGATGCATGCCTACGATGAAATCGTTCGTGTCGAGCATGCTGAGGGCGGAGAGCCTCTGACCGTCTACACGGATCTCGATCGGCTCAGCGATCACCTGAAACACCTTGCCCCGGCCGATGCGGACGTCATCGACGAGCTCATCGGAGCGGCGCGGCAGTTCGCCCGCTTCGATCTGCTAGGGCTTGCGGCCTCGACGTCGTGGGAGAGGTTGAAGGCGCTTGCCGCACTGCCCCTGCTGGTCAAATATGGCCGCGTCACCCTTGAGCAGTACGCAACCCGATTTTCTGATCCGTTCCTTCGCCATGCCTTCCCGACCATCGTCTACGATTGGCCGAAGCAGTCGATGCTGGTGCTGCTCGCTTTCCTGGCAGGGATGCATAGGGGCGATCTCGGCTGGCCGGTCGGTGGCTCTGCGGCCTTCGCTCGCGCCATTGAGAGCCGTCTGCTGCAGCTCGGCGGAGAAGTGCAATACGGAGCGCGCGTGCAATCCATTCTGGTCGAGGATGATCGTGCTGTCGGAGTGCGTTTGACCGACGGTACCGAGCAGCGTGCAGACATCACGATTTCCAACGCCTATGGGCCATCGACGATATTCGGCATGCTGGGAGGGCGCTACACCACTCGGGCCATCCGCAGCTACTATGGCGAGCCCGAAGACCGGATCGAGATGGGTATCCACGTCTCGCTTGGCGTCGCTCGCGACATGTCGCGTGAGCCGCATGCCATCGTCCTCCCGCTCAAGCAGCCGGTGACCATCGCGCGCGAGCTGCGCGCACGTCTATACGTCGAGCCATTTGCCTTCGATGCCAGCATGGCGCCGCCTGGAAAATCGGCTCTCAAGGTCGTCATGGCGACCAGCTATCGCTACTGGCACGAGTTGGCGCGCCAGCCGGAGCGGTATGCGCGGGAGAAGCAGCAAATTGCGGAGACCATCATCGATCTGCTCGACAGGCGATTTCCGGGCTTCAAGGGTCAGATCGAGGTGGTCGATGTTGCGACGCCCGTGACGACGGAGCGCTTTACGGGCAATGGTCATGGTTTCAAGTCGCCGTTCAGCCGGATGGCACTGGGGCTCTTCACGGGCCGGCGCTTGAGCCAGACCCTACCGGGCCTGGGCAACTTCTACATGGTCGGGCAGTGGGCCGGTATGCCAGGTGTCTCGCTGGTGGCGGCGATGGGGCGCGACGTGGTGCGCAGCATCTGCCGGGCCGACGGGAAGGCGTTCGTTGCGTGGTAGAGACCCGTCGCTCTTCATCAGCCCAGGCCCGCCCACGGCTCTTTGCCGGCTCCCCTTGCCGTCGCGAGATGGGCAACAATGTCTATCTGCGCCTGCAGCCGATTAGGTATTGCCAAATTGCGACCGCGGCTTCTTCATTGCTCTGCAGAATGAAAAACACATTCAGGGAGGAAGGCATGCGCAATGGGCTGTCGCGAAGGATGTTCGCGCTGGTAGCAGTCTTGGCGGCAGTGGTGGCGCCGGCGGCCGCGCAGACTGATTATCCAACGCGTCGAATCCACGTCATTGTACCGTATCCGGCCGGCGGTATCGTCGATATCGTCACGCGCATCGCGACCGAGAAGCTGTCTGCCGTCTGGGGGCAACCTATCATCGTCGAGGCCAAGCCGGGCGCCAATTCCAACCTCGGCACCGATCTCGCTGCCCGCGCGGAGCCCGACGGCTACACCTGGACATTCATGGGTCCGGCGGTTATGGCCAACCCGCGTATCTATTCGAACCTGCGCTGGAGTGAGAAGAGCTTCACCGGCGTCGGAGTCATGGCTTGGGCACCGGCCGCGATGGTCGTCCACCCAAGCTTGCCGGCCAACACGGTCAAAGAGTTCGTCGAGCTCGCCAGGAAATCCCCGGGCGTCTTCAACTATGGCAATGCCGGGATAGGTTCGTCAGTGCACCTGAACACTGCGATCTTCATGCATGAGGCCAAGATCAACCTCACCAGCGTGCCCTACAAGGGGCAGCCGCCCGCAATCCTCGATCTGCTCGCCAACCGTATCCACGTGAAGTTCGCTTCTATCGGTCTCGTGGCGCAGCACGTACAGAATGGCACGCTGAAGGCGCTGGCAGTGGTCGGCAACCAGCGTTCGCCGCTGCTCCCGAATGTGCCGACCATGGCCGAGGCCGGGTATCCGGCGGCCAACGTCGTCCCCTGGTACGGCTTCGCGGTGCCGAAGGGCGTACCGCAGCCGATCGTCGAGAAGATTGCTGCCACGATCGCCCAAATACTCACCGATCCCGCTGTCAGGAAGCAGCTCGAGCAGCAGGCCCTGGAGCCGGTCAAGCCGGTTACGGCCAGGGAGATCGCCGACCTGATCGTCAAGGATACCGAGCGCTACGCGACGGTGATCCGCGAAGCTGGCATCAAGCTGAGCGAGTAGACGCAAAGCTCGCCAGAGCACCCGAAGAGAGAAGTCGCATGACCGGCATTCGAACGCGCCTTTGTGACCGGCTCGGTCTGCAGCATCCCATCTTCGGGTTCTCGCACAGCATCGAGGTGACGGCGGCGCTGGCGCAGGCCGGCTGCTATCCGATCTACGGCGCGGCATGGGATATGCCGGATGCGATTGCCAAGAAGACGGCGCTCATCCGCGATTTGGTCGGTGATCGGCCCTTCGGCGTCAACCTGCTCTTGCCAGCTTCAGTCGGCAACGAGACGGATCGCACCGCTGTAGAGGCGAGGCTGCCGGCGGCGCACAAGGCGTTCGTGGAAGGGCTGCGCAAGAAATACAACGTGCCGCCGGCAACGCAGACAACGCTGTTTTCCAGCCAGATCCGCTCACAGCAGCTATTCGCAGAGCAGATCGACGCGGCGCTGGCGTCGAGCGCCAATGCCTTTGCTTCGGCCATCGGCACATCTGCGGACACCATTGCGCGGGCGAAGCGGGCGGGCAAGCTCACTATCTCGCTGGTCGGCTCACCGAAGCACGCGCGCTCGGTGAAGGCGGCCGGCGTCGACATCGTCGTAGCGCAGGGTCATGATGCGGCCGGTCACACCGGGCCGATCGGCACCTTCTCTCTGGTGCCGCAGGTCGTCGATATCGCCGGCGACACGCCGGTGCTCGCGGCCGGCGGCGTCGGGCATGGGCGACAGGTGGCGGCGGCGCTTGCGCTTGGTGCGGAGGGCGTATGGCTCGGAACGGCTTGGCTGACGAGCACAGAGCACAAGCTCGACGAGCGTCTGCTGCGCAAGGTGCTCGCCGCCAAGGCCGAGGACACGGTCATCTCGCGCAGCCATAGCGGCAAGACCTGCCGCCTCATCAAGACGGCTTGGTCGGAAGAATGGGAGGCGCCGGGTGCGCCCGAGCCGTTGCCCATGCCCTACCAGCAGGTGCTGACCGGGGAACTGCTCGCGGCAATCAATGAGCATGGTATCGAACCACTCATGTACACGTTTGCTGGCCAGGGCGTGTCGTACTTCTCCGAGCAATGCACGGTTGCCGAAATCGTCGATCGCCTGATGCGGGAAGCAAATACGACAGTTGCCGCTCTGCTTGGGCAGAGAGCTACTGCCTGATCGATAGGGAACATCGCCGACATGGATTTCGAGCTACCGCCCCGCGCCAAGGAGCTGCGCGACCGCGTCGAGGCCTTTTTCAACGCAGAAATTCTGCCACGGCATCGGGAGTGGCACGCACATGTTATGCGTCGCGAGCCGGTGCCCTTCATGGCGGAGCTGAGGCGCAAGGCGCGGGCGGCAGGGTTGTGGAATCTCGCGCTGCCCGATCTTGCGGCGAGCGAACCAGGCACGCGCTGCTCCAACCTCGAGTTTGCGCCATTGGCCGAGATCATGGGGCGGTTGCCTTGGGGATCCGAGCCGTTCAATTGTCACGCACCGGACGTGCCTAACATGGTGCTGCTGCAGAATGTCTGCACGCCGGAGCAGAAGCAGCGCTGGCTCGTGCCGCTGCTGGAGGGAACTGCCCGCTCGGCGTTCGCCATGACGGAGCCGGCGGTCGCTTCCTCGGATGCCACCAACATCGCGACCCGCATCGAGCGCCGAGGCACGCGCTACGTCGTCAACGGTCGCAAGTGGTACATCACAGGTGCCGCGCACCCGGAGTGCAAATTCCTGATCGTGCTCGGCCGGCAGGAAGCCGATGGCGCCCGCACCCGGCAGCACAGCATGGTGGTCGTACCCATGGATGCGCCGGGCGTGCAGCTGGTGCGGCCGCTGCGCTTCATCGGTTGGGAGGATCACGTGGCGCCTGTCGGTGAGCTTGCGCTCACGGAGGTTGAGGTGCCGCTCGAGAACATCATCGGCCGGGAAGGAGACGGGTTCTCGGCGTCGCAAACCCGGCTGGGTCCGGCGCGCATCCATCACTGCATGCGCCTGATTGGTGCAGCCGAAGTGGTGATGTCGCTCATGCATGTGCGCGCGACGGAGAGGCGGACCTTCGGTCGTACCGTCATCGAGTATGATAGCGTGCAGCAGGCCATTGCATCGTCGCGTGTAGAGATCGAGCAGGCGCGCCTGCTGGTGCTGCGCGCGGCCTGGGCCATCGACAGGGCCGGCTTTCGCGGCGGTTGGCGGGACCTTTCGCTGGCAAAGATCGCGGTGCCGGCCACCGTGCAGCGCATCGCCGACCGCGCATTGCAGATCTTCGGCGCCATGGGCGGCAGCGACGACACGCCGATCCACCATGCGCTGGCCTACGCTCGCCTGATGCGCATCGGCGACGGTCCCGACGAGGTGCACATGCGCCAGATCTTCCGCACCGAGGCGGCGCCAGGATGGTCGATTGCCGAATCACCTTACATCTGCGGCCTTGGCAACTAGGGCGCTCGCCACGATCGGTTGGGCTTTGCCCGGCATTGCGGTGTCGAAGAAATGACCGAAATACCAAAGAAGGCACCTGGCGCGACCGGCATCGACGCGTTGCTGCCGCCGGAGATGGCGCTCGCTTGCGAGACTGCAGGCGCCGCCAAGGCCGGGCGCGATGCGCTCGCGCTCGTGATCCTGGGGCTGCTTGCGGGCGCCTTCATCGCGTTCGGCGCGATCTTCATGACCGTGGTGCTGACCGGAGCCGGCGAACTCCCCTGGGGCGTTGCGCGCCTCCTTGCCGGCCTGACCTTCTCGCTCGGACTTATCCTCGTCATTGTGGGGGGCGCCGAGCTCTTCACCGGCGATTCGCTGATGATTGTGGCCTGTGCCAGCCGGCGCATCACGCTCGGCGCGCTGCTGCGCGCATGGTCATTGGTCTATGTCGGCAACATCATCGGCGCGGTGGCCACCGCCGTGCTCGTGTTTCTCGCCGGCCTGCAAGGATTTGCCGGCGGCGCCGTCGGCAGAACGGCGCTCTCCGTCGCTGCGGCCAAAGCGGCCTTGCCGACGGTCCAGCTGTTCTTCCTGGCCGTGCTGTGCAACGTGCTGGTCTGTCTCGCCGTGTGGATGTCGTTCGGGGCACGAAGCACGACCGACAAGATCATGGTCATCGTTCCGCCCATCGCCGCCTTCGTTGCCGCCGGGCTCGAGCACTCGATCGCCAACCTCTATCTCCTGCCCTACGGCCTGGCGATCAAAGCCTGGGCTGGGGCGGAGTTCTGGGCCGCGATCGGGCAGGCTCAAACAGCCTACCCGGAGCTGACCGCGGGCAGTGCCCTCCACAACATCGTCGTCGCAACCATCGGCAACCTCCTCGGCGGCAGCCTGATGGTGGGCGCGGTCTACTGGTTCGTGTATCTGCGCCAGCGCGCCTGATCTCGAGGCGGCCGGCCGCCGGGGCGTTGACATCAATCAAAGGCGCGCCTGCCGCCAGCTCTTAAGGAGGGATGTGCAGAAAGGAGAGGGGGCGCCCAGCAATCTCCCCCGTGCACGCGCCCAATGACAGAAGTCGTCTTCGAAGCAAGAGGCCTGACAAAGGTATATCGCAGCGGGGAGGTGGAGGTGCGTGCGCTGGCCGGCGTTGACCTCGAGCTGCAGGCGGGCGAGCTTGTGGTGCTGCTGGGACCGTCGGGCTCTGGAAAATCGACGCTGCTCAACATCCTGGGCGGTCTCGATCATGCCACATCCGGATACGTCCGCTTCCGCGATCACGATCTGACCGCGCTTGACGACAGCGGCCTCACCGCCTATCGGCGCGACCACGTCGGCTTCGTGTTCCAGTTCTACAACCTGATCCCTTCGCTCACCGCGCGCGAGAACGTCGCGCTCGTCACCGAGATCGCGCACAACCCGATGACGCCGGAGGAGTCGCTGGAGCTGGTCGGGCTCGGCCAGCGCATGGATCATTTTCCCGCGCAGATGTCGGGGGGCGAGCAGCAGCGGGTAGCCATTGCCCGTGCCATCGCCAAGCGGCCAGACGTTCTTCTCTGCGACGAGCCGACTGGCGCCTTGGACAGCAAGACCGGCATTCGCGTACTGGAAGCCCTGTCGCTCATCAACACGGAGCTTGGCACGACGACTGCGCTCATCACCCACAATGCCGCCATCAGGGAGATGGCGCACCGGGTGTTTCTGTTTGGCGATGGACGCATAGCCGGAATGCAGGTCAACGAGACCCGCAAGCCGCCATCCGCGATCAGCTGGTGAGCCCCATGCGCGCGCTTGATCGCAAGCTGCTGCGGGATTTGCGGCGCATGTGGGCCCAGGCGCTCGCCATCGCCTTGGTGATGGCGTCGGGCGCCGCCACCTTCGTCCTGGCAAGCGGCGCCTACCGCTCGCTCGACGAGACCCGCCGCTCCTACTACGAGCGCTATCGCTTCGGAGAGGTCTTTGCCGACATCCGGCGCGCGCCCAAGACGGTCGAGGAGCAAATCCTGGCCATATCCGGAGTGGCCGCTGCCGAGGCCCGCATCTCTCGGCTCGCCCTGCTCGACATCGAAGGCCTTGCCGAGCCGGCGACCGGCCAGGCGATCTCCGTTCCTGATATGGCCGAGCAGCGCCTCAATCGTCTGCATCTTCGCGCGGGGCGGTTGCCGGAACGCGAAAGGACCGACGAGGTCACGGTGAACGAGGCCTTCGCCAAGGCGCACAAGCTGCAGCTTGGCTCTACCTTCAAAGCCGTCCTCAACGGAAAGAAGCGCGAGCTCAAGATCGTCGGCATCGCCCTGTCGCCGGAATTCATCTACGCGCTCGGTCCCGGCGACCTGATGCCGGATGACCGGCGATTTGCCGTGCTGTGGATGTCGGAGAAGGCTCTGGCCGCGCTGTTCGACCTCGACGGCGCCTTCAATTCCGTGAGCCTCCGCCTGCTGCGCGGAGCGGTCGAGGCGGACGTGATCGAGAAGCTGGACAGCCTGCTTGCGCGCTACGGCGGCACCGGGGCCTACAGCCGCAGGGACCAGCTCTCCCACGCATTCCTGGACGCGGAGCTCAAGCAGCTAGACGCGCTGCGGCGCGTCATGCCGCCGATCTTCCTGCTTGTGTCGGCATTCCTCATAAATATGACGCTCATGCGCATGATCGCACTGGAGCGGGAGCAGATCGGGCTCTTGAAGGCCATCGGCTACGGCCCGTTGCCGATCGCTGCCCACTACATCAAGTTCGTGCTTGCCATTGCCCTCGTCGGCATCTCCATCGGCTTCTTGATCGGTGTCTGGCTTGGCCAGGGGCTCACGCGCCTTTACGCCGACTTCTTTCACTTCCCGTTCCTGATCTTCCAGAATGATGCAGACATCTTCGCCACCGCGGGCATCGTCTGCGTCGTCGCGGCTGTCGCCGGAGCCATTCGAGCCGTTGTCCAGATCCTGGCGCTGGCCCCGGCCGTCGCCATGCAGCCGCCTGCGCCCCCACGCTACCGGCGCTGGTTTTCCGGCCGCGTTCCGGCCTCCATCCGCCCCTCGCAGCTGACGATCATGGCGTTGCGCCACATCTCGCGCTGGCCAGTGCGCGCCGGCCTGACCTCGCTCGGCATCTCCCTCGGGATCGCCTTGCTGATCACCGCGCTGCTTTCCTTCGACTCCGTCGATCTGATGATCGACGTTGCCTTCTTCAGGACCGACAGGCAGCACGCCACGCTGAACTTCACCGACGACAAGCACAGCCGCGCGCTGCAGGCGGTGGAGCGCCTGCCCGGCGTCCTTCGGGCGGAGCCTTACCGAGCGGTGGCGGTTCGGCTCCGCAACGGCCATCTCTCGCGCAAGCTGGGGATCGTGGGGAAGCCCAAGGAGATGGATCTTTCCCGCGTCCTCGATGTCGCCTTTCAACCGGTTCAGCTCCCCGAGACGGGCCTGATGGTCGACGAGCGCGTCGCCGAAATCCTGCAACTTCGCCGCGGGGACCTTGTCGAGGTCGAATTGCTCGAAGGCCGGCGGGGCATCAGGCTCGTGCCCGTGACCGAGGTCATCAAGAGCTACCTCGGGCTGATGGCCTTCATGGACATCGACGCTTTGCACGATTTGATGGATGACGGACCGCGTGTAACCGGCGTCCACATCGCCTACGATGCGCGCAAGCAGGGCGAGCTGTTCGCCGCCATCAAGTCGACGCCGGCGCTCGGCTCGATCGGCCTGCAACAGCACGCGCTCTCTCGTTTTCGCGAGACGATTGCGCAGAACATAAACTATATGGTCACCATCTACGTGGTGCTGGCCGTAATCATCGCCTTCGGCGTGGTGTACAACAGCGCCCGCATTCAGCTCTCCGAGCATGCGAGGGAGATTGCCAGCCTCCGAGTGCTCGGTTTCACGAGAGCCGAGGTGTCGCGCGTGCTGCTGACCGAGCTTGCCGTCCTCACGATCGTTGCCGTGCCGCTCGGCTGGATCATCGGTTATGGGTTCGGCTGGCTGCTCATCAAGGCCTTCTCGAGCGATCTTTACCGCGTTCCGTTCGCGATCGAGCGCGCCACCTACGCCAAGGCGAGCCTGGTGGTCCTTGCAGCAACGGCCGTCTCCGCTCTCATCGTGCGGCGACGCGTCGACAAGCTGGACCTGATTGCCGTGCTCAAGACGAGAGACTAGGAGCCGAGAATGCGTCGACCCACAGCGGCGGAGACCAAGCGAGGCCTGATCGCCCTTTCGGTCGGTGTAGTCGCTGCTGCCTTCATCTGGGCGTTGTGGCCCAAGGCGGTGCAGGTGGACGTGGCCCGGGTTACGCGAGGGCCGCTGCAAGTGACCGTCGACGAGGAAGGCAAGACCCGCATCAAGGACGTCTACACTGTTTCGGCGCCGATCACAGGCAAGCTGCTGCGCGTGTCGCTGGACCCGGGTGACGTCGTCAAGAAAGACGACACGTTCGTGGCAATCATTGAGCCTTCGGTTCCACCGTTCCTGGACGTGCGAACGCTGCGCGAGCTGGAGGCGCATGTCGCCGCGGCAAGAGCCGCTGTCGCGCTCGCCGAGGCTGAAATACGTCAGGCTCAGTCCGAGCTCGAGTTTGCGGAAGCCGAGTTGGAGCGCGCACGTGCGCTGTCACGAACCAAGACCATTGCCGAGCGCACCCTGGAGAAAGCGCGTCTCGATGCGGATACGCGCCGGGCCGCTCTGGCTAGGGCGAATTCCAACCTGGAGGTGCGCAAGCGCGAGTTGGAGAGCGCCCAGGCGAGATTGATTGCGCCGGAAGAGGGATTGAAAGGGGAGGTGCCCGAGGGCTGCTGCGTCAGGGTGCGCGCGCCCGTCAGCGGTCGCATCCTCAGACTGATACAGCAGAGCGAGAAGGTTGTCGCAGCGGGAACGCCTTTGGTCGAGATCGGAGATTCGGAGAGCCTGGAGCTCGTCGTCGAACTGTTGTCGGCGGATGCCGTCAAGGTGCGCGAGGGTGCGTTGGCGAGCATCGAAGGCTGGGGCGGCGCCCCGGTGACGGCGAAGGTGACGCGCATCGAGCCCGCCGGCTTCACCAAGGTATCAGCGCTCGGCATCGAGGAGCAGCGCGTGCGCGTCATTCTGGGTCTTGCAGGCGACGGCAAGGTTCCCGAGCGACTTGGGCACGATTTCAGGGTCTTCGTCAGGATCACCGTCTATCAATCGGCCGACGCGCTCCGTGTGCCGATCAGCTCGCTTTTCCGCAAGGGCGAGCAATGGGCTGTGTTCGTAATGGAAGGCGGCCGCGCTCGGCCGGCAGCCGTCGAAATCGGCCATCGCAATACGGTATTTGCAGAGGTCCTGAGCGGGCTGGCGCAGGGAGCCGTCGTCATCCTGCATCCGAGCGATCGTGTCGCCGACGGGGTGAGAGTGACGCCCCTGACGCTGCCTGGCCGATAGCAAGCGATCTCGACCCCCGGCCGGCGGCGTGGCGTCGCCTTGTCATCTATCCGGCTCTTATCCGGCTTTGGTGCTTCGGGGTTCCTGGGGAGTGCTGGCCGTCACAGAATCTGCCGGAAGCTCGAAACTCGGCCGTGCGGCCAGCATGGATTGGAGGCTGGCTCCGACAGCACGATTGCGGGCGCGGAGACTTGTCTCCATCAGCGCCGCAAGCTCGCTCTCGCAGTGCCTCAATGTGGAGGCAGCATATACCACGTAGGCGTTGAGCACCTCCTCGCCGCTCTTGCAGACGGAAAGATCGCGCATCAGATCGCCGCCGCAGCGCAGATGCGCACCCGCAAGGCCGATCCACAGGTCGCTATACGTTGTCGCCAACGCCTGCAGCGTGCTTCCGAGGCCGGCACCGTCTGTTAGCGTTCCATTGACCATGCGTGGCGGTGTTTCCGGCTCCTGCAGGAAGTCCCCGCCGATGCCGACATTGCGGTCCTGAGGTGTCATTGTTGACATGCGAACAACGCGGCCACGTACTGCTTTCGCCCCCCATGGCTATCCGCTCCAGGTTACGGCTTCATGAAGCCCTAACCGGCGTCGTTGCGTGACATGCGGTCCCGCCCGCTCTCGCAGGGGCAAGACCGGCCGCAGCAGCAGGGGCACCCCTCACCGCACTACGCGCAAAGTTGTGGTTTCTCGCCTGATCTGTAACACTGGCAGGCGCAAAAGGGCGATAAGCGCCCGGCAAGAGCGCATCGCAAGGGAGAGAACGCCATGAAAACCAAGGCGCTTTCGGCGCTGGCCATTGTATTGGCTGTAGCCGCTTCGACGCCGACCACCGCGCAAACCATTGATGGCCCGAAGGTCGAGTGGAACTTCTCGACGTGGGGCAAGAAGCGCGCTTTCACCGCCGGCATTGAAAAGGTTGCAGAGATTGTCAGCCAGAGAACCGCCGGCAAGTTCACCATAAAGATCCACTACGCGGAGGCTCTCTCCAAAGACAAGGAGAACCTCGACGGCATCAAGATCGGTGCCTTCGAGATGGCCGACTTCTGCAATTTCTACCATCCGGGCAAGAACCCGGCCTATATGGTGCTCTCCCTGCCGTTCCTGTCGCTCGCCGACTGGAACGTTTCCAAGGACGTGCGCGAGGCCATGTTGAAGCACCCCGCGTTCGTCGCCGACATGGCGCAGTGGAACGCGCAGGCCTACATGTCCGGCCTGCTGCCGCAGTACGAGTTCCTGGGCAAAGGCAAGCCGCCTGCCACGATCGAGGATTGGAAAGGCTTGCGGGTCAGGGCCGGCGGCGGCATCGGCGATGCCATGCGCGTGCTCGGCGCCGTCCTCTCCACCGTTCCGGCCACCGAAGTCTATACCGCCATCGAGCGCGGCACGGTCGATGCCGCGTCGTTCCCCTTTACCTATGCTCACGCCGCCTATCAGGTGCACACGGTGACCGACTGGTTCACTTCCAACCTCTCTCCGGGCACGGCCGAGTGCAACTCGGTCATCAACAAGGACGCCTACGCCAAGCTGCCGCCCCAGTACCAGAAGCTGCTGCAGGAGGCGAAGGAGCCGGCCTATGCCGCGCTGGTCAACGCCTATGTCGAGATCGACAAGGTCAACCTGCCCCTGTTCAAGTCGAAGCTGAAGGAGGTCGTCTACACGGATGCGGAGCTCAAGAAGTTTCGCGAGGTCGCCGGCAAGCCTGTGTGGGACAAGTGGGTGGCCGACAACAAAGGGAAGTTCGACGCGCAGAACGTGCTGGACACGGTTGTGAAGGAGATCGAGAAGGCCGAGGCCAAGCACAAGAAGAAGAGCTAGCCGCGACGAAGACGAGCAATCGGGGCAGGCCCTTCCGCAACGCCCGAGCCTGCGATGCGCTTGAGCGTCGGGCCCGCCCTCATCCCTTCAACCTCTCCAAGACCCGGGGGGAGCATGCACAACGCCGCGGCGACCACAGCGGGAGGCGGCGCGCTCGGCGCCATCGACCGCGCCATGCACGCGCTAGAGAAATTTACGGCCCTCATCTCCGGCCTCGGCATCTTCGGACTGATGCTGCTCGGCGTGGTGCAGATCTTCGGCCGCAAGTTCTTCAACGCGCCGATCTTCGGCTACATCGACATCGTCGAGATCGCGATGTCGGCGCTGGTGTTTCTCGGGCTTGCCTATACCGAGCGCCTTGGCGGACACATCCGCATGGAGCTCATCGTCACGCATCTCAGGGGCCGTTGGCAGTGGATGTTCGAGCTGATCGGCGTGATCCTCGGTCTCATCATCGTTGCCGTTCTGATCTTCTACAGCTGGGAGCACGCCATGCGCGCCTATCGCTCCGGCGATTCCACCATCGACGCCCAATATGTTCTTTGGCCGTCGAAGATGATCGTTCCCGTCTCGCTGGCGCTCCTGTCCCTGCGACTGATGATCAGCCTCTGGGGCTACCTGCGCCTGCTCTCGGACCCTGACGCTGCTCCCATCGCAGTGCCTGAGGTCATAGATGTCGAGGAGCAGGCGCTGCGCGACGCGGAAGCGGCTGGAGTCGATGTCGAACGTGGTATTGCGCCAGATGGCGGCAGGAGCGGTTGAGCCATGGAACTCACCAAGGATGCCATTGGCCTGATCGGCTGCCTCGCGCTCATTGTCCTCGTCTTTGCTGGCGTCCGCGTCTATATCGCCGCGGCGCTGGTCGGCCTTGCCGGTATCGTTGCCATCATCGGCTGGAAGGCGGGCGCCGGCATCGTCGGCACGATCCCTCACTCCAAGTCGGTCAACTACACGCTCTCCGTGCTGCCTCTGTTCATCCTGATCGGCTATCTCGCCTATCACGCGGGCATCACGCAGTCGTTGTTCGATGCGGCCAAGAAGTGGATGGGCTGGATGCCGGGCGGCTTGGCGATTGCGACGGTGTTCGCGGTGGCCGCGTTCTCGGCGGTCTCGGGTGCCTCCACCGCAGCAGCCGCCGTATTTGCGCGCGTGGCCATTCCTGAGATGCTGAAGGCCGGCTACGCCAAGCGGCTCGCGGCCGGCGTCGTCTCGGCGGGCGGCACGCTCGATGCGCTCATTCCGCCGTCGGTCATCATGGTGGTCTATGCCATCATAGTTGAGGCCTCGGTCGGCAAGCTGATCATCGCGGGCTTCCTGCCGGGACTGATCTCGGCCCTGTGCTACACGCTGATCATCGTCGTCTGGAGCGTGATCGACCCTACCGTCGGCAGGCCGATCCGCGGCTTCACGTGGGGCGAACGCTTCGCTTCGCTGCCGGGCACGGTGCCCGTGATCGGCGTGATCGTGATCATCTTCTCGGCCATGTACTACGGCTGGGCGACGCCAACGGAAGCCGGTGCGCTCGGGGCGTTCGTGGTCTACGTGCTGGCGTTGTTCAAGGGCATGAGATGGAAGCCCTTCAACGATGCTCTGCTCGAGACGGCCAAGCTCACGGTGATGATTTTCGCGATCATCTGGGGCATCCTGATCTTCGTACGCTTCTTGGGCTTTGCCGGCGTGCCGGAGAAGTTCTCCGAGTGGGTGGTGTCGCTCCCACTGCCACGCGTCATCATCATGATCGGCATCCTCGGTGTCTATCTCATCCTCGGCTGCTTCATGGATGCGATCGGCATGATGCTGCTGACGCTGCCGGTGGTCTATCCGGCCGTGATCAAGCTCGGCTACGATCCGATCTGGTTCGGCATCATCGTGGTCAAGATGGCCGGCGTCTGCCTGCTCACGCCGCCGATCGGCCTCAATTGCTTCGTGGTGGCGGCGGTCAGGCCGGACATACCGCTCTCGACCGTGTTCCGGGGCGCGCTGCCGTTTGTGATCGCCGACTTCCTCGCCATCGCCATCTTCCTGGCCTGGCCGGAATCCATCACCTGGCTGCCCGATCAGATCATGAAGTAGGCCCACGCGCGGATCGGCACAAGGCGGCAGCGCCGAGGGCAATAACGTCCTCTCGATGCCTCAGTGCTGCAGAGATTTCAGCACCCTCAGCTTGAGCTGGACGAACACGTCGCTGGCCGTTGCCTCCTCGTAGATCCTCGGGCGGGGCAGTGGAACGTCCAGCGTTTCGGCGATGCGGCCCGGCCGCCGGCTCATCACGTAGATGCGGTCGGAGATGAACACCGCTTCGTCGATATCGTGCGTAATGAACAGGACCGTCGGCGCAAGCTCCCCGCAGAGGTCGAGCAGAAGCTTCTGCATCTCCAACCTCGTCTGGTAGTCGAGCGCGCCGAACGGCTCGTCCATGAGGAGGATCGTCGGCTCGTTGATCAGCACGCGCGCGATCTGCACGCGCTGCCGCATGCCGCCGGACAACTGATAAGGATAGTGCTTCTCGAAACCTGACAGGCCGACGGCCTCGATGTAGCGCACGGCGGCGTCGGCGTAGGAGGCGCGCGGCACGCCGCGCATGCGCGGCCCGAAGACCACGTTTTCCGAGACGTTGAGCCAAGGGTAGAGCTGCGGCTGCTGGAAGACGATGCCGCGATCGGCGCCGGGCGCCTTGATCCGCTGGCCGCCGAGAAGGATGTCGCCGCTCGACGGCGTGTCGAAACCGGCAACCATGCGCAACAGCGTGCTCTTGCCGCACCCTGAGGGGCCGACGATGGAGACGATCTCGGAAGGCGCAATGGAGAGGTCGACGCCGTCGATGGCAGTGATCCGCCCCGACGGCCCGTCGAAGACTTTGCTGACGCCGGAAATTGCAAGCGGGAGTGAGCGCATGGGGAAGACCGTCATTGCTTGCCGCGCCAGTGCAGAGCACGCCGTTCGACGGCAAGCAGGATGCCTTCGAGCAGAAGGCCGATCAGGCCGATGGTCAGGATGCCGACGAAGACGATGGGGATGCGGAAGAAGGTGGTGGCGTCCGTGATCATGTAGCCGAGACCTACCTGCGCTGCGATCAGCTCGGCTGCGACGACCAGCGTCCAGGACAGAGTCATCGAGATGCGCATGCCGGTCAGGATCTGCGCCGACGACGCCGGCATGATCACGCGAAAGAAGATCTGCCGCCGCGTGAGGCCGAGCGAGCGGGATGCAAGGATGAGATCCTCAGGCACGCTCTTGACGCCGGCTGCCGTATTGACCGTCAGGTAGAGGAAGGCCGTGAGGAAGATCAGAGCGATCTTGGAGCCTTCGCCGATGCCGAAATAGAAGGTGAAGAGCGGCACCAGGGCGATCGGTGGAATCGGGCGCATGAAGGTCAGGAAAGGGCTCATAACCGCATCGGCAAACCGGTTGGTGCCGAGCCATATCCCGAGGGGGATGCCCGCCAGCACGGCGAGCGAGAAGCCCGCGAGGGCGCGCCCCACCGAGGCAAGGATCTGTTCATGGAATGGCCGCCCTGAGTATCCTTGTGTCAGAAGATCGGACAACGCTTTCCAGATCGCCTGCACCGGCGGGAACTTGTTGACCTCAAGGAGGCCGGCCGTGCTCAGGCCCGCCCATAGGGCGAGCGCCGCTCCGACGGCAACGATGCTTATGACGCGGTAGCGCGTGTCGGTCGGTTTGGCCATGGCGACCCCGTTCTTAAAGTTCGGGAAGGACGGGCGGGCCGACAATCGCCCGCCCCAGGTAGGAAAGGCGCGCTCAGCCTTTGCGCACGGCCTGCATGAACTGCGGCAGCACATAGCCATCGATGTCGATGGTGTTCTGCGTAAGCCCGTATTCCTTGCCGAACGCGAGATAATCGGTCATGACGCCATGCAGCTTGCTGCCCTTCGCCCAGTAGGCGGGGCTCTTGGGGTCGAGCGCGGCGGTCGCTTCGAAGTGCACGAGGTCTTTCACGATCGTGTCGGCCTGCTCGCGCGCCATGCCGGTGAAGTCCAGTGTGTAGCGCACGGCCATCTCGGTATCGGACTTCATCTTCTCGAGCCCCATGTTCCAGCCGCGCAGCAGCCGCACCATGGCGTCGGAGTTCTTCTCGAGCCACGGCTTGCGTCCTGCCCAACCGAGGAACGATGATCCGGGATCGAGCTCCGACATGCGCGTGATGGCCCGAGCGCCTGCCTGCAGGAGCGGCGTGACGAACGGCTCCCAGACGTAGACCGCGTCGACGTTGCCCGCCTGGAACGCCGCGACCTGCTGGGTCGGTGCCATGTTCACCACCTCGACCGAGGCTTTCTGCATGCCGTTCTTCTGCAAAGCCTTCAACAGGCCGAAATGCGGATCCGACCCTTGCACGACGCCGATCTTGCGGCCCTGCAGATCCTTCACGCCCTTCACGGGGCTGTCTTTCGGCACCACGAGCGCCTGCAGCCTGTTGTAGTCCATGAAGACCGACACGAAATTCAGGTCCTGCCCGTTCGCCTTTGCAAGCAGGTATGCGCCCATGCCGCCCCAGCCGAGGTGCACCTGCTCGCCCGCCAACGCGGCAAACTGGGCCGGCCCGGAGGTGAACTTGATGAGGTTGACGTCGAGCCCGAGCTTCTCGAAGTACTTCTCGCGTATAGCGATGTAGACGGGTCCGTTGACGATCGGCAGCATGCCGGCGTTGATCCGAATGGTTGTCTGCGCACGCGCGATGACTCCGGGCGCGGCCACCGCTGCAACACCGCCCAATGCCAGACCCTTCACGACCGAGCGCCTGTTGACTCTCGACTTGGGCATGATTTCCTCCCTTGCCCCATGGCTTTTGATATTGCCGTTTGCGCCGTCTCATGCGGGGATGCCACCCCCTAGCGCTGGCTTGGCCTCGCCTCCTTCGTTGACTTGTGCCCTGTCGCCTTGAGCAACTCATCGACGCGGCGCGCCAGCGCAACGAGGCGTGGGCCGAGGTCGTTCTCGATCTTGGAAACCGGCAGTGAGGATGCGAGGCCGCCGATGTTGAAGGCCAACGTGCCATACGGCGTCTCGGCATCCAGCGGCACGCCGATGGAATGGATTTCGCGCAACCAATCTCCGAGTGACGTGCAGAAGCCGCGCTCGTCGGTGTCCTTGATGGCTTGCTCGATGCCGCGGCGGACCTTGGGCCAAGCCAAGGGATCGCTCTTGCGGATGGCGTCGAGCAGAGGCTCGCGCGTGGCCTGGGGCAGCGCGGCGAGATAAGCCCGTCCCACCCCCGTCACCGCCAGCGGCACACGATCCCCGATGTCGAGGCCCAGGCCGACCGCGTTGGGGCTGCGGCGGATCTCCAGGTAGATCATGTTGAGCCCGTCGCGGGCGCACAGCGCCACACTCGCACACGCGTGCTCAGCCAACGCCTGCATGAGCGGGCGGGCAAGCTGGCGAACGTCGAGGTTTGAAAGCGAAGCGTAGCCGAGGGCGAGCGAGCCTGGACCCAGCCGGTAAAGACCGGTGTCGCTCGCGTGACTCAGGTAACCGAGACGCGCCAGCGTGTACGTGAGCCGGGAAATGGTCGGCTTGGAGAGCTGTGTGCGCTGCGCGAGCTCCCCGTTTGAAAGTGCCTCGTGCGCCGAGGTGAATGCGCGCAGCACCCGCAAGCCCCGCTCGAGCGCGCCGACGAACTGGCGGTCGTCGGCGGGGCGGTCGCCCGTGCCGGCATCGCTCAGCAGCTCGATGGTCCGGTAGCGGCTCAAGATCGCGACTCCGTATTGACGACCCCACTCAACCGGCATTACGGTTGTTTTGCAATACAAAACTTATTTCGCATCGCAGAACAACTGGAACTTGGGGGAAAGCGCCGATGGCACGAACGAGCGACATGGTCGTCTCGACGCTGATCGAGATGGGTGTCGACCGGGTATTCACGCTGCCCGGCCTTGGCATCACGTGGACGCTCGATGCCTTCCACGCGCAGCGCGAAAAGCTGAAGGTCGTGCTGACGCGCAGCGAGCAAACGGCCTCGGTCATGGCGCAGGTTGTCGGGCGCCTCACGGGCCGTCCTGGCGTCCTGATGGGCCAGGGGCCGTTCACGGCAACGACAGGGGCCTTCGGCATTCTGGAGGCGCACTTCGCCGGCTCGCCCATGCTCGTGCTGACCGAGACCTCCGACTACGACGGCTTCGGGCAATACGGCGTCTATCAGACGATGACAGGCGATTACGGCGGCGCCGACATCCAGGCCATGCTGCGCTCCATCACCAAGTATGTGACCTATGCGACCGAGCCCCAGGACGCGGTGTACGGGCTGCAGTTGGCCTACAAGCACGCCTCGCTGCCGCGGCAGGGGCCCGCTGCCGTAATCATGAAGAGCGGCATCGTGCGCCGCGAGATGCCGGATGCGCCGCGCGCAAAGCTGTTTCCCTCCATGGGCTATCTCCAGTACACGGCGACGCGGCCCGACGAGGCCGCCGTGTCGCGCCTGGGAGAGATGCTGACCAAGGCCGAGCGGCCGGTCGTCATCGCGGGCAACGGCGCGGCGCATGCATCGGACGCGCTGGCGCGGTTGGCCACGCGCGACGGCATCGCCGTGACCACCAGCTACAACGGCAAGGGCATCATTGACGAAACCGCTGCGGTATGCGCCGGCATGCTCGGCACCTGGGGGTGTCCGACGGCCAACCGCACGGTGGCCGCCGCCGACCTCGTCGTGGTCCTGGGTGCGAGCCTCGCGCCCGACTACACCCGCTTCCGCGATCCCAGGATGATCCGGCCCGGAGAGCAGAAGATCGTGCAGGTCGACATCGATCCGCGCAACGCTGGCTGGGTCGTCCCTGTCGATCTCGCCATCACCGGCGATGTCGGCGACGTGCTGGCTCTGCTGGAGAAGACCAAGCCTGCCGGCCGCCAGCTCGTCGATCAGCGTCTTGCAGCGATCAAGGCGATCAAGCGGGAGACCGGCTACGATCAGCCGCCGCGGTACAGCGCGGCGCCGGGCAGCGTGCATTTCACCGACATCGTCGCGACGTTGCAGCGATTTCTCGGCGCCGACGACATGCTGACGCTCGATGCCGGCGCAAACCGCATCTGGGCCACCAATGCGCTGCGTATGCGCCATCCCGGGCGGCTGCTGGTGCCAGGCGGCATCGGCGGCATGGGCTGGGGCGCACCGGCGGCGGCCGGCGCAAAGCTCGTCTATCCGCGCCGGCGCGTTACGTGCCTGACGGGCGACGGCGGCTTTGCCATGACCGCGCACGTCCTTGCGACCTGCATGCAGGAGGACATTCCGATTGTCGTTCTGGTCGCGAACAACGCCGGCCTCGGCATGGTGCGCGACAATCTCGGCAACAGCCGCATCGCAGTGGACTACACCGACATCAACTTCGCAAGGATTGCCGAAGGCTTCGGCGCGTCCGGCATGCGCGTCTCGCATCCGGGCGAGATCGGAGATGCGCTCGCCGAGGCGCACCGGCGCGGGGGCCCCGTCGTCATCGACGTGCGTGTCGACCCTGCAGCTTCCCATCGGGACGCGGTGGACCCATGAGACGCTTCGAGGGGCGGGCTGCCTTCATCACCGCGGCTGCGCGCGCGATCGGGCTCGCCGCCGCCAGGCGGCTTGCGCTGGAAGGCGCGCGCGTGGCCATCGCGGACCGCGACGAGGCGGCCCTCAGGCAAGTCGCGGGCGAGATGAAATCGGCTGGCCTCGCGGTCGTACCGATCGTCATGGACTCGATGGACGCCCCGTCGACCGCGGACGGTTTCGCCAGGGCGGTCTCGGACGTGGGACCGATCGATATTCTGGTCAACAATGCAGGCGGCTCGCTGCACACGCCGCAGCACTTCCTGGAGGAAAGCGACGGCGACTGGGACAGCGTCATGCAGCTCAACCTCTCGGCCGCCGTCCGCGCCTCGCGTGCGGTGCTGCCCGGCATGATCGAGCGCCGCTATGGCCGCATCATCAATCTCGGCTCCAAGGCCGGGAGGTTCGGCAGCCTGTTTGCCGGTGCAAACTATGCCGCCGCCAAGGGTGCCGTCCAGGCGATGACGCGACAGCTTGCCATGGAGTACGGGCCGCACGGCATAACGGTCAACTGCGTGGCTCCAGGCCTCATCCTCACGGAGCGCACCAGGGGCTTTTATGCCTCCCGCCGCAGCGAGGATGAGCGCGCGCGCACGCTGGCCGAGATTCCGGTACGCCGTCATGGCGAGGTCGAGGACGTCGCCGCGGCGATCGCGTTCCTCGCATCGGAGGAGGCGGCATTCATTACCGGCGTGACACTCGATGTGAACGGGGGTCAGGTCATGGCGTGAGCCCAAGACCAACAACAAGAAGTCGATCTTTACAGGGAGGACGAAAATGAAAGTCGACAGACGCATTGCGCTTGCAATCGGTGCCGCCTTGATGCTGTTTGCGCCGCCGGCGGCGGCAGACTATCCCGACCGGCCCATCACGATGATTGTTCCCTTCGGCGCCGGCGGCACGACGGATGTGATCGCCCGCAGCCTCGCCGGTGCCCTCGAGCCCGCCTTGGGACAGAAGATCGTCGTCATCAACAAGGACGGCGCGGCGGGCGTCATCGGCACGACGGAGCTCGGCCGCTCGAAAGCCGATGGGTACACGATCGGCATGATCCCGGTGGGGCCGCTCACCACGCAGCCGCATCTGCGCGAGCTTGCCTATAGCGTCGATTCCTTCGACTACATTTGCCAGGCCTATTCGAATCCGCAGGTTCTCATCGTCACCACCGACTCGCCGTACAAGACGCTCAAGGACCTTATCGCCGATGCGAAAGCCAAGCCCGGGCAGATCCGCTACGGGTCCTCCGGGCCCGGCACCATTCCGCACCTCGCCATGCTGGACTTCGTGCGCAAGGCGGGCATCGACCTCACGCACGTCCCAGGCAAGGGCGAGGCCGATGCGTTCCGCTCCATGCTTGGCGGGACCGTGATCGGCTTTCCGGTTCATACAGGCTTCGTGACGGCGAATGCCGACCGGGTTCGTCCGCTTGCCATCATGGCGGCCCAGCGCCGCAGCGAGTTCCCCGATCTTCCGACATTCAAGGAGGCCGGGCTGGATGTCAGCTTCGACGTCTGGGGCGGCCTGGTGGCCCCCAAGGGCCTGCCTGCCGATGTCCGGTCTAAGCTCGAGAAGGCCTGCGCGGCGGCCCAGGCCAGCGCCGTCTATCGCGAGCAGCAGACCAAGCTGAAGATGCCGCCGGTCTCGAGCACGGGCGCAGCGTTTGCCGCGTTCGTGCGCGCCGAGTTCGCGCGCAACGGCAATATCATCAAAGACGCCGGGCTGAGGAGCAAGCAGTGAGCGACGCCGCGGATCCACGCGAGGAGGATCCTGGCGACGAGGCACCCTTCCTGGTCCGGGTGCGGACCGGGGAGGCTGTCATCGCGGCCATGCTGCTGGCGCTTGCCGTTGCAGCCGGCGTCCTTGCAGGCCGGTTGCCGCTCGGCACGTGGCGGCTTCCAAACGCGGGCTTCTTTCCGCTGGTCGCGGCTGTCGGACTGGCGGTGTCCTCTGCAGCAGTTCTCGTGGGCGCAGGGTTGGGCGGCACGCGAGGCGGGACTGCCGGCGTGCCGATCGGACACCTGCAGGGCGCAGCCCTCCTCCTTGGCCTGCTGGCGGTGGCATGGGGCTTCGAGCGGCTTGGCTTTGTCGTGCTCTGGCCTGTCTGCGTGCTGCTGCTCGTCCTGCTGACGAGGCTGGGCTGGTTGCGGTCGGCAGCCGTCGCAGGTGCTTTCGTTGCCGGCGCCTACTTGGTGTTCGCTACGCTTCTCGGCCTGCAGTTGCCGGCGTTCGTCATCTTCTGAGGCGCACATGAGCAGCCTCGACCTCCTCTCCCAAGGATTTGCGATCGCGCTGCAGCCGCACAACCTCTTCTTGTGCTTCGTCGGCGTCTTCTGGGGGACCGTCGTCGGCGTCCTGCCGGGGCTCGGCCCGCTCGCCGGCCTCACCCTCCTGCTGCCGCTGACTTTCAAGCTCGATGCCAATGGCGCCATCATCATGCTGTCCGGCATCTTCTATGGCGCCATGTATGGCGGCTCGACCACATCCATCCTTATGCGCATACCCGGCGAGGCTGCCTCGATCGTGACCTGCCTCGACGGCTACGCCATGGCGCGTCAGGGCCGTGCGGGGACAGCGCTGGTGGTCGCTGCGGTCGGAAGCTTCATCGGCGCGTCGGTGAGCATCGTCGGGCTGATGCTGTTTGCACCGCCATTGGCCGAGCTGATGGTGCGCATCGGTCCGGTCGAGGAGCTCGCCCTGCTGCTGCTGACGCTGATGGTCGTTTCCTTCGTCAGCCAAAGCAGGCTGCCGAAGACGGCGGCGATGATCTTCCTCGGCTTCCTCATCGCCTCGGTGGGTCTCGATCCCGTTGAGGCGGTGGCCCGATATACCTTCGGGCTGATCGAATTGACGGACGGCATCAATTTCGTCGCCATCGCCATCGGTCTGTTCGGCATCAGCGAGATCCTGCTCACCATCGAGCGCATCGCCACAGTTCAGCCGATACGGCCGGCCTTCCGCGATCTCTTGCCGCGGTGGAGCGACCTCAAGGCATCCATGCCGGCCATCATGCGCGGCACCGGCATCGGGTTCCTGTTCGGCCTCGTGCCGGGGCCGTCGGGCGTGCTTTCAACGTTCACGTCCTATGCCCTCGAGAAGCGGATCTCGGGCGACCCCGACAGCTTCGGCAAGGGGCGCATCGAGGGTGTCGCAGGACCGGAGACCGCCAACAACGCCACCACGGGCGCCGCCATGATTCCGCTGATGGTGCTCGGCATCCCGTCGATCCCGGCGACCGCCCTCCTGCTGTCGGCACTGATCATCCATAACGTGCAGCCGGGCACGCTGATGATCCAGCAGCATCCGGAAGTGTTCTGGGGGCTCATCGCCAGCATGTACATCGGCAACGCGATGCTGCTGGTGCTCAACCTGCCGCTGGTCGGCATCTTCGTGAACCTGTTGCGCATTCCCTACGCCTACCTGGCGGTGCTGATCACCGTCTTCTGCGTCATCGGCGTCTACACGCTGCGCTCGACCACCTTCGACATCATGGTCATGCTGGCCTTCGGTGCGATCGGCTATGCTCTGCGCAAGTTCGAGTACGATGTCGCGCCGCTGCTGCTGGCAGTCGTGCTCGGTGATCGCATCGAGTCCGCGTTCCGCCAGTCGCTCATCGTCACCAGCGGCGACTACTGGCGCCTGGCGACGTCGTCGTTCGTACAGGCGATCGCGGGGGCGCTGGTGCTCATCCTTGCCGTGCGCCTCGTCATTCGTGCGCTCGGCTATCGCAAGCACGACCTGCCGCCACCGGAGTAGTCAACATGGAGCGACCAGTTGCCATCGTCACGGGGGCGGCCAACAACATCGGCCGGGCGATCGCGCAGGAGCTGTCCGCCTCGCACAGCGTGGTGCTGCTCGACATTGCCGATACGACCGGCCTCGCCGCGCAGCTCCCGCATGCCGTGTCCGTCACGGGAGACGTCACCAGCGAGGAGGCATGCGCGTCTGCGGTTGCGGTAGCTGGACAGCTTGGGGCGCTCAAGGCGGTTGTGCACTGTGCCGGGATCACCCAGCCGACGGTGCCGGTGTCCGGGTTGTCGCGCGCCGATTGGGACAAGGTCCTGCGCGTCAACCTCACGGGCAGCTTCGTGCTTGCCAAGGCCGCAATCGCTGCGCTCGTGGCGGCCGCCCCGTCCGCGCTCGTTCTCATCTCCTCGCGCGCGGGCAAGACCGGCTACGCGGGCTTCGGTCAGGCTCTGTCAGCGAGCAAAGCCCATTACGCCGCCTCGAAAGCCGGCGTGAACTCTCTGGTCAAATCGCTGGCGATCGAGCTTGCCGAGCACGGGGTTCGCGTCAACGGCATTGCCCCCGGCGCCATTGCCACAGACATGATCGACCGCAGCCGCTGGGAGGCGATCGCTGCCGCCGTGCCTCTGAAGCGGATCGGAACGCCGGTCGACATCGCGCAAGCTGCGCGCTTCCTCATCGACCCGCGCGCATCGGGCTACATCACGGGGCAAATCCTCAATGTCAATGGCGGCACGCTGATGGAATAGGGCCGTCGGCTCGTTGATTGGCGTCAAAGCTGCGCCTACCGATCGATGCTGATTTCGCGCTCACTGCAAAATCAGCCCGAGGAGGCGAACATGAAGACCAAACGATTGGCAACAGTGGCGGCAACCGTCGCATTGACCGCCGCGCTGGCCGGCGCGGCGATCGCCCAAGGAGGGCCGGGCCCCATGCGCGGCGAGCGCGGCTGGGGCATGTGGGACGGCATGGGTTACGGCATGGGCTGGGGCATGTGGCGGGGCGGCCCCTGGAGCCGCGGTGCCGACTGGATGCTCGACCGAATCGAAGGGCGCCTTGCCTTCATCAAGGCCGAGCTCAAGATCACGGAAGCACAAACGCCGGCGTGGAACGAACTCGCCAACGCTATCCGCACTGCCGCCAAGCATCACAATGAGCGCATGAAGGCCGTGCTCTCGGGCGAGGAGAAGGCCAAGACCCTGCTCGAGCGCCTTGACGTGCAGGAGCAGTTCATGAGCACGCGCCTGGAGGAGATCAAGCAGATCAAGGGCGCCCTCAAGAACCTTTATGCGGGTCTCACCGAGGAGCAGAAGAAGGAAGGCGATTACATCGTCCTGCCCATGGTTGGCATGGGTGGACCGCATTGGCGCTGATGATCAAGATGACCAGCAGGTGCCGCCTGCCATCAGCAGGCGCAGCCGCCAGGAGAGCTGAGCGGCCATTGGGCATCGCTCTCTTGTCTCTCCTGGCGGCTCTCGGCTTGCTTTCGACGGCTGCCGCTCAGACCATCGATCCGCACCGCGTCTACGAGGAGCGGTGCGCCAAATGCCATGCACCGCACGCAGCCGACTTTGCACGCGAGGCGATGGAGGCCAAGGATGGCAAGATCGTCGCCAGACAATCGCGGAGGGAGCTGTCGGCAATCCTTCCGCGCCACCGCGGGACGCAGCAGACCGAGGCGGAGGTGCGGGCCCTCATCGATATGTTCGCGCGCAATCTCTCGAGCGGGTCTCTCTATCAAAGGAAATGCATCGTCTGTCACGACAAAGCACGCGACTTTGCACGCAGCCGCCTGATAATCGACCAAGGCGCGCTGAAAGGTCGCTATTCCGGTTACCTGATCGAAGACTTCCTCCAAGGGCATGGCCGGCTCACCGAGGCTGAAGTCGGCCAGATGGTCGCAACGCTCAAGTGGCAGGTGGAGACGCGAGAGCCTTGACCCGTCTCGCGTCCGCCCAAACACGACCTCGCGACCAACAGATGCCTCTGCCCCTGGTCTTGACGCCGGTCAATGAGCGCCGCGCGCATCTGACGCTTGTCTCAGTGGCGAAAACGCTGCGATTTCCTGAAATAGGTACCTGATCCATGTGGAAGAGCAAACGCGCCCGGATCCTTTCCACCATCCTGGCATCACTTGTCGTCGTCGGCGGCGGCTACGCGTTCCTGTCGCGTCGTGCGTTGTCCGTCAACGTCGCCCCTGTATCCGAGAACGTGCCCATCCGGGTCTTCGGCCTCGGCACGGTCGAGGCGCGTGTGCTCTCGAAGATCGGCTTCGAGGTCGGCGCAGCCATTGTCGAGCTCAAGGCCGACCACGGCGACATCGTCAAGGCGGGCACCGTGCTTGCCCGCCTGCATTCCAAGCAGCAGGAGGCGAAGGTCGCCAGAGCCAAGGCTGCGGTCGCCAGCGCGGAGATGGCAGTGAAGAAGGCTGAGGTCAACACGGGCAAGGCCCGCGCCATCCTCGCTCAGAAGCTGGAGACGAACAGGCGCAAGCAGCAGCTGGCCGGCCGCCAGGTCACGTCGCCGCAGGTGGCCGAGGAAGCGCAACGCGACGAGGATGTCGCCAAGGCCGACGTGCTGGTCGCCGAGAATGACGTGGAGGTTGGGAAAGCGCAGTTGGCCGATGCGCAGGCGCAGTATGCCTACGAGAAGATCATCCTCGACCAGCACACCCTCGTAGCACCTTTCGATGCGCTGGTGATCGAGCGCCACAAGGAGCTCGGCACGGTCATCAAGGCGGGCGACGCCATCTTCACGTTGGTGGCCGCCGACTCGATCTGGGCCCTCGCTTATGTGGACGAGTCCCGTGCCGGCGCGATCAAGGAAGGCCAGCCCGCAGAGTTGCGCTTTCGCTCCCTGCCCAACCAAGTCTTTCCGGCCCGCGTTGTGCGCGTCGGCATTGAAAGCGATCGCGTGAGCGAGGAGAGGCGCGTGTACGTGAAATGCTACGTTTGTCCCGACCGATTTCATCTCGGTGAGCAGGCCGAGGTCCTGATCCACGTCGCGACGTTGGACAAGGCAAGGCTGGTGCCTGAGGCTGCTGTCAGCGGCTTCGATGGATCGAGAGGGACGGTATGGATGGTTGAGGATGGTCGCCTCAAGCGACGTCAGGTCTCGTTCGGCTACCGCACCGAGGATTCCCGACTGCAGATCGTGCAAGGCCTGCCCGACGGCGTCGCGGTGGTCACTGACGTCACCGCGGCGCTGCAGGAAGGCCGCTCGGCGCGCGTGGTGCAGGAGGCGAAGCGATGAACCTCGCCTATCGCGATGTGCGTCACAATCTCTTCCGCTTCCTGCTCACGTGTCTCGGCCTGAGCCTGCTTCTCAGCGTCGTCCTGGCCATGATCGGCATCTATCGCGGCATCGTCGTCGACGCGCTCACCATCGCCCGCAATCACGGCGTCGATCTGTGGGTGGTTGAGGCAGGCTCGCGCGGTCCGTTTGCCGAGGCCTCGCGCATTCCCGGCGACAGTCGTGAGGCGATCGCCCGGCTTGCAGGCGTCGCGACAGCCGGCTCGGTAACGTACCAGACCGTGGAGGCTGAGCATTCGGCGCGCAAGCTCAGGCTCTACGTGGTCGGCTTCGAGCCCGGGCGTCTCGGCGGGCCCGAGCACATCGTAGCGGGCAGGACGATCGCACAAAGCCACTTCGAGATGATCGCGGACCGCAGCACCGGCCTCACCCTCGACACCCGCATCAGGTTGGGCAGAACGGTCTTCTCCGTCGTCGGTTTGACGGAGAACCAGGTGGCGTCGGGCGGCGACCCCGTGGTGTTCATCTCCTTGCTCGATGCACAAAAGCTTCAGTTCGACCTGGCTCCGCCCGCCGCGCGCGTTCAACTGGCACGCGGCACCTCCGGCGCCAGCAGAGATACGGTGAACGCCGTTGTCGCGCGCCTTGCACCCGGCACCAATCCGGAGATGGTCGTGGAGGCGGCACGACGCTGGAAGCATCTCTCGGCCATGACGCAGATCGAGCAGGAGAGCATTCTGACGCAGTCGCTGGTGGACCGGGCACGCCGTCAGATCGGCATGTTCACGACCATCCTCCTGCTGGTGTCGGCCGTCATCATCGCCCTCATCATCTACACGATGACGATGGAGAAGCTCCGTCACATCGCCATGCTCAAGCTGATCGGCGCACCGGACCGCACGATCGTGGCGATGATCGTGCAACAAGCGCTCGCACTGGGCCTGACTGGCTTCTTTTTCGGCGCGGTGCTTGTCGCCAACATCAAGGCCTACTTCCCCCGCCGTGTGGTTCTCGACCCCGACAACGTCTTGGCGCTCGGGGGCGTCGTGTTCCTCGTTTGCCTGTTGGCGAGCGGTCTGGGCGTGCGCGCCGCGCTCAAGGCCGACCCGGCTACTGCTCTCGGAGGTTGACCTATGCCTGCTGCAGCCTCCGAATCCCTCGTCAGTCTCCGGGGCATCTTCAAGCATTTCGGGGAGGGCGAGACCCGCATCGATGCCCTCAAAGACATCTCGCTCAACGTCTCGCCCGGCGAGGTGGTCGCGCTGCTCGGCCCATCCGGGTCGGGCAAGACGACCCTGCTCAACGTTATCGCCTGCATCCTCGATCCTTCACAGGGACGCATGAGCTTGGAGGGCGAGCTTGTCTTCGACAGCAAGTGGTTGCGCCAGGATCTGCGCCGCCTCCGACTCGACAAGATCGGGTTCATATTCCAGTTCCACAACCTGCTCCCGTTTCTGAATGCGACCGACAACGTCGCCATCGTGCTGCAGCTTGCCGGCTATGAGCCCGCCGCAGCCCGCGAGCGCGCAATCGAGCTTCTCGAATATCTCGAGGTCGGAAACCGGAAGAACGCGTTTCCGGCAAAGCTCTCAGGTGGCGAAGCGCAGCGCGTGGCGATCGCCCGCGCGCTCGCCAATCGTCCACGCATCATTCTGGCCGACGAGCCAACGGCCGCCCTCGATTCCAAGCGCGCACAGATCGTGATGGACCTGCTGCGCAAGCTGGCGGCCGATCAGAGCGCCGCCGTGATCGCGGTCACCCACGACGAGAAGATCTTCGACCGGTTCGATCGCATCTTCATGCTGCGCGACGGCCGGCTCGAAGATGAGCGGCGGGCGGTGGCTGCGTGAGACCACTCGAGGTTGATGCTTGATCCAGATCAATGAAATCAATAATTGCGAATGTTTGTACATATGGGGCTTTGAGGGAGCCCGATGGTCAGTGACGGGGTTCGCGCGCTCAGCGCGGTCGTCCGCGTCTTCCATCAATGCTTTTCTTCACGAAGGGAGAGCTTCCATGAGTGCCAACGTTGGAATGATCGATCGCATTCTGCGCATTGTCGTTGGACTGGCCCTTATTGCCGCGGCGCTTGGCCTCTACGGGCCTGCCTATCAGAGCGTCTGGGGGTGGATCGGCATCGTCCCGCTCGCGACCGGACTGGTGAGCTGGTGCCCCCTATACACCATGCTCGGCATCAAGACCTGCAAGGCATCGGCGGCGCGTTGATCTGCAGGTTCGCCCGCTCAAGCGGGGGAATACGGGACGCTTGGAATTGACGACATTGGTCGAACGCTTCGGGGAAGCCGCCGTGCTCGCGCTCGGCGGCTTTCTCATCGGCTTGGTGTTCGGGGCATCAGCTCAGCGCTGCCGCTTCTGCCTGCGCTCGGCCGTGATCGAATTCTCCCACGGCATGCTCGGCGCCAAGCTCGCAGTCTGGCTCATTGCCTTCTCGACGGCGGTGGCCGCCACCCAGGCGGCGATTGTCTTCGGGTTTCTGGACGTCTCGGAAGCGCGACAGATTGCTTCGCATGGCAGCCTGTCGGGCGCCATAGTCGGCGGGGGCATGTTCGGTGTCGGCATGATCCTGGCACGGGGCTGTGCCAGCCGACTTCTGGTGCTGTCGGCGACCGGGAATCTGCGCGCCCTGGTCACTGGTCTGATCCTCACGCTGATCGCACAGGCATCCCTGCGCGGCGCCCTGTCGCCGGCGCGCGAGATGCTTGCCGAGCTGTGGATGGTCGAGGGCGGATCCTCGCGCAACCTCCTTGGCTGGGTGAGTGCCGGTGCGCCGTCTGGTTTGATGCTCGGGATGTGCTGGCTGGCGTTCGGAGGCTGGCTCGCTCATCGCAACGGCGTTCGCATGTGGGGCTGGGCCGGCGGCGTGGGCGTCGGGCTGATGGTCGCGGCCGGCTGGGTGTTCACGTATGCACTCTCTCAGCAGGCATTCGCACCGGTTGCCATCAAGAGCATCAGCTTCACCGGACCTTCCGCTGACACGTTGATGGCCCTCGTCAACGCGCCAAGTCTTCCGCTCACCTTCGACCTTGGCCTTGTGCCGGGGGTGTTCGCAGGCTCGCTCGTGGCCGCGCTGCTCGGCGGCGAGGTCGTGCTTCAGGGGTTCGAGGGCGGCGTCAGCATGATGCGCTACATTGCAGGCGCGGTGCTGATGGGCTTTGGCGGTATGTTGGCGGGCGGCTGCGCCGTTGGCGCCGGCGTGACAGGAGGCGCGATATTCGCGTTGACGGCATGGGTCGCGCTGACCGCCATGTGGGCCGGTGCGGCCGCAACGGACTACCTTGTCGATCGACCGAAGCCGATGCCGGCCGAGACGGTCGAGGTACGGCCTTAGCGCCTTTCCGATTCAGGTTGAACCGGACATCCACACGCCACGCCCGTCATCTCGGCCGGAGCGCCGGGACCCAGGGGGGCCACAATGCACAACCCCGTCCTGAGCCTGCCGAAGGACGGCTGTGAGGCACCGGTGCGGCCGCGCGGTTCGACAGGTTCACCGCGGCGGAACGGTGCGCCCCGTTCGGCCCTCGATCCCGGATATTTCGCTGGCGCGAAATTCCGGGATGACAACGGAAGGTTCGGCGATGCCGATCTCGCTCTACACTAAGGAAGTAGAGCAGGCCTCACGCCTCAGCTGCACCGTTGCCCGCGGGGGAGCCCCGCTTCGACTATTTCTTCTGCTTGCCGGCCGCGTCGAACGTCTTCAGATAGGCAATCAGATCGGCAATGTCCTTCTCGTCCTTGAGGCCGGCGAACGCCATCTTGTTGCCCGGCATCGCAGCCCTGGGATCGGTAATGTATTTCTTGAAGGTCTGCTCATCCCAGACGACACCGGATTTCTTGTTGGCCTCCGAGTAGGCAAAGCCTTCGATGCTGCCGGCCTTGCGTCCGAACAGCCCATTCAGCTTCGGTCCGACCACGTTCTTCGCGTTCTCGCCAACCTGATGGCAGGCGCGGCACTTCTTGAAGACGTCTGCTCCGTCCTCGACCGCGTCGGCGAAGGCTGCAGTCGAGGCTGCGACCAGCAGAAAACAGGCGGTGATTACGCGCATTCCTTCCCTCCAACATCTCTTTCGTTTGAATGCGCGAATACCCCGTATGCGGGAAAAATCAAATAGGACAAAAGGTGGCGGCGATGGCTACCGCCAGCGTGCGAAGAGCGGCCGGCCTTCGATGAGGTGCGTCAATCCGAAGCGGGCACCCACGACCATGGCGGCCACCGCGATGGGTGCGGCAATCGACAAGGTACTGGTGCCGGTAAGCCCTTGGCCGATGGTGCAGCCGCGCGCGAGCACCCCCCCAAAACCCATCAGCAAAGCCCCGAGCAAGTGTCTGCGCATCTCACGCTGGTCGTCGAAGGCCTCCCAACGCAATTCGCCACGTGCCAGGGCCACGGCCAGGGAGCCCATGGCCACCCCAAAGAGGGTGGCCACCCCGAAGCTCGTGCTGGACAGCGTCTCGCCCATGATGTTCAGGATGAGACGGCCGAGAGGCGCAACGAACGTCAGGCTCTCGGGGCGCTGAACGGTGAATGGATCCGCGATCACGCCGGTCGCCAGCCACCCGCCGGCGATGGCGACGCCCATCAGGCATGACGCGGCGATCAGCCTCGGCTTTTTGTGCAGCCGCTGATTGCCGATCCCGAACGCCAGCAGCACTGCCGGGACGAGGAGTGCGCATAAGACCGCCGCCGCATTCCCCAGTTGCGTGCTCGCGATGGCCGTCAGCGTCGTTCCGCCGACGCCCGTCGTGTCGACGGCTCCGAAGTCGGCGAGGCTCTGACGCAGCGGGCTCAGGATCCCGCCGGTCGCCGCGAACGCCGCCAATCCCAGCAGCACCGCAGAGACGAGTGCGCGCAGATCGCCCGTGCCGATGCGCACCAGCAGCCCGAAGGCACAGGTGCCCACGAGCGCCGCGCCGAGGCCGAATAGCAGCCCGCCGACAATGAGCCCGAGAAGGTCCATGCGGGCCAGCACATAATGCGTCGCCGACAGATCGAGCACGTCGGCAAACACGAGAGCCTGCGTGATCAGGATAGCGACGGCAGCCGAGACCGCCCAGGCGCTGGCCCGGCGATAGTCGCGGGCAACCAGCGCATCCTCGATTGCTCCCACCGTGCAAAGGCGGCCGTACTGCGCGGCAAAGCCCGCAAGAAATCCGCAAATGAAGCCGCCGACCGGGAGCACCATCCCGTCCACAGCGTTTCCTCTCGAACGGTTCGGAGGCGCCGCAGCGCGAGAGCCTCCGCTGGCAAGCTCAGGCGGACCTTTTTGCGGTTTCTGGCCCTGAGCAGAACATCTCGTAGATCACCTTCACGAACTTGAGCGTGTTGGCATCCGCCAGACTGTAATAGACGGTCTTGCCGTCCCTGCGCGTCGTTACCAGCCCGTCCAGGCGAAGTCGCGCCAGTTGCTGCGAGACCGTCGTCTGGCGCAGCGAAAGCAGCTCTTCGAGCTCGGTCACCGACCGTTCGCGCTCGGAAAGCAGGCACAGCAGCAGCAGCCTGTTCTCATGCGCCAGCGCCTTGAGGAAGTCGCTTGCCGCACGGGCATTCTTCATGATGCGTGCGAGTTCGGGCGAAAGCTCAGCGTCGCTCTCGAGCGCCTCAACGACCTTGTTGGAAAGTATCTGGTTCATTGCACGATCCTGCGGCGCCTTCTCGGCCAAGCATTCCGACACCTTGTGCCGTGCTGTCAATCATATCCGGCCTATTGCAGCGCCCGGGCCGGTTGCCTCGTCCTGGGGTAAACGCCGGCTTTCGGGCTCCTGCGGCAGGCGGCCGAGCAAGGCGCCGAGCAGTCCGTAGAAGAAGTCGTTGCCCGGATAGCCCACGATACGCCCGATCTCCCGTCCAGAATCGACGAGAACGAACGTCGGCGTGGCGGTTATCGACCGCTCGAGAGCCACGCCGGCCCCTGACTGGTCACGAATATGCATGCGGCGCAACGGCGCAAGCCGACCTTCCTCCGTACGGGGGTAGGAGGGGCCGATCTCGGCGTGCCAGCGCTGGCACCATATGCAACCCGGCTCCTCGAACATGAGCAGCTCGGCGGCGCGGACGCCCTGCGCGCCCGCAATGAGCGTCAGGAGTGCAATGGTCAAGCTGACGGCTATGGTGCGCATGATCATGTTCTCGTGGAGGCCAGACGCGCAACGCCGTTCGCGCGCTGCTCCGTATCTCATTTGTTCGCCGGACCGCCCATCGAACTTAAGCATTTTTCCGCGTTCAGCCAAGTGCAGCCATCGGCAGGCTCCGCTCCGCTGTCCGCTGAACGGCGTCTCCCTAAGCCCCGGGGCTTACTTGGCAGGCGGTGGCGCCGATGCCGCGGGAGCAGGCCCCGTTGGCTTGACCGTCTTGGGCTTGGCGGAGGAGGCAACACCCTGTGCATAGGTGTTGGGGCAATGCTTCTGGATGAACCGGTTAATGGATTTGATCATCGGCCGGTGGAAGAGGCCGATGCTGTCCTCCAGGCGTGCAGCGGTCCACAACGTCGCCTTGACGGCCGACGGCCCATCCACGCTCTTTAGGTTGACCCACACCTTCTCGGCCTTGCCGGCTTTGAAGACGATCTTGGGGGCGAGCTTGACCTTGACCGGCCTGGCCTCGCCGCCCTCTTCCACCACACAGCTGACCACGTGCGCCGGCACTTTGAACGTGTACTCATCGGCGGCTGTCATCGTCGCGACGATTGCGGCCCTGGGGATATTGAGCTGCACCGAGCAGCGCGCATCGCCGAAGCCCCATTTGACGGCGGCACTCTCCGCCGACTTGATGGTGGATCTCGCCCAGGTCTTGGTCAGCTCACATTTCAGGTCGTCGCCGGCGGGGCTTTTCTGTACCAGCATGGAGCACAGGCGCCGCTCACAGGCCTTGATGTTCTTGTCTTCCCCGGCCTGCTCGTCCAGCGCATGGGCAACCGGCGCAATGCACGACGCCAGCATCAGCAGCGCTGCGCCGGCAGACAGGCGCCGACGCCCGATGGTGCGGACCGAAATGCTCTTCATCGCTTCGCGGCGTTTCCTCGAATTTGCGTCATTAGCGCAGCCAAACGCGGCGCCATTAAGCCGGCCGCCGTCATGCCGAGGAAGCACGGCTGCCTATTTTTGTTGCAGTGCATAAATTTCTTGCTGCGCCGCAGAAATGCAGATAACATTGATAATTAATGACCTTCTGCTCCTTCCCGTGGGCCCTCGCCCCTTCGTGCCGGAGGCTACCGACATGCCCAACCCCAAATCCCGGCCGCAGATCGCCGACGCCGCTGCCGAAATGATGCGCTCGTGCACCGTCGCGACTACCCACACCATGACCGCATCGGCCTGCCATGCCTTGGCTTGGTGGTCCAGTCTGCTTCGCGGCGCACAGGCGCAAGCCATCTTCCCGTTGGAGCCATCTGGCGGCCGCACGGTGACGCACCCTGCTGCCGCAGAGGCGCGGGAGGGAGAGCCGGACGCCACAGCACCTGGGCCCTCTCCGGAGGCATCAGCGAGCGAAGAAGCCCAGTCCGGCAACCAGACCACCTACTCGACCTACCGGTCGGCCGGCGGCCATGCCGTCGCCCAGGTCATCGTGGCGACCTGAGCCAAGCCCAACCATGGATGGCCCCGAGGAAGAAGCTACTTCTTCGTCGACTCCTTCTTCTTGGGCGGCTTGGGCTTCGTCTTGCAGTAGGCCTTGCGCTTCTGCTTGCCTGTCTTGGAATCGACCAGCGCCGCGATCCATGAGCAGGTCGCGTCGGCCTTGCACGCGGCTTCCTCGGTGATGGCGTTGCAGGCGCTCTTCGCCTTGACCTTCTTATCGGTCTTGGCGGGCGCCGACGGCGCCGTTGTCGTCGTCTTCTTCTCCTGAGCCGTGGCGGCGTGGGCAAACATGACCACGGCAAGGGCAGCGATCGAGGCCCCCAATCCCTTCTTGAATGGCGTCATACGAAATCCCCCCTAACAATCGCAAGCGGCCAACATAGCGAGAAAAGCCACCGTTTGCGAGCATGCCGATGTGCGTTCAGTATGCGCCGGACTGGCCGCAACGCTTCCCGCATTGCGGCCGTCCGAGCAACGGGCTGATAACGCTACTTCTTCTTCTCGTCCTTCTTGGCAGGCGCCTTCGGCTTCGCCTTGCAGGCAGCCTTGGTCTTCACCTTGCCCTTGGCGTCCTTCGTCTCGGCTACCCACTCGCAATCCGTGCGCGCCTTGCAGTCGGCTTCCTTCTTGATGGTCTTGCACGCTGCAGGCGGCTTGGGCTTGGGCGCCGTTGCCTTCTTCTCCTGGGCGGAGGCGCCGAATGCGAACAGCGCAAGCGCCACGGTCGCAGCCGATACGCTCAGACCTTTGAGAAACATGTTGTGCACGGCATTCTGCTCCATTGGTTGATGCCGGTACGGAGCATGCGCGTTGCGGGATGAACGCGCCATGAATTGCCGGGTCAGGACCTCCTCGCCCAGGCCAGGGCCTGCTCCAGCCGGTCATCGCCCCAGAACACCTCGCCCAGGGAGGTGACGAAGGAGGGCGCGCCGAACAGGCCGAGTGCCTGCGCCTCGGCGGTCTGGCGCTTCAACCGATCCTTGATGTCGGGAGCTTCGATAGCCGATAGGATCCTTTCGAAATCAAGATCCAAATTGCGCACAATCCGCTGCAGCACCTGCCGGTCGGCGATCTGTGCCCCCTCCGCGAACTGCGCCGAGAACACGGCGCGCGTGAACGGTGCCACCCAGCCCTCGTCGCAGCCGACCAGCGCCACGCGTGCGGCCATCAGGCTGTTCTGAGGGAAGCCCGGCGGCATGGCGAAGGGGATGCCGCGCTCCTCTGCCATGCGTGCGATATCGCGCGCCATGTAGCGGCCCTTGGCCGGATAGATGTTGAACGGCGACGTGTTCCACCCTTGCGCATGAAAGATCGGGCCGAGCAGAAACGGCCTGTACTCGATGCTGACGCCGGCAGCCGCTGCCAGCGGCTCGATGCGCATGGCGCTGAGATAGGAGTAGGTGGAGGCGAACTCGTACCAGAACTGAAGATTGGGCAATCCGGTCTCCCTCGCTGCGGTTGGAATCGGGGCAATTCTAGTGTGATGATTGAGGACTTCGCCGGTGTTGCCGGCATGCTCGGAGCGAATTTCCCGACCTTAATCACACGAGCAACACTATGAACATAGTGTCCCTCTTGATTCCGAAGTTCGCTCCCGAGCCTGCAGCAAACCTCGGCGAACTTCGAAAGTCCGGACACTAGCGAAGATTGGAGATGATTGCCTTCTGCGTTTCATGGCGCGTCCTCAGCGTTCTTCCCGAGGCCGCGGTGAGGCGGAGGCCGAGGCCGGCTGCGTGCTTCTTGCGGCTGGTCTCGCTGCATGCCTCCCCGCACGCCTGGTTGGCCTCCACGAGCCGGGTGGCGGCGCCGGTCAAGGCGATCAGGAGGAGGCCGGACAGGGCAATGGCGCGCGGCGACAATTGCGGCATCATCAACTCCGAAGCGTCTCGGGCAGCAGCTTGCGGATATGACGCCGTAACGTCGAAAATGGCTCAGGTGCGGGATCGGCGGCGCCGGACGTGCCCGGTGCGGCCCCCGGTCTTGCTGTCGGTGCCTCCGATCCATATAAGCCGCAGCAAGTCTGCAGCTCGGGAATGTCCGTCATGGCCAAAGTGAAGAAAGTCGTGCTCGCCTATTCGGGTGGCCTCGACACCTCCATCATCCTCAAGTGGCTGCAGGAAACCTACGGCTGCGAGGTCGTTACCTTCACCGCCGACCTTGGCCAGGGCGAGGAGCTGGAGCCCGCGCGCCGCAAGGCCGAGATGCTCGGCATCAAGCAAGAGCACATCTTCATCGAGGACCTGCGCGAGGAATTCGTGCGCGACTATGTGTTCCCGATGTTCCGCGCCAACGCGCTCTATGAGGGTGTCTACCTGCTCGGCACCTCGATCGCGCGGCCGCTGATCGCGAAGAAGCAGATCGAGATTGCGCGCAAGACGGGGGCGGATGCCGTCTGCCACGGCGCCACCGGCAAGGGCAACGACCAGGTGCGTTTCGAGCTCGCCTATTATGCGCTCGAGCCGTCGATCAAGATCATCGCGCCCTGGCGCGAATGGGCGTTCAAGAGCCGCGAATCCCTCATCGAGTTCGCCGAGAAGCACCAGATCCCCGTCGCCAAGGACAAGCGCGGCGAGGCTCCCTTCTCGGTCGACGCAAACCTCCTGCACTCGTCTTCCGAGGGCAAGGTGCTGGAGGACCCCGGAATCGAGCCGCCACCCTACGTGTACCAACGCACCATCTCGCCGATGGAGGCGCCCGATCAGCCGACCGAGATCACCATCGGCTTCGCCAAGGGCGATGCGGTCGCCCTCGACGGCAAGGCGCTGTCGCCGGCGACGATCCTGGCCAGGCTCAACGATCTCGGTCGCGACAACGGCATCGGCCGCGTCGATCTGGTGGAGAACCGCTTCGTCGGCATGAAGTCGCGCGGCGTATACGAGACGCCGGGCGGCACCATTCTGCTGGCCGCACACCGGGCGATCGAATCCGTCACGCTCGACCGCGGCGCCGGCCATCTCAAGGATGAGCTGATGCCGCGCTACGCGGAGCTCATCTACAACGGCTTCTGGTTCTCGCCAGAGCGCGAGATGCTGCAGGCGCTGATCGACAGGAGCCAGGAGCACGTCGAGGGAGAGGTGCGCCTCAAGCTCTACAAGGGCAACGTCATCGTCACGGGGCGCGAGAGCCCGAAATCCCTCTACTCGTCGACGCTTGTTACCTTCGAGGACGACAAGGGCGCCTACGACCAGAAGGATGCGGAAGGCTTCATCCGCCTCAATGCGCTGAGGCTGAGGACGCTGGCCATGCGCAACCGCGGGGACTGATTGAGGGGCGTCGCGCGGGGGTCAGACGCCTCGCGCCCGCTCAAGGCCCATTCGAACGGTCGAGCGGGGGTCTGACCCCGTCGCCAGGGAAAGCACGATGCTTACGCGCATGGAGATCGGCCGCATCGCCGGCATCACGATCTACCTCGACATGTTTTTCGTGCTGATCCTGCTGATCTTCACCTACCCCTACTTCACCAGCGGCAGCACGCAGATGATGTCGGCAGGGTTCGTCATCGTCATCGGCTTGCTGTTATCGATCCTTCTGCACGAGCTGGGGCACGCCTTCGCCGGGCGCCTGTTCCGCGCGCACGTCTCCCACATCGAGCTGACCGGGCTCGGCGGCATCGCCCACTTCGAGCACTCCCTGCCGCGCTCCGCCCTTGCTCGCTCGGCCATCTACCTCGCCGGTCCTGCAGTCAATCTGGCGTTGTGGCTCGGGCTCGGTGTGCTGGTCGGCGAGGCCGTGGGCACGGGCAGCCCGATGCTCGCCCTCCCGCTCGCTGTGCTGTCGTCGGCCAACTTCTTCCTCATGATCTTCAACCTGCTCCCCGCCTACCCGCTCGATGGCGGCCACACGCTGGATGCTTGGCTCGGCGCCATCCTGGGGCCGATCTGGTCGGTGCGCATCGTTGCCGGTCTCGGGCTGGTGGTGGCCGTCGGTGTCGGCCTCTACGCCCTCCCGACCGGCATCTTCCTGCTCTTCGTCGCCCTGTTCCTGGCGCAGGCCAACTGGGAGGCGCTGCAGAGCGTGCGCAACTCGCGCTGGCGGTGAGGGGAGGCGCCGTCAGCCGATCGCGTCAACGCTTCTTGGCGGCGAAGAACGCTGCAATCGCAGCTTGCGGCTCGCCGGTCTTGTAGGCATCCGACAGCGCGTTGATACCGGCGTAGATGCCTTCCTCCACCGACACCCGCTCCCAGCGGTTCATCAGCGCCTTCTGCGCGCGGATCGCCTCCGGTGTGCCTTTGCAGATGCCGGCGAGCCACGGCTCGATTGCCCCATCTAGCTCCTCGGCCGCCGCCACCTTCTGTACGAAGCCCATGGCCAGCGCCTCTGCGGCCGAATACGTCGCTCCTGTCAGCAGCATCTCGCGGGTGCGGCCCCAGCCGATTTGACCCGGCAGCAGCGCCGCCTCGATCACCGAAGGGATGCCCATGTGCACCTCGGGCATGCCGAAGGTCGCGCCATCCGACGCCGCCCGCATGTCGCAGCTCGCCGCCACCTCCAGCCCCGCGCCGAGGCAGAACCCGTTCACGCGCGCGATGACCGGCACCGGGCAGTCGCGGATGGCTTTGCACGCGTAGTGCAGCCGCGTGATGAACAGCCGCGCGCTGTCGGCGCAGAAGGCGCCAAGCTCATTGAGGTCCGCCCCGCCGATGAAGGCGCGTGCGCCGGCACCCGTCAGCACCACGGCGCGCAGCGACTTGTCCTCGCCGATCTTCGCAAACGCCTCGCCCAGCCGCACCACCTGGTCGGTCGACAGGCAGTTCAGCTTGCGCACGTTTTCCACTGCAACATGCGCTACCCGCGCCCCGCCGGGCCGTTCGACCACCTTCACATGTACGGCTGCTTCGGACATTCTCTTCTCCTCGTTGCCGTGATCGAGTTTGGCAGATTGCGCGATGCCGCTCCAGAACCGCGTCACGCCCGAAGGCGAGATCATCGCCACGCCGTACCGCGGCCTGATGCTGGGCAACCGCGGCGGCTGCTTTCACAACGCAGACAAGACGCTCAAGCCGCGCCGTTGGGCCAGCAAGCAGTGGATTGCCTGCGTGCTTTCCTTCAAGGGCCGCCGGCGCCAGCTCATGCAGCCCAACCGCTACACCGAGCTGTTCTTTCTCGACGAAGCCACCGCCCTTGCTGCCGGCCATCGTCCCTGCTTCGAGTGCCGCCGCGCCGAGGCCCGGCGCTTTGCCGCACTTTGGGCGAAGGCGCAGACGATGGCGGCGTCGCCGCGCGCTGCGGAGATGGACGGGGCGCTTCACGAGGAGCGCGTCGGGCCCTCCCGCAGCAAGCTGGCCCATGTTGCTCCTCTTGCCGGCCTGCCCGACGGCGTGTTCGTGCGCTACGCGCATCCCGGCGACCCGGCGCGCGCCTATCTTATTGACGCCAATGTGTTTCTGGCTTGGACCCCGGCCGGGTACGAGGCGGTTCTGCCGCGGCCGCCGCTGGCTCACATCGAAGTCCTAACGCCGCCTTCGATCGTTGCCGTACTTTCTGCCGGATATCGTCCCATGTTGCACCCCTCGGCCGCGGCCCTGACGGGCTGACGACGCTCACACTGGGGAAACAGCCTGCATGACTCGCTCCACGCTCAAGCGCACCCTTCGGCGCATGTACGCCATACTGGCCATCGTGCTTGCCATCTCGCTTCTCGCCAAGTTCGTCGATCACATCCCGGCGCTCAGGGGCTCGGGTCTGGAGGCCGCGCTCAAGGACGTCTATGAATACCTGAGGGATATGTCGCTGCTGATCGCCACCGGCGGCGTTGCCTACATCACCAACGTGTTCCAGAAGCGGTCGAGCTTTGTCGAGGCGCTGAAGGAGGAGTGGCGCGACATCATCGCCACCAAGTCGGCCCTGTTCGCCTACACCCAGCTCGAGCGTCCGACGCAGGAGGAATACCTCGCGACATTCTGCAAGCTGTCCGAGACGATCGACAACATGCGCTCGGTCTACCAGAACGTCGGTGAGACGGACGATCTCGTCGGCCTCTATCCCTTCGCGCCGCTGCACGACATGCGCCGCGCGCTGCAGACGCTCGACCCGCGCAAGGCATCCGTTGCCGACGCAGAGACGCGCAACCTCGTGCGCGACGCCATCCTGCAATCGTTCTATGCCCTGCGAGAGACCTTCCTGGAGGAGCTGGATCTGGAGGAGCCCGACCATCCCCTGCTGATCTCGGGCGGGCGTCGCATCAAGAAGTCCGGCTCGACCGGCTGGGCCCGCCGCGCGCAGGATCGCCAGCGCACCCGCCAGGATCGCACGCCCTCCCCCGAGCCGCGCATCGATGAGCTGCTGGCCCGGCTCTACGACAAGGAGAACCAGACCGCCAAGCCGTGGCGCCAGACCATGAGCGAAGCCGCAACGGTGCAGCCCAACGGGCGCGGAGCCTGATCGGCGGCATCTGTCCTCCGTACGGCCGGCTCAGGACCGGTCGGCTTCGGGAGAGGCCGGCTCGGGAACCGGCTTCTTCCTGCGCGCGGTCTCCAGGGTGTCGTAGGCGGCGTTTATGCGCCGTGCCATGTCTGCGAGATAAGCGCGCACCTCCGCCGGCAGCTCGGCTGTCGCATACCGGTCCGGATGGTAGATCTTGGCCTGCGCCAGGTATGCTTGCCGGATGTCCTCGGCGCTGGCACCGGCTGACACGCCGAGGATGGCATAGGGATCGAACGAGCCACCTGTCCTGCTTCCGGCGCCAAGTTGGGGTGCGGCGGGCATATTCAGCTCTTTGACCGACCTCAGGGCCGACTTGGCGATGAACATGCGCTCGCCGCCAAACGGCTCGAACTCGATGAAGCTCGAGGGCCCGTTCAGGACCTCCGTAAGGGCCCGGTCCGCCGGCACGGCGAATTTGCCCTTGAGATCGCGCCCGCCCTCCAGGGCGATCTCGACACACAGCGGCCCACCGGCTCTGCTGCTCTTGTGACGATCGAACATGCCTTGAAACTTGCTCCGCACAGCCCATGTCGAGGCAGCGGCCGCCCGTTTCGTCCTTCGCAACAAATTCGATGCTGGAAGCGCAATGGGCTGAGCGCGCTGGCGGGCGAGCGCAGAATATGCTACCCGCCCCGTCAGAATGGTGCGCTGCAGCATGTGCCGCGCTCCCCCAGAGCCGAAAGGCCATAGTATCCCTTAAGGATCGGTATATGGAACTTCGCAATATTGCGATCATCGCGCACGTCGACCACGGAAAGACGACGCTGGTCGACGCCCTGCTGCAGCAAGCCGGCGCCTTCCGCGAGAACCAGCGGGTGGAAGCGCAGGCCATGGACAGCAACGATCTGGAGCGCGAGCGCGGCATCACCATTCTGGCGAAGTGCACCTCCATCCTGTGGAAGGACACGCGCATCAACATCGTCGACACGCCGGGCCACGCGGACTTCGGCGGCGAGGTAGAGCGCATCCTCAACATGGTCGACGGTGCCATCGTTCTCGTCGACGCCTCCGAGGGGCCGCTGCCGCAGACCAAGTTCGTCGTCTCCAAGGCGCTGAAGCAGGGCTTGAGGCCTATCGTCGCCATCAACAAGATCGACCGGCCGGACGAGCGCCACGATGCCGTCCTGAACGAGATCTTCGATCTGTTCGCCAACCTCGACGCTACCGACGAGCAACTCGATTTCCCCGTGCTCTACGGCTCGGGCCGCGACGGCTGGATGGCGGCCGACCCCAAGGGGCCGCGCAAGGATCTCGTTCCCCTGTTCGAGCTAGTGCTGCGCCACGTGCCGCCGCCGCACATCGAGGAGGGCCCGTTCCGCATGCTGGCCACCACGCTCGAGGCCGATCCCTATCTCGGGCGCATCCTCACCGGCCGCATCAGCTCTGGCAGCATCAGGCCCAATCAGACCATCAAGGCCATCAGCCGCGAGGGAAAGCTGATCGAGACGGCGCGCGTGACCAAGGTGCTGGCCTTCCGCGGGCTGGAACGCACCGCGGTGGAGCTTGCCGAGGCGGGCGATATCGTCGCCGTCGCCGGCATCACGCAGGCAACCGTCGCCGACACGCTGTGCGATCCCGCGGTCGAGACGCCGCTGCCGGCCCAGCCGATTGATCCGCCCACCATCTCCATGATGTTTCGCATCAACGACGGTCCCTTTGCCGGCCAGGAAGGCGACAAGGTCCAAAGCCGCGTCATCCGCGACCGCCTGCTCAAGGAGGCGGAGCGCAACGTTGCCATCCGCGTTACCGAGTCGAACGACAAGGACGCCTACGAGGTGGCGGGCCGGGGCGAATTGCAGCTCGGCATCCTGATCGAGACCATGCGCCGCGAGGGCTTCGAGCTCACTGTCTCGCGCCCGCAGGTCCTGTTCCGGACGGATACGGTCACCAAGCGCAAGCTCGAGCCCATCGAGGAAGTCATCATCGACGTCGACGAGGAGCATTCCGGCATCGTGGTGCAGAAGCTCGCCGAGCGGCGCGGCGACCTCACGGAGATGCGTCCCTCGGGCGGCGGACGCCAGCGTCTCGTCTTCCACGTGCCGACGCGCGGACTGATCGGCTATCAGGGCGAACTCTTGACCGACACGCGTGGCACTGCCGTCATGAACCGGCTGTTCCATGACTACGCGCCTTACAAGGGCGAGGTCACGGGGCGGCGCAACGGCGTGCTTATCTCGAATGCCGCCGGCGAGGCGACGGCCTACTCGCTGTTCTACCTGCAGGACCGCGGGGCCATGATGATCGACCCGCAGACGCGCGTCTACGAGGGCATGATCGTCGGCCAGCACACGCGCGACAACGATCTCGTCGTCAACATCATTCAGGGCAAGAAGCTCTCCAACGTGCGCGCGGCCGGCAAGGACGAGGCCATGATCCTCACCCCTCCGATGCGCCTCACGCTGGAGCGGGCGCTGTCCTACATCCAGGACGACGAGCTCGTCGAGGTGACGCCGAAGTCGATCCGCCTGCGCAAGCGCTGGCTTGACCCCAACGAGCGCAAGAAGCGCGACCGCGCCCGTGAGGCCGAGAAGGAAGCCGTTTAGGTCGCGGCGGGTGCCCGCGCCCCGGAGAGAGCGCGAGGGCGGGCAGGTGCGGATGATGCCCGCATTTGCGGCAGGATGGGTGTAATGCTGCCGCCGCGGGCGGCAGTTGCTCCGCCGCGTTTGCGCCTCATTGGACAAGCAACCTTTTGGTATCAACAAGGTTTTACAGGGTTGACCGGCATCATGCGGTGAGCGGCCTCGCTTCCGGCGGGGGGCATGATATAGAGTGAAGCAATGGCAGCACGGCAAATTCCGCCCTCCGCGATCGAGCGCGCTTTCGAGCGCAAGGTGCGGCTCAGCAAATGGGCCCTTCTGTTTGAGCAGCTTTGGCCGCGGGCGTGGCTGGTGCTTGCATTGGCGGGTCTGTTCATTGCCGTCTCCATGGCCGGTCTGTGGCCACGGTTGCCGGAGCTCCCCCACAAGATCGTCCTGGCCCTGTTCGGGCTGGCTTTTGCGGGCGCCATCGTGGCGCTGGCGCGTGTGCGCACCCCAACCCGCGGCGAGGCGATCAGGCGCGTCGAGGCGGTCTCGGGCGTAGCGCATCGTCCGGCCTCGTCCTACGAGGACACCCTTACGCTCGGTGCCGAGGATGCGCGTACGGCCGCGCTGTGGCGGGTGCACCGGCAGCGGCTCGCTGGCATGCTGGCCAGGCTGCGCGTCGGCCGGCCGACGCCGCGCACCGACCGGCACGACCCCTTCGCGCTGCGGGCGCTGCTGCTGCTCAGCGTCTTCATTCTGACCCTGGTCGTCGGCGACAGCGCCTCCGACCGGCTGCGCTCGGCTTTCCGCTTCGGACCCCTGGCGAAGGGAGCAGATGCGCGCCTCGATGCCTGGGTGACGCCGCCGGCCTATACGGCCAAGCCGCCGATCATGCTGGCCGATGGCGCCGCCCAGCGTGGCGGCGCCGCGCGCGCAAGCGAGCAGAAAGGGCCGTTCGAGGTCCCCGACAGAAGCGTGCTGATCACGCGATCGAGCGGCGCCGGCGTGCTCTCGCTCGAGGTCTCGGGAGCGGACGGGCAGCCGCCGGAGAAGCTGGAAAGCGCGGCGCCGGTGAGCGCCAGCGAGGTGTCCGAGCTGAAATTCGAGATCAAGCGCAGCGGCACGGTTACCGTGCGCCTCGGCGGCACGGCAGTGGCGAGCTGGCCGTTCCAGGTCATACCCGACCTCGCGCCCAAGATCGCCCTGACGAAGGAGCCGGAGCGGACGCCGCGTGGATCGCTGAAGCTGCACTTCAAGGTGGAGGACGACTACGGCGTCGTCTCGGCCGAGACGCGCATCCGTCGTGTGGCGCCGAAGGAGGATACCTCGTCGACCGCGTGGGCACGGCCGTCGGCCAAGAAGGGACCGCGGCCGCCCTACGAGCGCCCGCCGGCTCTCGCGCTGCGCCTGCCGAGGGCCTACCCGAAGCAGGCCGAGGGGCAGAGCTTCCACGAGATCGGCGACCACCAGTGGGCCGGCATGAAGGTGCAGCTCACGCTCGTTGCCAAGGATCTCGCCGGCCAAACGGGACGCAGCGAGCCTGTCGAGATGGTGCTGCCGGCGCGGCGCTTCTCCAAGCCCCTGGCGCGCGCCGTGATCGAGCAGCGCCGGCGGCTGGCAGAGGATCCGCGCGACCGGCTGGATGTGGCGCGCGCCATCGAGGCGCTGACGTTGGAGCCTGAGGATTTCATCGAGGATCTGCAGGTCTTCCTGTCGCTGCGCTCGGTCTACTGGCGCCTGGTGCGGGACTCGACCAGAGCAGCCCGCAACAGCGTGATCGCGCAGCTTTGGAACGTGGCGTTGCGCATCGAGGACGGGAATCTGACCGATGCAGAGCGGGCGCTGCGTGCTGCGCAGGAGCGCCTGTCGAAGGCGATCGAGGAAGGTGCGTCCGACGAGGAGATCAAGAAGCTGATGCAGGAGTTGCGCCAGGCGCTGGCGCAGTTCCTCGAGCAGCTGCAGAAGCAGGCTGAAGGCCAGCCGCCCATCCAGGGCATGAACCCGAACCAGAAGTTCATGACCCCGCAAGACCTCGATCAGATGCTGAAGAACCTCGAGAACATGGCGCGCTCGGGCAATCGCGACATGGCCCAGCAGATGCTGAGCCAGCTCCGCGATCTGCTGGATCGCCTGCAGTCGGGCCGCATGGCGGATCAGGGCCAGAGCCAGCGCTTCGGCCAGATGATGGACGAGTTTGGCAACATCATCGGTCGCCAGCAGCAGCTTCTCGACGACACCTTCGGCCAGCAGCGTCAGCAGCAAGGCCAGCGCGGGCAGCAGCAGGGCCAGCAGGGTCAGCGTGGCCAACCTGGCCAGCGCGGGCAGCAAGGTCAGCGCGGCCAGCAGGGGCAGCAGGGACAGGGCAACGGCCAAGGCCAGGGCGAGCAGGGCCTCGGCGACCGCCAGCGCGAGCTGCGCGACATGCTGGGCCGGCTGCAGCGCGGCATGCGTGAGTTCGGCCTCAAAGCGCCGGGCCAGCTCGGTGCTGCCGGCGAGTCCATGGAGCGGGCCGAGCAGGCGCTGCGCGAGGGCAATCTCGACGGTGCCACGCAGGAGGAGAGCCGAGCGCTCGACCAGCTTCGCCAGGGCGCCCGCGAGATGGCGCAACAGATGCTGCGGCAGATGCCCTCGCGCTACGGCCTCAACGACGGCGGCGGAGAGCTCGATCCGATGGGGCGGCCACCCCAGCGCACCGATGGGCCCGATCCCGGCATCGGCGTGAAGGTGCCCGACCAGATCGACGTTCAGCGAGCGCGGGAAATCCTCGAGGAGCTGCGGCGGCGGCTCGGCGAGCAGACGCGCCCGCCCATCGAACTCGACTATCTGGAGCGCCTGCTGAAACGCTTCTGAAGCTGCCTTCGATTATGCTTGAGAGAGCGGGATCGTTCTGATCGGTGCGGATTTGCTTCGATGGGAACGTCGGCCCTGCCCGCGATTCAGCATGACATGGCATCCCTGCCTGTTTCCTCCCAAGCGATCAGCGTTCCAGGGCCGTCTGAGGGCGGAAACTGCCCGTGCAGCCGCATATTTGTTTCGCAACGCAAAATATCAATAAAGCATAGCTGAGACGTGGCGTCTCAATTCTTGTTTGAATGAAGCGCCATAGGGAGCTAGAGTGGGTCTGCAACGCGTCGTTGTGCGAATACCGGCAAGCCGTGCCGACAGGGGTGCTGAAGAACAAGAAGATGCGGCAGCCGACGTTGGGGACCAGGGATGGATATTCAGGACATGCGCATCTTTGCCCGGGTCGCGGCGGTTCAGAACCTGTCCGCGGTGGGCACCGAGCTCGGTCTGACGCCGGGCACCATTTCCAAGCGCATCCAGGCGCTGGAGGACGAGCTCTCGGCTCGGCTGTTTGACCGAACGACGCGGAGCATACGCATCACCGAGGAGGGGGCGACCTTTCTCGTACACGTCGAGCGGATCCTGTCGGAGATCGAGGCGGCACGCGCCAGCGTCGACGACCGCGTCAGCAAGCCAAAGGGCAAGCTGAAAATCGCAGCGCCGGCTTGCCTCGGCCGGCGCTACGTAGCCCCGGCGCTGTGCGAATTCATGCGAGCGTTTCCCGAGATCGAGGTGCAGGTGGACATCGGCGATCGCCAGGTCAACCTGCAGGAGGACGGCTACGATGTCGCCATCCGCACCGGCACGCTGTCCGACTCCTCGCTGATCGCCAAGCGCCTCGCCCCGGACCGGCATGTGATCGCCGCCGCGCCCGCCTACCTCACGCGCAAGGGTCGCCCGCTGCGGGCTGAGGATCTTGCGCATCATAGCTGCCTTGTGCTCGGCAATCGCTGGCAGTGGTCGTTCAACAGGAACGGGCAGGAAACGGTCGTGCGCGTAGGCGGCGCCCTGCGCTCCAACAACGGCGAGCTGCTGTGTCATGCGGCGATCGAGGGCCTGGGCCTGATCCGCACGTCGGAGCTGGAGATCCTGGCCGATCTGCGCGCGGGCAAGCTGGTGCAGGTGCTCCCCGACTACGAGGTGAACACCAACGCGGCCGTGTGGGCGCTGTATCCGAGCGCCAAGCACGTGCTGCCGCGCATGCGTGTGCTGCTCGACTTCTTGGCCAACTGGTTCCGCGAGGCTCGCAACGAGGGACGGGCGGTGGAGAGGGCAGGTGCAATGTCACGGAATGGCAGCGCGGCGGCGGAGAGCGCCCGCGCCAAGGTGCAGCTTCGCGCGGGCTGAAAGAAGAGGGATCAGGGCTTGGCGGTCAGGCGGTCCAGCATGCGCCGGACGGCCGCGATCTGTGGACCCTGACGGGTGAGATAGTTGCGCCCCGTGTAGCCCCACCAATCCCAACAGGCCTGCGGATTGACCGTATTGGGCTTGATCTGCGGGAACAGCACGATCAGGCGATTGGCGTCGGCCCATCTGATGAAGCCGCTGTCTTTGATGAAGGTGTCGCCGATCTTCGCGCGCTGCTGCTTGCAGCCGTGGAATGCAATGTGCACGCGGCAGCCGGGGGACGACCAGCAGCCGGGCGGGATGTAGACCACGCCGGCGTCGTCGAGACCGTGGTCGGTGAGGTCATGCGTGAACTCCCGCTGGTTGAACACCAGAAAGGTTCCGGCGGGCTCGGCGGTGCGCGGCTGCAGGCGACCGTAGATGTGGGCGAGCAGGTCGCCTGCCTGGTCGTAGTCGCAGTCGGCGATGTAGGGCTCGGCGGTGCGCCCGCACGCGAGCCCCTTGTCCTCCGTGATGAAGGCGTGGCCGGCTGGGATGTTCGCGACCAGCTTGATCTGGGCCTCGGGCACGCCGAGCTCGGCATAGAGCTTCGCCGCCGCCTTGACGATCGAGGGAACCACCACCTGATCGTGGGTGCCCGTGAACAGGTAGACGCGGTTGCGTGCCAGGCCAGCCACGGCATCGATGCGGTTCGCCTGCGCCAGCTTGCGCGCGCGCTCGGCCAGAAGGTTGGTGTTGGGCACGCCCCAGGATTGCATCGCGTCCAGCATGCAGCCGTTCACCGCCTTTGACAGGTTGAGGAATGCGGTGCCGGGGCCCGGCATGACGTCGGCGAAGACGCTCTCGGCGCAGCCGTAGGGGCCGCCGGCGACGATGCCGGCTCCCACGATGATATGCGAGTGGGCGATATGGAACTGGCCCGCCATGTAGGCGCCAGCCGAAAGGCCCGAAACGGACGTGGCAGGAAGGTCCGCGCCGAGCTTGGGCAAGGGGGCATTGTCCGGCTTGCAGCCGGCCACCTGGAGAAGCGCCGCGACTGCTGCCACGAAGCCACACCAACGCGTCCGCCGAGACACCATGCTCCGTTCACTCCGTCGCCGGACCGCCGAAACCCGGCCGGGGTTCTCCGGCAGCTATTTCAGTCGAATTGTAACCCTGTCAGCCCTGCCTTTTGCATCGATGACCGAGAGTTTGTGGAAGCCGCGATCGCTCGACGGCAACTCCGCCTCGCGCCTGGCGGGGTCGGAGTCAATCGGTACGCCGTCAATAAGCCAAGTCAGCGGCAGTGCGCCACCTTCGGCTTTGACGATGACAGGACCCCCGTCGCTGTCCTCGACATCGAGCTCGGCGCGGTCCGGCGGAAAGGCGATCTGCACGGCAGGCTCGACATAGCGGCCAGCGGCAAGATCCGCATTGGCATCGCGGAAGCGCTTGAGCGGCGGCGGCAGATCGCCAGCGGCCACCTGCAGCACGCCGCTCGGAGCGGGAGGCAGCGGGGTGCGGCGGGGGGAGAGACGCGCAAAGGCATCAAACAGCAGCGGGGCTGCGGCCGTGCGGCCCGCGAGGCCGGGCGTTGCGGCGCCATCCGGGCGGCCGACCCATACCGCAATGGTGTGACGGCCATCGAAGCCGACCGCCCAGGCGTCGCGGAAGCCGTACGATGTACCGGTCTTGTAGGCGATCTGGCCCGGCTTGGCGTTGGCGGGCGCAGGCGCGTTGCGGAGGATGTCGGCGACATACCAGGCGGCAACCGGCGAAAGCAGCCGCTGGCCGGCGACCTGCGCCTTCGCATCGGCGGCATCGCGGCGATGGTGAAGCGCAACGGCGTCGCCGCCGCGCGCGAAACCGGCGTAGAGCGTGGCGAGATCGGCAAGGCGCAGCCCAATGCCGCCGAGGGCGATTGCAAGCGTGGGCTCGGTGCCCTTGGGAAGCACGGGGCTGAGGCCCGCCTGTTGCATGCGGCCGAAGAGCTTGGCTGGCCCGACGACCTCCAGCGCCTTGACGGCCGGAATGTTGAGCGACTGCGCCAGCGCCACGCGAATGGTGACGGTGCCGTGCCAGTCCTCATCGAAATTCTTGGGGACGTACGTGCCGAAGCGGGCGGGACGATCCTCGATCAGGGTCTCGGGATGAGCGAGGCCGGCTTCGAAGGCGAGACCGTAAATGAGCGGCTTCAAGGTGGAGCCCGGTGAGCGCACCGCCGTCGTCATGTCGACGGCGCCGAAACGCATCTCGTCGAGATAGCCCGGCGAGCCGACGTGGGCGATGATCTCACCCGTGCGATGGTCGACCGCGATCAGCGCCGCGGACAGGCGCCGGCCGAGCGCGTTGGAGTGATCGCGCACGAGCGTTTGCAGGGTGGCCTGGGCGGCGGCATCGATGGTGAGACGGTGCACGAGGCGGGTCTTGCTCTGCTCGACCTCGGCGTCGGCCAGGTGCGGGGCGAGCATGGGGAAGTCGCGGCGTGCCGACGGCATGCGCTCGGCCATCGCGCGCGTCATCTCCTCGCGCGAGAGGATGCCGGCTTCCATGGCGCGGACGAGGACGCGATTGCGCGCGCGCCTGGCGGCCTCGGCGAAGCGGTCGGGGCGCCGCAGCTCCGGCGACTGCGGCAGCGCGACGAGCAGGGCTGCTTGCGCAAGCGACAGGCGGCGCGGCTCCTTGCCGAAATAGGCGAGCGAGGCCGCACGCACACCCTCGAGATTCCCTCCGAACGGGGCAAGCCGCAGGTAGAGGCGCAGGATCGCATCCTTCGAGTAGCGCCGCTCGAGCGCCAGGGCTCTGAGTGCCTGCCTGATCTTGCCGGCGGCGGAGCGCTCGTGCTCGCCCTGCAGGAGGCGCGCCACCTGCATGGTCAGCGTCGAGCCGCCCGAGACGATGCGCAAATGGCGGATCATCTGCCACGCGGCCCGGCCGATGCCCCATGGATCGACGCCGTGATGGGTGCGGAAGCGCTTGTCCTCGAAGGCGACGAGCATGGCGATATAGCGCGGATCCACATCCTTCGGGTCGGCCGGCAGCCGCCAGCGTCCGTCGGCAGTGGTGTAGGCGCGCAGCAGGAGGTCGTTGCGGTCGAGCACGGTGACGGAGACAGACTCGGCGCGCGACAGCGGCAGGGGACCGAGTTGCCGCCAGATGAACGCCATGCCGGCCACAATCGCGACGAAGAGCACCAGCACAGCGAGGAGCACGCCGCTGAGTGCCCGCACAACCGGGCTGCGGTGGCGGGATGGGTTCCCGCCGCCTGCTGTGTCGTCGCTGGAGGCGCTGTTTTCCTGCATGGCGTCGCCTCACTCCCGAGCCGTCACCTCCAGGCGCCCCGAGGCGGTGCGCGCAAAGCGGTCGGGCCGGTACATGTCCTCGACGGTGGCAGCCGGGTGGACGAACGAGCCCGGCGTGACTGCCCGCACGACGTAAGCGACCGTGGCGGAAGAAGACGCCTCCCGGTTGTCGTCGCCGTTCCGGCCCCGGCGGGTGCTGGAGCCGAAGAAGTCGAACGATGCCACGAAGCGGTCGTCGCGGAAGTCGGCATGATCCGGCCGGACCGTGGTCTTAAGCCAGCCGAGGCTCTTGATGTCGCTGGAGTCGACCAGACGCGGGTTCTCGATCTCGAGGCCGGCCGGCAGCCGGTCGACAAGCAGGATGCGCCCGCCGCTCTCGGCCGAGGAGACCTTGAGCACGACCACGAGGCGCTCGTTCTGCTTGAGCTCGGAATTGCCGCCGGTGGCGCTTTGCAGATCGATCTGCTTGCCGTCGAGCGTGTAGTACGCCCGCTCGATCGAGAAGCCTTTGGAGATCGCCGGCTCCGGCGTCAGCGCCGCGCCGATCACCGACACCACCGCATCGGTTGCCGCATTGCCGGTATTGACGATGGTGAGGGCTCCCGACTTGAGCTCGGCCGGGGAGAGCGAGCGCATGAGCTGGCCCTGGTGCGGCTGGCCGTTGACGGAGAGCGTGGTGCTCTTTGCCTCCTCGCCCAGCGTACGCGCCGCCAGCAGCATCCACGCCTGCTCCTGGGTGGAGGTATACGTCTTGGCCGCGAAGGCCTTGGCGACGATGTCGACGAGGCGCGGCAGATCCGGCTTGGCGATGCCGGTCTCGGAGGCGAGCGTGATGAGCGCCGCGCCGTCGCGAACTCCGGTGCCGTAGTCGCGCCGGATATCTCCCTCGTCCTTCTCGGTGACGGTCTTCAAGGCCGCCTGCAGCGCGCGCTCCGCCCGCACCTTGTCGCCGAGCATGGCCAGCGCCGCGCCGAGCTGGGCCTGTGCCAGCGGCGTCGCGAAGCTGTCGAGCTTGGTGTCGACGTAGTAGCGCAGCTCGCCGATGGGCGCGCGGGCGTTGCGAGCGAGCACGTAGAGCGCATAGGCCCTGGCCTCGCCGCCGCGCTCGAAGTCCTGCGCATAGCTGATGTAGTTCTGCAGGCGGTCGAGGGCCTGGTTGAAGGGGCGCTGGCGCACCGTGTAGCCCTGCTCCTTGGCTCGCGTCAGGAAGTCGGTGACGTAGCTGGTGAGCCACATATCGCCGTCCGACGGACCCCAGATGCCGAAGGCGCCGGAAGCGTCCTGCATCTCGAATACACGCTCGATGGCCTTCTCCACCCGCTCGCGGACCAGCGCATCGGTCGCCATCCCGAGACGGCGGGCGACATCGTTGACATAGAGCAGGGGCAGGGCGCGGCTCGTCGTCTGCTCGGCGCAGCCGTAGGGGTAGCGGTCGAGCGCGGCGAGAACGCCGGGCACGTCCATGGCTGCCATCGGGCCGACGGTGACCGATACCTTGGTGCGCCGCGCGATCATGTCCTGCACCAGATCGTCCGTGAGGGTGATCTTGCCGCCCTTGGCGCTGAGCGAGCTGACGGAAAGCCGCCTGATGTCGCCGGCCGGAACCTTGACGTCGAAGTTCAGGCGGCGGCGCACGTCGATGCCGTTCGGGCCGGTGACGCGCACGGCGAGCGTCGTCAGGCCGACCTCGCTGGGCTTCAACTGGAACGCCTCGCGCTTGCGCTCGCCGGCCGCCAGGGTCACCGAGCGTTCGAACCCGCGCACCGGCTGGCTCATGGCACCGGGCTCCAGCTCGTACTGACCGGTGACCGTGTAGGCGCCCGCAGGGCCTTCGACGTTGTGCACGGCAAGCTCAAGGCGTGCCTGATCGCCCAGCGTCAGGAAGCGCGGACCCGATACCGTCAGTGCGACCGGATCGCGAACGATCAGGTCCCTGGAAGCGGAGCCAAGCTTGTCGGCGCTCCAGGCCACGACCGAGACGCGCACGGTGCCGTTGAAATCGGGAAGCTGGAAATCGACCTTGGCGGTGCCGTCGGCGGCGACTTTGACGATGCCGGAGAACAACGCCAGCGTCTCCTCGACCGGCGGCGTGCCCTGCATGGACATGCCGTCGGCGGCCCCGTCGCCGCCGGAGCGCAGCTTGCCGCGTTCCGCGCGCATGCCGTCGATCAGGCGGCCGTACAGGTCGCGTATCTCGCTGCCCAGGCGACGCTGGCCGAAGAACCAGCCTTCGGGCTTGGGCGCCTCGAAGCGCGTCAGATTGAGGATGCCCACATCGACTGCCGCAACCGTGATGCGCGCCTCTTCGCCGGAGGCGAGGCCCGTGAGCCTGACGGGGACAGTGAGGGTTGCGCCGGACTTGACCTTCTCCGGCAGATCGAGGCCGACCTTGATCGTGCGCGGAGCCTGGTCCACGGCGAGCCAGCGCAGCCCGAGTGCGCGGCTTGGCATGCGCTTGGCTTTCTCGTCCATCGGTCGGTAGAGCATGACCGTCACGTAAGCGCCGGGGTTCCAGTCGGCGGTGACGCGCAGGGGCACCTCGCCGCCGCCGGCAGGAAGCTCGACCTCCTGCGTGGTAGCAAGGCCGGAGCTCAGGACCGCGATGAGGGCGCGGCCGCCAATGCGCGAGTTGACCTTGAGGCGTGCCGTGTCGCCGACCTTGTAGGAGGGCTTGTCGAGTGCGACGTCGAGGACCTCCGGGCTGTCGGCGGCCTCGTCGGCCCAATAGCCGGTGTTGAAGATCATGCTGGAGATGAGGCCCGAACCATCCGAAGCGCTGACCTCGAGGCGGTAGCGGCCCCACTGCAGGCGGGATTCGATACGGGCCGGCGCGCCGGGCGTGAAATCCACCGTGCCGGCACCGATGCGGCGCGTGTGCGTGGTCGGTTCATAGTTCCAAGAGCCGTCGCGGCTGTACCACTGCCAGCGCTGATCGAGGCGCAGCAGCTCCCACTTCAGGCCCTTGGCTGCAACGGGCTTACTGTCGGCGCCGAGCACGATGGCTTCGAAGGCAGCGGTGTCGCCCTCCCCGATCTGTCCGCCGCTGAACAGCGGCTTGATGCCGATGCGCGGGCTCTTCATGTCGATGGGAAGCGTGATGGTCCGCTCGATGGTGCGCCCGCCCGATTCCCTGAGCTTGAAGATCACGTCCGCCTCGAGCGGCCGGTTCGTGCGCGGTACAGCGGGCAATTCGATGGTGATGTTGGCCTTGCCTTCGCCGTCCGTGGTCGGCAGGCGCTCCAGGGGCTTGCGAATGGGGCTGAACTGCTCGTCGGCGAGGCCGAAACGATAGCCGGCGAAGCCCGGCACGTCGCTCTTGGAGGCCTTGACGGCGATTTCGCCCTCGATGGCCAGACCGGTGGCGGGCGGACCGTAGAGATAGCGGCCCGCAAGCCTGATGGTGCCGGGCTCCTGCGGCGAGAGGGCCGGCGTCGCGGCTTCGAGCTTGAGCTCGAGGCGCTCGGGCACGAAGTCCTCGACCAGGAAAGCCGCGTTGGCGATGGCAGGTGCCTTGGGATCGGTGTGGACACCGACTCGCCAGGTGCCGGTCATGGCCGAAGGCGCCAGCGAAAGCTTGGTGGTGCGGCCGCCGAGACCCTGGTCCGTGAGCGCTACGCGCGAGTGCTCGACGCCGTCGGGACGCGAGAAGATGAGGGTCAACGGCACGGCAGCGCTCCTGCCGGTGCGATCGCGCGCCAGCGCCGTCAGATGCACCTGCTCACCCGGCCGGTAGACGCCGCGCTCGGTGTAGGCGAACGCATCGATCGGGCCCGGCTCCTGCCGGCCCTTTACGCCGCGGTCGGTGAGATCGAAGGCGGCCGTCGACAGATCCATGAAGGCGTAGTCGCCGTCGGGGGCCTCGGCGACGAGCACGGCGGGAGCAAGCCCGCCCTCGCCGCGCTTCAGGCCGGCGTCGAAGCGCGCATAGCCGCGGCTGTCGGTCTTGGCGGTCGCCAGCACCTCGTTGTTGCGTGCGATCAGGCGGACGTTGGCGTTGACGACGGGTGTTGCCGTGACGAGCGAGCGCACGAACGTATGCATGCCGTCGTCGCCATTGATGGCGGCAAGGCCGAGGTCGGAGACGATGAACCACTGCGTGGCGGGATTGCGACTGTCGTCATTGCCCTTCTTGACCCCCGCCGTTGCGGCGAGCACGTACACGCCGGGCTGCAGACGCGGTAGCGCCTCCGCAATCGGGAAGGCGGTCGTCACGTCCTCGTTGAGGCGGGAGGTGACGGCCAGCTCGCCCGTGTAGACGCGCGCGCCGGTGCGCTGCTTGAGGTTGTCCAGATCGTAGGTGGAGATCTGCTTGTTGAAGTCGCCGCCTTGCACGGCCTGCGCAATGCTGCGGTCGCCGATGCGATACACTTCGACGTCGATCTTGTCCGTGTTGACGGTGACCAGCGGGATGCCCTGCTGACCGCGATTGGGCAGGACGTAGCCGCGGCCCGTGACGCGCACCGACGGATTGCGATCGCGCACGTACACGGCAAGCTCGGCCGTCTTCAAGAGCTTCTCCCCGACGGCGGAGGGCAGGCCGGCGCGCACCTGCACCTCGTAGCGCTTGCCGTGTGCCATGCCATCAAGACAGATCTGGCGCGACTCGGCTGTGACGGTCTGTGGGTCCTTGCCGTCGACCGTGAAGTATTTTGCCCACTCGATCTGCCCGGGCGCCAGCCGCTCCGAGAACTGAATGCACAACCGCGGCTGTGCCGAGTCGGCGTCGACCTTGTATTCGAGGATGCGGAAGCCGTGCTGGGCGACAAGCGTGTCGTAGGCCTGGCGAACGTTCGGGTCATCGACCAGAGTCAAGCTGGTCTTGAGGGCATCGATGGCCGGGCGCCAGTAGGAGCGGCGCTTCAGGGCATCGTGCAGAACCCACAGAGCGGCCGCTTTGGCGGCCGGAGCCTGTCCGCGCTGGTAGGCGTTCCAGGCGGCGCCGGAAGCGTTCACGGGCAGATCGTAGCGCTCGCTGCCCTGATCGGGCTTGATGGCCAGCAGGGCACGGGCGAGACCGAGCCAGGCCTCCGCATCGCTGGCGTCGGCGACGGCGGCCTGCGCATAGAAGCGCGAGGCGGCGCGAGGATCGGTACCGGCAGCAAGCGTACGGTCGCCCTCAAGCCGCAGATCGCGGGCCGTGCGCTTGCCCGGCTGCCAGTTGGCCTTGAGATAGGTTTCGTACCGTTTGGCGTCTGCTTCGACGCCGGCGTGGGTGAATCGCGCCTCCTGAGCCTGGGCCAGGCCCGCGGAGAGCATGAGAAGAAGGCCGATGAGCACACGGAGAGCGAGCGACATGAGCGGATCCTCGAGGTCCCGGTGGCGTTGGTTCGCCGTTCGTCGGGCTTGCGCACCCGACCGGTCAAGAATGGATCAGCTACCCGTGACTGAACAGTGGCAGGAGGAGCCTCGTTCTCCCCCGTTGCGAAGGGTTGCGCCCTTTTTCCGTTTCTTTTCTGTTAATGGCGATCAGCGATCGCGGCGGCCGTCGCGAAGGGCCTGCGCGCGATACGCCCGCAAGGGCGTCACATCAATGCCGGGTCGCGACCGTCGGCTCGGATGCGGCATCGGCCTTGGCGATCGCGTCGGGCACCGCGCCGGCCTCGGCGATGCCGGGGGCATGCGCGGGTCGGATGACGAGCGCCTCGCTGGCGAACCACAGCCGCTCGAAGGATACCAGCGCGCAACCGGCGGCCTCGCCGCAGCCCTCCACATAGCTTTCGAAGGCGTCGCACTTGGCGGGGTCGCGACGCATAGAGTCGCCGATCCAGCAGGTCTGAGGGCCGAGCACGAGCTGCTCATGGGCCTCGATCAGGCGCGGGCGGCGCGCCCAGCGGATCTCATGGTCGAATGCCACCGGGTGGTCCGCATAAGCCCATCCGTCGAGCAGCGCCTCCTGGTCGACATGGGCAAGGATCATGCGCACGGCCAGACCGGCGCTCGCGATCTCACCGGCGAGGCCGGCGATGGCCTTCACGACCGGGCTCTCCAGCGACCGGGCGATGAGCTGCAGCTGGCGCGGGCGGTCGCCGCCGGCCGTCTCCCGCGCATCGGAAATATGCTGAAGAATGAACTCCTTGAGCTTCTGCTCCTTGTCGCCGTGGCGAGTGACACTGACGCGAAGAGGGGGGCGGAAGCGCATGGTGCTCTCTCTTGAGGCTCAGGGCGGCGAGATCATGCCCGAGCGCTTGTTGGTTGTGGGACTATTTGGGCCCATTACGGTTAAATAATGATTGAGCCCCGGTGCGTCCTGAGGCGCCTCGGGGCTCATCTGTCTACGGCGGATTTTTAGCTCAGGAATCCTTCTTCACGCGTCCGAACCAGCCTGAGATTTTCTCGATTTCTATGCCGACCTGAGGTCGTTTCTCCGGCAACGCCGCAACCTTCGGAGGCTGTGGATTTTCGCCCGGCAGCCGGCGCAGCGCGTCCTTGAGCGAAGCAGGAATATGCGCGTCGCTGACGGGCACCGAAATGGTTGCCTCTCGCTTCGGAGCCGGCGCGGCAGGCGTGGGCGAAGGGGGCACGGGCAGCGGGCCCGGCAAGACGATCATGCGGGGCGGCGCCTCGCGCGTCTGCGGCGGCGCGGCATTGCCGTTGGCGGCCGTCTGCGGCACGGCAGTGCGAGCCCCGGCGCCGCCGGTATTGGTGGTCTGCGAGCCGTTGGCTGTACCGTGCAGAGCCTGGCCGTTGACCTCTGCCATGCCAGCGGGCCCGGCTGGTGCAGGCTGCGGCCGCACATAGTGCGCATAGCGACCGAAGGCCGCCTCATGCGCCTCCGCTTCCGGCTGGGCCGACGGCATGGCCCATGCGCTGCCCGGAAACCGCAGCGACGCGGCGCCGCCGCTGCCGTTGGCCTTGAACGGGTCGCGCGGGGTCGGCGGCTCCTCCCTGGCAAGGCGAACCCTCTCGGCCTCGACTCGGCGTGCCGCGCCCATGACCGCACCAAGGATCATCTCGGGCCAGGCGCCCTTCTTGAAGCGGTAGACCTTGAAGGCCGGCCGCTCGGCGCGCGGCATCTCGGACCAGACCGAGCGGATGGCCTGCCAGCCGCGCAGCAAGTGCGGCGAGCGCCGGTTGCCGTAGCACTCGACGAACTTGCTGCCGCGCCGCCGCAGTTGCCGGTAGGCGAGCAGCGGCGGCAGGAAGCTGATCGGGCGCGCGAGGATGCCCTGGCCCTCGAGCGCATAGCAGAGGTTGGCGAGCGTCTGGGCCTCGCGGCGCAGCTCCCCGCGGTTCTCCGCGCTCTTCGGGATGTTGAGGGGAACGGCTACGTGATAGTGGCCGTTGACCTCGAAGATGACGTCGCGGAACACCTCGAAATACTTCACGACGTCGGCGTGGCCGTGGGTGTCGTGGAAGCGGGAGAGGATCGGGTAGACCGGGCCGCTCTCGGCCTCGCGCATGCTCTTGTGTGCGCCGACAAAGCGATTGACCGGCCTGCCGATGGAGACCAGCAGCAGGCAAAGATCGACGAAGATGGCGACCGCGAGAGGAACGTAGTCGCGTTTGGCGAGCCCCGCACCCTGCTCGACGTAGGCAAGGCGCTGGCCCGAGGCTGGGGATTGGCCCGACATCTCGACCGACTGCACGGCGCGCTTCTGCAGCTCGCGCAGCTCGTCGGCCGATGGCGGCATCTTGAAGGTCATGAGACCGAAGAACGTGGTGGTGAGACGGCGGAACGCCTCGATGGTTGCTTCCGATCCTTCGACCGCGGCAATCTTCGGCTTCTCCAGCTCGGGGAGCTGGTCGATCGCCCGCACAACCCCCCGCAGGGCCATCTGCAGTTGCGGGTCGGGGCAGGAGATGACAACGCCCTTGGCGCTGGCAATCGTGGTCTTTTCGGCGCGATCGGCAAGATCGGCGCGGATCTGCTTGAGCTGCGGATCGGTGCGGAAGGCGTTGAAGCCGGTGACGGTGAGGTCGAGCTTGCGGCCGACGCCGCGCAGAAACTCGTTGCGGTTGCCCGTGCGGGGATCGATGACAGAGCGGTCGTCCTTGACGATCTTCTGGAGATCGCCGTCGAGCGCTGCCATGTCTCCCTTCACCGTGCCGACGCGGCCCTTGACGAAGTCGGACGCAAACTTGAATCGTGACGCATCCTCCTCGCGCATCTTGCGGCGCGGGCCGTCGCCGGGACCGCTGTTGGGGCAGGACTTGCCGCTCGCGCGCTCCACGTCGGCCTTCTCGGTGGAGACGGCGGTGAGCTGGTCCAGCGTCGACTGCAGCTGCTCGAGCCGCGTCGAGGCGGCGAACAGCGAGGTCTGCACCTGGGTGATGGCGCTCTCGGCCGAGCGCGAGGCTTCGCCGCGGCTCTCGAGCACCTTCCAGTAGAAGCCGAACCCGAAGCCGACGGAGATGACCGACAGGAAGATGTAGCCGGTGATGTAGCAGAGCCTGGTGAAGCCATCGATCGGTGAGAACATCTTGTCGAGCAGCCAGATGATCATGGTCATCAGCATGGCGACCGAGAAGGCGACGATGATCTTGTGCACCAGGGGCAGGTCGCCCATGTTGGCCTCGATCAGCTCCAGCATGCCGACGTAGGTCGCAACCCACGACAGGGCACCGAGGCCGACAACGAGGAACAGCTTCCTGGGATCGCGCCCCTCCGGCTCGTCCGCGGCCAAGCCGGGAGTGTCCCAGTAATTGCTCGTGGGCGCGGGCCGCCCCGCGCCGATGCGCAGCTTCAACGCATTCAATACGTCCATGGGGGATACCGGTTGTGGGACGCCGCTGCTGCGGGCTCAATGCGCGGGCCGTTGCAAAGCCGCGCTCGCGCTTTCCCCGACTAATGCGTGCAGCGCCCGCTTGCCTCTCTGGTCGACACGCCCACTGCCCCGGTATTGCGATCCGAGGCCTTGATTAATTCGGGTTTTTGTTCGCAGTGCGGCGCGATCGCGGCGGGGCTTGGACAGCCGCCACCTGTCAGACGATCTCGGCCAGCCGCGTATCGAGCGAGAGGACCAGGCACCAGTGCGGCTCGAAATCGGCGCCGAGCGGCCAGACGTAGCCCTTGTAGATCTCCAGCAGACGTTCCTCGTAGCGCTTGAACCAGTCCGTGCGGCACAGCACGAACTTGGTGGCGGCAACGATGGTCTCGCGGTCGACGATGCACAGCACGCACATCTCGGGATGACGCGCCAGATACTCGTGCACGGCCACCATCAGCGTCGGATAGCCGGGATGCAGCATGTCGTCGAGCACGATGACGCCCGCGGGGTCGAGCACGGCGGTGGCGAGCTCGAGGTCCTTGGTCAGGGCCGCGCGCGAGTGCTCGCCGTCGACATGGAAGAAACGCACGCGCTTGCCGCCAAGCTTGGCCAGCAGCTCCTCGGGGCGCATCGTGCGGCTGTCCGCCTTCCAGGTGATGCGACGGCCGGCGGCGAGACCGTGCTTGGCGCAGTTGGCCTCGAAGCGGTCGATGACGTCCGCATTCGGCCAATCGAACAGATCGATGCCGAGCGCAGTCTCGCCGGCCGCCAGGGCGTGGCCCAGCGCGATGAAGAAGCGTCCCTCGAAGGCGCCGATCTCCGCCACTGGCCCGGTGACGCCGAGGTTGGTCTGCATCTGCATCAGGCCGCAGCAGACCGCGGCCGCAAAGCGCGACGACATGCCCGGCACTGTGGCGTAACCGGCATCGAGATAGCGATCGACCGCGGGGATGCCGGAATAGACCGATGCGCTCGACATGATGGGGGGCGGAGAGTGAGACATGCAAGTCGATGATCCAGTGGGGGCGGACGGCCCGGACCATGGCCGAGCGCTCTGGCTTTCGCAAGGCAGGAACGTGATGTCGGCACAGGGAAGGTGACAAGCGCCGCCTGCAGGTGATCTAAGGGCGCTCATTGATCAGCTCTGTCTTCCGGCCGTTCCCATGCGCATCGAGTATCACCGCACCCTGCTTGCCGACCGCGTGCGCAACGCGGCGTTCCACGAGGCGTTGCGCCGTGCCGTGGTCAGGGGCAAGACCACAGTCGCCGATATCGGCTCGGGCACCGGATTCCTGGGCTTCCTGGCGGCCAGGCTCGGCGCCAGGCGCGTCGATCTCTATGAGCGGGCCGAGATTGCCGAGGTTGCGCGCCGGCTCGGCCGGCACAACCGCATCCGCAACTGCCAGCTGATCCCGGCGCATTCCACCGACATCATCGATCCGGAGCGCGTCGACCTGGTGGTGTCCGAGACGCTCGGCAATTATCCGTTCGAGGAGAACATCATCGAAACGCTCAACGATGCGCGCGAGCGGTTTCTCAAGCCGGGCGGGGTGATCATTCCTGAAGGCGTGGAGCAGTTCGCCTGCCCGGTGACAGGCGAGCGCCTCTACCGTGATCTGGCGGCTTGGGATGAGGTCGGCTACGGGCTCGACTTCACGCCGGCGAAGGTGATGAGCCTCAACAACATCTACGTGCGCTGGTTCGAACCGCGCGATCTGCTGGACGGCGGCGCGGCGGCCAGGGCGTGGGACAAGGTGGCGTTCGACCGCCGCAACAAGACGACGCGCGCGGGTGAGCTTGCCTGGAAGATGAGCCGGGGCACGACGATCTACGGCGTCGGCTTGTGGTGGAGGGCGGATCTCATTGCCGGCGTGCAGCTTTCGACCTCGCCGCTGGCGCCGCGCACGCACTGGGAGCAGCTCTATCTGCCGGCGCTCGAGCCATTGGCGGTGGCGCCCGGCGAGACGCTGCGCGTGCGTCTGAGGTCGACGACGTCCTACGAGAAGGGGACGAACATGACCTGGGCGCTTGCCGTGGCAGACGCGCACGGGAGGGAGCGCGTGCGACACGCTCTCGATCTGGAGAAGGGATACCTGCCCTGAGGCGCGCGCCGGGTGTGGCGTGCTTGTGTCTTCAGCCGATCCCTTTTCCGGCAGGCAGAGTGAGGGCAGCCAACGCTAGTCGTGAATGCGCAGCACGGCCTCGATCTCGACGCTGATGTTCATCGGCAGCGACCCCATGCCGACGGCCGAGCGGGCGTGGCGGCCACGCTCGCCCAGCACGGCCACCAGCAGGTCCGAGCAGCCGTTGATCACCTTGGGGTGATCGGTGAACTCGGGAACTGCGTTGACCATGCCGAGCACCTTGAGCACCTCGATCTTGGAGAGGTCTCCGGCCGCAGCCTTCGCCGCCGCCAGCAGGCCGAGGCCGACCAGCTTGGCGTGCTCGTAGGCCTGCTCCACTGTCACGTCCCGTCCGACCTTGCCGGTGACGACGCTGCCGTCGTTGCGGCGCGGCCCCTGGCCCGAGAGATAGAGCGTGCTGCCATTGCGCTTGAAGGAGACGTAGTTGGCCACCGGCTTGGGAATCTCGGGCAGCGTGAGCCCCATCGAGGCGAGCCTGGTCTCCGGCGTCATGGATTTGTCCTCCCTGCGATCGGCTGCGCAAAAACGAGGCAGCGGCGCGAGCGGAACCCGGTGTTCCGATTCCGACGTTCGCCGAAGTGTGCCGCAGGGGCAGGGAGCGAACTTCGGAATCAAGAGGGACACCAGGTTCATAGTGTTGCTCGTGTGGTTCAGATCGAGAAATTCACTCCAAGCATGCCGCGAACACCGGCGAACTTCTCAATCATCACACTAGCGTGCCGCTGGCGCCGTGTCTCTCATCGCCGCACGGCCGAAACGGCATGTTCAAGGGCCGGGCTTTGCGGCAGGATGCGCCTCAAAGCCTACCCATGCGAGGAGAGAACTGATGGCAATCAAAGGCAAGACGGCGGTGGTGACGGGCTCGACGTCCGGTATCGGTCTCGGCATAGCGCAGGCTCTGGCGCGCGCGGGCTGCAATGTCGTGATGAACGGGCTCGGCACCGAGAAAGACAACGAGAAGGCGATCGCCGATGTCAGGTCTCACGGCGTGCGCGTTGCCTTCGATCCGGCCAACATGCTTCGCCACAACCAGATTGCCGACATGATCGCCAAGGCCGAGCGCGATTTCGGCTCCGTCGACATCCTCGTCAACAACGCCGGCATTCAGCACGTGGCGCCTGTGGAGGAATTCCCCATCGAGCAGTGGGATGCCATCATCGCCATCAACCTCTCCTCAGCGTTCCACACGGTGCGCGCGGCGCTGCCCGGTATGAAGAAGCGCAAGTGGGGCCGCATCATCAACATCTGCTCGGCCCACTCGCTGCGTGCCTCTCCCTTCAAGAGCGCCTATGTCTCGGCCAAGCACGGGCTCGCGGGCTTCACCAAGGCAGTCGCGTTGGAGGTGGCGGAGCTCGGCATCACCAGCAACGCCATCTCGCCCGGTTTCGTGTGGACGCCGTTGGTCGAGAAGCAGATTCCCGATCTCGCCAAATCAGAAAACATCAACGAGGATCAGGCCAAGCGCAAAGTGCTGGCGCGGCAGCCTACCAGCCGCTTCGTCACCGTCGAGCAGGTCGCAGCGTTGGCGGCGTTTCTGGCGAGCGAGGAAGCAGCTTCCATCACGGGCGCAAACTACTCCATCGACGGCGGCTGGACGGCGCAATAGCCGTCTCCGTGCGCCTTCAGTTCGGAGGCGCTTTTCGTGCCGTTGCAAAGGGCGCCGATTCGTGAGGCGAGCCGTCGCCCCGCAGCAGCGCCGCGGCCATGAATACGATGGCCGCTATCGTGAGCGCGACGGCAAGCGCGATCTCCTTGTGCCAGCGCCGCAGGCGACGCAGCAGGATTCGCTCTCGTAGGAATCGAATTCGTGCCATCGCCAAGTATCGACTTCGGCAACGCCATTTTTCCAGGGCACCAATAGCCGCGCGACAGAACCGCACAGCTCAGGAAAACTGGGGAATAAAGGGCGTAGCTGGCCGACGTCTCAAAGACCGCGCATGATGCAGCCGAGGACGAGAATCACGTAGGCCGCGAGCAGGCCGTAGAATTGCGTGGCGTCACCCGTGAGGAAGGGGATCGTGGCTCCGAAGTACCTGGAGAAAAGGACCGCCAGCGCAAGAATAATGGAGAGCAGGAAGATCAGAATTCCTGGAGCCTTCAATGCCATGAGGTTCGCCTCTCGTTGCTTGGTCCCGACCGAGGGTCGACACGATCCCGTCCGACGCGAAAAAAGCGACTCGGCTTATAGCAGCCGGCGCCCCTCCTGCCATCGCACGCCGTGAAAGCTTGTGTGGGCAAAAGATTGGCGGGTAAGGCCTTCAGCGCCGGGGCCCGGCATATCTGAAGCCGGTACCGGTGACGACCACCTCGATGGCGCCATCCGTGATGTGCGGATGCGAGATGCGGATTCCCAGCACCCCGTCATAGCCCTGCGCCTGAGCGCGCTCGCCCAGGCCCTTCAGGGCGCGGGCGATGGTCTGATCGAGCAGGGACTCGTACTTAGTCATATGGCCGCCGATCGTGTTGACGATCGCCTCGCGCATGTCGCGCAGGATGTTCGCGCCGCTGACAGCGCAGGCGTAGACGATATCGCCCCGATCGATCGGCTGGTCGTCCACGCTCTCGCTGGTCAGCAGACGCATCAGAGGCGTCCCCCGCGGCCCCGCCCTTCGTGTACGACGATCCGCGGCCGCGTGCCGAAGATGAGGCGCTTCAGCATCATGAGCAGCGCCAGCGCCAGCAGAGCGGTTCCGGCGAGCGAGACGGGGTGCTTTTCCCAAAGGAGGATGGGACTGACACGGCCGTCGAGGACGAGCTGGGCGTGCTGCAGGAGGATGTTGGGGTCGGGTATCGAACTCGATTGCAGCATCATGGCCACGGCCGCCGCCTGATCGCTGCTGGCGAGGATTGCGTCGCGGACCCGCGGCTTGCCGAGCTCGGCCATGCGCGAGGGGGTCTGGGCGACGACGCGCAGAACGCGCTGGGCCGATGGCTTGTCCAGGCCGGTCAGGTAGCGCGACAGGCTGTCGAGCTGGCTTTCGTCGAGCGACCTTGCCAGCGACTTGAGCTCACCAGGCTCGAGCTCGAAGAGGGGCTCGCGTGCCGCCGGCTGCAAAGAGGCGAGCCGCGTGACGGCGACGCGATCCTGCAGGCCGAGCAGCCGCTGCAGGCTGGCCCTGGTGAAAAGTTCGGGCTTGGCGCGGCGATGGATCTCGAACTCGACCACTTTGGGCAGCGCGTCGCCGGCAACCGCCGACCATTGCAGCGCCGTCTCCAGCGAGCGTGCCTCGCGCGCGATCTCCATCGCGCCTGGCGGTAGTGCGCTGACCGCGCGATGCAGGGTGCCGTTGTCGAGGCGCCTGGCTATGCCGGCCTCGCCTTCGCTGCCCAGCACCAGGGCCACGATCTCGTCGACCTTGGGCAGGTCATCGGGCTTCACCGTATCGAGGAAGCGCTTGAACACGTCCTGGCGCTCGGCGAGCTCCAGGACCTTTGCGTGCGCGCGGCGAAACTCGAGCCAGATCTCCACCACGCGGTCGGCCGTTTTTTCGCTGATCTCCCTGAGGCTGTCGGAGATCTGCTCCCGGACCGACTTGGCAAGCTCCTCGCGCACCTTTTCCTTGGTGGCCTTGGCCTTCATCTCCTCGGAGACGATGGGCAGCACGCCGTGGCGGAAATCCCAGATGTCCTTGGCGATCAGCACGAGGCCGACGCCGCCCGCAACGACCGACACCAGCCGGCCGAGAACGGAGCCGATCACCCGCTGGCCGATGCGGGACGCCATGTTGGCAAGCTGGCGCCGCACGACAAGGACGACGACGCCGGCCATGCCGCCGCTGCCTTCGATCAGCACCTGACCGGTGGAGACCTGCGCCCCCGCCTTGGTCGGATCGATGCCATATTCCTTGCCGGCGCCTGTGGCGACGATGCGCGCTATGGTGGCGCCGTAGCGCTGCCCGAGAAAAGCCTGCATACACTGCGTGGCAGGACCGCCGGTGTCGACGATGGCAAGCTCGATGCGCTTGCCGATCTCCTTGCCGATTCCCGTTGCGACGCCCTCCAGGGCTTTCTTGATCGCCTCGGAGCGGTACACCCGCTCGGCCGCCGTGGTGGCGAGCTCTTGCGCCTTGTCCTTGGAGGCAAGGGATTGCCAGAGCTGAAGCCAGCTCGATTCATCGCGCACCTCGCCGATGGCGCGGTCGACCTGGCGGTCGATGACATCGTCGATGCCTCCCCGCCGCCATTCGTCGGCGACGATGGACTTGTAATCGAGCCCGGCAATGCTCGCTTCCAGGCTGCGGCGCGTGAGGGATTCGATTGCGGCCCGGAAGCCCTGCTCGTCACGCGCCTGGCAGGCCTCGTACTCGGCTCGCGTCATCGCCGACGCGGCGCGCGCGGTCGGGATCTGGGCGAGAACAAGAGCGACGGCCGTTACGGACGAGACGACGGGGCGGATGCGGAACAGGGCGGTGGCGTTGGTGCTCAACTCAGCCTCGGGATGCCCGGACAAGGATGAGACCCAGATGTGGTCTCTCCAGCAGAAATGCTCAAGTGTGCATAAAGCAGAGAATTAGGGGCGAACTTTGGCGGGCCGGCCGCTCGGCCTTTGCCTTGTTCGTGGAATCGTTGCTTGTGCCGACTTCGCCTACAATGTGTCCCCGACGGCAGGGGCTCGGCTGCAGGGGGTGGGGGATGAACGGCGTTCTCGCGGGCATGCTTGCCTATGTGCTCGTTCAGTTTGCGGTCGGCATCTGGGTCTCGCGGCGCATGGCGAGCGAGGCCGACTACATCCTGGCGGGTCGGCGCCTCGGCACGGCGCTGATCACCTTTTCCGTGTTCGCTACCTATTTCGGCGCCGAGGCCATCGTCGCCTCGGGCGGCGCCGTCTACGACAAGGGACTGGCCGGCGCGCTCGTCGATCCGTTCGGCTATGCCGCCGCCATCGTCATCGTCGGGGTGTTCTTCGCCAGGGCCCTTTGGCTGCGGGGACTGACGACGTTCGCCGATCTGTTCCGTCAGCGCTATTCGCCGGGCGTCGAGCGGCTGGTGGTGATTGTGCTTCTGCCGGGCTCCATCATCTGGGCGGCGGCGCAGGTGCGGGCGTTCGGCCAGGTGCTGAGCGCGAACTCCAGTCTCGGACTCGCCTCTGCAATCACGATCGCCGCCGTGCTCGTGGCAGCTTATTCCGTCGTCGGCGGATTGCTGGCAGACGCAGTCACGGATGTGGTGCAGGGGATCGCCGTCATGGCGGGCCTGCTTATTCTCGGCGTCATGGTTGCGATTCATATGGGAGGTCCGACGACGGTGCTTGCGCAGGTCGAGCCCGAGCGCCTCAAGCTCCTCGACGGGGAAGGTGGTGCGCTCGGCACCATCGAACATCTGGCCATCCCGGTGTGCGGCACCATCGTTGCGGTGGAGCTGATATCGCGTTTTCTTGGTGCGCGCACCGCGCACGTTGCGGCAGCGGGCACGGTCATCGGCGGCGCTGTCTATCTATGCGTGGGCATGATCCCAGTGTTTCTCGGGCTGGCCGGAGCAAAGCTCGGCGCGGAGGTCGCCGACGCTGAGCAGGTCGTGCCGAGACTGGCCGAGATCCATCTGCCGGGCGCGCTGCATATCGTGTTCGTCGGCGCGGTCGTGTCGGCGATCCTGTCGGCCGTGCACGCCGCGCTGCACGCACCGGCCTCGCAGATCTCGCACAACATCATCGTTCGGCTGCTGCCCCAGTTGCCCGATCGCGGCCGGCTGTGGGCGGTTCGCTTGACGGTGATGGCGCTGAGCGTTGTTGCATTCCTGATTGCGATCACGTCGGAAGGCATTCACGAGCTTGTGGAGACCGCGTCGGCATTCGGCAGCGCGGGCGTTTTCGTTACAGCGCTGTTTGCTCTCTTCTCGCGCTTCGGCGGGCCGCGAAGCGCGTACGTCTCGATCGTTGCCGGCATGGTGGTGTGGGCCGCCGGCAAGTACGCGCTCGGCTTGGCCGCTCCGTATCTGCTGGGTCTCTCAGCCGCCCTGGTCGGGTATGTGGCCGTGGCTTGGCTCAAGCCTCAGCGCGACTGAACACGCTTCATCCCGCGTGGCGGGTCGTCGCAGCGAGCGCAGCGGCCGCTGCTGCAAGCTGCGGCCATCTGTCCCGGCATGGTTACTTTTCACATTTTCGATCACAAAGTTCGATAGGTCCCGCTGAGGAAACGCACTAAGCGCGGCACGCGAGCAGCGATCTATCGATACAACCGATAGATGAAGATTAACGGAAACGTGAACAAAAAGCATTGGCATCTTGAGAGCTGATCGCTAAAGAAGGCCGGCAAGTCGGGGCATAGTGCGGCAATTCAATCAAAGGGTTGGTTAAACGTGTCGCGTGCGCGTGTGAAGTGTCACGTCTTCGTGGATTTTGATGGGACGATTGTTCCCTGCGACGCGACAGACTTCCTGTTCGAGCAGTTTGCTGATCCCTCTTGGCGTGATGTCGAGAGCGAGTGGCAAGCGGGGAATATCGGCTCGCGTGAATGCATGACGCGGCAGGTCAGCCTGCTGCGCGCTTCGCCGAAGCGGCTTGCGGAGGCCATCTCGGAGCTCAAGGTCGATGCGGGCTTTGCCACGTTCGTGCGCGAATGCCGGCGCAACGGCGTGGGCATGACCATCGTTTCCGACGGTTTCGATTTTGCCATCGAGCACGTGCTGCGCAATGCCGGGCTGAGCGTGCCGTTCTACGCCAACCACCTGGAGTCGATCGGAGGAGATCGCTGGCGCGTTACATTTCCCTCGGCGCGCAGTGATTGCCGTGCGCTCGCGGGTAACTGCAAGTGCGCATTCACGGAGCCCCACTCCACCTCCGTCAAGGTGGTGGTCGGCGACGGCCGGTCGGATTTCTGCATAGCCGGCCAGGTCGATCTGGTGTTTGCCAAGGCCAAGCTCCTCGAGCTTTGCCGGTCCAACGGAACGACGCACCTGCCGTTTGAGGATTTCTTCGAGGTCACCGCAAAGCTCGGCTCGTGGTTGAGCAGCGATGGCCATCGCGCGCCGGCGGCGATCCCGATCGCCCGCCAGGCAAGCGGCTGACCAACGGACCGGCAATCGCGATGTCGAGCATGGGCGTCACCGCAAGTCCGGCAACGGCTGATCGCGGCCTTGGCACGTTTCACCAGGGCGGCAAGACCGGCTTCCTGCTGATTCATGGGCTGAGCGGGACGCCGGTGGAGCTGCGCTACATTGCCAACGGGCTGGCGCGTGCCGGCCATACGGTGTCCTGCCCGCAGCTTGCCGGGCACTGCGGCACGCTGGAGGAGTTCCGCCGCTCGACGTGGCAGGACTGGTACGCCAGCGTTGAAGCCGCACTGCATCAGCTATCGCAGCGATGCGAGCACGTGCTGGTCGGCGGGCTGTCGATGGGTGCCATCCTCTCTCTTCGTCTCGCCGCGCGTCATCCGGACATCGTAAAGGGAGGCGTGCTGCTCGCACCCACGCTTTGGCTCGACGGCTGGGGCGTGCCCTGGTACAGCCGGTTCTTCAATCTGGTCGTGCAGAAGAGCGTCGCCGACCTGTTCTGGTTCTCCGAGCGAGCGCCCTACGGCATCAAGGATCAGCGTCTGCGCGCGATCATCGCCGACGCGATACACAGCGGCGATCCCTCCAAGGCCGGCTTTCTCAGCATTCCCGGCGGTCCCATGCTCGAGCTCAGGTGGCTCGTGAACGAGGTGCGCCGCGATCTGAATTCCATAAGGCAGCCGGTTCTGATCCTGCATCCGCGGCACGATGATCGCGCGAGCCTGCGCAACACCACTTACCTCGAGAGGCACCTCGGCGGGCGGGTGGAGAAGGTCGTGCTCGAGGACAGCTATCACGTCATCACGCTCGACCGGCAGCGCGAAGTGGTGCTCGAGAAGACCGCCAAGTTTGCGGAGTCGGTGCTCGCGCGCATTGGTGCGACCGACAATGCGGGAAGAGGGTTAATGCATCCTGTCGCTGCCGCTTAAGCTGCTGCTAAGGCTTTGTTTTGTAAGGCGTCGTTTGTAGTGCAAAGTGCCTGCATCAAGGATGGATCGCAAGTCTTGGGAGGTGCCGCCCTTGCACCCATGCCGCTTGTCGCAGATGCCGGGGCTTGCAAGAGCGCTGATCTCTGTGAGACACGGCAAAAAAAGTGTGGGGAAAGATGAGCAACCTCGTACGCATGCGCCGTAGCGATGATCCGGGCTCGGATATCAGCGAGGCGGAGCTTCTGGCGCTCGAAGCGCAGTACTGCTCGCACGGCGATACCGTGCACTACACCGAACCGCCCAAGATCTTCGAGACCTGCGACGGCTCGTTCATCTACGACGCGCAGGGCCGCCCGTATCTCGATCTGCAGATGTGGTACTCGGCAGTCAACTTCGGCTACCGCAACCGGCGCCTCAATGACGCGGTCAAGCGTCAGCTCGACAGTTTGCCCCAGGTGGCGAGCCAGTACCTGCACCGCGAGAAGATCGAGCTCGCTACCATCATCGCCAAGGCTGCCGAGCAGAAGTTCGGCGCCAAAGGCCGCGTTCACTTCAACGTGGGCGGCAGCCAGGCAGTCGAGGATTCGCTGAAGCTCGTACGCAATTTCAAGAAGGGCAAGAGCCTGATGTTCGCCTTCGAAGGCGGCTATCACGGCCGCACGCTCGGCGCCTCGGCGATCACCTCCTCCTACCGTTACCGCCGGCGCTACGGCCACTTCGGCGACCGGGCGCAGTTCGTGCCGTTCCCGTATCACTTCCGCGGGCCGAAAGGCATGAGCAAGGAGGAATACGGCCACCACTGCGTCAAGCAGTTCGAGCGGTTGTTCGAGAGCGAATACAACGGCGTCTGGGACCCCAAGGTCGGCGAAGCCGAGTATGCAGCATTCTACGTCGAGCCGATTCAAGGCACGGGCGGCTACGTCATTCCGCCAAAGAACTTCTTCGTCGAGCTCAAGAAGGTGCTGGACAAGCACGGCATCCTGCTCGTCGTCGACGAGATCCAGATGGGCTTCTACCGGACCGGCAAGCTCTGGTCGATCGAGCACTTCGGCGTCAGTCCGGATGTCGTCGTGTTCGGCAAGGCGATCACCAACGGGCTCAATCCCCTTGCCGGTCTTTGGGCGCGCGAGGAGCTGATCAACCCGACGATCTTCCCGCCGGGCTCGACGCACTCCACCTTCAATGCCAATCCGATGGGCACCGCGGTTGCGCTCGAGGCCATGCACATGATGGCCGAGACCGACTACGAAAGCATGGTGATGGAGAAGGGCGCCTATCTGCTCGAAGGGCTCAAGGATCTTCAGCGCCGGCACAAGGTGATCGGCGATGTCGATGGCTTGGGCCTCGCGCTGCGGATGGAAATCTGCGAGCCGCACGACAGCTTCACCCCGTCGAAGGCCATCGTCGACCGGATGGTCGACGAAGCGCTCAAGGGTGATCTGCAGGTCGACGGAAAGACCTACGGTCTCGTGCTCGACATTGGCGGCTATTACAAGAACGTCGTGACGCTGGCGCCGAGCTTGCACATCTCCAAGGACGAAATGGATCTCGCCTTGAAACTGCTCGATTGCGTGCTCATGCGTGTCTCCAAGACTTGAGAAGCGGGGGCACCAACACTCGGCACGCAAGAAAGGCGACCTCGGTTTTTCCTGGTGGGAATCAATTCCGCGACGCTGCATGCGGAACCACACTCCACCAATCGGGTTATGGCCGAAGGGGCCTCACTGGGGATCACTACCCGAGCGGGCCAATCCAACAGATGAAACGAATGTCGGGGTGCGACGATTGTCTCCCCCTTCGAGGCCTAGCGCGGCCAACAGCGAACGTGTAAGGCCGACGCAAAAGTTAGAAGAAGCTGACAACTGGTGCGCGTAAACTGATGGCTGTTCAAGAAGAAATACAGATCGTCGACCGTAGCCAATTCCTGCCGGGCGGGCGTCTCGGCATCCTTCTGATCCATGGACTCGGTGGCACACCGGTGGAGCTTCGCTTTATCGCGCAGGGGCTCTCGCGGGCTGGCCACACCGTCTACTGCCCTCAGCTTGCCGGCCATTGCGGCACGCCCGAGGAGCTGCGGCGCTCGACGTGGCAGGAGTGGTACGAGAGCGTCGAGCAGGCGCACGACCGGCTCAAGCAGCGATGCGACATCGTCCTGGCTGGCGGCCTGTCGATGGGTGCCATACTCGCCCTGCGGCTCGCCCAGCAGCGGCCCGATGATGTGCATGGCCTGCTCCTGTTTGCGCCGACGCTGAAGCTCGATGGCTGGTCGATGCCCTGGTACTCGAGGCTGCTGCAGTATGTGCGGCCGCTGCCGGTCAAGCTGGAATTCGATCTGCCGGAGCACGAGCCTTATGGTCTCAAGGACGAGCGCGTGCGCGCCCTCGTCGTCTCGGCCATGCAAAGCGGCGATGCCGGCCAGGCAGGCATATTCAGCACGCCGATGCGCTCGTTCGCGCATCTCAACCAGCTGGTGTCGGCGGTGAAGAAGGATCTCGATCAGGTACGCCAGCCGGCGCTGATCGTGCACCCGCGCCACGACGACATGGCGAGCCTGAGGAATGCGCAGTATCTGCAGGCCAATCTCGGCGGGCTGGTCGACACCGTCGTGCTCGATGACAGCTATCACATGGTGACGCTCGACCAGCAGCGTCACGTGGTGGCTGAGCGCACGGCGAGCTTCGTGAGCTGGCTCGAGGGAGCCATTGCGGCCAAGGCAGAGGTTGCGCGGCTGGCCAAGGGCGCCAAGGCCGATTGAGCCTTGGCGGTCGCCATCGGCGCGTCGTCAGGATGGACGCGCCGCGCTGCAGGCCGCGAGCCGGTCGGGCGCGCGCTTCCACAGATAGGTCTCGCTGAGGAACTTCACGCCCATGTAGCCCATCACCTGGAGGGTGTCGCGGGTCTTGAGCTGGATCTCGACGTTGAACGTCTCTCCTTCTTCGGGATTGTAGATCCAGCCGCCGTCCCAGGTCTTTCCGTTGGGTTGCAGTTTCAGATCACCGATGATCTGCAGCCCGCAAAGCGGCCGGCCCTTCTTGTCCGTGGCGGGCGTGCCCTTGGAATCGGTTGGCTGCTGCAGCCAGGCGACGCGACCGCAGACCTTATCGCCGCAGGGCTGGATTTCCACGGCCCCGCGGCCGGTATGGTCGATCCATACGCCGGTCACGCCGTGTGCAGGCGGATTTTGCGCAAAGGCGCCGTGAGCGAGTGCGGCGGTGCCGAGAATTGTGAAGGCGAATACACGTCGGGTCATGGCTGAAAGGCCGGAAAGTCTGAACAGATGCATGGGCTTACGCTCTCCCTGAAGCAGAATAGGAGCGGTCCTGCCGCGACATGCAACCGATATGCGGAGAAAATGGGGCGATTGGACGCGGCAGACCGTCATCAAATGGGTCGTGAGGCTATTTAGACGAGGCCGCGGCGCTTCTGCCTCCTTTACTCTTTTCTGGTTAAGTCGCAAGCGCACCAGCGAGTTCCTATATATGGACAGGCACTTTGGATCTCCGGGATTGCGCCTCGCAGGGAAGCGCACTCGCAAAGGTTGCAGCGTGATGGTCGCTTCGGGCCGGCAGTGCACATCAGCGCTCGTTCCGCCCGGATGTCTTTTCCAGTTGAAGCTGAACAGGTACTGCGCGTCGCGATGACCCTCACACTGGCCTTTCGCAATCTCTTTCACGACAGGGTCCGGCTCGCCGTAACGCTGGTCGGCATTCTGTTCTCGATCGTGCTGGTCGCCGTGCAGCTCGGGCTGTACCTCGGCGCGCGCACGATGATCATCTCCATGATCGACCGAGCCGACGGCGACCTTTGGATCATGGCCTACGGCACCAAGAACTTCGAGGAAGCGCAGCCGATCAGTGCGCGCGAGAAGTACGCGGCGCTGGCGACGCCCGGCGTCGCTCGGGCCATTCCCCTGGTCGCCTCTTTCACCGACTGGCGCAAGCCGACGGGCGGATCGACGCTCGTCGTCGTCATCGGCGCCGAATACGAGGACCGCGGACTGGCGCCTTGGAATGTGGTCGAGGGCGACGTGTCGGGGCTTGGCGCCCGCGATGCGGTCATGGTCGACAAGACCTATCTTGCCGAGCTCGGCCTCAAAGGTGTCGGCGACACCGCGCAGATCGGCATGTCGCGCGTGCGCGTGACCGGCCTGACCGAGGGCATCCGCTCGTTCACGGTCACGCCCTACATCTTCACCACCCTCACGCGTGCGAAGTCGCTGCTCGACATGCCGGCCGACAACATCACCTATGTCCTGGTCAAGCTGCAGCCCGGCGCCGATCCGGTGGCCGTGCGCGACATGCTGAAGGTCAAAGTGCCCGACAGCGAAGTGCTGACGAGGGCCGAGTTCCGCGAGCGCAGCCTCAACCACTGGCTGTTTGCGACCGGCGCCGGTGTGGCGTTGATCGGCGGCGCCATTCTCGGGCTGGTGGTCGGCACCGTCATCGTGGCGCAGACGCTCTACTCGAGCACCAAGGACCATTTGAACGAGTTCGCCACGCTGCGCGCGCTCGGCTCGTCATCGGGCTATATTCACAGGGTCATCCTGGCGCAGGCCGGGTTGAGTGCGGTGCTCGGCTATGCACTCGGTATGGCGATCGCGCTCGCGATCGTCTATTTGAGCGAGCACACGGCTCTGCCGATCCTCATGACGCCGGCGCTGGCAGCTCTGCTGCTCGTGCTGACGATCGCGATGTGTGCGATCTCGGCGATCTCTGCGATCGGAAAGGTCATGAGAATCGACCCAGCGATGGTGTTCAACCGATGATCGCCGACGCGCCCAACGTCGTGCTGGATGCACGCGACATCGTCAAAGAGCTCGGGCAGGGCGCAGGCAAGGTGCGCGCACTCAAGGGTGTGAGCCTGCAGCTCAACGCCGGCGAGCTGACGCTGCTCATGGGACCGTCGGGCAGCGGCAAGACGACCCTGCTGTCGATCCTCGGCTGCATCCTGACCCCCACCGAAGGCACGCTGACCATCGCCCAGGAGCCGACGGCCGGCCTGGGGCCGGAAGGCCTCGCCGCACTGCGGCGACGCCATATCGGCTTCATCTTCCAGTCCTACAACTTGTTCCCGACGCTGACGGCCGAGGAGAACGTGCGGCTTGCGCTCGACGTGCGCGGCGAGCGCGGCTCGGAGGCGACCGTGTGCGCGCAGCGCGCGCTGCAGCAGGTGGGACTGCGCCATAAGCTCAAATCGTATCCCGCCAATATGAGCGGCGGCGAGCAGCAACGCGTCGCGGTGGCGCGCGCGTTGGCCGGCTCCCCATCGGTCATGCTGGCGGATGAGCCGACCGCCGCGCTCGACAGCGAGAACGGCGTGGCGGTCATGCAGCTCCTGTCCGAGATTGCCAAGGACAAGAGCCGAGCCGTCCTTGCGGTCACCCACGACCCGAGGACCATTCCCTTTGCCAACCGGATCCTGCGCATCGAAGACGGCCTGATCGTCGGCGAGGAGCGTCGCGCCGAAGGCGTCGAGACGGTTCACGAGTTGGCACGCAACAGAAAGCGAAAAGCCAATGCCTAAGAGCGATTCCACGCTCACCATGCTGATTGTAGCTGCCGTTCTGGCGCTGGGCGTCGGGTACTACGTGCCCAAGACCTTTAGCGTGAAGCCGTCAGAGCCCGCCAAGACGAACGGTACTGCCACCACCGGCACCGTCAACGTCGCCCCCAAGGCAGCGCCGAAGACGGCGTGGGCGGCATCAGCGCCGGGCCGCATCGAGCCGAACGGCGGCGAGGTGCGTATCGGCGCGCAGGTACCCGGCCGCATCGCCGAGGTGCTGGTTGCCGTCAACGACACGGCTGCCGCCGGCGACCTGCTGGTGCGTCTCGACGACGAGGAGCTTGTCGCGCGCCTGCATTCGGCGCTGGCCGAGGTGGCCGTGCGCAAGCGCGAGCGCGACAATACGGACGCGGGCAATCGCCTCGCGCAGGATCGCCGATCGGCGGAGGATGGTCTGGCAACCGCCGAGCGCCAGCTCGCCGTGGCTCGCGATGAGCTCGATCGCGCGCTGAGAGCCCGCCGCGGCGGCACCGGGCCGGCTGCCGATTTCGCCAAGCTGCGCGACACGACGGCGAAAGCCAAGGATAAGGTGGAGCAGGCTCGTGCGAACCTGCGCAAGGCCTTGTCCGCCGACGGGCTGCCGGCGCCGAGCCGTCCCGAGGCGGCGCTTGCGGCTGCCCGGGCCGAGTTGTCCCTGGCCGAAGCGGCGCTCGAGCGCACGCGGGTGCGCGCGCCTTCGGCCGGCACCATCCTGCAGGTGTTCGCCAAGGCAGGCGAGACGGCGACGCCCTCGCCGGAGAACGTGCTGGCCACCATCGGCGATTTGTCCTCTCTGCGCGTCAGGGCCGAGCTCGAGGAGCGCGATGTCGGCAAGGTGCGTGTGGGCCAGGCCGCGGTGGTGCGCTCGGATGCTTTCCCGGGCAAGGAGTTCGAAGGCAAGATCGCCTCGATCGCCCAGGGGCTGGCTCCGAGCCGTCTCGGCCAGCGCGGTCCGCGCAAGCCGACGGACGTCGATGTGCTCGAGGTCATGATCGATCTGTCCGGCCAGCCTCCGCTGTTGCCCGGCATGCGCGTCGACGTGTTCCTGCGGCCCGACGCCCAGGCTCAGCCGGCAGTGGGCACGAAGACAAACACGGCGAAGGCGCACTAACGGCCGCCTCAGGGCGTCCGCGTGATCTTCGCCGCGGTGTCTGCGATCCAGGATCGGAACGCTTTGACCTTGGGCAGGCGCGCCGCCTGCCTGGAGCAGAGCACCGTGTAGGCGCGTCCACTCGGTGAGAAGCCGAAAGGCGCAATCAACCTGCCGGCCTTGAGATCCTGCTCGACCAGCGCACGTGAGCCAACCGCCACGCCGAGCCCGCTTGCGGCGGCCTCGAGCAGGAAATAGGTGTGCTCGAAGCGCAATCCCCTTGCTGCATCGACACGCGTCTCATCCTTGGCGTCGAGCCACTCGGACCAGGCATGGGGGCGCGTATCGGTGTGCAGCAGCGCATAGCGGCGCAGCTCCGAAGGCCGCTTGAGCCTGCGTCCTTGCAAGAGCGCGGGCGAGCACACCGGCCCTGAGAGATCATCGTGAAACGGCTGCGCGACAACATTGGCCGGCCATGGCGGCTTGCCGAGCCGGATCGCAACATCGACGCCGTCACGGGCGAAATCGACCGGAGCGTGTGAGGCTGCAAGACGGACCTCGATCTCGGGGTGCAGAGCCTTGAAGTCGTACAGCCTTGGGATCAGCCAGCGCATCAGGAACGTGGCCAGGCAGGACACGACGAGCGGGCCCTGCTTGCGCTCGGCAGCGATGTGCGCGCTACTCGTCTCCAGGAGGTGGAGCGCCTGCCGCACCGCAGGCAGCAGCGCCTTGCCGGTGTCCGTCAGCTCGATGCGGCGATTGTGGCGGCGAAACAGCGGCTCTCCGAGATGGTTCTCGAGCGCCTTGATCTGGCGGCTGACGGCGCCGTGCGTCAGATTGAGCTCGCCGGCGGCGGCGCTGAAGCTCAGGCGGTCAGCCGCGATCTCGAATGCGGGGAGCGTCTTGAGCGGAGGAAGCCGGCGCCGCATCTCGAGCCTCGTGTGAATATTCCTCACATCATAGTTCGGAAACGTCGCTTGCAGAACAGCTTCTGATTGCTAGAGACCTGTCAGAACGTGCGCAAAGGTCACGCAAACGGGGGCGACCACGTCAACCACATCTCGCACGCACCATCTCTGGCTCGTTGCCGCGCTGGCCGTGTATCTGGCCGCGCGCGTCGTTCCCCCGCTCGACGGCCTCACGGAATTCGGCCAGGCGGTGCTCGGCGCCATGCTTGCCGGGGCGATCCTTTGGATCTCCGAGGCGATGGCGCTTGGGCTGATCGCGCTGATCGTGCTGGTTCTGCTCGGGTCGAGCCCCGGCATGCGCCCTCCCGAGGTGTTCGGCGGCTTCGCGTCGGAAGTCGTACTATTTCTCATCGGCGCCGCTGCCATCGGCGCGGCCGTGGAGAAGAGCGGCCTTGCAGATCGGGCGGCTCGCTTCCTCGTCCGAACTGCACGAGGCAGCCCCACGCGGCTGTTTGCGGGCATGATCGCCGGCCTCCCGGCTCTTGCGCTGCTGGTCCCGTCTGCGATCACCCGTAACGCGATACTCATTCCCGCGTATCGTGACGCGCTTGATGCCATGGGTGTGCGCCAGACCGATCGTGCCGGCCGCGCGCTGATGCTGGCGCTCGGCGTGCTCAATCCGCTGGCATCCTCGGCGTTGCTGACAGGAGGCATCACGTCGATCACGGCCGCCTCGATACTCGGCGGCTTCTCGTGGTGGGGCTGGTTCGCGCTGATGGCGGCTCCCTACTATGCGCTGCTCTTCGGCGGCGCGCTGCTCCTGCGCCTCATAACGGGTCGGTTCGAGAGTGGCTTGGTGAGCAGCGGCCCGAGGGAACCGGCCCGGCCCTATTCAGCCGCCGAGACCGCAACGCTCGCTGTGCTGACGCTCGCATCCGCCCTGTGGCTGACGGATTGGCTGCATGGCCTGTCACCCGCCATTCCGGCGCTCATCGGCGCGGCCCTGCTGCTGACCCCAGGCATCGGCGTTCTGAGCTGGAAGGCGCTCGAGGAGCGGCTGTCATGGGGCCTGATCCTGACGGTCGGCACCTCGCTGTCGCTGGCGGCCGCCATGACCAAGTCAGGGGCGGCTGCCTGGCTTGGCGACCGACTGGTAGGGCCGATAGCGGGGCTGGGCGGCCAGCCGCTTGTGGTCGTCGGCTGTATCGTCATCGGCGTCGCGACGGTGCATCTGGCAATCACCAACCTCGCCGCCTGCGTCGCCTTGCTGCTGCCGATGGCGGCGGCCATCGGACAGAGCGTGGGGCTCAGTCCGATCGTTTGCGGCCTCATCGTCACCATCGTCGTCGACGCCGTGATCCTCTATCCGGTGCAGACGGCTGCCAACCTGCTCGCCTACGAAAGCGGATACTACGACGGTGCCGACGTGCGGCGCTTCGGCCTGGCCATGCTCGGCCTGACCATGGCCGTTGTGCTTGCCGCGATCCCCTATTGGTCGCTGCTCGGCCTGTCGCTGGTCACCCGCTGATCAGGTGGCAATCTCGCGTGCAGCCGACTCGCCTATCGTCAGAGAGAGAGGTCATTATTCCGCCGGAGCTGGCAGCTCGTGCGGCTCGCTCTTGGCCGCGGGCGGCTTCGTCCCCTGGTCTGCGGGACCGACGAAGCGGCTGAAGAAGCTCCAACTGAAGCGGCCGATGTCGTCCATGACAGCGAACACCGCAGGCACGAACACCAGGGACAGCAGCGTCGATGACATGAGGCCGCCGATGACGGCGATGGCCATGGGTGCGCGGAACTCTCCGCCCGAGCCGACGCCGAAGGCCGACGGCAGCATGCCTCCGATCATGGCGATGGTGGTCATGATGATGGGCCGTGCCCGCTTGCGGCCCGCATCGACGATCGCCTCCGCGCGCGGAACGCCGCGCTTGATCTCCTCGATGGCGAAGTCGACCAGCATGATGGCGTTCTTGGTGACGATGCCCATGAGCATGAGGATGCCGATGACGACCGGGAGGCTGATCGGCTTGGCGGTGATGGCGAGCGCAACGATGGCTCCGCCGATGGAAAGCGGCAGCGAGAACAGAATGGTGATGGGCTGCAGGAAGCTGCCGAACAGCAGCACCAGCACGGCGAAGACCATCATGATGCCGGCGCCCATGGCCTTGGCGAAGCTCTCGAACACCTCGCCCATTACCTCGGCATCGCCGAACTGCTTGATCTCGACGCCGGGCGGCAGGCTCTTGGCCGCAGGCTGAGCCATGACCTGCTCGACGGCTTTGCCGAGCGGCACGTCGCCGACCAGGTCAGCGCCGATGACGACGCGGCGCATGCGGTCGTAGCGGTCGATGGCGGTCGGGCCCTGGCCGAGCTTGAAGTCCGCGACGGCCGACAGCGGCACCGAGGCCCCCGAGTTGGTGGCGACCTTGAGCGATTCGAGCACGTGCCGGTCGCCGCGCGCCCGCTCCTCTATCTGCACGCGGATCGGCACCTGGCGGTCGCCGACATCGAACTTCGCGAGGTTGGCACCGATGTCGCCGATGGTGGCGATGCGCACGGCTTCCGAGATCGCCTCGGTCGACACGCCGAGATCGGCGGCGATGTCGGTGATCGGCACCACGCGCAGCTCCGGCCGGTCGAGCTCTGCGGTCGACACGACGTTGGCAAGCAGCGGGATGCGCTTGGCCTGGCTCGTCAACTCGGCTGCCACGTGCGAGACGATAGCGCCGTCGCGGCCCGAGGCGACCAGCTGCAGCTGGCGCTGGCCGTTGTCCTTGAGGAACCAGAAGCGGATGTCGGGTACGTGGGCCAGGCTGAGGCCGATCTGCTGGCGCACCTGGTCCTGGCTGAGCATGCGCTGCTCCTTGGGCACCAGGTTGATGACCAGCGTGGCCTTGCGCACCTCGGCACCGGAGCCCATGACGCGACCGCCGTTGATGAAGACGCTCTTCACCTCGGGCCGCTCACGTATCGTGCGCGCGATCGCTTCCGTCACGGCGCGGGTGTCGCCGAGGCGCGAGCCTGGGGGCAGCTCGACGGCGAGCAGCGTGCGACCGCTGTCCTCGGCAGGCAGGAATCCCGATGGCAGCAGATAGAAGCTGCCGATCGAGCCGGCGAAGATGAGAAGGCCCAATCCGACCGCCTTGTAGTGGTGCGCGACGGACCAGCGCACGAGACGCGTGTAGCCTCTGAGCAACCGGCCCTCCTTGTCCTCATGGTGCGATGCGCGCATGAAATAGGCCGCGAGCAGCGGTGTAATCAGGCGCGCCACGAGCAGCGAGAAGAACACGGCGAAGGCGACCACCAGGCCGAACTGCTTGAAGTACTGGCCGGCGATGCCGCCCATGAAGCTCACGGGCACGAACACGGCGATGATGGTCATGGTAATGGCAATGACGGCGAGGCCGATCTCGTCGGCGGCCTCCAGCGCGGCGCGATAGGCGCTCTTGCCCATGCGCATGTGGCGCACGATGTTCTCGATCTCGACGATGGCGTCGTCGACCAGAATGCCCGTGACGATGGTGATGGCGAGCAGGCTGACGAGGTTGAGCGAGAAGCCCGCTGCATCCAGCGCCCAGAACGCGGGGATGATCGACAGCGGCAGCGCGATGGCGGCAATCAGCGTGGCGCGCCAATCGCGCAGGAAGATGAAGACGACGGCGATGGCAAGGATGGCGCCCTCGATCAGCGTCTTCATGGTCGAGTGGTAGGCACCGAGGGTGTAGGCGACCATCGAGTCGATGAGCTTCAGCTCGATATCGGGATGCGCCTTCTGCAGCTCGGCGACCTTCTTGGCGACGTCGGCGGCGACCACCGTGTCGCTCTGACCCTTGCCGCGCGAGATCGCAAAGGCGACGATCGGCGTGCCGTCGAGGGCGGCGAACGTGCGCTGCTCCGCGTTGGAATCGACCACGGTGCCGAGCTGGTCGAGGCGCACCTTGCGGCCGCGCGGCAGCGTGATCATGGTGGCCGCGAGGTCTTCGACCGTCTGCTTGCCGGCCAGCGTGCGGATGGCCTGCTCGCGTCCCGCGATCTCGCCGCGGCCGCCGGCGAGGTCGACGTTGGTGGCGCGGAGCTGGCGGTTGACGTCGCCGGCCGTGATGCCGAAGGCCTGCAGGCGATCGGGGTCGAGGGCGACGCGGATTTCCCGCTCGACGCCACCGAAGCGCTCGATCTGCGACACGCCTTTGACGCTCTGCAGCGCGCGCACGACGACGTCGTCGACGAACCAGGAGAGCTGCTCGGCCGTCATGCCGGGCGCCTTGGCGCCGTACGTGACGATCGGCAGGCCTTCGATCTCGACGCGCGCGACGATCGGCTCGTCGATGGTGCGCGGCAGCTCGGAGCGGATGCGCGCGATGGCGTCCTTGACGTCGTTGAGCGCCCGGTCCTGGTTGACCTCGAGACGGAATTCGATGGTCGTGACCGAGGAGCCCTCGGTGACGGCAGAGGTCTGATGCTTGACGCCGTTGACGCCGGCAATCGCGTCCTCGATCTTCTTGGTGACCTGCACCTCGAGCTCGGAGGGCGCCGCACCCGACTGGTACACGCGCACCTGCACGATCGGTACGTCGATGTTGGGAAAGCGCGTGATGGGGAGCTGACCGAAGCTGACGTAGCCGAGCGTGATCAGCACCATGAACAGGACGAGCGACGGCACCGGCTGCCGGATCGACCAGGCGGAGATGTTCCAGTTCATCAGCGCGCCTCGCTCACCCGGGTCTTGTCGGCAAGGATGGGCCGGACGGCGTCGCCGTCACGCAGGAAGGTGCCGGAGCGTGCAACCACGAGATCGCCTTCGCCGAGGCCGTCGCGCACCTCGACCAGTGTGCCGGCGGCGAGGCCCGTGAGGATCTTGCGCGTCTCGACGCGGTTGTTGCGGACGACCTGCACGAGGGCGCCGTCGCTGCCGTAGAGAACCGCCGACGCCGGCACGGCGAGGCCGCGGCTCGTGGCCGTTTGGATGGTGCCACGGGCGAACGAGCCGATGCGCAAGGCGGCATTGTCCCCGATGAAGATGCGCACGCGGCCGAGCCGGGTGGCCTTGTCGACCTCCGGGGATACGAGCCGCACCTGGCCCGGGAGCACGCCGGCGCCTGCAATCTCCACCTGCGCCGGCTGGCCGACCTTGAGTTTCGCCATGCGCGTCTCGGTCACCTCGGCGTCGAGCTCGATCTCGCCGCTGGCGATGATGCGGAACATGGGCTCGGACGCGCCGGCGGCATAGCCGCCCACCCGGGCGACGCGACGGCTCACGACCCCATCGGCCGGAGCCACGACCTCGGCGCGGCCGCGCCGCCAAAGGAGCTCGCGGCGCTGGGCTTCAACCTGCGCCTTCTCGGCCTCGGCGAGCCGCAGGCCGTCTCGGGACGCCGCCAACTGGGCTTCGGCCGTGCGGGCAGCCTGCTCGCGCTGATCGTAGGCGCTTTCGGCCATATGTCCGGCCTGGCGCAGGGGCTTTGCCCGCTCGAAGGCGTTGCGGGTCTCCGCCAGCTTGGCCTCGGCCTGCACGATGGAGCTCTTTGCCTGGGCTATGGCCGCCGTTGTGCGAGCGAGGCCGGCGTCGTTCTGCGCAAGCTGCGCATCGAGCGTATCGGCGACGAGCCTGGCGAGGACATCGCCTTTCTTCACGCGCGCCCCCTCATCGACCAGAACCTCGACGATGCGCAGGCCCTCCACCTCGGGCCCGACCAGGATCTCCTCGCGCGCGACCAGCGAGCCGGTGGCGAGCACCGTCTCGGTGAAATCGGAGTGCGCAACACGCACAACGGTCACGGCGGCGGCGAGCAGATCCTCCGCAGGAGCTGATTGCAGGTTGCTGGTGCGCTTCGGCGAGGGCTGGGCGACGAGTGTCACAGCGACGACGAGCGCTGCCGCGGCGACGACCGCGCCGATGATCAGCTTGCGTATCATGGCGTGCTCTTCCTCGGGCTGGTGGCGGCCTCAGCGGGCGGCGCGACGGGATTGAGAAGGTCGGCAATGAGTTGCAGGACGCCCGGCATGACCGACTTCGGGTCGAAGTCGGGGTCGACGGCCCTTTGCCAGAATATGCCGTCGACCACGATGCCGAAGGCCTTGGCGACGGTCGGGATGTCGAGGGCCGGGGCGATGCGGCCCTCGTCCTTCATCTGCTGAAACAGCTTTTCGAAGCTCTCGGCGATATAGCGGTCGACCTTGCGGAAGATCTGGCCAACGCGAGGGTTGCGCGTGGCCTCGAGGCCGATCTCGATGCACATGCGCCGCTTGAGCGCAGGCTCGTTGACGAAATACTCCTCGCCCAAGGCCGACAGTGCCGCAAGAAAGTCGGGGGCATTGGCAAGCTGGTCGAAGCGCTCGGCGAAGTCGGCGCGGTCACGCTCGGCGATGCCGGCAATCAACGCCTCCTTGCTGTCGAAATAGACGTAGAGCGCACCTGGGCTCACCCCGGCCTCCCTGCAGATGTCCTGCATGGTGGTGCGGTGAAAGCCGGCGCGGGCAAAGCACGTCTCGGCAGCGGCCAGAATGTTCTCGCGCCGGGCCAGTTGGATCTCGGGTTTCAGCTTGGGCATCGGGTGATCGGCCCCCCTGCGAGCCATTATCATGCGCCGCACAAAATAAAACGAACGCCCGTTTTATTTGCCAGGATGTTGGCCAAGTCAAGGCCGCCAATTGGCATTTTCGGGGTTCGGCCCTCACGAACGCGTGAAAGCGCGCCGTGGTTCTGGCGGGCCGAGGCCGTGCTCGGCTGGTGCGCTATCCGCTCGTTCGGCCTGCAACTCGGTGCCTGCCAGGCACTATTTGGGACGCAGGCAGCCGGAGACAAGGCGAGGGGATAAACGCGCCGCCGGCCATCTCGCCGTCGCTCAACATCCTCGTAGGCGGCGACGAGCGACGCGTGGTAGGTGACACTTCCCGCTCCTCTTGTCGTGGCACTCCGGATGATTCCCCTCCTGAAAGGCCTGCGCATCCTCGATCTGACTGCCGTGATCCTTGGTCCGTACGCGACCCAGATCCTCGGCGACCTCGGCGCCGAGGTGATCAAGATCGAGCCGCCGGATGGCGATAGCATGCGCCCCGTGGCGCCGGTCGCGGAGCCCGGCATGAGCGCGATCTTCGCCAACAACAACCGCAACAAGCGCTCGGTTGCGCTCGACCTCAAGAGCGCGGCCGGCAAGGCCGCCCTGATGAAGCTGGTGCCGACGGCGGATGCCTTCGTGCACAACATGCGCCAGGAGGCGCTGGACAAGCTCGGCTTCACCTTCAACGCGGTGCGCGCAGCCAACCCGAAGATCATCTATGCCGCAGCCGTGGGCTACGGACGGCATGGCCGCTACGCCGGCAAGCCGGCCTATGACGACGTGATCCAGGCCGCTTCCGGATTCGCCGGGCTGTTCCAGATGCGCGACGGCGCGCCGCTCTATGCACCAAGCATCGCCGCCGACAAGGTTTCGGGCATTCATCTGGCCTACGCGGTGATGGCAGCGCTGCTCTATCGGGAGCGCACCGGCAAGGCGCCGGGCTACGTCGAGGTGCCGATGTTCGAGTTGATGGCGGCTTTCAGCCTGTCCGAGCATCTGGGAGCGGCGACGTTCCAGGACGACGGCAGGGTCGGATACGTTCGCGTGCTCTCGCCGAGCCGCAGACCCTACAAGACCAAGGATGGCTGGGTCGGGGTGTTGCCCTATTCGGCGGCGAACTGGCGCAAGATCCTGAGCGAGATCGGGCGCTCCGAAGTGGGCGAAATGGCCTGGTTCAACGATGCCACCGAGCGCAGCGCCCGCGTGGATGAACTGTACGACATCCTGGCCGAGGTGATGCCCTCGCGCACCACCGCCGAGTGGCTGGCGACCTTCGAGCGGCTGGACATCCCTGCCCAGCCCGTGCGTCTGCCGGATGACCTGCTGCACGATCCGCACCTGCACGACGTCGGCTTCTTCGAGACGCGCTTTGCCAGCGCCACGCCGGTGAGACGCACGCTGCGCCAGCCCGTGAACGTCGAGGATGTCGCGGTGGAGCCGGACCTGGCCCCGCCGATGCTGGGCGCCGATACGGCCGACATCCTGCGGGCCGCGGGGCTGAGCGAGGAGGAGATCGCCAAGCTCGCGCCGCGATCCGACAAGCCTGTCGCGGTGCCGGCCATGCCCAGGCCGGCAGCGCGCAAGCGGCGCTGAAGCGGGCTACGGGGCCCTCTGCACCTCGCAGAGGAAGCACCCGTGCAGCGCAGTGCGGATGTGCACCCTGCGCACGCCGGCATGTTCCAGCAAGCGAGCCACCACGTCCCCGGCGTCCTGTCCGTCGGCGATGTGCGAATGGGCGTAGAGCATCAGGTCCGCGGCGTCGTAGGCGCGAATGTTGACCTGCCGCGTCGTCACGATCTCGGGCAGCCGGCTTGGCGTCGCATAGGGGGCGCAGTCATGGCCGCACAGGAAGATGGGCCCCCGCTCGGCGTAAGGGCTCGGCGAGTCGGCCGCGAAGGGGCTGTATTTTAGAAGCAGAAGATCGCCGCCGGGGCGTGTGCCGCTCATGCAGTGCCGGCACGGCGCGCTGCGGTCGGCCGCCGGCAGGAACCTGGCCGCTCCGCCCCAAGGATCGACGCGCTGCGATCGCGCGGCACGGACGACATCGGCAGGAAAGGGGATGACGTGAAAGGCGGCCATGGGCGAGCTCCTCTGCAAGAAAGGCCTGGCTCCGGGATGCCACGCGCCAAAACGAAGAGCGACCCGTTTCCGGATCGCTCGTCTTGCTTGCGAGGTCGCTCGTTTCAATCCGTGAGGGCCGTCACACGCGCTCCAGGATGACGGCGACGCCCTGACCGACGCCGATGCACATGGAGACGAGCGCATAGCGGCCGCCGGCGCGATGCAGCTGGCGGACGGCGGTGAGCGCAAGGCGTGCACCGGACGCGCCGAGCGGATGGCCGACGGCGATGGCGCCGCCGTTCGGGTTGACGCGGGCGTCGTTGAGCGGAAGGCCGAGACCCTTGAGGCAGGCCAGCACCTGTGCCGCGAACGCCTCGTTGATCTCGATGACATCCATGTCTTTCAGCTCGAGACCGGCGCGTTCGAGCGCCTTCTGCGTGGCCGGCACCGGCCCGAAGCCCATGATGCGCGGAGGCACGCCGGCCACGCCCGTGGCGATGATGCGGGCCAGCGGCTTGACGCCGGCTTTGTCGCCGGCATCGCGGCTGGCGACGATCAGCGCCGCAGCGCCGTCGTTGATGCCCGACGCGTTGCCGGCCGTGGTGACGCCCTCGGGGAACAGCGACTTCAACTTCTGCAGGCTCTCCATGGTCGTTTCGGGGCGCGGGTGCTCGTCCTCGGCGACGACGATGTCGGGCTTGCCCTTGGCCTGCGGAATGCTGACCGCACGGATCTCGCTCTTGAAGAAGCCGTCCTTGGTGGCCTTGGCGAACTTCTGTTGCGAGCCGAGCGCAAACACGTCGCACTCCTCGCGCGAGAGCTGGTAGTCGCGGGCGAGGTTGTCGGCCGTCTCCGGCATGGTGTCGGCTCCGAAGGTCTTCTCGATCTTCGGGTTCGGGAAGCGGGCGCCGAGAGAAGAGTCGAACACGGTGAAGTTCTTGGTGAAGGCCTGATCGGCCTTGGCCACCACGAAAGGTGCGCGCGTCATGCTCTCCACGCCGCCGGCGACGCACACGTCCGCCTCGCCGCAGGTGATGGCGTGCGCCGCGCCAACCAGCGCATTGAGGCCCGAGCCGCACAGCCGGTTGTGCACCGAGCCCGGCGTCTCGACCGGAAGGCCGGCAAGCAGCAGGGCGTGACGCGCCACGTTGCGGCTGTCCTCTCCGGCCTGGCACACGCAGCCGATCGAGACGTCGTCGATGATGTCGGGAGAGAAGCCGGAGCGGGCTACGACCTCCTTCATGACGCCAGCGAGGAGGTCGTCAGGGCGCACGCGCGAGAGGGCCCCGGCGTGGCGGCCGAACGGCGTGCGCAGTCCGTCATAGATGTAGGCTTCGAGCATCTTCCCTGTGCCTCCCCTTGAGTCTTTCCCGTTTGGATACGAATTCGGCGCGCGGCCGCAAGCTCACGCCCGCTTCCACTCTTTCGGCCCGCGCAGCGCCAGCACCAGCTCGGCCATGATGGCGATGGCGATCTCCTGCGGGTTCTGTGCGCCGATATTGATGCCGATGGGGCAGTGGATGCGCGCGATCTCCTCGGCGCTGAAGCCTGCCTGCTTCAGACGCTCCTTCCGCTTGGCGTGGTTGCGCATGGAGCCGAGCGCACCGACGTAGAAGCATTGTGACCTGAGCGCCAGCTTGAGGGCCTCGTCGTCGATGTGGCCGACGTGCGCGAGCGCGACAACGGCCGTGTAGGGATCGAGCCCGATCTTCGGAATGGTGTCCTGCGGCCATTCGGTGTCGAGGCGGATGCCGGGAAAGCGCGCTTCGGCGGCGAACGCCGTGCGGGGGTCGATGACAACGACCTCGTAGCCGGCGATCGTCACGAGCTGGGCCAGGATCTGCCCGATGTGCGTCGCGCCGACGATGAGGATACGGGCGGGAGGCACCAGGGCGTGCAGGAAGACCTCTCCCTCCGTCGTCTCCTCGAGACGGCTTTCGCCGCTGTCGAACCGCTGCCGGACGAGGGCATCCGAGAGCGCATCCTTGCGTTCGAAAATGTCCCGCCGGCCGTCGCTGAGGCGTGTGCGGACGACGAGCCCGCGACGGTTCTTGCGGGCCTCGAGCGCCCGATCGAGCAATGGCAGTCCGTCGCCTTTCTCCAGACGTTCCACGAAGACCTTGATCTGGCCGCCGCAGGGCAGCCCCACCTGCCACGCCGTCTCGTCGGCAACGCCGAACGTGAGCGCCTTGGGCTTGCCGTCGGCGAGAATGTCCTCGGCCTCGGCGATCACCTCGCCTTCCACGCAACCACCCGAGACGGAGCCCTCGAAGCGGCCGTCGCCGGCGATGACCATTTGCCCCCCGACGCCGACAGGTGCCGAGCCCCACGTGCCGACAACGGTGGCAACCGCAATGCGGCCATCCCTGTCGAGCCAGGTGCGCGCCGCCTCGAGAACGTCGTGCGCTTCAGCCCGACGCATGGAATGGGTTGGCTCTGACATGGTGAAAGCTCGGGGTGTCGTTGTTCTTGGCCGCGCGGCGGTCCGGCCGATCGTCGGCGGATGCCGCATTTTGCGGTGTCAACATAAGGGGCACCGGCGCCAAGCGCCAGTGCCGCATCCATCGCGTTGGGTCTGCGCCGGTGCGGCCGCGCCTGCCGCGTCACACGCGCTGGAGGCTTGCGTCGAACAGGCTCATGATGGCGATCCGCGACGAGCGACGCGGGCCATCATTGATGGCATACAGCTCTTCGTAGGCTTCCTCGGGCGTCTCACGGCCGGTCATGGCCATTGCCGCCTCGCCGGCGAGGGTGCGTGCCTTGTCCCGATCGGCCGTCAATTCGAAGGCAGCCCGGACGAGGGCGCCGTACGCGCAGAAGCGCGCCGCGCGAGGGTCGGTCGGGTCGCAATCCCTGTTGTTGCGGGTGAGCGCAAGCGTGTACTGGGTCCAGGTGGCCGGGTCGCCGACGAGGGCTCGCGCCCGCGCCGAGATCTGGTTGACGAGCGGCTTTGACATGGCGTGCTCCTCCCATTTCTTGTGCGTTGCCGTGCATAAGCAACCTATGGTGGTCATCTGAGATCGTGCGGGGGCCTGCGTCAAGGGATATCTGGCCGCCGGCCTGCAGGATGAGAGATGTGAAATATCAATAGGTTAAACCGGACTCTCGGCTTTGCCCAGGTTTCGGCGTGATCGCCAAGGTTCCGCCTCGACCCAGCCACTCGACTCGCGCAGGTTCAACCTATGCGCGAGTGTATGTTGACAACTACAACTCGACGGCTGGTGGCGTCCGCGCTGGCTGCGGGTTTCGTTCTTGCCGCATCCTGGCAGGCTTCGGTCCACGCCGAGGGGGCCATGGGGGCAATTACGGGCATAGCCCGGGTGGTCGACGGCGATACCATCACGGTCGGCGACACGCGGGTGCGGCTCGAAGGCATAGATGCCCCCGAGGCGGCGCAGACCTGCAAACGCAGGTGGGTGGGCTCCTGGTCATGCGGCAGTGCAGCGACGACCGAGCTGGCCAGGCTGGTCGACGGCAAGCAGGTTGTCTGCGAGCGGCAGGGTCTCGACAAGTACGGACGCACGCTCGGTGTCTGCTTTGCGGACGGCCAGGACATCAATGCGTCGATGGTGCGCCGGGGCTACGCGTGGGCCTTCACCAAGTATTCCGCACGGTATGTGAGGGAGGAGGCGTCGGCACGGGTGGAAGGCCTCGGCATCTGGCAGGGCGAAGCGACGCCCGCCTGGGAATTCCGGCAGCAGCGCTGGTCCAGCGTCGAACACGATGCGCCGGGAGGTTGCGCCATCAAGGGCAACATCACCAAGAATGGTAAGATCTACCACATGCCGTGGAGCCCCTGGTACGCCCAGATCAAGATCGAACCGGAGAAGGGCAAGCGCTGGTTCTGCACGGAGGCTGAGGCTGTGGCCGCCGGCTGGCGCCCTGTGCAGGCGCATTAGGGCTTGGAGAATACGCCGGAGAATACGCCGGCATGCGGGAGGTGGCGACGCTGTCTTCCGCGATCCTGCAAGGCGCATGAGTGCCGGACGGGAAACGAACGCCAAAGGAAATACGTAAAATGCTCAAGGTGCCGACGACGGGATATAGAGCATTAATTCGGATAGCCTGCGACGGACTTTCCTCCGTAATCCCGCATTAATCGGCCAAGACTAGCGTGACGACGGTTCAACTGCGCGGGGGTGGTCCCCGGGGGCGAACTACCGCGCATAAGCGCTAGCTTGGTGCAAGAAGTGGGAGAGTTGTCATGAAGAACTTCGTTACGCGTTTCGTGAAGGACGAGTCCGGTGCGACGGCCATCGAGTACGGCCTGATCGCGGCCCTGATCGCCGTCGGCATCATCGGCGCCGCCCGGCTGCTCGGCTCGCAGATCAGCGACACCTTCAACAACGTCGGCAACGCGATGAAGTAAGGGATGGGAGGCGGCCCCGACCGACCGGTGCTCGCATCCGATTTACCTGCTGCATAGAGACTGTGCATCCCCACGCGGCAATCAGGTGCGAACCTGATTGCCGTTGGGCTTTCCGGACGGCAGCGCCACGGCACGCTCAGCCTCCGCTGCGGCCCGTGTCCGGTGCCAGCGGGGAACTCCAGCGATGTTTTCGGGGGTCCAATTGGAGCGGGCGAAGGGATTCGAACCCTCGACCCCAACCTTGGCAAGGTTGTGCTCTACCCCTGAGCTACACCCGCGTCCAAACGGTGATGGGCGGTCTTATGCAGCAAAGACCGGCGGTTGGCAAGCTGACCTGCGGGGCTGGCCGGCATGCCTGTTGCGCGAGGCGCGGCCGGCGGTTTAGGAGTGGGCTGCCTCATCCCCCACAACCCCGGTTTCGAGCGTGCCTTCCACCCGCAACGACCTGCTCGCTCGGCTCCAGGAGCTCAACATCGATGCCCGGACCGTCGAGCACGAGGCGGTGTTCACCGTTGCACAAAGCTCCAAGCTCGAGCGCGAGCTGCCGGGCGGGCACACCAAGAACCTGTTTCTCAAGGACAAGAAGGGCCGACTGTATCTCATCGTAGCCCTGGGCAAATCCCGCATCGACCTCAAGTCCCTGCCGAAGGTGATCGGCTCGGACCGGCTGAGCTTCGGCAGCCCGGAACTGCTGTTTGAAGTCCTGGGCGTTGCGCCAGGCTCGGTGACGCCTTTCGCCTTGATCAATGACAAGGCCCGGCGCGTGACGGTGATCCTCGATGCCGATATGATGCGTCACGAGCGGCTCAACTATCACCCGCTGGAGAACACCGCGACGACCAACATCGGACGCGAGGATCTCATCCGGTTCATTCGCTGGTGCGGCCACGAGCCGCGCATACTGGCCGTGGCGGCGGCGGAGTGACCATCTTCTGCGTTGGGGCCCCGCGAAAGCCCGGGGCCTCATGCCGTTGTTTATGCCCAATGAGGGCCTGGAGATCGAAATGGACATCGGACTAGGCAAGACCGGCGCCGCAGCGGCGGGCGACATCGTCAAGGACTCGAGCACGGCAACGTTTGCCAAGGACGTGCTCGAGGCATCGCGCAAGGTGCCGGTGCTGGTGGATTTCTGGGCGCCCTGGTGCGGACCGTGCAAGCAGCTCACGCCGATCATCGAGAAGGTCGTCCGCTCGTACGGGGGCAAGGTCAAGCTGGTAAAGGTCAACGTCGACGAGAACCCCGCCATTGCCGGGCAGCTGCGCGTGCAGTCGATTCCGACGGTCTATGCGTTCCGCGACGGCCGGCCGCTCGACGGCTTCATGGGCGCGCAGCCCGAAAGCGCCGTGAAGGCGTTCGTCGATCGCCTGCTTGGCGATGAGGCGGGCGACGATGTAGGCGCTGCGCTCGACGCGGCAGAAAAGGCCCTCGATGCGGGCGATCTGCAGGGTGCGGCCGAAATCTTCGCGGCGGTCCTGCAAGAGGATGCGCAGAATGTCGTGGCGCTGGCCGGCCTTGCCAAATGCTACCTGAAGAGCGGTGATGTGGCGCGGGCCGAGCAGACGATCAGCTTGGTGCCTCCCGACAAGCGCGAGGCGGCACCGGTAGCGAGCGTGCGTGCGGCCCTGGAGCTGGCGCGCACGGCAGCCAAGGCCGGCGACATCGGCAAGCTGCAGGCCAAGGTGCAGGCCGAGCCCGGCGATCATCAGGCCCGTCTCGACTATGCGATGGCATTGGCGGCGAACGGCAAGAAGACAGAGGCTCTCGATCAGCTGCTCGAGATCGTGCGCCGCGATCGCAAGTGGAACGAGGAGGCCGCGCGCAAGCAGCTCGTGCAGTTGTTCGATGCCTGGGGCCCCAAAGATCCGGCCACGCTCGAAGGGCGCCGCCGGCTGTCCTCGATCCTTTTCTCCTGACACCGGAGCGGTAGGAACCTTGCTGAGCCTGGCGGAGCGTTACGGCGGACCGGCGGACTTGCCGCAGCGCCTGCCCGTGTTTCCGTTGCAGCGCGCCATCCTGCTTCCGCGCGCCACGCTTCCGCTCAATATCTTCGAGCCGCGATACCTGCAGATGCTCGAGGATGTGATGTCGACTTCGCGCGTGCTGTGCATCGTGCAACCTGATGCATGCGCCGAGGAATCTCCTCCCGGGAAGAGCGTGACGCTGCGCCGCGTCGGCTGCGTGGGGCGCGTGACTTCCTACCAGGAGATCGACGACGGCCGCATGTTGATTACGCTGACGGGGGTGGCCCGCTGCACGATGGGCGACGAGGTGGAGATCGCCAAGCCCTATCGCATCTGCACGGTGAGCTACGATCGCTTCCTCGGTGATTTCGAGGCCGGCGCCGGCGAAGCGGATGTGGATCGGCAGGGGCTCGTGAAGGCGCTCAAGACGTACCTGGAGGCACGCAATCTGCGCGCCGATTGGGCGGCCGTGTCGAAAGCCTCCAATGAATCGCTTGTGAACTCGCTGGCCGTCGTCAGCCCCTATGGCCCCGAGGAGAAGCAGGCCCTGCTCGAGGCGCCCGATCTGAAGACGCGTGCCGAGATGCTGGTGGCGCTGGCAGAGATGGAGCTGGCGGCAGGCGCCGGCGGCACCGGCTCCACGCTGCAGTGATGCGGGATTTGGAAGGGGACGAAGAGGATGTCCGAGGAGTCGCAGCAGGCAAAGCCGGCAGCCCGGGTCGACCCACGGCTGCTCGAGATCCTCGTCTGTCCCCGCACCAAGACGCCGCTCATCTATGACGAGGCCCGCCAGGAGCTGATCAGCCGTGCCGGCCGGGTGGCCTACCCGATCCGCGACGGCATTCCGATCATGTTGGAGGAAGAGGCGCGCGTGCTCGACGACGACGAGCTGCGCGCGCTCAACCGGCGCTGATGGCGCAAAGGCGCATCCTTCGTTAGTGTCCCCAATACAATCAGCCTCAATCAGCCTGGCCAGGGAGCGCCCATGCCGACATCTCGCACAATCTTCAAGGAGGAGCACGAGCTCTTCCGCAAGACCGTAGCGGCCTTCATCGAGCGCGAGATTGCGCCCCACTACGAGCAGTGGGAGAAGGACGGTCAGGCGAGCCGCGAGGTGTGGCGCAAGGCCGGCGAGGCTGGGTTGCTGCTGACCGACATACCCGAGGAGTACGGCGGCGGCGGTGCCGATTTCCTCACCAGCGCGATCATGATCGAGGAGATGGCGAAGCGGGTCTATTCGGCGCCGGGCTTCCGCCTGCACTCGGATATTGTGGCGCCCTACATCTGCAACTACGGCACGGAGGAGCAGAAGCGCACCTGGCTGCCGCGCATGGCCAAGGGCGAAGTCATCACCGCCATTGCCATGACCGAGCCTGGCACGGGCAGCGATCTGCAGTCGATCCGCACCACCGCGCTGCGCAAAGGCAACGAGCTTGTCGTCAATGGGCAGAAGACCTTCATCACCAACGGCGGGCTGGCTGATCTGGTGATCGTCGCGGCCAAGACCGACACGGCAGCCGGCGCCAAGGGCGTGACGCTGGTGCTGGTCGAGGCGGATAGGCCGGGCTTCAAGCGCGGGCGCAACCTGAAGAAGATCGGCCAGAACGCGCAGGACACGGCCGAGCTGTTCTTCGAGGACGTGCGCATTCCGCCCTCCAATATCCTGGGGGAGGAGGGCCGCGGCTTTGCCTGCCTGATGCAGCAGCTCCCGCGTGAGCGCCTCCTGGTCGGCATCGGCGCGGTCGCCATGATGGAAGCGGCGCTCGGGTGGACCGTCGAATACACGCGCGAGCGCAAGGCGTTCGGCAAGCCGATCGCAGAGTTCCAGAACACGCGCTTCAAGCTTGCCGAGGTCAAGACGGAGGTGACGGTGGCGCGCGTGTTCCTCAATCACTGCCTGGAGGCGTTCCTGGCGGGCGAACTCGATGCCACCACTGGTGCCATGAGCAAGTGGTGGCTGACGGAGCTCGAGCAGAAGGTGCTCGACACCTGCCTGCAGCTCTTCGGCGGCTATGGCTATATGCTCGAGTATCCCATTGCACGTGCCTACGCCGACGCACGCGTGCACCGCATCTATGCCGGCACCACCGAGATCATGAAGGAGCTGGTTGCGCGCTCGCTTTAGGCGACAGCCTTGAGCACGGCAATGGCCTCCTTGTGGACGCGTGCATCGCCGGCGGCGATGATGCGGCCGCCCTGCGTCGCCGGTGCGCCGTCCCACGTGGTGATGGTGCCTCCGGCGCTCTCGATGATCGGGATCAGCGCGACCACGTCATAAGCCTTGAGGCCGGCCTCGACAATGACATCGATGAAGCCGGCCGCCAGCAGGCAGTAGCCGTAGCAATCGCCGCCGTAGCGCGTCATTCGCGCCCGCGACTTGAGCTGCGCGAAGGCCGCCGCTTCGCCCGGGGTTGTGAACAGGTCGGGGTGGGTGGTGGTGAGGGTCGCATCGGCAAGGGCGGCGCACGCTCGGGTCTTGAGCGGCCGGACTCTGCCGTCGGGCGCTCTCCCCCGCGCCTTGCCGCGCGCCGACCAGAACCGCTCGCCCGTGAAGGGCTGGTCCATCAGGCCGAGCACCGGCTCATCGCCGTCCAGCAGGCCGATCAGCGTGCCCCACAGCGGTGCCCCCATGATGAAGGCGCGGGTGCCGTCGATCGGGTCGACGACCCATTTGTATCGGCCCGCGCCTGCGACCGAGGCGAATTCCTCGCCGATGATGCCGTGCTGCGGAAAGCGGGCCGCAATGGCCTTGCGGATGGCCCGTTCAGCGGCCCTGTCCGCGGCGGTCACCGGGTCGAAACCGTGCTTTCCCGCCTTGTTGTGGACGCTCAAGGGTTTGCGGAAATGAGGACGTATCGCCTTGCCGGCGAGGTCGGCCAGGGTATGCGCGAAGTCGAGATGAGCCTGATACGGCGGGGTTCTCGCGCGTGTCACAGCAAGTTCCTTGCCTGATCGGTTCCCGGTCATCGCCTCATCTATCGGATACTAGACCAGTGTTCAGGCAGCAGAACCTGGGATCCGCGTTCGGTATCACAGATCTGTGAACGTTGCGATCGCGCCACTTCATGCGCAAATGCACCAAATTGTCAGCCCACTGCAGTTGCACCGCACCACGAATAAGCCCATATGCGAGGTGTCGGCATGTCGGGTTCAGCCCCGGATGTGCCGCAGCCCACCTTGGGCGTTTCCTCCCTAGACTTGGGCCGTTCGTCGATCGAGCGGCCCCTTCTTTGTGCACACGCGCCGCGCGTGCTGCATGGCCTCAGCTCAAGCTATGCGACAGGCGTACTTCTGCAATGCAAAAGAATTCCCTTGCGTTTTGTGCGCCGCACATTTAGATAAGAGACACGAAGCCGGCGACTTCGTTGCTGGTTTCGTTGCCCTCCTTGGGCGTTTCCTCCCTAGACTTGGGCCGCACGGTTCTCCGCGCGGCCCCTTTTATTTTCCAGGCCCGCAAAGGACCTTACGCGCTAGGACCTTACGCGCTAGGGCCTTACCGCGCCCGGAGCCTTGCCGACCCTCGCTACCGGCAGGGCCGATGCTCTGGCGCTCCGTTTCTGCTGACCATGCCATCGCATCGCAGACTATTGCGATGCAACATAACGATAGGGGTTCCTTGATGCTCTATTCGGCTGCTGCCCGGCGCTCCAGAAGCATGGGCAGGGCATCGAACACCCGCATGGCCATGTCGGTGAGGGTCCGGGTCAGCTTTCCGAAATCCCTGTTCTTGGTCAGGGTCGCTTCGTCGAGGTAGAGCGCGCGGTTGATCTCGAGTTGCAGAGATTGCAGGCCATGGCTGGGGTTGCCGTAGTACTCGGTGATGAAGCCGCCCGCGTAGGGCCGGTTGATCTGCACCTCGTAGCCTGCTCCCTGCAGGATCTCGCGGATGAAGCGCGTCAGCTTGGCGTCGCAAGAGGCGCCGAACCGGTCACCCAGAACGAAGTGCGGCCGCCCGCCCGGGGGCTGGCCCATCGAAGCGGACGGCATTGAATGGCAGTCGATCAGGATCGCCATGCCGAAGCGCTTGCGGGTCGTCTCCAGCAGGTCCGCCAAGGCCGAATGGAACGGCCGGTACAGCCGCTCGATGCGCTCGAAGGCCGCGCCGATCGGCAGCCGTTCGCGGTAGATCTCCTCGGTATCGGCGACCACGCGCGCGATGGTGCCGAGACCGCCGATGACGCGCGCCGACTGCGTATTGGCGAAATCCGGCAGCCGGCCGCTGAAAAGCTCCGGATCGAGCTCATAGGGCTCGCGATTGACGTCAAGGTAGGCGCGAGGAAAGCGTGCGGCGATCAGGGGCGCGCCGAGGGCGACCACCGGCTCGAACAACTCGTCGACAAAGCAGTCCTCCGATTTGCGCAGGGTGTGAGGATCGAGCCGCGATGCCTCGAGGAACGCCTTGGGATAGATGCGGCCCGAGTGCGGCGAGCAAAAGACGACGGGGGTCAGCTGCTCCGCGGGTCGCCTGAGCGTCAGGGGCGGTGTCAGCTCGGCAAGTATCGAGGCGCGTTCACTGGCGTGCATGTCAGTTCTTGCAGGTTCCGTCCGTTGCCTTGGCCTCGCAGCGCCGCCCCTCATACCTGCAGCCGCGCGAGCATTCTCACTCTGCCAAGGGGCGGCTGGGCTGTCTATCTCGCCTCTGCCGCATATCGTGGAAGAAGCCGCGCTTAGGGATATCCACGCTATTTCATTGCTCGTTTACCAAATTAGCGCCAGATTCCTGAGGCAACGCCTCGCTTGGCCGAAGTGTTGCAGTACGCAGGGATGAATACTTTCTTTCCCAGTTTGGGCCACCCATGACCGCCAAGCCGTCTCGCCTTCCGGTTCGCCGCATCCTCCTGGCGGAGGACGACGAATCCATGCGTGGTTTCCTCGAGCGCGCCCTGACCAAGGCGGGCTATGAGGTCATCGCCTTCGCCAACGGCAAGGAAGCCCATGACCGTCTGCAGGAGGAGCCGTTCACGCTGCTGCTGACCGATATCGTCATGCCGCAGATGGACGGTATCGAACTGGCACGGCGGGCCAGCGAGCTCGATCCCGAGCTCAAGATCATGTTCATCACCGGCTTTGCGGCCGTGACGCTGAATACCGAGACGCAGGCTGTTAAGAGCGCACGCGTCCTCTCCAAGCCCTTCCACCTCAAGGATTTGGTGCGCGAAATCGATAGGCTGCTGGCCGCCTGAAGGCCATTCAGCCGGTGCGCGTGTTCCCTTGCCACCTGAAATGATTGCCGATATACGACATGCGCAAACCGCGCGGTGCCACCGCGTTCAGGGCGCGTAGCTCAGCGGTAGAGCACTACCTTGACATGGTAGGGGTCACAGGTTCGATCCCTGTCGCGCCCACCATTCTGCTGCTGAAGAAATAAGGCATAAGGGCCATGAAGGTCAGGAATTCGTTGAAGTCGCTGCGTTCGCGCCACCGCGATAACCGCCTCGTGCGCCGCAAGGGCCGCGTCTACGTCATCAACAAGACCAACCGCCGGTTCAAGGCGCGCCAGGGCTGAGGCTGGGCGATGCGCCGCCACGCCCTTTGACCACGGCGACGCTGCCCGGCTATGGTGGCGATATGCCACTGATGTCATCCCCTCGATCTCTTGCAGCACTTGTTGCCGTTGCAGGCGGCTTGGCGCTCGTGGGCGCGCTGCCCGCGCCGGCGCAGGCGCCGCAAGCCGGCCCGCGCGTCATGCCGCACGGCATGCCCAAGACACCGGCCGAGCGGGAGAAGATCCTCTCCGATCTCTATGCGCATCTGGCCGCGTCCACGGACGAGGAAAGCGCCAAGGCAGTTGCGGACGCAATCGAGCGCGTATGGCTCAACTCGGGCAGCGACACCATCGATCTCCTGATGGAGCGATCGATGAAGGCTGTTGCGGACAAAAAGCTCGATCTTGCGCTCAAGCTGCTCGACCACGTCGTTGCCCTCGCTCCCGATTTCACCGAGGCCTGGAATCGGCGCGCTTACGTTCATTACAGGATGAACAAGGTCGATCTGGCACTCGGCGACCTGCGCCGCACGCTGGCGCTTGATGCCAATCACTTCAAGGCGCTCGACGGCCTGGCGCAGATCCTGCGAGAGATCGGCCAGAAGAAGCCGGCGCTGAAGGCGTTCAAGCAGCTTCTCGATGTGCACCCGTATTGGTCGGGGGCCCAGGAGGCCGCGGACGAGCTCGGACGCGAGGTCGACGGGCAAGGCATCTGACACTGCGCTGATCCAAGGCAGACCTGCCGGCCCAGAATCGCGAATTGATGGCTGCGCGACGTGGCCCGGGGCGGTCATCCACAACGAACCTGCTGACAACGCCCGCAAGCTGCGGCCGTGGCTTGCCATTGCGCTCGCGATGCCGCACATCGCTTCCTCAGGGATACCGCAGGAGCTGCTTGGACGGTCGCGGTGCTGAAGGTCGACTATCTTTCGGTGCGTGGTCTGTCACCTTTGTCTTTCGAGGTCGCCGCACGCCAATGCCTGGCGATCGAAGGCCCGTCGGGCTCGGGCAAGTCGCGCCTGCTGCGTGCCATCGCGGATCTCGACCCCGCCGACGGCTACGTCTTTCTGGAAGGTGTCGAGCGGCGCGAGGTGCCGGCACAGCAGTGGCGTCGGCGCGTGCGCTACGTGGCGACGGAGCCTGCGTGGTGGGCGCGGACGGCACGCGAGCATTTTCCGTCGACGGGCAGGCTGGAACGGCTGCTGTCCTCGCTGGCGCTGGAGCCAGATAAGCTCGACGCACCCCTCGCGGAGCTTTCCACCGGCGAACGCCAGCGCCTGGGCCTGTTGCGTGCCATTGCCGATGACCCGCAGGTACTGCTGCTGGACGAGCCGACCTCCGCGCTCGACCCGCCGACAGGAGCGCTGGTGGAGGAGCTCATCAAGTTCCAGATCCTTGTCGGCCGCATCGTCGTGTTGGTCAGCCACGACGCGGCGCAGATCGGGCGGCTCGCTCACGCCAGGCTGCGCCTGCTTGCTGCAGAGGCCCCGCGCGCCAACCAGAGCGCAGCTGCATGAGCTACGTCGATCTCTCCATCCCCGACCTCGCGCTTGCCGCATTGCTGCTGGTTGTCAACGGGGCGCTCTCATTCGCGCTGGGCCTGCGGTTCGAGCTGAGCCTGGCGGTGGCGGCTCTTCGCATGGTGGTGCAGATTTCCGCGATCGGCATGCTGTTGAAGTTCGTTCTGGGGCAGACCTCGCCCGGTTGGACGGCGCTGGTCGGCTTGGTGATGGTGCTTGTTGCCGCCTTCGAGCTTCTTCGCCGCCAGGAGCGGCGCTTCCGAAGTTGGGTCATGTACGGCCTGGGCAGTGCGGTTTTGCTGCTGACAGGCGGGCTCGGCGCACTTTATGCCGTCGCCATCGTTGCCGGACCGGAGCTCCTGAGCAATCCACGCTATCTCCTGCCGGTCCTCGGCATGGCGCTTGGCAATACGCTCACCAGCGCCAGCCTGTCTCTGCAGACGCTTGCCGAGGGTGTGGAGCTGGAGCGCGGTGCGATCGAAGCGCGCATCGCACTGGGTGCTACGCGCTTTGCGGCATTCTCGTCCCTCCTGCAGCGCGCGTTCAGGACGGCGACGACGCCGCTGATCGCAGCTATGGCGCTTGCCGGCGCGGTCGCCATGCCCGACATGATGGCGGGGCAGATCCTGGCCGGCGCAGACCCGGTCGCGGCAGCACGACAACAGATCATGATCATGCTGGTGCTGGCCGGAGCTGCGGCGCTGGGCGCGCTGGCTGCTGCCGTGGGCGGCGTTCGGCTGTTGACGGACAAGCGCCACCGCCTCCGCCTCGACCGTCTGGCGCAGGCTTGAGCAGACTGTGCGGGACTCAGGGCTGCAGCCCGCGCGCAGGAAGAAAGCGCGCTATTTCTTCTTTGCCACCGCCGCCGCCGGTGCCTCGTCGCCCCAGCACACAAGGGCTGTTGCCTTGCAGGTATGCTCGTCGACGACGATGAGATTGAGGAACAGCTCGCAGCTCACGTCCTTCTTGCCGACCGTGTACTTGCCGATCCCCTTCTGCTTGGCCCATTCGGCTATGTACTTGTCGAGCAAGTCTTTGGCGTCCTTGGTGGGGCCATCCTTGCCGTAGTCGTTCACCGAGAATGCGAGCTTCGTGCACTTGGCTGCCGCGGGCGTCGTGCCGGCGAGGACGAGCGCAGCCATCGCTGTGGCGAGCACAACCGCGGTTGATCTCGAACGCATGAAGGCCTCCCGTCTATTGGATGAGCGATCCTGATTGCGCTCATCCTAATAGCTGCAAGGCCAGGCGCATGACTAGACCGAATCCGCCTGCGCTCCGCGGCGCCTGTGAACTGTGGCTGCGGAGGCGCTGCGCTCAGCGCAGGTAGGGCGAATCGCCGCCGCGCGGTGCAATGCCCGAGTCGAAGAAGAAGCCGTGATCGAATGGGCCGTTGGTCGTCTGCCTGTCCACCCAGGGATTACGATAGCTGTTGGTGCTGCCGTACAGGTTGCGCGTCAGGCTATAGGTGTTGACCACGTCGGAGCTGTCGTACGAATAGCCGCCGCGCCGCTGCGTATAGCCATACACGCGCGCGCTCTTCTTGCGGTAATAGCGGGTCTTCGGGTGTTCCACGGCATCATTCGATGCCACCGTCCCGCGCCGCTCGCCGGCCTCGGCTGCTCCGTCCCATGCCAGCAGAGCGAAGGTGCCGAGCACGATTGCCAGTAGGCTCTTATGCGTCATGATGATCCTGCCTTCGGTTCAATGTGCCGCTTCAGCATCGTCGCAGTCTAGTGTCCCGATCGCGAAGTTCGTCACCATCTGCGGCACGCTCCGAACGAACTTCGCGATCGAAAGGACACTAGCAAGTCTATGATTCTAGTGTGGTTCAGATTCCGAAGTCCGCTTCGGAGGCTGGTCGCACGGTGGTAGCGGACTTCGGAATCACCACACTAGGGCATGGATGCAACGAAGTCCTAAACGGAAAGGGGCCGCCCAAGCATCTTCGGGTGGCCCCAATTTGCACCTGCCGACCCCAGGCTCAGCTGCAAGCGCGCTGAGACGCCGTGCACTCCGTGAACATGGGCGTCGTGCACTTGTACTGCACCTTGCCCTTGGGCTTTGCGCCGGAAAGGGCAATGGAGGTATCAAGGGACATCTTGGCCATTCCCATGGCCATCATCTTGTCGACACCCCAGCCGGCGGCCTTCGTCCGGGAGCATTTCGCCTCGGCTTGTGTTCCCGTCAGCAGCGCCAGCGCCGCGAGCGCACATCCCCCAACCGCAACGCGAACCAGTTTCTTCATCCCACGTCCTCCAGGAAAGAGATCCATAGACAACTCATTATGCCGGGATGTTCCGCCCATTCCGAGCATTACCAATGCCTGCTCGGCCGTTTGGACCTTTGCGTTGCAGTTGCGTCACGATGTGCGATCGGATCCTGCTGCGATGCCTATTTGCAGAGCGTGGCCTGCATCACGCATTCCTGCCCCAGGCCACCCGGCTTGCAGCGGGACTTGACGTTGCTGACCTTGTAGCCGGGCGCAGTGCCCACCTTCATGCCCGATGACATGAAGCCCGCCCAGGAGCCCCAATCCGTTGCCTGCAGCACGGCTTCCCAAGCCTGAAACTTGGCGTTGTCGACGGTGCTGCCGGTGCCTTGGCCGGCCTTGCTGACACATTGAGCCTCCGCCACGCCGGCGGCCATGAGAAGGCCCGCGGCAGCGACGGCCGGCACGAGTGTGCGTATGATCTGCTTCATTGCTGATGCTCCCTGTTCGAAATCTGCGAGTTGGCTAGCGGCACCTGGCGCCGCACCTGCACCTAGGCCTTCTTGCAGAAGGTCGCCTGGCTCAGGCACTCCTGGCCCCAGCCGCCCGGCTTGCACTTGAACCTGAGACCCTTGACGGTATAGCCGGGGGCGACGCCGACCTTGGCGCCCGATCCCATCCAGACCGCCCACATGCCCCAGTCCGTTCCCTGCAGCATGGCTTCATAGGCCTGGAACTTGGCACTGTCGACGCTGCCGCCAGTGCCCTTGCCGCCGATGGTCTTGCACTGCGCCTGCGCGCCAGTGCTGGCGGCGGCCAAGGCGCCTGCAACGACGGCTACACAGCCCAGTCCGCGCATGATCGTCTTCATTGTCGAGCCCTCCCATAAACAAAAAAGACAGCGAGCCGGGGGAGATTGCCCGAGATCGCTGTCCTTGGACACTGACAGAGCCCGTTCTGTCGAGCCCGCCCACTGAATTCTTTGCCACCCGTGGCCGGTAGGTGACGAATTTCGCGCCTATCCCCGCACAGATGCCGATTACTGCGCCATTTGCAGGTTTACGGCCTTCGGTCCCTTGCCGCGCTTGTCAGGCTCGGTTTCGAACGAAACGCGCATGCCTTCATCGAGAGGGCCAATGCCCGAACGTTCGACGGCAGTGATGTGGACGAATACGTCCTTGCCGCCCTGATCCGGCGTGATGAAGCCGAAGCCTTTCGACTGGTTGAAAAACTTGACAGTTCCGTTCTGCCGCATGCGAGGTCTCCATGTCCCCGGTAAACAATTGCAGATCGCCTCAGCCCGCTGTCGAGCTGACGCGGGTGAAGCCTAGGCAGTCTCGTCCGATGTCGGGGAACGTGAGGCGCGAGATAAACGTGACGCGTCTGCGCAAATCATCTCAGGTCAGTCTCAGCAGTCTCCGCCGGGTCCGATGGGCCGCCCGAACTGCGGCGGAGTATCGATGATTGCTGTGGCCGGCGCAAGGCAAAACAGCGCCTGCCGGTCAGCCCGCCGTGCGCACACGCCGTTTGCCCTCGCGGGCCCCATTCCGGGCACCTTGCAGGGGCCCTGCGATCCAGTCGATGCGGTGGCGAGAGCCTGCACCCTGAGCCAGGACATGGCTCAGCACGGGCATGATGACGCCAAGGTCGCCTTCCAGCGTGTAGGAAGGATTGGCGATGACGAGCCCGCAACCGTTGAGAGTGTCGGGATCGCTGGGCCGCCGGATCAACAGCTCGACACGCAGGAACCGGCGTTCGCCCATGGCCGCCAAGGCTTCGTGAAAGCGGGCTATCGGCTTTGGATCCTTGATCGGGTACCAGGCCACGAAGATGCCGGTGGCAAAGCGCTGCAGACCCTGGGCCAGGCCTTCGGCGATGCGGCCGAACTCGCCCTCCTGCTCAAAGGGCGGATCGATCAGAATGACCCCCCTGCGCTCCTTGGGAGGGAGAAGCGACCTGAGCGCGACCCAGCCGTCGAGTTCCATGACCTTCACGCGGCGGTCTCGGCCGACCGCGGCCCTTAGCTGCTCCAGCTCGTCCGGATGGATCTCGTTGACGATCAGAACGTCTTGCGGGCGCATCAAACGCCTCGCCAGGCAGGGGCTGCCCGGATACATGTTGATTGCGCCCGGCGCATTCTCTGCGCGCACGGCTTCAAGATAGGGTGCGAGGATTTGCGCGGCATCGTGGGGCAGGGTCCGCACGTCCCTGCCGAGCAGCCGGCCGATGCCATCGCGCCATTCCCCGGTCTTTCCGGCCGCCGCCGAGGTGAGGGGGTAGCGCCCGCGCCCCGCATGCGTGTCGATGACCCGAAACGGTGCGTCCTTGCGCTTGAGGTGCTCGATGATGAGCGTGAACACCGCGTGCTTGAGCACGTCGGCGAAGTTGCCCGCGTGGTAGACGTGACGGTAGTTCATGGGACGACCTTGCGCCGCATGTGCCCTCCGATGTCAAGGCGCGCGGGGGCGTCCATCACCGGCGTCACACCGGCGCAGGCGGGCATGGCAATGCTTGCCCCGCAGGGGCAGCATCCAGTCTTGCGGTGCCCGTCGCCGCCCCGGGCCTGCTTCGATGTGCGGATGGACGCAGCTACCCTCACTTCATGGTCGGGATGACGAACTCGGCGCCTTCCTTCATGCCGGATGGCCAGCGCGAAGTCACCGTCTTGGTCTTGGTGTAGAAGCGCACCGAGTCCGGGCCGTGCTGGTTCAGATCGCCGAAGCCCGAGCGCTTCCAGCCGCCGAAGGTGTAGTAGGCGAGCGGCACCGGGATCGGCACGTTGACGCCCACCATGCCGACGTTGACCTTGGCCGCGAAGTCGCGTGCCGCATCACCGTCGCGGGTGAAGATGGCGACGCCGTTGCCGTATTCATGGTCGGTCGCCAGCGCCAGGCCCTCGTCATAGGTCTTGGCGCGCACCACACAAAGCACGGGGCCGAAGATCTCCTCCTTGTAGATGCGCATGCCGGGCTTCACCTCGTCGAACAGGCAGCCGCCCATGTAGAAGCCGTTCTCATAGCCCTGCATCTTGAAGTTGCGGCCGTCCACCTTGAGCTTGGCGCCCTCCTCGATGCCCAGCGCCACGTAGTCCTTCACCTTCCTGAGGTGGGCTGCCGTCACCAGCGGCCCGAAGTCGGCATCGCCCGAGGTGGAGGGGCCGATCTTGAGCGACTCGACACGAGGGATGAGCCGCTCGATCAGAGTGTCGGCCGTCTTCTTGCCGACCGGGACGGCAACCGAGATGGCCATGCAGCGCTCGCCGGCCGAGCCGTAGCCGGCCCCGATGAGGGCGTCGACGGCCTGATCCATGTCGGCATCCGGCATGATGATCATGTGGTTCTTGGCGCCGCCGAAGCACTGCACGCGCTTTGCCGCCGCGCAGCCGCGCGTATAGATGTACTCGGCGATCGGCGTGGAGCCGACGAAGCCGATGGCCATGATGTCGCGGTGATCGAGGATGGCGTCGACCGCCTCCTTGTCGCCGTTGACGACATTGAGGATGCCGGCCGGCAGACCCGCCTCAAGCATCAGCTCGGCCAGCATCAGCGGCACGCCGGGATCGCGCTCCGACGGCTTCAGGATGAAGGCGTTGCCGCAGGCAATGGCCGGCCCGAACTTCCACATCGGGATCATGGCGGGGAAGTTGAACGGCGTGATGCCGGCGACCACGCCCAGCGGCTGGCGCATGGAATAGATGTCGATGTTGGGGCCGGCGCCTTCGGTGTACTCGCCCTTCATCAGGTGGGGGATGCCGCAGGCGAACTCGACCACCTCGAGCCCGCGCTGGATGTCGCCCTTGGCGTCGGCGATGGTCTTGCCGTGCTCGCGGGCGAGGCAGTCGGCCAGCTTGTCGTAGTCGCGCTGGGCCAGCTCCAGGAACTTCATGAGCACGCGCGCCCGCCGCTGCGGGTTGGTTGCGCCCCAGGCCGGCTGCGCGGCCTTGGCGTTCGCGACGGCCGCCGCCACCTCGGCCGCCGATGCCAGCGCCACCTTGGCGCGGACCTCACCGGTCATCGGCTGGAAAACATCGCCGAACCGCCCGCTCGTTCCCTTGACCGTCTTGCCGCCGATGAAATGTCCGTACTCGATCATGGCGCTTCTCCCATGCGTGTCATGCTGCGTATTGAGGCCTCGCTAGCACGCTGCTGCTGCGAGCGGCAAGGCGCGTTCCCTCGTAATGGCATGGGCATTGGCGCACCGGCAGTGCGAATTACCCATCGGGCAGGAACAACGACTTCGCCTTCTGTGCCTCCTCGGCAATGAAGTCGCTGGTCACGCGGACGCGGAGCATGCCGGCGAGGTCGGCATGCGTGATGAGCCAGAAGGTCCGCCTGATGCGGACGTCACGCGGCAATACGGGCACCAGCTCTGGAATGCCCGCCGTCATGAAGTAGGGAAGCACGCACACGCCGGCTCCCGCCCTGGTGGCGTTGAGCTGTGCGATCAGATTGGTCGAGGCAAAGTTCGTCTTGAGGTCCTTCTCGATCAGGGGGAGGTAGTCGAGCTCGGGCGTGAAGATCATATCCTCGATGTAGCCGATAAGGCGGTGGTCCTTGAGATCGGCTGGCTTCAGGATGGGGCTTCGGCGGGCCAGGTAGTCCTTCGAAGCGAACAGGCCGAGCAGGTAGTCGGTGAGCCGGCGCGCCTTCAGACGGCCGGTGGTTGGCCGCGCCAGCACGATGGCCACGTCCGCCTCCCGCTTGGAGAGCGAGAACTGACGCGGCATGGCCACGAGATCGATCTCGAGCCCCGGGTGCCGCCGGCACAGGGTCCACAGGCGCGGTGCCAGGAAGATGGAGCCGAAGCCGTCGGGTGCACCGATACGCACGGAGCCCGTCAGAGACAGGTCCGCCTCGCCGATGTCGCTCAATGCCTGGTGGGCGGCCGTTTCGATCATCTCGGCGTGCGCCATCAGCCGTTCCCCGGCATCCGTCAGCTTGTAGCCGTGCGGGCTGCGCTCGAAGAGGGTGGCCTTGAGACCCTCCTCGAGGGCGGCGACGCGGCGAGACACCGTGGTGTGATCAACACCGAGCTGGCGCGCAGCCGTGGTCAGCTTGCCCGATCGTGCAATGGCCAGGAAATACCGAAGATCGTTCCAGTCGAAGCCATGCATGCGGGCAATGCTGGATTGGTGTTTGCGCACAGGGACGCGGCCATTAGTTCCATAGAGGTGCACAAACAGCAATGCTATGTTATCAACAAATGCAAAGCGTCTGTGCTGGCCCTCCTGAGCGCAGGGCAGACCATCAACTCGCCGATTCCCAAGCGCCGTCGACCGCCGGTTCGCGCACGGGTTGTCGTCGGATCGATTCCGGTGGGTTGAGGTCGTTGAGGAGGGTTCTGGAGCAGGCGCCTGCGAGAACCGCTGACGGTGCTCAGGTGGGCGCGAAAGAGGAGCTTCGACGGGTCGCCTTCTGGGCCGATGTGCTCACGGAAGCCGAGGCCGCACGCGCCATCAAAGGCATCTCGGAGCGGCGGTTTCCTGCTGGCAGCTACATTTGTCATCGCGGCGATCGGCTCGACTACTGGACAGGCGTGGTCACCGGGCTCGTCAAGATCAGCGCGATCTCGGTGGGCGGCAAGGCCATGACCTTTGCCGGCGCCGGGGCCGGGGGATGGTTCGGCGAGGGCAGCGTCCTGAAGAACGAGGCGCGCAAGTACGATCTGGTGGCGCTGCGCGATACCCATCTTGCCATGATGAACCGGGCCACTTTCATGTGGCTGTTCGACACGAGCGTAGGCTTCACCCGCTATCTGGTGCAGCAGCTCAATGAGCGGATGGGGCAGTTCATTGCCACCATCGAGTGCGATCGTATCCACGATCCGACCGCCCGCGTCGCACGTCATCTCGCCTGGCTGTTCAACCCGGTGCTGTACCCCAACACCGGCAAGCGCATCGCAATCACTCAGGAGGAACTGGCACTGCTGGCAGGCGTGTCCCGGCAGATCGCGAACAAGAGCCTCATCAGGCTTGAGGCGGCGGGCTTGCTGGTTAATGACCGCTGCGGCATCACAGTGATCGACGTGGACCAGCTGGGTCGTTATGAGGGCTGATCAGAAGGGTGCGGCCGCGCAGATCCAAAACCTTCGTAAGCTTAGCAGACAAGTCCTGCTCTGTCTGTCTAAAATCGCATTGAGCCGTGGTTCATTTTGTGGCTAGTTCACCCTAGCTGTCGGAGGCGGCCCACGTGCTGACAGTGGATCAACAACAAGCGCGCAAAGCGCGAATGGCAGGCAAACCGGCGGATGCGGTGGCGAAGCGGCCGTCGCGAAGCCGGTCCTGCCACGCATTTTCCGGGAGGTGGTGTATCACGTGACTGTCGAGACAGCGCGCGCGACTGAGCAATTCGACACGATACCGAAGCTCTTGCTGCGTAACGCGGCGCAATACGCGGATCGGCCTGCCATCCGCCACAAGGACTACGGCATCTGGCAGACTTGGACCTGGGCCCGCGTGCACGATGAGGTGCGCGCGTTCGCGATCGGGCTGAGGAAGCTCGGTTTCGAGCGCGGCGACACGGTGGCCATCATCGGCGACAATCGGCCCCGCCTCTACGCGACGTTCACCGCCGTTCAGAGCCTCGGCGGCGTCCCCGTGCCGGTCTATCAGGACTCCGTTGCCGACGAGATGGCCTACGTGCTCGAGCACGCCGAGGTGAAGATGGCGGTGGTCGAGGACCAGGAGCAGGTCGACAAGATCATCTCGGCCGCCGAGCGCCTGCCCAAGCTGCAGCGGATCATCTACGACGATCCGAGCGGCCTCAAGGACTACGATCATTCGAGCCTGCACTCCTTCGAGGATGTCGAGCGCCTCGGTCAGGAGGAGATGCGCAAGAATGCCGGTGCCGCCGGCTGGTGGCTCGACGAGATCGCCAAAGGCAGGGGCGCCGACGTCAGCGTCATGCTGTACACCTCCGGCACGACGGGCCGGCCCAAAGGGGTGATGCTGACCCACGAGAACATCGTCGTGTCGGGCCAGAACGGCAACAAGTTCGACAATTTCACCGCCGACGACACGCTGCTTGCGTATTTGCCCATGGCGTGGGTCGGCGATCACATCTTCTCGTACGGCCAGGCCTTCGCCGGCGCCATGTGCATAGCTTGTCCCGAAAGTCCTGAGACGGTGGTGGAGGATCGGCGCGAGATCGGCCCGACGTATTTCTTTGCACCGCCGCGGGTGTTCGAGAACCTGCTGACGCAGATCATGGTGCGCATGGAGGACGCGAGCCGCTTCAAGAAGGGGATGTTCGACTACTTCCTGTCCGTTGCCAGGCGCTGCGGCGAGCAGATTCTCGATGGGCGGCCGGTGGGCATCAAGGACCGGCTGCTGTATCGGCTCGGCGATCTGCTCGTCTACGCACCGCTCAGGAACCGTATGGGGTTCAGCAACCTGCGCGTCGCCTACACGGCCGGCGAGGCGATCGGGCCTGAGCTGTTCCGCTTCTACCGCTCGCTCGGCATCAACCTGAAGCAGCTCTACGGGCAGACGGAGGCCAGCGTCTACATAACGCTGCAGCCCGATGGCGAGGTGTTCCCCGAAACCGTCGGCAAGCCCGGACCCGATGTGCAGATCCAGATCGCCGACAACGGCGAGGTGATGTTCAAGAGTCCCGGCGTATTCCTCAAGTACTACAAGAACGAGGAGGCGACGGCGGAGACCAAGACGCCCGACGGCTGGGTGCACACGGGCGACGCCGGCTTCATCGACCAGCGCGGACATCTGCGCATCATCGATCGCGCCAAGGACGTGGGCCGGCTCAACAGCGGCGCGCTGTTTGCCCCGAAATACCTCGAGAACCGCATCAAGTTCTTCCCGGAGGTCAAGGAGGCGGTCGCCTTCGGTCACGGACGCGAGTACGTGACGATGTTCATCAACATCGACCTTGTTTCGGTCGGCAACTGGGCCGAGCGCAACAACGTCTCCTATGCCAGCTATCAGGAGCTGGCCGCGCATCCGCAGGTCTACGAGATCATCCGCAAGCGCGTGGACGAGCTCAACAAGGCCCTGGCGGACGAGCCGCAGATGGCGGCCTCTCAAGTCAGGCGCTTCCTGATCCTGCACAAGGAGCTCGATGCCGACGACGGCGAGTTGACGCGCACGCAGAAGGTGCGCCGCTCCTTCGTGGCCGACCGCTATGCCGTCCTGGTCAAGGCGCTCTACGACGGCTCCAAGGAATGCCATGTCGCCACCGAGATGACTTTCGAGGACGGCCGCAAGGGCATTGTCGAAGGTGACATCCGCATCGTCGATATGGAGACTTATCCGGTGCGCGCGGCTGCACCCATGAGGGAGGCTGCGGAATGAAAGCCGACGTGGAGCCCCGACCGGCCACGGGAGGCCGCAGCGGCATCGCGGCGGGCGATGTGCTGCTTTCCGTGGCAAACGTCTCGCTGTCTTTCGGCGGCGTAAGGGCGTTGCGCGATGTCTCCTTCGACATCCGCAAGGGCGAGATCCGCGCCATCATCGGCCCCAACGGCGCCGGCAAGACCTCGATGCTCAACGTCATCAACGGCTTCTATCATCCCCAGGAAGGCGTGATCACGTTCAAGGGCAAGAGGCGCAGCCAGATGCGCCCCCATATCGCGGCCAGCCAGGGTATCGCCCGCACGTTCCAGAACGTCGCCCTCTTCAAAGGCATGTCGACGCTGGACAACATCATGACCGGCCGCACGCTCAAGATGCGGCGGGGCCTTGTCGCGCAGGCCATCTATTGGGGCGTGTCGCAGCGCGAGGAGATCCGCCACCGGCAGGAGGTCGAGCGCATCATCGACTTCCTGGAAATCGCCCACATCCGCAAGACGCCGGTCGGCAAGCTGCCCTACGGCCTGCAGAAGCGCGTCGAACTCGGCCGTGCCCTGGCGACCGAGCCCGAGCTGCTGCTGCTCGACGAGCCGATGGCCGGCATGAATCTCGAGGAGAAGCAGGACATGAGCCGCTTCATCCTCACGGTGAAGGACACGTTCGACACCACGATTGCCCTCATCGAGCATGACATGGGCGTGGTGATGGACCTGTCGGACCGGGTGGTGGTGCTCGACTACGGGCAGAAGATCGCCGACGGCACGCCCGCAGAGGTGCAGAACGATCAGAAGGTGATCGACGCCTATCTCGGCGTTCCTCACTGAGGAGTAGTGCGTGGTTCTTCTCGGCCAATTCCTCGAGGTTCTTGTCGGCGGCTTGCTGGCGGGCGTCCTCTATTCGCTGGTGGCGCTCGGCTTCGTGCTGATCTTCAAAGCCTCGGGCGTCTTCAATTTTGCGCAGGGAGCGATGGTCCTGCTGGCCGGGCTCGCCCTCGTGCGGTCGCTCGACTTTCTCGTTGCCAGAGGCTTTCCACTCTGGAGCTCCATCATCCTCGCGCTTTGCTTCGCCGGCGTCATCATGGCGATCACGGCGTGGCTGATCGAGCGCTTCGTGCTCGGCCCCCTCGTCAACCAGGACGGGCTGACGCTGTTCATGTCGACCATCGGCGCCACCTTCATTCTCGAAGGTGCATCGCAGATGATCTTCGGCTCGGACGTCTACCCCTTGCGCCTGTTTCCGACCGATGCCTGGTTTCTATTCGAGGGCCTGTTCCCGGGCGGCATCCTCGTCAACAAGCTCGACGTCTGGGGCGGTTTCATCGCCGGCATCCTGGTTGCGGGCCTGGCCGTCTTCTTCCAGCGCACCAAGACCGGCCGCGCGCTGAGGGCGGTGGCCGACGACCATGCCGCCGCTCAATCGGTCGGCATCCCCATCAGCTGGATCTGGTTCGTCGTGTGGCTGGTTGCCGGCCTCGTCGCGCTGGTGGCGGCGACGGTGTGGGGAACGAAGCTCGGCGTGCAGTTCTCCATCACCTTCCTGGCACTCAAGGCGCTGCCCGTCCTGATCATCGGCGGTTTCACGTCGGTGCCGGGTGCCATTGTCGGCGGGTTGATCGTGGGCGCGGGCGAGAAGATCGCCGAGGTGTTCCTCGGGCCGCATATCGGCGGCGGCATCGAATACTGGTTCGCCTACGTGCTGGCGCTCGCCGTCCTGCTGGTCCGCCCGCAGGGGCTGTTCGGCGAGCGCATCATCGAGCGTATCTGAGGAGGTTGCGGGCGTGCTCTATCGCGAGGCCGGCCAGTTCAAGACAACGTACGCGGCGGACATGGCGATCTTCCCGATCCGGCAGGATCGGGTCGCGCTGGCGCTTCTGCTCGCCTTTGCCTTCGTCGGCGTTCCGCTGCTTTCTACCTACCACATTTGGCCGCTCGGCTCCGACTACCTGCTGCGCGCCATCCTGCTTCCGTTCCTGATCCTCGCGCTGGCCGCCATCGGCGTGAACATCCTCGTCGGCTATTGCGGGCAGATTTCGCTCGGCAGCGGCGCATTCATGGCCATCGGCGCCTACTCCGCCTACAAGTTCGGAACCGGCGTGCACCTGCCTATTGCCTGGCTCGGCACCGAGATCTCGATCGCACCCCTGCCGGTCTTGGCTTCGATCCTACTCGGCGGGCTGATGGCGGCGATCGTCGGCATCCTGTTCGGCATTCCCAGCCTCAGGATCAAAGGGCTCTATCTGGCGGTCGCGACGCTTGCCGCGCAGTTCTTCTTCGACTGGGTGTTCCTGCGCGTGAAGTGGTTCACCAACTACGCCCCGTCGGGGTCGGTCAACGCACCGGATCTCAACTTCTTCGGAGTGACGTTCCACACGCCCATCGAGCGCTACCTGCTGTGCCTGATCTTCGTGACCGTCTTCGCGTTCATGGCCAAGAACCTGGTGCGCGGCAATCTCGGGCGGCAATGGATGGCAATCCGGGACATGGACATCGCTGCCGAGCTCATGGGCATCCGCCCGCTCTATGCCAAGCTCACGGCATTTGCGGTGTCGTCCTTCATCGTCGGTATTGCCGGCGCGCTGTGGGCGTTCGTCTATCTGGGCTCATGGGAGCCGCTAGCCTTCTCCATCGATCGTTCGCTGCAGCTCCTGTTCATGGTGATCATCGGGGGCTTGGGCTCGATCCTGGGCTCGTTCCTTGGCGCCGGCTTCATCCTTATCCTGCCGATCATGCTGAACCTGATCCCGACCGAGCTCGGCGTGCCGCTCTCGACCGAGACCATCACGCATCTCGAGTTCATCATCTTCGGGTCGATCATCTGCTACCTGCTGATCAAGGAGCCGCACGGGTTCGCCAGGCTGTGGTCGATCGGGAAGGAGAAGCTCAGACTCTGGCCCTTCCCCTATTGAGGGTGGCCGGAGCAAGGGAATCCGGGGCCGCAACGCGGAGCGGCGGTCGCCGGTAGAAGAAGCGATGGAGCCCGCAAAGTTAGGTCCGGCAATGCAAGACCGGACCGATTGAGGAGGAGTAGGAAATGGTTCGCAACACACTGGTATTGGCGGCTGCCGTCCTCACGGGCGCGGCGCTTGCCACGCCGGCCGCGGCGCAAGGCGAGCAGTTCATCCCGATCCTGTCCTATCGGACGGGCGCCTACGCCGTGAACGGCGTGCCTTACGCAAATGGCGTGGCCGACTACTACAATCTGGTCAACGAGCGGGACGGCGGCATCAACGGTGTCAAGCTTCTCGTCGAAGAGTGCGAGACGGGCTATGCCACCGACAAGGGCGTCGAGTGCTACGAGCGCCTGAAGGGCAAGGGGCCGACCGGCGCTGCCTTCATCAACCCGCTGTCGACCGGCATCACGTTCGCGCTGACCGAGAAGACGACGACGGACAAGATTCCCATCATCACGATGGGCTACGGCCGTGCCGACTCCAAGAACGGCGCCGTCTTCATGTGGAACTTCCCGCTGCTCGGCACCTACTGGTCGGCAGCCGACATCGCCATCCAGCATGTCGCGAAGGAATTGGGCGGTGCGGACAAGCTGAAGGGCAAGAAGATCTCGCTGCTCTATCACGACAGCCCCTACGGCAAGGAGCCGATCCCGGCGCTTCAGGCGCTGGCCCAGAAGCACGGCTTCGAGTTCACGCCCATCCCCGTCACCCATCCCGGCGTCGAACAGAAGTCGCAGTGGCTCTCCATCCGCCAGAACAAGCCCGACTATGTGCTGGTCTGGGGATGGGGTGTCATGAACGGCACCGCGGTCAAGGAGGCGGCGGCCGTCGCTTATCCGCGCGACAAGATGATCGGCGTGTGGTGGTCGGGCGCGGAGCCTGACGTGACGCCGGCGGGCGACCAGGCCGTCGGCTACAAGGCCCTCATGCTTCAGCACGGCGCCGGCAAGTTCAAGGTGCACGAGGAAATCCAGAAGCACGTCCATGCCAAGGGCAAGGGCCTCGGCAAGGACGACTTCGGCCAGGTGCTCTACAACCGCGGTGTGGTCAACGCCATGCTGGGTGTCGAGGCCATCCGCAAGGCGCAGGAGAAGTTCGGCAAGAAGCCGCTGACGGGCGAGCAGGTCCGCTGGGGTCTCGAGAACCTGAACCTGACGGAGGCGCGCATCAAGGAGCTGGGCTTCGAGGGCGTGCTGAAGCCGGTCAAGATCTCCTGCACGGACCACGAAGGTGCGCGCGATGGGCGCGTGCAGCAGTGGGACGGCAAGGCGTGGAAGGTGATCTCCGGTTGGTACACCGCCAACCAGGCCACCACCGAGCCGCTCGTGAAGGACATCTCGGCCAAGTACGCGGCGGAGAAGAAGATCACGCCGCGCGACTGCTCCAAGGAGAGCTGAGCCCCGCGCTCGTCTCAACTGAACACGATCGGCGGGAGGCGGTGCGTCCGCCTCCCGCGCCATGAACCGCAGGAGTGCCACCTCTGTGACTGAAGCCCTGGCAAAACCAGCCCCCGTCGCCAAGACCGAGGCGGCCACGCCGATTCTCGGCGTCCACAACATCGAGGTTATCTACGACCACGTCATCCTGGTGCTGAAGGGTGTGTCGCTGGAGGTGCCGGAAGGCGGCATCGTCGCCCTGCTCGGCGCCAACGGCGCCGGCAAGTCGACCACCTTGAAGTCCATATCCAATCTGGTGCGCTCCGAGCGCGGCGAGGTCACCAAGGGCCGCATCGAGTTCAAGGGCGAGCGCGTCGACGGCATGACGCCCAACGACCTGGTGCGGCGCGGCTGCATCCAGGTGATGGAGGGCCGCCACTGCTTCGGCCATCTCACCGTCGAGGAGAACCTGCTGACCGGCTCGTTCACCCGGCGCGACGGGCGCGGCGCAGTCGCTGCCGATCTCGATATGGTCTATGCGTACTTCCCGCGCCTCAAGGAGCGGCGCAACTCGCTTGCCGGCTACACCTCGGGAGGCGAGCAGCAGATGACCGCGATTGGCCGGGCCCTGATGTCGCGTCCGACTATGATCCTGCTCGACGAGCCTTCGATGGGCCTGGCGCCGCAGATCGTCGAGCAGATCTTCGAGATCGTGCGCGACATCAACACCAAAGAGCGGGTTAGCTTCCTGCTCGCTGAGCAAAACACCAACGTCGCTCTGCGCTATGCCAGCTACGGCTATATCCTCGAGAGCGGACGCGTCGTCATGGACGGCGATTCCAAGTCGCTGCGCGAGAATGAGGACGTGAAGGAGTTCTACCTGGGTGTTGGCGGCGGCGATCGCAAGAGCTTCCGCGATGTGAAATCCTACAAGCGCCGCAAGCGCTGGCTGGCTTGAGCGCAACGACGGATTTCACCTGTGACCGATGACCACTACGACCAGCTCGAAGTCCGCGACCCGGAGCAGCGCGAGCGGGCGCAATTCAACTTGCTGCCGGGGCTGATCAGCAACGCGATGGCGGGCGCGCCCGGCTGGGCCAGCCATCTCGCCGGTGTCGATCCCAATGCCGTGACATCGCGCGAGGTGCTCGCCAAGCTGCCCGTCTTGCGCAAATCCGCGCTGAAGGAGCTGCAGGCGAAGGCGCCGCCCTTCGGCGGCTTCGCCACGTCGCCTGCAGGCAGGCTGGCGCGCATCTTCATGTCGCCGGGGCCGATCTTCGAGCCCGAGGGCTTCGGTGAGGACTGGTGGCGCTCGGCGCGGGCGCTGTTTGCCGCCGGCATACGCAAAGGCGATATCGTGCACAACACGTTCGCCTATCACTTGACGCCCGGAGGCTGGATTCTCGACGCTGGTGCCCGTGCGCTCGGTTGTGGCGTGATCGCGGCGGGTCCCGGCAACACCGAACAGCAGATCGAGGCGATCCAGCACCTCAAGCCCACCGCCTACGTCGGCGTTCCGGATTACCTCAAGATCCTGCTCGACAAGGCCAAGGAGGCGGGCAGGAACGCTTCCTCCTTCAAGAAGGCACTGGTCTCGGGCGGCGCCTTGTTCCCGTCGCTGCGCCAGGAGTACAAGCAGCGCGGCATCGACACCTTCCAGACCTATGCCACCGCCGATCTCGGCATCATCGCCTACGAGAGCCCGGCCATGGAGGGCATGATCGTGGATGAGGGTGTGATCGTGGAGATCGTGCGCCCCGGCACCGGCGATCCTGTGCCTGCCGGCGAGGTCGGCGAGGTGGTCGTCACTGCCTTCAATCGCGACTATCCGATGATCCGCCTGGGGACGGGCGACCTCTCGGCTGTGCTGCCGGGGAAGAGCGCCTGCGGCCGCACCAACATGCGCATCAAGGGATGGATGGGGCGTGCCGACCAGACCACGAAGGTCAAAGGCATGTTCGTTCACCCGGAGAACATTGCCGAGATCGCCAAGCGCCACGCGGAACTCGGGCGCCTGCGTCTCGTGGTCGGCCGGTCGGGCGAGCAGGACACCATGACACTGCGGGCCGAAGCGACTTCGGCGGATGCAGGCTTGAAGGGGAAGCTTGCGGAGACGCTGCAGGCCGTCACCAAGCTCAAGGGCGAGGTGGAGATCGTCGCACCGGGTACGCTGCCCAACGACGGCAAGGTCATCGCCGACGAGCGCACCTATGCATAGGCGGCCACCCCGTCCGATGGAGCAGATCCGGCGGGCATGATCCCGCCGATCAACCCTTGAAGGTCTCGCGGTATTGCGCGGTGAGGTTGTTCTTCTGCACCTTGCCCATGGCGTTGCGCGGCAGGTCCTTGGCGACGAACACGCGCTTGGGCAATTTGAACTTCGCGAGCCGCTTGGACAGCGACGCGATGATGTCGGCTTCGTTCGGCGGGGTCTGCCCCGGCACGGGCGTGATCACGGCGATGATGCCCTCGCCGAAATCGGGGTGGGGCACCCCCACCACCGCGGACTCCCCGATACCGGGCAGGCTGTTGAGCTCGCCTTCGATCTCCTTGGGATAGACGTTGAATCCGCCCGTGATGATGAGGTCTTTCGCCCGGCCGACAATGGTGCAGCGTCCGTCCTTGGCCATGGTGGCGAGATCACCAGTGGTGAAGTAGCCGTCGGTCCGGAATTCTTCCTTGGTCTTCTCGGGATTGCGCCAGTATCCCTTGAACACGTTGGGCCCTTTGACCTCGAGGACGCCGACCTCTCCGGCCGCCAGCGCATGGCCTTCTGCATCGGCGATGCGCACCGAGACTCCCGGCAGCGGATAGCCGACGGTGCCTGGCTCGCGTGTGCCCCCCTTGTAGGGATTGGAGGTGATCATGCCGGCTTCGGTCATGCCGTAGCGCTCGAGAATCTCAAGGCCAGTGCGCGCCGTGAAGTCACGATGCGTCTCGGCGAGCAGCGGCGCAGAGCCCGAGATGGCAAGGCGCAGATTGCGGCATTGATCGATGCCGAAAGACGGCTCGGCGAGCAGCCGCGTATAGAACGTCGGCACGCCCATCACCACGGTGGCACGCGGCAGCAACCGCATGAACTCTGCAAGCTCGAACTTCGGCATCCAGAGAATGCGCGACGTGTTGAGCAGGGAGGTGTGCAAGGCGATGAAGAGGCCGTGCACATGGAAGATCGGCAGCGCGTGCAGAAGCACATCTCCTGGCCGGAAGCCCCAGTAAGCGTGCAGCACCTGGGCGTTGGAGGTGATGTTGCCGTGCGTGATCATGGCGCCCTTGGAGCGCCCGGTGGTGCCCGAGGTGTAGATCAGAGCCGCCAGATCGTCGGCACTGCGGCTCACCGTCTCGCCAGCCGGCCCTTGCGTGGCTGCAAGATCGGTGAACGTTCCGGCCCCGTTTGAACCCATGGTCTGCACGGCGCGGACCTTGCTCGCCCTGATGATGGTCTCGATCTCGGCTTGGCGCTCGGGCGAGACGACAATCACCTTCGGTGTGGCATCGGAGATGAAGTATTCGATCTCGGCGGCTGTGTAGGCCGTGTTGAGCGGATTGAACACGGCGCCGATCTTCAGCGTTGCCAGATAAAGACAGACGTTGGCGATCGACTTCTCGACCTGGGCCATGACCCGATCGCCGGGCGCAACGCCGAGCGACCTGAGCGCCGCCGCAGAGCGGCCGACATCCTCGATGAGCTTGGCGTAGCTCAGGATTTGTCCGTCGGACGTCTCGAACGCCGGGGCGTCACCGGCGGCGCGCATCTTGTCCTCAAGAAGGGCATAAAAGTTCGCGTTCATCGGCATCCACTGCTTACTCCGTGTTGGGGGAGTTATAGAGGCAAGCGGCACAGGGGCAAGATGCCATCGCGCCCCGCTTGTTCTGAAACTCCGCCTCCAATAGGGTTCGGTGCGTCCAGCAAGGGGTGCGCTCACGATGACTGCCGATGCCCGGCTCCGGCCCAGATCCGGTCGCGCGCTCTTTCCCCGCCCCGTCCTTTTGGCGTGCGTGTTCGCCGTGCTGGCGACCCTCCTGCTGGCCGATCTCATGCCGCGCCATGCGCCGGGTCTCCTGCGCTTCGAGCATGCGATGGCGGATGTGCGCACGTCGCTGCTTTCCGATCAGCTTCCGAGCCAGCATCCGCACGTGGCACTGGTCGGCATCAGCGACCAGACGTTGAGCGACTACAAGATCAGGCTTCCCATCGACAGAGCTTTGCTCGCCCGGCTGGTCGACATGGTGGATGCCGCCGGCGCCAAGGTCATCGGCATCGATGTGCTCTTCACACGGACGGCTCCCGCCGACAACGAGGAGCTGCTGATCGACGCGCTGAGAAGGGCGCGGGCCAAGGTCGTTCTTGCCGCGGCTGACGAGCGGCTCAATCTGAGCCAGCCGCAGAGCGATCGCCAGTCGGCCTTCCTTGCCCAGGCGGGGCGGCCCGCAGGCTATGTCAACCTCGCGACCGAGCGCGACTGGGTCGTCCGCTTCACGGCCCAGCCCGCGCCGGGCTCCGCCTTTCCCAAGAGCTTCGCCGGGGTCCTGGCCGAGAGTGCCGGATACCGCTTCCGCGAAACCCGTCGGCGCGTCGCCTGGCTGCGTCCGCCCCGGGACGGCTCCGACACGTTTCTCACCATTCCGGCGGAAATCCTGGTCGGGCCCGCCGACAACCCGGGTACACAGGCCGCGCGCACGGGCCTGAAGGACAAGATCGTCATCATCGGGGGCCTGTTTCCGGACCTGGACCAGCACCTGACGCCGCTCACGTCCAGCACTCACGAGCGCATGCCCGGCGTCCTGATCCATGCGCATATCCTGGCGGAAACGATCGACGGTCGCAGCATCGGCCAGCTCGAGGCCGATTCGCTGGTGTTGCGGCTGGCACTGGCCGCGATGGTAGCGCTGGGCTTCCTGGTGGGGTGGCGTTATCGCCTCAAGCGGCAGGGTCTGCTTCTGGGCAGCATTGCGACGGTCGTCATCGTCCTCGTGGACACAATTGTGTTCTGGCAGTTCCGTATCATACTTCCCATCGTGCTCGCTCTCATTGCCTGGTTCCTGGGCGAGTTCTCCGGGCATTACATCGGCTTGTGGCTCGGCCACCGCCGGCCCGATCGCAAGAGGTGGTTCGTCAGATGATCAGCCGGCCATTACGCTCCGCTGCCCTGGCGCTTGCGGCAGCGTTGTTCACGACCTTCACGCTTCTGCCCCCGGCGCTTGCGGATATCTACGTGATCGAATCGACCGCCGCTGGCATCAGGGTCGGGAGCCGGCTCGCCGCCGACGACACGATCGCGGTGCCGTCAGGAGCGTTCATCCGCGCGGTGCTTCCCTCCGGCAAGACGCAAACCATCCGGGGGCCCTACAATGGCTCCCTCGCGGATTTCGCCAAGGGGCAGACGCAGAACGAGGGCGTCATAGCCTGGCTTCGCAACATCCTGCAGACCGGCGGCGCTACCGAGGCCACTCCGGGGGCGACGCGCAGCATCGGGCGCGAGATGCCGAAGCTGCGTGCGGGCTTCTCATGGGCGGAGGTGCCTGCGACGATGGACGCCACAGTGTGCGTCGACAAGAGCGCGAAGCTGCAACTCGTGCGCGCGGCCTCCTCGCGCGCCGAGAGCGTAACCGTGGTCGACATGGCGAGCGCGGAGCGGGCCGAGGCCCAATGGGCAGCCGGCAGCGAACTTGCGCCATGGCCCGCTGCCATCACGCCTCGGCCGGACGGAAAATACGACCTCTTCATGCAGAACAGGACGCGCCGGCAGATTACGCTGCGCGTGCTTGAGCGCCTGCCGGCGGACGGCGACGTGCTCACCGAGCTCCACAAGCTGGGCTGCAAGCATCAGTTCGAAGCCTGGGTGCGCGAGAGGCTCGCGGCGGGCAAGGGCAAATCGTGACGACAGGTGGTGCCTTCCCGCCGCTTCATTCCGCTCCCGGCTGCCAGCCGTAAAGCCAGTCGTAGCCCGACATCAGCCACGCGCCGGGCACCCAGCGCAGGATCGCGTCCCGCGCCCAGGAAAGCGGCGGCGCCAAGTGATAGATGCGGCCGTTGCGCCGGCTCATCGCCTGCACGCGCGTCGCGCGCCGCAGGCGCTGGGTTTCGTAAGCCTGGAAGGCGCTGGGCTCGTCAGCGGCATGCACGACCAGGCACTGGCTGAAGACGAGGGCATCCTCGAGGGCCAGCACACCGCCCTGCGCGAGATAGGGCAGCATGGGATGGGCGGCATCGCCCAGCAGCGCAACCCGGTCGTTTGACCAGCGTGGCAGTGACGCCAGCCGCTGAAGCGACCATTTGCGCCAGGCTGGGACTCTGGCGAGAACCTTGATCAGGCTGGCATCGAAACCCGAAATCTGGGCCAACAACACGTTGCGATCGGCTTCCGTGTCCCAATCGGTTGCCCGCCAATCCTCCACGGCAATCACGACGACGGCGACCTGCGCGCCCCCTCTAACCGGGTAGTGAACGACATGGGCGTGCCGGCTGAGCCAAAGTCCGACGGCGGGCATATTGAGACGCCCGGCCTCGTCGGCCGCAATCACCGCACGCGTCGCCGTGGCGCCGACAAACTGCGGCACCGCGGACGGCATCAGCTTCGCTCTCACGTTCGACCAAAGGCCATCGGCGCCGACGAGCGCGCTGCCGATCAGCGTCTCGCCGGCCGAGCTGGTGACGCGAACCTCATCTGCCGTCTGCGTCAGGGAAGATACCTCGAAGCCGGCGCGGATGGAGACGCGAACATCGGCGGCAACCGCTGCCAGCAGCACGCCATGCAGGTCGCCTCGGTGCGCAACCCAGTAGGGTGCGCCGTGCCTGTGCGCGATCCACGGGCCGAGCGGCAGCCGCGCCAGCAGGCGGCCGCTGCTGCCCTCGTGAACGTCGATGCTCTCGGGCACCCCAACCAAGGGCCGCAGGGCGTCGGCGATACCGAGCTGCTGCAGGACCCGCACGCCGTTGGGGCCGATCTGGATTCCCGCTCCCTCCGTGGCAAACCGTTCGCGGCGCTCGAGGACGACGCAGGCGCGACCGACCTTCGTCAGCGCCAGGGCGAGCGCGAGGCCGCCGATGCCGCCGCCGGCGATCAGGATCGGCCGGGTCGCGGGCATGATGGGCCTTCGATCGGGCTCAGGTGGCAACCTTCTCCGGACCTACGAGACAGCCGCTCGGGTCCGTCTGGTCGGGCTGCAGGCGCGCGTCATGCACGTAGAGCGTCGAGCAGTAAGGGCACAGCGCCTGGCTGTCCGCACCCATGTCCAGAAATACGTGCGGGTGATCATAGGGCGGGCGGGCGCCCATGCACTGGAACTCCTTCACGCCCACGTAGATCTTCTCCACGCCCTGATCATTGGCATAATGAGGGACAACCGATGCTGCCATTGTGAGCGCCTGCCTTGAAGGGATACCGATGGCCGCAGACGATAGCCGCTCGACCGGCGAGATGATAGGGGTGGTTGGCGTCGCAGGGGCAAAGGCAAGGAGATGGCGTGCAGACGTTTGATTCCGGCGGTGTGCGGGTCGCTTTCTTGGACCAGGGTGAGGGGGAGCCGGTCCTTCTGATTCATGGCTTTGCCTCCAGCACCCGCTACAACTGGCTGGAGACCGGCTGGGTCGATTTTCTCGTGCGCAACGGCTTCCGCACGATCTCGATCGACAATCGCGGCCACGGCGAGAGCGACAAGCCCCATGATCAGCAGGCCTATGGCGGCCCGCTGATGGCGGAGGACGCCCGGCGTCTGCTCGACCACCTCGGAATCGAGCGTGCCGACGTGATGGGCTATTCCATGGGTGCTCGCATCACGGCGTTCCTTGCGCTCCGTCACCCTGCGCGCGTGCGCAGTGCCATCTTCGGCGGGCTCGGCGGCAACATGGTCCGGCCCATGGCAGGCACCGCGGCCATCGCCCACGCGCTGGAAGCAAGGAGCATCGACGAGGTGAGCAACCCGACCGCCCGCACCTTCCGGGCGTTTGCGGAAAAGACCGGCAGCGATCTCGTCGCGCTTGCGGCGTGCATTCGTTCCTCGCGAGAGCCGGTGACGGAGCAGATGCTCGCCGGGCTCACGTGCCCCGTCCTGGTGGCCGTCGGCACCGAGGATGTGATCGCCGGGTCGGCGGCCGATCTTGCCGCCCTGATCCCGGGCGCAGAGGCATTGCCCATTCCGCGGCGTGACCACATGCTGGCCGTCGGCGACCGTGTCTACAAAGAGGGCGTTATGGATTTTCTGCGGCGGCGCCCCTGATCGGCCCCGGCCCGCCGGTCTGTAGAGGGACAGCACATGACAGCGCAATTCGAGTCGAGCAATGCCGACTACGCCGCCACAGTCCGGGCGAGCTTCGGCAAGCAAGGTCTGATGACAACGCTGGGCGCGCGCATCGTCACGCTCGAGCCCGGCTTCTGCGTCATCGAGATGCCCTACGCCGACGGTGTCTCGCAGCAGCAGGGGTTCTTCCACGGCGGGGCCATTGGCGCGATCGCCGATACGGCCGCAGGCTATGCTGCCTACTCGCTGATGCCGGCGGGAAACGAAATCCTGACCGTTGAATACAAGCTCAATCTCGTGCGCCCCGCTCAGCCTCCGACGCTGCGGGCCGAAGGCCGGGTGCTGCGTGCCGGCAAGACGCTGACAGTCTGCCGGGCCGACGTGTTCCACACCGTGGCAGGGCGCTCGGAGGCCTGTGCACTGCTGCAGTCGACGCTCATGCGCACGCAGCCTGCAGGGGCGTGATTTCCAAATGAAAGGCTCCCGCTAGGCCGCCAGCCCAGACCACAAGGACAAACGCGGGGAATGTCACTGGTCTCACCGGCAGCAAAAAGCAGGAGCCGTTACGCACTCATACTCTACGCAGGCACAACAAACGCACTTTCGGGCAGATGCAAGATAACAGCAGCTACAACATGAGTCAGCGGACAAACGAGGTCCTGCAAGGCGAACCTGTGGATAAGTTCCAATATGCGCTTGCTGTCGAATCACCTTGATTTGTGCGGCATTGCCGCCCGCCGGCCGGCTTTTCCGCCTTTCCGGCGTCCCAAGTGCTATGCGAAGCTGTTGACATGAAAGGCTTTCGCTCTGCAGCCCTGTGCGTTCTCCCGTGCCTGGCGCTGGTCGGCGGCCCTGCGTTCCTGCCGCCTGCGGCCTCGGCCCAGGCTCCGGTCGACCTCGAACTCGTCATCGCTGTCGACGTGTCGCTGTCCATGGACATCGATGAGCAGCGCGTGCAGCGCGACGGCTACGTTGCCGCGTTCCGCGACCGCGAGATCCACAGGGCCATCACGTCGGGTGCGCATGGCCGCATTGCCGTCATCTATATGGAATGGGCGGGGCCGCCGTCGCAGTCCGTCGTCGTTCCCTGGACCATCATCGACGGCCCGGATGCGGCCCGAGGCTTTGCCGACCGGCTGGAGCGCGCGCCGATCTCGCGCATGCGCATGACGTCGATCTCGTCCGCCCTCAGCTACTCGAAGGGCCTGTTCGAGACGAGCGGCGTCAAGGGTGTGCGGCGGGTCGTGGACGTATCGGGCGACGGTCCCAACAATTCCGGACCGACCGTCATGTACATCCGTGATGATCTGCTGGCCAGCGGCATCGTCATCAATGGCCTGCCGATCATGCTCAAGGAGGCAGCCTCCATGAGCATGTTCGATATTCGCGATCTCGATCGCTACTACATGGATTGCGTCATCGGCGGGCCGGGATCGTTCGTCGTTCCGGTGCGTACCGTCGATGAGTTCCGTACAGCGATCCACCGCAAGCTGCTGTTGGAGATTGCCGGTCGCGAAGCGCCGCCGCCTGCGCGCATCATCCGCGTGCAAGGGGCCGCACGCGAGGAGGCGGCAGACTGCATGGTCGGGGAGAGGCAGTGGCGGCGCTATCTCGAGGGCGTCCCGAACTGAGCCTCCTGTCGGATTGATCTTCTGTCCGCAATCGGCCGTGCGCCCGGCTGTCGATCGAAAAGCCGCCGCAAAGCTCACGTATGACCATGGCGGGGATGGGCTAGTTAACGCGGTCTTAAGATCACGGACGGCATTCTACCCATCCCATGTACCAACTCCGTGTTTGTATTGCGTTGCTCCTGGCAGCGCTGACCCTCTGGGGGTGCAGCCAGCAACCCCGCTTTGTCGCCAGGGACGAGCCCTGGCGCGCGGACGAGGAGCGTGCCTGCCTTGCTTCCGGCGCGGTGCGCGAGACGCACTTCATAGCGGCCCGCTCGGGTCTTGGCGGCCCCAGCGTATGCGGGGCGCTGCGCCCCTTCTCGGTATCCGCCACGGCGCAAGGATGGGTGCAGCTGCGGCCGGCGGCGCTGCTGCGCTGCCCGATGGTTCCCGCCGTCGACCACTGGGTGCAGCGCGTGGTCATGCCCGCAGCGCGCTACCACCTGGGCGTGCCTGTTGTCGAGCTGAAGGTGGCCGCCTCCTACTCCTGCCGCCCCATGAATCACGTCAACGGCGCGCGGCTTTCCGAGCATGGGCACGCCAATGCGATCGACATCTCAGGCTTCGTGCTGGCGAACGGCCACACCATCACCGTCAAGACGGGCTGGTGGGGCGCTTTTGCCGAGCGCAACTTCCTGCGCTCGGTGCACCAGGGCGCCTGCGACGTGTTCACCACGGTTCTCGGCCCCAACTACGACGCCAATCACCGCGACCATTTCCATCTCGACCTCGCCCGCCACGGCCGCGACGGTACGAACCGCATCTGCAAGTAGGCTGGCGCGGCGCCCGCCACCCGATCGGGGGCATGGCGGCCATGCGCGGCCCCATATGGCGCTCGACAAATGCCGCAGGCCCACTTAGCGGTAGTGTGATGATGGCGAAATTCGCAGGTGTTCGCGGCATGGTTGGGGCGAATTTCTCGATCTGAATCACACGAGCAAGACTACGAGCCTGGTGTCCCGATTCCGAAGTTCGCTCCCGACGCCAGCAGCGAACCTCGGCGAACTTCGGAATCGGTACACCGGGCAGCCCCGCAATCGATGCGCCCACGATTGGTCTGCGATAGTTCCCCCGCGACACCGCCATGAACTCAGCCACCGCGACCCAAGCCGGCGAGACCCCGACGCGGGCGATAGCGCTGCTCGCGCTTGCATCGTTCGTCAGCGCGGCCAACCTGCGCATCTGCGATCCGCTGCTGCCGCAGATCGCCGGCGAGCTCGGCATCACGGTCGGCAGCGCGGCGGCGGTGGTCACCGGCTTTGCCGTCGCCTACGGCCTGGCGCAGATCGTGGTCGGGCCGCTCGGGGATGCGCGCGGCAAGCTCGTGATGGTGGTGCTGGGCTCGCTGTGGGCCGGCGTCGCCACCATGTTCTGCGCGGCCATGCCGAGCCTGGAGCCTATCGTGCTCTTCCGCTTCCTCGGCGGTGCGGGCGCCGCCGCGGTCATTCCGCTGGCGATGGCCTGGATCGGCGACGTCATCGCCTACGAGCGCCGCCAGCCGGTGCTGGCGCGCTTCCTGTCCGGGCAGATCCTCGGCATCGTCTTCGGCCAGGCGGCGGGCGGCGTGCTCGGCGAGCTGATCGGCTGGCGCTGGACCATGGTGCTGCTGGGCGTCGGCCATTTCGGCGCCGGCCTTCTGCTGCTGGCCGAGATGCGCCGCGTTCCGGCCGGACGCTCCGCCGCGGGTCGCGCGCGCTGGCGGCAGGCGGCCGCCTCCGCCTACGGCCTGCTGCAGCGGCCGTGGGTGCGCGTCGTCGTCGCCAGCGTGTTCGTGGAAGGCCTCGCCATGTTCGGCGCCTTCGCCTACGTCGGCGCCGAGCTGCACCAGCGCTTCGGCATCGGCCTCGGCCTCGTCGGCGCAGTGCTCGGCGCCTACGGGGCGGGCGCGCTCCTCTATGTGCTGCTGGCCGGCACGCTGGTTGCGCGCCTGGGCCAGCCGGGCCTTGCCGCCTGGGGATCGGTGCTGGTCGCCGTCGGCTATGTGGCGCTCGTCTTCGTGCCTTGGCTCTGGCTGCTGCCGCCGGCGATCGCGCTGAAGGGCCTCGGCTTCTACATGCTGCACAACACGCTGCAGACCAACGCCACGCAGATGGCCCCCGAAGCGCGCGGGCTCGCCGTCTCGCTGTTCGCCTTCGGGCTGTTCACGGGCCAGTCGGTCGGCGTTGCGCTGGCTGCGCCGATCATGGACCGCTACGGTGCCCGGCCTGTCTTCCTGGTCGCGGCCGCAACGATCCTTGCCGTCGCCTTCTGGTTTCGCAGGCAACTCCTGCGCCGCGCCATCGCCGCCGGCGGTGCCTGACACGCGGCAGGGTGGCCCCGATGATGTGCCGTTCACCGGTTTGCGCTAGAACCCACCCATGAGCTGGTCCGGGCACGGGCGCGGTGGGCGCCGCGGCTATCATCACGGCAACCTGCGCGAGGCGCTGATCAGCGCCGCGCTGGAGCTGATTGCGCGCAAGGGTCCCGCCGGCTTCACTTTCGCCGAGGCGGCCCGCCAGGCGGGCGTCAGCGCTGCCGCTCCCTACCGCCACTTCCGCGACCGCGATGCCCTGATGGCGGACGTGGCTCAGCGCGGCTTTGCCCGCTTCGAGGCGCGGCTGGCCGCCGCGTGGGACGAGGGGCGGCCGGCGCCGCTTCCCGCGCTCGAGCGCATGGGGCGGGCGTATCTGGGTTTTGCCCGCGAGGAGCCCGCCTATTTCTCGGCCATGTTCGAATCGGGCCTGCCGCTGGCCGAGCACAAGGAGGTGCACGAGGCGGGCGACCGCGCCTTCGGCGTGTTGCGGGGCGCCTGCGAGGCCATGGTCGCCGCGCTGCCCCCTGGCGCCAAGCGTCCGCCGGCGCTGATGGTGGCGCTGCACATCTGGTCGCTGTCGCACGGCATCGCCAGCCTGTTCGCACGCGGCGATGCGGCGCGCCGCTCCCTGCCGATGGAGCCCGAGGAGCTGCTCGAGGCCGCCACCCTCATCTACCTGCAGGGCCTCGGCATCGCGGGCCCGGCAACCGGCCGCTGAGGCGGCAGGCCGGTGGGTCATTTCTCTTCATCCGCCCGTGCCACCGCCGCGAAGTCGGGCATTGCGTGTGCTTGGATCGGCAGTGTGCGCCCGCCATCGTCACCCCAGCAGGCGGACCCAGGTCACCGGGCCGCGCGGGCCACATCCGCCGCAGATCACGCCCGCGGCTACGCGCGGCATTTCAGCGGCCCGCGCACCTGCGTTGCGAAGTGCCCTGGGTTCCCGCCTGCGCGGGCATGACGTCAGGTAGGATGGGCCGCTCGAACACGCGCACCGGCGTCACTCCCGCGTCGTGTTGAAGACGCGCCTCCGGCACGAAGGCGGGGGCCCAGGTCCCCGGGCCGCACGGCCATATCCGCCGCAGATCACGCCCGCGGCAACGCGCGGCATTTCAGCGGCGCGCACACCGCTGTTACGAAGTGCCCTGGTTGCCGGCCTGCGCGGGCATGACGTCACGCGAGGTGCCCCTTCCGGCTGGAACGGTCCTCCGTGGTGAGCCTGTCGAACCACGGCCGGCGTGGCCGCCCTTCGACAAGCTCAGGGCGGAGCGGGGCGTGCGACGATTCTCCGTGGCAACCAGGTTCACCGGGCCGCACGGCCATATCCGCCGCAGATCACGCCCGCGGCTACGCGCGGCATTTCAGCGGCCCGCGCACCTGCGTTGGGAAGTGCCCTGGCTGCCCGCCTGCGCGGGCATGACGTCAGGTAGGATGGGCCGCGCGTTCCACCACTCTGCAGTCCGCCGCGTTGCACAGGGCGGGCATCGCGCGCGGCGTGGGATAGCGCCGAAGGCGCTCGAAATTTCCGTTTGAACTCAAATGGCAAGGCCTCCAGGTCTCACGGCGGCGCTTGGCACGCCGGCCCCGCGCGATTATTTTTGGACAGATGCGGGCCAGATGTTGTAAGGGTCTGCCGCGCGCGGGCCGCTTGAGCCCGCCGGCCGCGGTTGCGGCCGACGCCCGTCGGGCCCCAAGGGATCCCGTATCGTGGCATGTGATGGGCCGCCTTAGCTCAGCTGGTTAGAGCGCTAGATTGTGGATCTAGAGGTCCCCCGTTCGATCCGGGGAGGCGGTACCAATCAAATCGAGGGTTCCGGCGAATTGAGCCGGGTGCGGACGATCGCGGGCAAGCCCAGATAATGGGCGAGCTCCGCCAGACCGCTCGAAAAGCGCGGCGCCTACAACCCATCGGTGATCTCCTGCCGCGCCCTTCACGGATGGGGAGGGGGCATCAAGGTGGCCGGAGCGGCGATTGTTGCCGTGCCGCCCGATCAGATCCGCGAGATCGCGTCGCAGCCGTGCGCATTGGCATACCGGTTCGCCACGAGTAAGAATCCTGCCTCGTGACGGGAAGCCCGGACCAAGCATGACCTATGTCCTTGCCACTCTTGCCGGAGCCATCGGTGCGGCGCTCGGGTGGGCTGCGGCCGCGGCGCTTGCCCTTCTGATCGGAACCTTTGTCGGCGCGTCGAACTTCGAGGGCGCGCTGGGCATGTTTGCCGTCTGGGCCATCGGACCTGCCGGCGGGCTCATCGGGCTCGTGGCGGGGGGCTGGCTCGTCCTGCGAAAGCGGGGGCACCGAAGCTTCTCTGCCGTCGCGCTCAGAATTCCACTTATCGTGGCGGCAGTCGCCGCGATCGGTGCCGGTGTCCTGTGGTATCTCTACGAGACGCGCCCGAACCTGGGCACTTCGTCGAGCGGAACGCCAAGGCTCGATTTCGAAATCCGCCTGCCGCCGGGCATCGCGCCTACCGGTCAGCCGAGCGCCATCCGGATCGAGCTCAACACCGAGCGCAACCGCATGCCGGGCCAGGTCTTTGACAAGGGCTTTCGGCAGGATGGCGACCGCATGATCATGGCCGGCGCCGTCGAACTCCACTATCGCTCGAGCTGGCGGCTGCTGGAGGTGACCATGGCTCCGGGCGAACCGGCGCGGATTTTCGACCTGAAGCTGCCGTCGCGGCCGCGGCACATGAAACACTTCGGACCGTGGCGGCGCGTCGATTTCATCGCCGCCGGGAGCGAGCAGCCGCGCCCGGCCCCTGCTTCCGAGGGTTTCGAAATCCGGACCCGCGTGGTCTACCGCGACGTCGAGCTTGTCAAGGAAAACGCCGGCGAGAAGCGCTGATGTCCGTGCCGAGCCGCACCGACACCGGCCGTTCCGGCGCGGCAACCATCAGGGTGGACTTGGACACGGCAAGGCCGGTGGCCTTGCATGCGCGCCCCCTCACCGCCACGCCCCGCTGCAGATGTCGTCGACCGTCTTCTTGCTGGCCAGCGACTGCGAGCCGACGGGTGTCACGCCGTTCTGGTAGTCGACGTGCCGCTGGCCGCACCAGGCTCGAAGGTCGGCTTTGAGCCGCTCCTCCTCGGTCAGCGGCGTTGCTTTCGGCGCGATCTGCGCGACCTTCACCTTCGGCTTGGGGCCGCGCACCGTCCGCGTCGTCTCGATGCATCCGCCCAACGCAACGGCCGCCGACAAGAGCAAAATGGTCCCTGCAATGTGCTTCATCGCAACGCCCCCGCATTCCAGAGCAGGATCGCTTCAGATTGAATCGCGCTGCCCCACGGGCAACGGTGCGGCTGAAGCGTCGATCCTGCTCTGCTTCCTCAGTGTGGAGCGAGATTCACGTTCTTGAATGGAAGCCGGCGGCTTCCATTCAAGAACGATCTCGCTCCAGTCTTTCCGAGCTGCCTATCTGATTTGCTCCCCGGTGTCTCTGGCGATGAGCAGGCAGCGCACTGCATCGTCTTCGCGCGGGACGCCCCCGGCTCTCTGCTGCGCTCCGGCCGGGATGACAGCCGAGGCAACGCACGCTCCTTGTCACCCGGGAATTTCGCGCCAGCGAAATCTCCGGGACCCAGGGGCGGCAAGGCACACACGTCGATGGGATGATGGGGAGTAGCTTCAGCGCTCCCTTTCCATTCTGCGCCGCCCGATCCGATTGCGCGATTCGCGGCTTTCCCGGAATGGCATCACGCACCTTGCCCCGGCGTGCCTTCCGCCACCGGCTCGAATCGGCCCGTGCCGGGGTCGCGCAGCAGCAGGCGGCCGCTGGCGACGCCGAAATAGGCGCCGTGCAGCTCGAGCTTGCCGCGCTCGACCAGGATGCGCACGCAGGGGAAGCTCATCAGGTTCCTGAGGCTCAGCTCCACCGAGGCGAACTCGAGCCGGCGCAGATAGGCGTCGCCGTCGTCCTTGTTGCGCGGGCCCAGGCCCTCGGCGGCCGGCGCGATCTGCGACATCCAGCGGCCGATGAAATCGCCGGGCGACAGCGGCTCCTGCTCGTCGGCAAACGCGCGGATGCCGCCGCAGAAGGCGTGGCCGAGGACGACGATATGTTTCACGTGCAGCGCCTGCACGCCGAACTCGAGCGCCGCGCTGGTGCCGTGCTGGGAATCGCGATGGGGCTCGTAGCGCGGCACCAGATTGGCGACGTTGCGCACCACCAGAAGCTCGCCGGGCGCGGCATCGAAGATCACCTCGGGCGACACGCGCGAGTCGACGCAGCCGATCACCATGGTCTCGGGGCGCTGCCCCTTCTCGGCCAGCACCTCGTAGCGCGAGCGTTCGCTGGCAAAGCGGCCGCCGAGGAAGGCGCGATAGCCGTCTCTGAGGCGTTCGGGAAACATGGGGGCACCTTCGGGTTGCCTGCGCCGTTGTTGCCGCCCTGGAGCGCTGCGGCACGGCGGCAATAGCAGAGTTGTGTTCCCCGCACCATCGCGCGCGATCCCGGCGCCGCCCGGGCGGCCGGGTCCGGCTCAGGCGCGCTTCTTCAGATGCCGAAGGTCGCAGATGCCGGGCAGCTCGCGCGGGTCCACGCCCGGCGGGTAGATGCTGTGCTTCTGGATCTTCTGCGTTCCCGTGGTCGGCAGGCTGTCGACCACGTGCAGCCAACCCGGCGCCTTGTAGTAGGAGAGGCGCTCGTGGCAGTAGCGGAAGATCGATTGGGCGGCCTCCTGCGCCGGCATGGGGCGCTTGAGGACGACGCAGGCCAGCACCTCCTCCTCACGCACCTCGTCCTTCACCGCCATGACGGCGGCCTGCTTCACGTCGGGATGGGTGAGCAGCAGCGCCTCGATCTCGGCGGCGGCGATGTTCTCGCCGGACCGGCGGATGATGTTCTTCTTGCGGTCGACGAAATGCAGCCGGCCGTCGCCGCCGCGCCAGACGATATCGCCGGTGTGGAACCAGCCGCCTTTCCAGGCCGCCTCGGTGGCCTCCTCGTCCTTGAGGTAGCCCGAGAAGAAGCCCCGCCGCGGCGTGGCCGACGAATGGCGGATCACCATCTCGCCCGGCTGGCCGTCGGCGACGTCGGCGTCGCCATCGTCGACCACGCGCACCTCCACGCCCTCCACCGCACGCCCGAACGAGCGGGTGCCGACCTCGCGGGCAGGCTCGTTGTCGAGCAGGATGCGCACCATCTCGGTCATGCCCCACACCTCGATCAGCGGGATGCCGAAGCGCTCCTCGAATACCTTGTGCAGTTGCGGCTCGACGCCGGCACCGATGCCGAAGCGCACGCCGTGGCTGCGGTCGGCCTCGCTTTGCTGCTGGCTCAGCAGCAGCGGCACGATCACGCCGAGGTAGTGCACGACGGTCGCGCGCGTGGCGGTCACCTCGCTCCACCAGCGCTGCGGGCTGAAGCGATCCGTCTGGATCTGGCAGTTGCCCGTCAGCACGGCGCCCATGATCGACAGCACGCCGGCGTTGACGTGATAGAGCGGCAGCGGATTGTAGATGCGCTCGGCGTCCGGCCGGATCTCGGCGAGCCCGCCGAGATCGGCGTACCATTGGCCCGACGCCACCTCGTAGCCGTTGGAGAGGACGCAGCCCTTCGGCCGTCCGGTGGTGCCCGAGGTGTAGAGAATGCTGGAGGGCGTGCCGGGCTCGGGCAGCGCCGCAGCCGCGGGCCGGGCGGCGGCCGGCAGGGTCTCCGCGAGATGCTCGGCGAGCGCGACCGGCGGCCTGTGCGTGCTGCGGTCCAGCGCCTTGGTCATCTGCTCTTGGCGCGAAGCGACCGTCACCACCAGTTCCGGCCGGCAGTGCTCGAGCACAAAGGCAATCTCGGCCGCGCGGTAGTCGGGGTTGATCGGCACGCAGCAGGCGCCGGCGGTGTTCATGGCGAGCTTGTGCAGGACGTGCTCCGGGCGGTTCTCCAGCAGCGTCGCCACATGATGCCCTGGGCCATAGCCCTTGGCGCGGTAAAGTGCGCAAAGCTTCTCCACCAGTGCGCCGGCCTCGCGGTAGGAGATCTCCACGCCAGCCTGCGCGTAGTCCCGCGCCTCGTTGGCAGGGACGGCCAGGAAGGGCCGGTCGCCGTGGCGCCCGACTGCCGCCGCAAACACGGCACCGATCGTCGTTCCATCGCGAATCTCGGCCACGGCACCCCTCCCTTGCGAAAGCAACCGGTCGTCTTGGGCGCCGGTGCGGATCTGCGCCGCCGCCGGCCGCATCATGCCCAAGATGGGGTCTCGCTGGGAAGCCTTGGAAAGAGCACCCCTTCAGTGCCCTACGGCAAAATCGCGGAGTGCATCGAGATCTGGGGTGACGCCAAGTCCCGCCGCATCAGACAGGGCGGCCGCGCCGTCCTCGATGCGGCCGAGCGGTCCCCACAGCAGCGTGCGCAGCGGGTTCGGATTGGCGTCGATCTCGAGCAGGCCGCCGCCGCCCGCGGCCGCCAGCAGATGGGCGGAGGCCAGCAGGCCGATGCCGCCGCCGAGGTAGTGCGGGCAGAAGCGCGCGCCGGCCGCGCGAATGCGACGGGTGACCGGCAGGCAGCCGCTGAAGCCGCCCCATTTGGCAAGGTCGGGCTGCACGACGCCGAGCACGGACGCTGCCAGGGCGGCATCGAAGCCGTCGTGGCCGGCGATGTTCTCCCCCGCGGCCAGGGGGATCTGCGTGCGCGACCTGAGCGCGCGCCACTCGCTCCAGGGCCGGTCCGCGCGCAAGGGCTCCTCGAGCCAGCTCAGGCCGAACGGCTCGAGCTGCGGCAGCATCTCGAGCGCCGCTTCCTTGGTCCAGCCCTGGTTGGCATCGACCATGAGCCGGGCGCCGGGGCCAAGCGTTGCGCGCAGTGCCTTCAGGTTTGCGACGTCGCGGCCGGCGCCGAAGCCGACCTTGAGCTTGAAGGCCGTGTAGCCCTCGCTCTGCCGTGCGGCCGCGAGCTTCTCCGGCGCATCGGGGTTGAGGCCGCTGGCGTAGACGGCGATGCGCGGCGTGCCGTCCCTGGCGAGATGGCGCCACACAGGCTCGCTGGCCTTGCGGGCGGCGAGATCCCACAGGGCGATATCGAGTCCGGCGATGACCTGGGCGAACGGGCCCGGCTCGCCGCTCTGGATCGCCAGCACGGCGGTCTGGCGCGTCAGCTCGTCGAAGGCCTCCGCGGGGCCGGCAAACGGCCTCGCCGTCAGCAGCGGCGCCGCCACGCTGTCGACGAGCCGCGCCCGGTGCTCGGCGCCGACGGCCGGGAAGTTGCACCACACCTCGCCCCAGCCGGCAGCGCCGTCCTTGTCCTCCACGCGCACCAGAACCATGGGGCGGTCGCGCATGGTGCCGAACGAGGTGATGACGGGCGTTTCCAGCGGGCAGCGGAAGACGTGCGCGCCGACCTTGCGGATGTCGAGTGTCTGGCTCACGGCTTGAGATCCATATCGAGGTGGATGTAGTCGCCGCGGTAGGTCACCTCGGCGAGATAGATGACGGTGCCGTCGGGCGCGCTCAGGACGCGGCGCACCTCGGCGACCGGAGCGTTGACCGGGATGCCGAGCAGGCTCGCCGTCTCCACGTCGGCGCTCGAGATGGTGAGCGACTGGCGTGCGCGCGCAATGACGACGCCCGGCAGGCTGGTGAGGATCGGCAGGATCACCTCGCGCCGGAATCGGGCGGGTGCGCGCCGGAACACGCGGTGGTCGATGTAGATGGAGATGACGCAGTAGCGCTCGCCGTCGCGCGAATGCACGCGGCGCATGTGGAAGTACTTCGGTGCCGGCTTTCCGTCCTTGTCGGTGAGGGTGGGCGAGGCGATCGACTCCGTGATGTTGGAAAGGTCCGGCTTGTCGCCGCGGTACATCTCGACCAGGTCTTCCAGCGTCGTCTCGACCCGCAGGCGGCGCTTGGTGCCGCTTTTCTCGGTGACGAACGTGCCGCGCCCGCGCTGGGGGGAGAGCAGGCCCTCCTCCGCCAGCAGCGCGATCGCCTGCCGCACCGTGACGCGGGCAACATCGAATTCCTCCATGAGCTGCTCGATCGACGGCACCAGGGTGCCGGGCGGCCAATAGCCCTTGGCGATGCGCTGCCGGAAAAGGTCGGCGAGCTGCACGTAGCGGGGGATGGGCGTCGAGCCGAATATCGGGTGCGTGCTTGATGTCATTGCAATCGCCTCAAACATCCTATAAATAGTACATTTAGGCTGTTTAGCCTAGAGCAGGATTGCATCGGCCGGAATGACATCGCCGCGCACGCGGCGCGGAGGCCGAAGCGTCAATCCTGCCCTGCATGCATGGTCCTGGGGCGCAATCCACGTTCCAGCCGCCAATTCGGGGGAAACCGCCTGCCGTGCGCCGGACTGCTCTCATTCTCGCCCCGTGGCTCCTGTTGCTCTGTGCGTGGTACGCGCTGCACTACAGCGGGCTCGTCAATCCCGCGCTCGTGCCGACCCCGCACGAGGTTGCCGTCCGCTTCGTCGAGCTGATGCGCGACCGCCTGCCGCTCGACATCCTCATGTCGACGCGGCGCGTTTTCGTGGGCGTGATCTGCGGCATCGTCCTCGCCGTTCCCGTAGGCTTCGTGCTCGGCTGGTATCGCACCATCCGCACCTTTATCGATCCGGTCATCAACTTCTTCCGCGCCCTGCCGCCCATCGCTCTCATCCCTCTCGTCATCGTCTACTTCGGAGTGGATGAGCTCGCCAAGACCGTCATCCTCTTCTACGCCTCATTCTTTGCCGGCGTGATCGTCATGTACGAGGGCATCTCGCAGATCAGCCCCATCTACGTGCGCGTGGCGCGCACGCTTGGGGCGACCGACTTCGAGATCTTCCGCAAGGTCATCGTGCCGATGGCCGTCCCCCACATGCTCACGGCCCTGCGGGTGGCGCTCGGCGTGGCCTGGGCGACGCTGGTTGCATCCGAGCTGATCGCCGCCCAGCAGGGTCTCGGCGCCCTCATCCAGAACGCCGGGTCGTTCTTCCAGCTCGACATCATCTACGTCGGCATCATCTGCATCGGCTTCATCGCCTTGCTGATGGATCTCGCCCTGCGCATGGCGACGCGGCGCTTTGTGAGCTGGCAGGAGCGCATCGTATGACGACCGGCCGCGTGCGCATCGCCTTCGACCGTCTCTCGGTCAGCTTTCCGACGGCCAGGGGCCGCATGCTCGTGGTCGACGACGTGAGCTACGCCATCCACGACCGCGAATTCGTCTCCGTCATCGGTCCCTCGGGCTGCGGCAAGACGACGACCATGAACATCGTCGCCGGCTTCATGCAGCCCTCCTCCGGCGCCGTGACGCTCGACGGCAAGCCGATTGCGGGACCGGGCCCTGATCGCGGCGTGATCTTCCAGGAGTACGGCATCTTTCCCTGGCTCACGGTCAAGCAGAACATCGCCTTCGGCCTGACGCTCGGCGCCAACCGGCAGGGCGCGGCGGTGCGCGAGGAGGTCTGCCAGCGCTACATGCGCCTGATGGGACTGTCCGACTTCGCCGATGCCTGGCCGCGCATGCTCTCGGGCGGCATGCGCCAGCGTCTTGCGCTCGCGCGCGCCTATGCGGTGAAGCCGCAGTTCCTGCTGATGGACGAGCCGTTCGGGGCGCTCGATGCGCAAACCCGCTCCGCCATGCAGGACCTGCTGCTGCAGGTGCTGGCCGCGGAGGGCAAGACCGTGATGCTGATCACGCACTCTGTTGAGGAGGCGATCTACCTGTCCAATCGCATCGTGGTGATGACGGCGCGGCCGACGCGCATTCGCGAGATCATCGACGTGCCGTTTGCCTATCCGCGCACGGATGCCCTGCACGAGAGCAAGGAATTCGGCGAGCTGCGCTCGCACGTTCGCGACCTCGTGATGCAGGAGTACGCCGTCCAGGCCAAGCAGAGCGAGAACGTCTCGGGCTGAAGTTCCAGAAGAGAAGGAGGAAACGATGACGATGAACCGCAGGACATTCCTGAAGACGACAGGCGCCGCCGCCGGCGTGGCCGCGCTCGGCGCACCGGCGATCGCACAAGGCGCAACGAAGATCCGCATCGGCTATCTGCACACGCTGGCGGTCGACGGCCAGATGTGGCTTGCCGATCACCTCGGCGCCTTCGCCAAGAACGGACTGGAGCCGGAGTTCAAGCTGTTCCAGACCGGCCTCGAGATCTTCCAGGCCATGATCGGCGGCAGTCTCGACGTGCTGTCGACCGGTGCCGTGATCTCCAACTTTCCCGCGCGCGGCCAGGGCAAGATGTTCCTTGCCAACGCCGTCGAGTTCGCAACCGCCCAGCTGTGGGTGCGCGAGGACCAGGGCATAAAGACGATTGCCGACCTGAAGGGCAAGCGCATCGCCACGACCGCGGGCACCACGGCGCACGTTTTCCTCGACACGGCGCTCAAGGCCAACGGCGTCTCGCCCAAGGACGTCGAGCTTCTCAACCAGCGCATGCCCGATGCCGTCACCTCGTTCATCTCCGGCGCGGTGCCGGCGGTGGCGCTGTGGGTGCCCTTCAACATCACGGTGCGCGACAAGGTGCCGGGTGCCAAGAAGCTCATCGATGCCTCGGCCTTCTATCCCAAGGCCGCGATCATGTCCGGCTGGGCCACCACGGCCGACTACCACGCCAAGAACCGCGATGTCCTCGTGCGCGTCGTCAAGGCCTGGTCGGCGGGCAACGAGTATCTGGTCGGCAAGACCGACGAGGCGCTGGAGACGCTGCAGAAGAAGCACTATCCGCAGGTGCCGCTCGCCGATTTCAAGGAGCAGTTCAAGGCGGAGAAGGCGTTTCCCGTCGCCGAGTGGCGCAAGCTCTATGCCGACGGCACCGTCACCAAGTGGCTGCAGCAGGTGACCGACTTCTTCGCAGCCACCGGCAACATCCCCAACCCGATCCCGGCCGCGACATACTTCGATCCCTCGGTCTTCCTGGACGCAGTCAAGGCCTGAGACATTGCGCCAGTTCGTCTACGACTACATCATCGTCGGCGCCGGTTCGGCGGGCTGCATCCTCGCCAACCGGCTGTCGGCGGACCCGAAATGCCGTGTGCTGCTGCTGGAGGCGGGCGGGCGCGACAGGAACTTCTGGCTCCGCCTGCCGGTCGGCTACTTCCGCACCATCTACGACGAGCGCTTCTCGCGCTCCTTCCCCACCGAGCCGTCGGAGGGCACGGCCGGCCGCGCCATCGCCTGGCCGCGGGGGCGGGTGATCGGCGGTTCCAGCTCGATCAACGGGCTGATCTTCATCCGCGGCCAGCAGGAGGATTTCGACGACTGGGAGCGGCAGGGTGCAACCGGGTGGGGCTACCGCTCGGTCCTGCCCGCCTTCCGCAAGCTCGAGCGCTATGACGGCCCGCCCAGCCAGTATCGCGGCGCACACGGCGAGCTTTCCGTCTCGAACCTGCGCAACGACAACCTCGCCTGCCGCGCGTGGCTGGAAGCCGCCCAGCAGTTCGGCCTGCCCTACAACCCGGACTTCAACGGCGAGACGACTTACGGGGTCGGCGCCTATCAGCTCAGCATTGGCAGGCGCTGGCGCGAAAGCTCGGCCGTGGCCTTCCTGCATCCGATCCGCTCCCGGCCGAACCTCACCGTCCTCACCCGTGCGCAGGCGGCGCGCGTCGTCATGGAGGGGCGCAAGGCAGTCGGCGTCGCGTGGCTCAGCCACAAGGGCGAGATGCAGGCGGCGCGTGCGGAGCGCGAGGTCATCCTCTCTGCGGGGGCCCTGCAGTCCCCCCAGCTTCTGCAACTCTCGGGCATCGGTCCGGCCGACCTGCTGCGGCGTCACGGCATCGATGTGGTTGCCGACCTGCCGGGCGTAGGCGAGAACCTTCAGGACCACTATCAGGCGCGCGTCATCGTCCGGCTGGGCCGGCGCCTCTCTCTCAACGATCATGTGCGCAACCCGCTCCGGCTCGCGCACATGGGGCTGGAGTGGCTGGCCGCCGGGCGCGGCCCGCTCACCATCGGCGCGGGGCAGGTCGGGGGCGCCGCCTGCACGGAGCATGCCAAGGCCGGGCGGCCGGACGTGCAATTCAACGTCATGCCGCTGTCGGTCGACAAGCCGGGCGACCCCTTGCATCGCTATTCGGGCTTCACGGCCTCGGTCTGGCAGTGCCATCCAGCCTCCCGCGGCCGGCTTGCCATCCGCAGCGCCGACCCGCGCGAGGCGCCCTTGATCTCGCCGCGCTACCTCTCCGAGGACATCGACCGGAAGGTCATCGCCGCGGGCATCCGGGTGCTGCGCGCCATCCACGGCCAGCCGGCCTTCCGGGGCCTGTGGGACGAGGAGGTGCTTCCCGGTGCGGCGGCGGACACCGATGCCGCCCTGGTCGACTTCGCCCGCCGCCATGGCGGCACGGTGTTCCACTGCGTCGGCACGTGTCGCATGGGCAACGATGCGCTGGCCGTCGTCGATCACGGGCTCAGGGTGCGGGGGGTGGACCGCCTGCGCGTCATCGATGCCTCCGTCATGCCGACCGTGACGTCCGCCAATACCAACGCGGCCTCGCTGATGATCGGCGAGAAGGGGGCCGACCTCATCCTGCGCGACGGGCCCTGAGGGCCCTGAACCGCCCCTGGCATTCCCTCCCATGTCTGAATATGCTAGCCGGTCACAACCGCTTGCGGCAGCCGCCGCAGGCGGCATTCGTTATTCGTCACGGCCCCTGCGCATGCCGAGAACCCCGACACGCAAGAGCAGCGCGACCAACCAGGCGGACATTGCCCGCGCGGCCAAGGTCTCGACGGCGACCGTCTCCCGGGTCCTGAACAACTCGCCGCTGGTGCGCGAGGAGGTGCGCGCGCGCGTCAGCCGCGCCATGGACCGGCTCGGCTATTTCCCGCACGGGGCGGCACGGGCGCTCGTTCTCAAGCGCTCATGGACCATCGGCGCCGTCGTCCCCACGCTCGACAGCGATATCTTTGCGCGCGGCATCAACGCGCTCATGAACCGGCTGCGCGACAACGAGTACACGCTGATCGTCTCCTCCTCCGACTACTCGCTCGAGACCGAGACGAAGCTGATCCGCCGCCTGCTCGAGCGCGGGGTGGACGGCATCTTCCTCGTCGGCGCCGAGCGCCGTCCCGAAGCGCTGGATCTTCTGAAGAGATCGGGAAAGCCCTTCATCAACGCCTACATCAGCGGCCGCAGCGACGCGGGCCCCGCCATCGGCTTCTCGAACCGCGAGGCCGCGGCGGCCATCGTCGACCATCTGGTCGGCCTCGGTCACAGGCGCATCGGCATGTTCGCCGGCATCACGAAAGGCAACGACCGTGCGGCCGAGCGGCTGGCCGGCGTGCGTGCGCGCCTGAGGCACCATGGCCTGAAGCTCGATCCGGCATGGACGTTCGAGCTGCCCTACACCGTCCAGGCGGCGCGCGTTGCCTTCGGTGAGCTTGTGCAGGCCGGCCATCTGCCCACCGCCATCATCTGCGGCAACGACATCCTCGCCATGGGCGTCCTGTTCGAGGCGGCAAGCCGGGGCGTCAAGATCCCGAGGCAGCTCTCCCTGGTCGGCTTCGACAACCACCCCATGACCGAGCATGTGCGGCCGTCGCTGACCACCATCGACGTTCCCGCCGACAGGATGGGTGAGCTTGCCGCCGACGCGCTGGTGGCCGCGATCGCCGACGGGACGCCCATCCGCAGCGTGGTCCTCAAGGCGCCGTTGCTGGTGCGAGGCACGACGGCGGAGCCGCGGCGCGATTAGCTCGCCGTCAGGCCATGTTGGCGCCGCCGTCGATGTTGATGGTCTGGCCCGTCACGAAGGTCGACGCCGACGAGCACAGGAACACGATCACGCCCGCCACCTCGGAGGCCTCGCCGAAGCGCTTGAGCGGGATGTCGAGCCGCCGCTGCTCGGCCTCGGGGTTGCTGCCTTCGAAGCGCGCGTTCATGCGCGTCTTGATGATGCCTGGTGCCACGGCGTTGACGAGCACGTCGGGGGCGAGCTGGCGGGCGAGCGCACGCGTCAGGCCGACGATGCCGCCCTTGGCCGTCGAATAGGCGACGTAGCCGGCCGAGCCGCGGCGGAATGCCTGCGAGCTTGCCATGACGATGCGGGCCGGGCCGCTGCTCCTGTCGAAGCGCGTCTGGAAGGCCACGGCCAGGTCGTAGCCGTTGGTGAGGTTGTGGGCGATCGCGCGCTCGTAGGCGACGCGGGTCTCCGGCGTCAGGGGATCGGGCTCGAACACGCCGGCCATGTGCACCAGCGCGTAGACGGGTCCGCCGGCGGCGTCCAGCGCCGCCGCGCAGGCAGCCGGCCCGTCCAAGGATGAAGCATGAATGCCCACGGCTGCGGGCTTGCCGAGCGCGGCCTGCGCCGCCTCAAGCCGCCCCTCGTCGATGTCGACCAGAAGGACGCGGGCGCCGCCGGCAAGGAAGAGCCTGGCCGTCTCGAGCCCGATGCCGCCGGCCCCGCCCGTGATGACGATACGCCGGCCCGTGAACTCACCCATCATGTCCTCCCTTCCCGTCGTGGTGGCGATAGTGTCTCCGCCGCGCAAAGCGAGCGCGCCTGTCGAGAGCTCACCTGATCTCGATGAATTCGACCACGTGGCCTTCCGGTCCGCGCAGATAGAACGCCTTGGACGCGCCGCCGCGCAGCTCGGCAGGAGCCGACACCGCATCATAGCCCGCAGTCCGCATGCGCCGGTACACCTCGTCCACGTTCCTCACCTCGAAGGCGATGTGCGTGTAGCCGCCGTCGCATTGGCGCTGCGGGTGCATGTCGCCCTGGGGCTCGTCGTAGCGGAACAGCTCGATGCGGTAACCATCGCGTGCCAGCATCGCCCAGCGGATGACGGCCCCCGGAAGGCCCACCACAGGCCCCACGTCGGTGCGCCGCTCCATCTCGCCGTCGACGCGGAAGCCCAGCAGGTCCACGTAGAAGCGCCTGGCGGCCTCGAAATCGCGGACGCTTAGAGCGGTGTGATGCGGGCGCTTGATCAAGTCGCTCACGGAATCCTCAGCCATGGCACCCCTTTGCCGTAGATGCGCGCGCCCGTCGGACATGCGCGATTTGTCCGCCGGCCCGCGACGAAAGCTTGACACCCAGTCGGCATCATGTTCCATTTCGCATCGGCAAATGCAAGCGCTTACAGCGCCAATGATAACGCTTTCAGAAAGGGACACCTTTCAGAAAGAGCCACATGGAGGAACGCCGATGATTCCAAGCTCGTTGAGGCGTGTCGCCGGTCTCGTGGCCGGCTTCGCGGCTGCCGTTGCGCTCGCCTTCCCCGCGACCGCGCAGCAGAAGGACAAGATCCGCATCGCGGCGCAGGTCTGGTATCCGTCCTTCCCGCAATTCACCGCCATGGACCAGGGCATCTACGCCAAGTGGGGCCTCGATCCCGAGATGAAGGTGTATCCGTCGGGCGCTCCGATCGTTCAGGCGGCGGCCACCGACGAGTGGGACGTGGCGCACATCGGCGCTCCGCCCACCATCCAGGGTTACAAGCTCGGCCTGATCATCGCCGGCGTCATCAGCGAGGAAGCGGTGATGCACCAGCTGATCGGACGGCCGGACTGGGTCGATGCCGCCAGGAAGGACGCCGCCAAGATCAAGGGCGCGAAGGTGTTCATCACCACGGCGTCCACCGGCCACTTCATGGTCGAAGCCTGCCTTAAGAAGCGCGGCATGTCCATGAACGACATCCAGGTGCTGCCCAGCGAGCAGCAGGCAGCGCTGTCGGCATTCATTGCCGGCAACGGCGAACTGGCCCAACTGTGGGCGCCGCAGACGACGGCGGCACGCGGGCGCGGCATGAAGGTGCTGTGCGACGGCACCGAGGCCAGCCTCAAGATCCCGTCCGTTTGGGTCATCCATCCCAATTTCGCGAAGAAGAACCCCGACGCGGCGGTGCGCTGGCTGCGCGCGACGCTCGAGGGCGTGGCCTGGGCGCAGGTCGACCGCAAGCGCACCGACGCGCTCTACAGGAAATGGGACCAGTTCCGCGGGACCCAGACCCCCGACGAGTTTCTCAAGGAGGAGATCGATCTCGCCGTCGATCTTTGGCCCATCAAGAAGCAGATCGAAGCCATGAAAGGCGTGAACGGCAGGAAGGCCTACGTGTACGAGGCGCTCGAGGACATCACCGGCTTCTACAGCCGTATCGGCCGCATGAAGGAGCCGCTGGAGCAGGCGAAGGCCTCCGTCAACAAGCTGGTCGACACGAGCTGGCTCGACAAGGCGGCGGCGCTGCCCGCGCGATGATGCGCGCGGCGGCGGACTGCGGCCACGCCGCGGTCGATCTGCAGCCGCCCGGAGACTGCGGGGCCCGGGCGGTCGCAGGGTTTCGAGTAGCACTTGGCTCGCGAAGCATCGTCATGACGAACGATCTCGAGTACGAAAACGTGGTGATGGAGTTCAGGGGCCGGGGCGCCACTGTGCGCGCGCTCGACACCTTCAACTTCCACGTCGCTGAAAGCGAGTTCGTCGTCGTCGTGGGGCCGTCCGGCTGCGGCAAGAGCACGCTGCTGCACATGACGGCCGGCCTGATGCACCCGACGGCGGGCCGGGTCATGCTCGGAGGCAGCATCATCACCGACCCCGGGCCCGACAAGGCCATCGTCTTCCAGAATTTCTCGCTGTTTCCCTGGAAGTCGGTGCGCAGCAACATCGACTTCGGCCTGCGCATCAACGGCATGCCGCCGGCCGAGCGCAACGAGCTGATCGACCGCTACATCAAGCTCATCGGCCTCGACGGCTTCGAGAACCACTACCCGCGCCAGCTTTCGGGCGGCATGCAGCAGCGCGTTGCCATCGCGCGCAGCTTCGTCATGCGTCCGCGCGTGCTGCTGATGGACGAGCCGTTCGCCGCGCTCGATGCGCAGAACCGGCAGCTCATGCAGGAGGAACTGGTTCGCATCTGGTCGGCCCAGCGCCCGACCGTGATGTTCATCACCCACAGCGTGGAGGAGGCGGTGTTCCTCGCCGACCGGATCGTGGTCATCAGCCGGCGTCCGGGACGCGTGAAGAAGGTGCTCGACGTAACGGCGGTCGCTGGTGCCTCGCATTGGCGCATGGACCCCTTCGAGGACGTGATCCGCCGCCCTGATTTCCAGGAGCTGCGGGCCGAGATCTGGGGTCTCGTCAAAAGCGAAATTCAGCTCCGGAGCTAGCATGGGGCGCCAGCAATTGCAGCGGACCTTCTACGGCCTCGTCTCGATCGGGGGCATCATCGCGCTGTGGGTGTACCTCACCGGCAGCGGACGGGTGACGCCGATCATTCTGCCGCCGCCCGCCGACGTGCTGGAGGGGGCCATCGACATCTACCGCGGCTATCTGAGCGTGCCGTGGTACGAGCACTTCCGCGCCAGCCTGGTGGTCATGCTCACCGGCTATTTCAGCGCCATCGCCGTCGGCGTCCCGATCGGGGTTGCCATCGCCTGGTGGCGGCCGCTGGAGGTGGTGCTGAGCCCGTTGCTGGCGGTGCTGCGCCCGATCCCGCCGCCGGCGTGGATTCCGCTGGCCATCCTGTGGTTCGGCATCGGTCTCGCCGGCAAGGCGTTCATCGTGTTCGTGGCGGCCGTCGTGCCCTGCATCATGAACAGCTACCTCGCCATCAAGGAGACGCCGCAGGAGCTGCTCGTCTCCGCGCGCACGCTCGGCGCGTCCCAGCGCACGCTGCTGTTCGAGGTCGCGCTGCCCTCCGGCCTGCCGGCCATCATGACGGGCTTGAGGATCGCGCTCGGCACGTCGTGGGCCACGATTGTCGCGGCCGAGCTGGTGGTGTCGCTTGCCGGCTTCGGCTTCCTCATCATGAACGGCTACCGCAACCTGGAATCGCAGATCGTCATGGTCGGCATGATCGCCGTTGCCGTCATCGGCTTCCTCATGAACTGGGCGTTCCTGCTCATCGAGCGCCGCCTCGTGCCGTGGAGGGAGACGGATGACTGACATTCACGCCACGGCCGGCGCGCCGCCCGTGGATGCGGCGGACGATGCCTCGCGCCGCATGCCGATGCCGAGCGCGCGCACGCTGCTCGTCACCGCCGTCATCCTGGGCTGGCTCGGCCTGTGGTGGGCCGCAGTCGTCCACTTGGACGTGTCCAAGGATTTTCTGCCGACGCCTTACGAGGTGGCGCACCGCATCCTCGTGCTGGCTTACGAGCCGCTCGGCGCGGGCACCCTGTGGACGCACGCCGCGGCAAGCCTCGTGCGGTTGCTGAGCGGCTTTGCGGCGGCCGTGGCCGTCGGCATGCCGCTTGGCCTGCTCATGGCGCTGATCCGGCCGGTCAATCACATGGTCACGCCGTTGTTCGAGCTGTTCCGCTACATTCCGCCCATTGCCTGGGCCCCGTTCGCCATCTTCTGGTTCGGCGCCGGCAACAACGCCCAGGCCTACGTGATCTTCACGGCGGCGTTCCCACCGATCCTCATCAACACCTTCCGCGGGGTGGAGCTGGTCGACAAGCGCCTCATCGATGCCGCGCGAACGCTGGGCGCACGCGCCCACACGATCATCGCCGAGGTGGCGCTGCCGGGCGCCCTGCCTTACGTCATGACGGGCCTGCGCATCGGTCTTGCCGGCGGCTGGATGGCGCTCATCGCCGCCGAGATCGTTGCCGGAACCGGCAGCCGCGACGGCCTCGGCTATCTCATCCTGCAAGGCCAGCAGTCCCTTGCAGCCGATCTCACCATCGGCGCGATGGTCCTCATCGGCATCATCGGCACGCTGATCGACATCGTTCTGCAGCGGGTCGAGGCCCGCACGCAGTCCTGGCGCCACTGACGGAGCACGCACACGCCTATGCCCACGCTCGAGCCCATCACGACGACCACGCCGTGGGTCCGGTTCACCGTCTCCGACGACGACATGCGCCTCGAGGATCCGGCCGTTCTCGCCCGCATGGCCGAGCAGCTCTTTCTCATCCGGCATTTCGAGGAGGTCGTCCTTCAGCTCAAGGGCGAAAGCCTGCTGCACGGGCCGGCACACGCTTCGATCGGGCAGGAGGGCGGCGCCGTCGGCTGCATGTCGGCGCTGACGACGGGCGACAAGATCAACGGCACGCACCGCATGCACCACCAGTTCCTGGCCAAGGTGGTGAACAGCGCGACGCCGGCGGGCTACGATCCGCGCGCGGCCGAGCCGTCCTTCGATATGCGCGAGATGGTGCGCCGCACGCTGGCCGAGATCATGGGGCTGACGCCGGGCTTCTGCGGCGGTCGCGGCGGCTCCATGCACCTGCGCTGCCCGGAGGCGGGCGTGCTCGGCTCCAACGCCATCGTCGGCGGCAATCCCCCGCACGCGGTCGGCTATGCCTTCGCCGACAAGATTCTGAAGACGGGCAACATCTCGGTGACCTTCTTCGGCGACGGCGCGCTGCAGATGGGCACCTCCGCCGAGGCCCTGAACCTCGCCGCGCTCTACGATGCCCCGGTCATCTTCTTCGTCGAGAACAATCTCTACGCCGTCTCCACCCACGTGCGCGAGCAGACGCGCGAGCCGCGGCTGAGCTCGCGCGGACCGGCGCTCGGCGTGCCCTCGATCGAGGTCGACGGCATGGACCCGTTTGCGGTGCGCAAGGCCACGCAGTGGGCGGCGGAGCGCATCCGGCGCGAGCGCGGCCCTGTCCTGATCGAGGCGCAGACCTACCGCTTCTACCATCAGCAGGGGCCGGCGCCGGGCTCCGCGTTCGGCTATCGCCCGAAGGCCGAGGAGGAGGAATGGCGCCGGCGCGACCCGGTCCGCGCCTTCCCGGCCAGGCTCGCCGACATCGGCGTGCTGACGGGCGAGCAGGCGGCGATGCTGTCGGCGCGCGCGCGCAGGATCGTCGAGGATGCCGCCAACACGATGACCGAGCCGGAGCCCGGCAGCAACCGCCGGCGTGTCATCCCGGCGCTGTGGCCCAGCACGGCCGAGGTGGAGGACGGCATTCGCGGCGATCTCTCCGAGCTTGCCTCGGCGCGCGTGCGCGAGCTTGAGGATGTGCCGGCCTCGGAGCTGAAGGAGATGAAGTTCATCGAGGTGATGGGCGAGGCGATGGCGCGCAACATGGCGCGCGACGAGCGCGTCTATCTGCTGGGCGAGGATGTGCATCGCATGCGCGGCGGCACAGCCGGTGCGACGCGCGGCGTCGTCGATCGCTTTCCCGAGCGCCTGGTCGCCACCCCGATTTGCGAAAACGGCTTCACCGGCATGGCGCTCGGCATGGCCATGAACGGGCTGCGCCCTGTCGTCGAGATCATGTATCCCGATTTCTGCCTCGTCGCCGCCGACCAGCTTTTCAACCAGCTTGCCAAGGTTCGGCACATGTTCGGCGGCGGCTTCCCGATGCCGGTGGTGGTGCGCTCGCGCGTATCGGCGGGCGCCGGCTACGGCTCGCAGCATTCGATGGACGCCAGCGGCCTGTTCTCGCTGTGGCCCGGCTGGCGCATCGTGGCGCCGTCCAATCCTTACGACTACATCGGCCTCCTCAATGCGGCCGTGCGCTGCGACGACCCGGTGCTGGTGGTCGAGCACAATGATCTCTTCCAGACAATCGGCCCCGTGCCGGCGGAGGACTGGGACTACATCGTGCCGCTCGGCAAGGCGCGCATCGCCCGCCCGGGCGGTGCCTGCACCGTGCTGACCTACCTCTCGATGGTTCCCGTGTCGGTCGCGGCCGCCGGGGAGACCGGCATCGACGCCGAGGTGATCGATCTGCGCTCGCTCGATCCGCTGGGCCTCGACTGGGAGACTGTCGGCGCCTCGATCCGCAAGACCAACCGGGTCGTGATCGTCGAGCAGACGGCGCGCGGCACTGGTCACGGCGCACGCATCGCCCAGGAGGTCCAGGAGCGCTTCTTCGATTGGCTCGATGCGCCCGTGCTGCGCGTGTCCGGCACGAACTCGGCGCCGGTGGTCTCCAAGCCGCTCGAGGCGGCGGCCCTGGCCGGACCGGCGGAGGTGCGCGCCGCCCTCGTCAAGATGGTGGCCGACTGCGGTCATCTGCGCGGGGCGGCCGAATGAGCGGCCCGTCGGTCATCATCACCGGCGGGGCCAGCGGCATCGGCGCCGCAACGGCGCGGCGCGTCGTGCGCGCCGGCGGCAAGGTCGGGCTGATTGATCTCGATGTGGAGAGGGCGGACGTGCTGGTGAGAGAGCTGGCGCCGCATGTCGTGGTGGTGCGCGCGGATGTCACCAAGGAGGCGGAGGTGCGGGCGGCGCACGACGAGCTTGCGGCGCAGCTTCCGCCCATCGATGGCCTGGTGAACAGCGCGGCGGTAACGCCGACGTCGGCGCCGATCGAGGACCTGGCGCCCGAGGCGTTCGATCGCGTGCTCAATTCGCATGTCACAGGCACCTACGTGCCGTGCCGGGTCATCGGCAGCGCCATGGCGAGGCGCGGCGCCGGCGCCATCGTCAACCTGGCATCCGTGTTGTCGTTCCGGTCGGGCCCCGTGCTGGCCTACGGCGCCGGCAAGGCCGGGGTGGTCAGCCTCACCGAGGCGCTCGCCGTGCACTGGGCCAGGAAAGGCGTGCGCGTGAATGCCGTAGCGCCGGGCTGGACCGAGACACCCTTCATCACGCGCCGCCGCGCGGACTTCGACACCATCTGCGCGGCAACGCCGATGGGGCGGCTGCTGCAGCCGGCGGAGGTCGCCGAGGTGATTTGGTTCTTGCTGTCGCCGGCGGCCTCCGGCATGACGGGCGCGACGGTGCCGTGCGACGGGGGCTATATTGCGGGCGGCGCCTGGGCTGCGTATGGAGGCTTTCCCGGGCCTTGAGCGCTTTTCCTTTCCTGAGCAGGTGTTTCGAGACATGACTGGCAAGACTAGGGGCGCCGACATCGTCGCCCGCGCGCTCGATGGCGCCGGATACCGCACCGTGTTCACGCTGTCGGGCAATCACATCATGCCGGTGTTCGACGCGGCGGTCGGCACCAGGCTTAAGCTGATCCATGTGCGCCACGAGGCGGCGGCCGTGCACATGGCGGACGCCTGGGCGCGGCTGACCGGCGACTGCGGCATCGCCCTGGTGACCGGCGGCGCGGGGCACACCAACGCCGTGGCGGCGCTGTGCACGGCGCAGGCGGCCGACGCCCCGCTTGTTCTGCTGTCGGGCCACGCCGGCACCAACGAGCTCGGCCGCGGCGCGTTCCAGGAGCTGCGCCAGGCGGACATGGCCGAGCCCGTCACCAAGGCCTCGTGGACGGCCAGCTCGATCGAAACGCTGGGCCACGACATCGCCAAGGCGGTCCGCATCGCCAAGTCCGGCCGGCCGGGGCCGGTGCACGTGAGCCTGCCGGTCGACCTGCTGGAGGGAGCCATCACCGAGAGCGCAAGCCTGGTACCGGAAGCGACCGCGTTTGCACCACAGGTCTGCGATCTCGATCCGGCGGCGGCCGATGCGGCCCTCGACGCGCTCGCCGGGGCGAGCCGCCCGCTCATCCTCGCCGGTCCGATGCTGTGTCGCGGCGGCGGCGCCGAGCTTCTGCGCCGGCTGGCCCGCGCCACCGGCGTGCCCGCGCTCGGCATGGAGAGCCCGCGCGGCATCAACGATCCCCGGCTCGGTGCCTTCGCGGAGGTGCTGGCGCGCGCCGATCTCATCCTGCTGCTCGGCAAGCCGCACGATTTCACCATCCGCTTCGCCGACCCGCCGTTCGTCGATCCACACTGCCGCTTCGTCGCCATCGACCCCGACCCGCGGCTGATTGCACGTGTCGCACGGGAGAAGGGCGAGCGCCTCGTCCATGGTGCCGTTGCGGATGCGGCGCCGGCGGCCGAGACCTTGACCAAGCGCGCGTCCGGTGTCGGCAGGACCACCGATTGGGCGGGCGAGGTCGCGGAAGCCATCGACTACCGGCCGGCGGCCTGGGCCACGCATGCCTCGCAGTCGCCAGCGAAGGTGCACCCGCTCGAGCTGTGCCGCGCCGTGCAGCCGGTGCTCGAGCGCAACAAGGACGCAGTCCTCGTCTGCGACGGCGGCGAGATCGGGCAGTGGCCGCAGGCTGTCCTCGCGCCGTCGCGGCGCGTCATCAACGGCGTCTCCGGCTCGATCGGCGCATCCATCCCGTTTGCGATCGCGGCGCGATTGGCCGAGCCGAAAGCGCCCGTCATCGCCGTGATGGGCGACGGCACCTTCGGCTTCCACATGGCCGAGTTCGACACCGCCGTGCGCTGCGGGCTGCCGTTCGTCGCCGTGGTCGGCAACGACGCGACCTGGAATGCGGAGTACCAGATCCAGATGCGCAGCTACGGCCGGGAGCGCACGCACGGCTGCGAGCTGCTGCCGGCGCGCTACGATCAGGTGGCGGCGGCGCTCGGCGGGCACGGCGAGTACGTCACCACTGCGGCCGGGCTGGAACCGGCGCTGGAACGAGCGATTGCCAGCGGCAAGCCCGCCTGCGTCAACGTCATGATCGAGCGCGTGCCGGCGCCGGTGATCCGCCGCCCAGCCTGAGGCAACGATCAGGCTATGAGGCCGCTCAGCGGCCTCACCGCGGCCGAATCGGGAAACACCGTGCTGGCGAGCAGGGAGGCCGACAGCCCGAGCTGATCGGCAAGCACGCCCTTCAGGACCGCGCGCAGATCGGTTGTCGGCTTGAGGTCGCGCCGCTCGTGGAGCTGCTCGTCCTTGAGGCCCGGCCAGTCGGCGATGATGCGGCCGCCCTTGACGGCGCCGCCGACGAGGAACGCCACGGTGCCGGTGCCGTGATCGGTGCCGATCGTGCCGTTGATGCGGGCGGTACGGCCGAACTCCGTGACGACGACGACGGCGGTATCCTTCCAGTGCGCACCGAGGCCCTTCTCGAATGCTTCGATGGCCCCGTCGAGGCCGCCCAGGAGCTGCGCGAGCCGGCCGGTGGCGCCGCCCTCGTTGGCATGCGTGTCCCAGCCGTCGAAGGCAAGCGCCGCAAGCCGCGGGCCGTCGTCCGCCGCGATCAGTTTCGCTGCGCCCTCGGCCGCGAGCCGCATGCCGACGGCCGTATCCATGCCGCCGCGCGGCCTCGCGGCGCTGCCGGACATGCCTTCGCGCGCGGCGATGCGTTCCGTCTCGAGCCCCTTGGCAAGCGCCACCTGCAGCACCGGATCGCGCTGGGCGTACAGGTCCATGACGCGCGCGGCGAGATCCGCCGAGGCGGTGGCGATGATCTGCGGTGCCCAGCCGAGCACGGGCGCAGGCCCGCGCATGATGAGCGGCGTCGAGGAGCCCACGCCGAGGCCGCCTCTGGTGCCAACGCGATCGCCCTTGGGCAGGATGCCGATGGCCCGGTTCAGCCAGCCCGACTGGATGGCGCCGGGGCCCGGATAGCCGCCTTCCAGCACGTCCTGGCCATCGAAGTGCGAGCGCTCGCGATAGGCGGTCGCCGTGGCGTGCACGATGGCCGCCTGGCCGGCCTTGTAGAGCCGCGCGAGCACCGGCATGGCCGGATGAAGCGCGAAGAAGGCATCGAGCGGGATCGCGGGATGCTCGCCCGTCAGCGACAGCGCGATCTGCCCGTGCAGGCCTTCGTAGGACGGATCGCCGACAGGGCCGACAGCGGAAAGCCCGTCGAGGGCGCCGCGCAGGATGACGACGACGAGGCGGGGATCGCGCGCGCTCGCGGCGCGGGCAAACTTCGGCAGGTAGGCCCAGGCGAACAGGGTGCCGCCCGCAACGAGCAGGGCGCGACGCGAGGGGGAGGGTATTTCGCAGAGCCTGCACGCGGGCTCGCGCGTGGTCTTGCTCATGAGGCCTACCTCCTTTGGAACTCAGGAGACATGAGCAGCAGCGCCAACCCTTGCTGGCGCGATTCGGCGCGGGCGACGGCCTGCCGGGTCTCGCGCGAGGCCGCTTCGCCCGCGATGGTCTCAAGAAGCTCGCTCGGATTGACGAGGTCGCGCATCCGCCCGGCAATGGCGGCCGACACGTCCAGGCGCACCTTTATTCCCTCCGGCGAGGTCCAGGCCGCAGCCGTGTCCGGCCAGCCGTTGGGTCCCGGCGGCTGCCACAGCGGCATGCCCAGCGCATTGAGCGGCCCGAGAATGAGGCCGGGGCCCTCCGGCATGCGGCCGATGGCGCGCAACGCCGCCAGCAGGAACTGCTCCGGCGTGCGCATCTTTGACAGGGGCGCGGACCAGGCCTCGTCGGAGTCGATGAGCGCGACGGCAACGGCTTTGAGGTCGCCGCCGGTGTTGGCGAAGACCTTCGCAAGGTGCTCGGTCAGCGGCTTGGGCGGATCGTCGGCCACGAAATGGCGTGCGAGCTTCCATGCAAGATGCCGCGCCGTCGCCGGGTGCCGCGCCAGATCGGCAAGCACCGCCTCGCCCTGCTCGATGCCGCCGGCCTCATAGACCTTGCCGAGCACCGTGTGGTCGCCGGGCTCGTGCGCGGCGGGGACGAACACGAACGTGCCGGGCTCGCCGATGCGCCTCTGCCTCCCCGTGAAGGTCCAGCCGGTGATGATGCGGGCGAGCGCGGTCACGTCGGCCTGCGTGTAGCCGCCGTCGACGCCGAGGGTGTGCAGCTCCAGGATCTCGCGCGCCAGGTTTTCGTTGAGGCCGCGCTTGCGGTTCTGGCCTGCCTTGGAGTTGGGTCCGAGCGATTGGGCGTTGTCGAGATAGAACAGCATCGCCGGGTGGCTCTCCACCGCCTTGAGCATGTCGGCGAAGCGGCCGAGCACGTGCGGCCTGATGGCCTCGCGCTCGAAGCAGCCGGCGGTGGCCCGCACGATCCCGCCTTTGGCCGCCGAGACGCAGAAGTGGTTCGACCAGAAGTGCACCAGCCGCTCGACGAAGCCCACCGGCGCATGCACCGCGCGCTGGAAGCGGGCCATGGCATCGGCCCGCAGCAGCCGTTGCGGGACCGGCGGCTCGGCGGCTTTCATCTTGGGGCCCTGGGCCGGGGCCGTCATGGCGGGCGCCGGCGCCGTCTCGCCCTGCGCCATCATGGTGTCGCCGCCGGACGTCGGCGGCGCGGCCGCGACCTTGGGCGCCGGGGGGCTCTTCTCGCGCTCGATCCGCTGCCTTTCCTGTTCCGCGAACAGGCTCTGGATGGCCGTCTTCGTGTCGGGGAGCGCCGGCGCCCTCAGCTCCGCGATGCCGGGCTGCAGCAGCTCCGCCTTCAGGAACCCGCGCGGGTCGGACGCAGCGCGCGCCAAGTCGCCGGCGTAGGCACCCCCGCGTGCACCGAAGGCGAATCGATTGAGGGCGACAAAGCCAGTCTTGGGATCGCCACCGATAGCCATCGTCTCACCTGTGTCGCCTTGGCAACGGCCGCATCGGGCTTAACGGAACGAGTCGCAGAAAGCTAAGCCGACCATTGCAACGGAATCGAGGCCGGTCTTTCGTCGTCAACCAGGACGCACGCAACGCTGCGGTCAGCGTTCACTATGAGGTGGCCGGCGCATCGCCAGAGGGGGAGATGCCGACGATCCAGGGCCAGAGGCCTTCCGGGCCCTGCCTGACCGCCAGCGCGCCCAGCTTCTCGTTCCAGTGGTTCTCGTTGCCGCACTCCTCCCGCCATGCCCACAGGCGACGCGTGAACAGATGCAGCCGGCATTCGCGCGTGAAGCCCATGGCGCCGTAGACCTGGTGGGCGATGGCCGCAATCTGCCCGGCCGCCTCGCTGGCCAGCGCCTTGGCGGTCCAGATCAGGGGCGCCCGTGCGGGGTCGGCCGCGGTTGCCGCCGCCTGCTCGAGCACGACCCCAGAGGCCGCGACCAGCTCGGCCATCAGCGCGATCTGGTGCTGGATGGCCTGGAAGCGGGCGATGGGTTTGCCGAACTGCACGCGCTCGTTGGCGTATTGGATGGTGAGCGTGACGCAGGTCTCCATGGCGCCGACGATCTGGGCTGCGCGCATCAGCGCGAGCTGCGCGGCGACGTGCTCCACGGGAAGCGGCAGGCGTGCGAGGTTGCCCGCGGTCACCTCGGCGGCCTCCAGGATGAGGCCGTCGCGCGGCTCGTCGGCGAGGTTGGCGCGGGGCGTGGTGCGGGCGCCCTTCGGGTCGACGCGCGCGAGCAGAGAGCCCTCGTCGTCGTCCAGCACCAGCAGCACCGCGCCGGCGTGGCGCGCCCAGGGAATGCCGTTGAGCACGCCGGTCAGCGAACGCCCGCCGCCGGTCTTCAGCGTCTGGTGCACATGGCTGTCGCCGATATGCACGCTTGCCACGCGGGCGAGCGGTCCGCCCTGCGCCTGTCCCCACAGCCAGTTGGCCAGCAGCGTTTCCGCCACCGGCGCGGGAGCCGCGTGGGAGGCCGCGATGCGGGCGATGAAAGCGGCTTCCGCCAGACCGAGCCCCAGTCCGTCCGCACGTTCAGGAGCCGTCGCAAGAGGGACGCCGGCATTCTCAAGCGCGGTCCAGAGCGGCTCGCACCAGACACCTGCCTCGGCAGACTTGACGATCTTGTCGGTGCAGTGCTGCTCCAGCAGGCCGCGCAGCGTCGCCGCAATCGCCGTGAGCGTCTCGTTCATCGCAAACCCAGGTGCTTGGCAATGATCCCGCGCAGCACCTCGCGCGTGCCGCCGCGCAACGTGAAGGACGGGGCGTAGAGGATGGTGCGTGCCAGGCTGTCGTCGTAGCCGTCCTCGGCACCGACGCGGGGCTCCGAGGCGACGACGAGGCGGGCCAGCTCGGGCAAGTCGCGCTCGAACTGCGTTCCCATGTCCTTGACCAGTGCCGCCGCCAGGTCCGGAGAGGCGCCGCGCGTCAGCATGCCGGCCACGGATATGGACATCTCGCGCAGCGCCAGCAGACGCGCGACCATGCGGCCGATATCGCGGTGCGCTGCCGGCTTGCTCATGGCCCGGCGGACCAGCTCGATCAGCAGCGGGAAGTCGCTCATGAAGCGCTCCGGACCGCTGCGCTCCTGCGCCAGCTCGTGCGTGACGAGCTGCCATCCCTGGCCGACCGCGCCCAGCACGTCGCCGTCCTCGGCCATGTAGTCCTCGAACACGATCTCGCAGAACTCGTCGTGCTTGGCGAGGTTCTCGATCGGGCTGATGCGCACGCCCGGCCGGCGCAGATCGATGATGAACTGGGTGAGCCCCTGATGGCGGTTCTGGGCAGGCGGCGAGGTGCGGATCAGCGCGATCAGGTAGTGCGCGCGATGCCCGTTGGTGGTCCAGACCTTGGTGCCGTTGATCTTCCAGCCGCCGTCGACCTTCTCGCCGCGGCTGCGCACGGAGGCGAGATCCGAGCCGACGTCGGGCTCGCTCATGCCGATGCCGAAGAAGCATTCGCCGGCGGCGATCCTCGGCAGCAGGGCGCGCTTCTTGTCCTCGCTGCCGAACTTGAGGATCTGGCCGCCGCTCTGGCGGTCGGCGATCCAGTGGGCGCCGACCGGCGCACCGTGCGCAAGCAGCTCCTCGATGACGACGAAGCGATCGAGCGAGGACGCGCCGCGGCCGCCGTATTCGGTGGGCCACGTCATGCCGATATAGCCGCGCGCACCGAGGCGGCGGCTGAAGGCGGCATCGAAGACGGTCCATGAGTTGGGCCGCGGCACGAAGCTGCCGGCGGAGAGCTCGCCTTCGAGAAAGTCGCGAACCTCGGCGCGCAGTGTCCGCGTGCTCTCGGGCAACGATGTCGGCTCGAAGGTGGGCAGCACGCGCGGGTTTCCTGGCCGTTGAGGCGACGGGGGCGGGTCTCGGGCGATCATCGCACGGATTGCCCCGCCATTCCCAGGGCCCGTTTTACCAGGCGTCCTGCCAGGTTTCTGTCACATGGCTGCAAAGCCGGTGTGGCATTTGGGATGATTTCATGCGCGCCCTCGGATATGAACGCAGTCGCTGCCGGGGCGCATCCGCGCGAGGCGGCCACTATGCGATCGGGGAGGTGGGGATGGGCGACGACGGTTTCTCCAACAAGGACGAGGCGTTCCAGGCGTTCGACGATATCCCGCTGTCGCCGCCGCGCGAGGATACCATCGGCGCCATCATCGCGCGGCGCTACAGCCGGCGCGAGATGCTGAAGGGCTCGCTCGGCGTCACGGCGGCGACAACTCTCTTCGGCACCGCCGCGCTCACAAGCGCTTCGAGCACGGCCGAGGCGGCCGCCGCGCCGGCGGCGTTCCGGGAGCTGACGAGCGGCATCGACGAGACCCACCATGTCGCCGAGGGCTATCAGGCCGACATCGTCATCCGCTGGGGCGATCCGCTCTTCAAGGACATGAAGCCGTTTGATCCGCGCACGCTGACCGGCGAGGACCAGGCCAGGCGGTTCGGCTACAACAACGACTACATCGCCTTTTTCCGCCTCAACCGGCCGGGCACGCGGGGCCTCCTGTGCGTCAACCATGAATACGCCAATCCGGAGGTCATGTTCGCCGGCGTCGGCGGCCGGCCCGACAAGAACGATTTCGCCAAGATCACCGCAGCGCACGTGGCGGTCGAGATGGCGGCGCACGGCGTCAGCGTGGTCGAGATCGCTCTCGACAGGGGCAAATGGCGGCCGGTCGTGGGCAGCAGGTTCAACCGGCGCATCACGGCGCTGACCGAGATGACGGCTGACGGCCCCGCCGCCGGCCACGAGCGCATGAAGACGAAGGCCGATCCGGCCGGGCGCAAGCTGTGGGGCACGATCAACAACTGCGCCGGCGGGCAGACGCCGTGGGGCACCTACCTGACCGGCGAGGAGAACAGCCACGGCTATTTCTGGACGGACCAGAAGGGGCCCGATGGCAAGCGCCTCACCAAGGGCATCGGCGGGCCTCTGCAAAAGACCAACGAGCGCTACGGCATTCCCAGCAACTGGTACAGCTGGGGCAGGTTCCATGAACGCTTCAACGTGGACAAGGAGCCCAACGAGTGCCATCGCTTCAACTGGATCGTCGAGGTCGATCCGTTCAATCCCAACTCGCGGCCCGTCAAGCACACCGCGCTCGGCCGCTTCCGTCACGAAGGCGCTGAGACCATCGTCAACAAGGACGGCCGCGTGGTGGTCTACTCGGGCGACGATTCGCCCTTCGAGTACATCTACCGGTTCGTCTCCAGGAACAGGTTCAAGCCGGGGGACAAGGCGCACAACATGCGGCTGCTGTCCGAGGGCACCCTGTCGGTCGCCCGCTTCGACGCCGACGGCACCATGAAGTGGCTGCCGCTGGTGTTCGGCACGGGCCCGCTGACGCCCGAGAACGGCTTCAATTCGCAGGCCGACGTGGTGATGTACGCGCGCAGCGCCGCCGATCTGCTCAAGGCGACGCCCATGGACCGTCCGGAGGACGTGCAGCCGCATCCGACCAGCGGCAGGGTCTACGCCATGCTCACGAACAACGCGCGCCGGCGGCCGGAGCAGGTGGACAAGGCCAATCCGCGGCCGCACAACGATTTCGGCCACATCATCGAGATGACGTCGCCCAAGGGCGACCATGCGGCCGAGACCTTCACCTGGGACCTGCTCATCAAGTGCGGCGACCCGCGCGTCGCCGAGGTCGGCGCCATGTGGAATCCGGCCACCACCGCCGACGGCTGGTTCGCCTGTCCCGACAATTGCACCTTCGACGCGCAGGGGCGCCTGTGGGTGGCGACCGACCAGGGCAGGGAATGGGCGCGCAAGACCAAGAAGGCGGACGGCCTCTATGCGATCGGCACCGAGGGCAAGGAGCGCGGGCTGTCGCGGCTGTTCTTCAGGTGTCCGGTCGGTGCGGAGATGTGCGGGCCCTGCTTCACGCCCAATGGTCAGACCCTGTTCCTGGCCGTCCAGCATCCGGCGACCGACGGCGTGAGGGATTGGCAGCCGTTCGGCCGCGACTCCACCTTCGAGGATCCGGCGACGCGCTGGCCGGACTTCAAGCCCGACATGCCGCCGCGGCCGTCGGTGGTGGCCATCCGCAAGAAGGGCGGCGGCGAGATCGCGTAGGGTCATTCCGATCCGGGTCGAGCCGGAAATCCACACGCCACGCCTGTCATCCCGGGCGCAGCGAAGCGGAGAGACGGCATCCGGGGCTGAAAGCACGCCCGTTTCCCCCGTGGTGAGCCCTGTCGAAACGCGCGGCCGCGACGGTGCCCCACAGCCGTCCTTCGACGAGCTCAGGACGGAGGCGTGCGTTGTGGCCCCTGGTGCTGGATACTGCGCCTACGCGAAATGCGGGGATGCCAGCGGAACGATCGGCGATTGCATCTCGAAGGGGCGCTAAGACGAGGCGGTGCCGGCCGGCGCGGCCTCGCGCATCCAGGCCTCGAGCGCACCAGCCTCGGCGGCAGTGAGGTGCAGGCCGAGCTTGGAGCGGCGCCACAGGACATCCTCCGCCGTGCGCGCCCACTCGTGATCGATCAGGTAGCGCACCTCCGCTTCCGTCAGGGTTGCGCCGAACGAGCGGCCGAGGTCGGCGAGAGTGCTGGCGCCGCGCAAGAGAGCCTGGGCGCGTGTGCCGTAGGCGCGCACGAGGCGCAGCGCGTGCCGCACGGACAGGAAGGGATGCTCGCGCTGCAGGCGGCCGGCGAGCGTGCCGACGCCGTCCGGGTCGAATGCGCCGCCGGGTAGCGGCTCGTGCCCGGTCCATCCGGCGTCGAGGCCCCTTCGGCCCGGCAGGTGGGGCGCAAGGCGCTCGAGCGTGGCCTCGGCGAGCCGGCGATAGGTGGTGATCTTGCCGCCGATGATCGACAGCAGCGGCGCTGCCCCTTCGGCCTCGTCCATCTCGAGCACGTAGTCGCGCGAGGCGGCTTTCGCGTCGCTCGTTCCGTCGTCGTGCAGCGGGCGCACGCCCGCGTAGGCCCATACCACATCCTCGGGCCGCGCCGCGCGTGCAAAGCACGCGCTGGCCGTTTCGCACAGGTAGGCGATCTCCGTGCCGGAGGCCGACACGTCGGCGGGATCGCCGGCGTAGTCGCGGTCGGTGGTGCCGATGAGCGTGAATTCGTTCTCGTAAGGGATGGCGAACACGACGCGGCCGTCGGGATTCTGGAACAGGTAGGCGCGGTCGTGCTCGAACAGCTTGGGGACGACGATGTGCGAGCCTTGGACGAGCCGGATTTGCGCCGGCGCGCGCATCCCGAGGCGGTCGCCGAGCACCTCGCCGACCCACGGCCCGGCGGCATTGACAAGGGCGCGGGCTGCGATCGTGTGCGGACGCCGCGTGTCCTCCTCCTCCACCGTCATATGCCAGAGATCGCGTCTGCGCTCGGCGGAGACCGCGCGGGTGCGCGGGCGGATGACGGCGCCGCGGTCTGCGGCGTCACGCGCATTGAGAACGACCAGCCGGGCATCGTCGACCCAGCAATCGGAGTACTCGAAGCCGGTGTTGAAGACGCCCGGTTTCAGGGGAGTGCCGGCGCTGTCGGTGGCCAGGTCGAGCACGGCCGTTCCGGGCAGGCGCTCCCGGCCGCCGAGGTGGTCGTAGAGGAACAGCCCGACGCGCAGCATCCAGGCGGGGCGCAGACCCTGCTGGTGCGGCAGCACGAAGCGCATCGGCCGGATGATGTGCGGCGCGATTCCCCACAGCACCTCGCGCTCGGTCAGCGCCTCGCGCACAAGGCGGAAGTCGAAGTGCTCGAGATAGCGCAGGCCGCCATGGATGAGCTTGGTCGAGCGCGACGAGGTGCCCGAGCCGAGGTCGTTCATCTCGCACAGGTAGACCGACAGTCCGCGGCCGGCCGCGTCGCGCGCAATGCCGCAACCGTTGATGCCGCCGCCGATGATGGCCAGGTCATGGACGTGCTGCACGGGTGCCGCTGCTGCCTCAAGTATTCCTGTCGGAAATGGTGATTTCGAAGGCGGCGCCCTTCTCGGTGTCGCGCAGGCGGATGGCGCCGCCGTGCGCCGCCACCAGCTCGTGCGCCACGGCAAGGCCCAGGCCGGTTCCGCCCTTGCGTGCCGAGCCTTGGAACGCCTGGAACAGGTGGGCACGCGCCTTCTCCGGCACGCCCGGCCCGTCGTCCCTGACCTCCATGGTGACGCGCTTGCCTTCGCGGCGCGCCGTGACGTGGATATGGCCCTTCACGACCTCCTGCTGCTCGAGCGCCTGCAGGGAATTGCGGCACAGGTTGCTCAGGATGCGAAAGAGCTGGTCGCGATCGGCATCGATGCGCAGGGCTTCGTCGATCTCGATGTGCCAGTCGACCGCGCCTTCGCGCGGCAGGCCCAGGCCGTCGCCGACCTCGCTGACGAGGGGGCGCAGCGGGATCAGCTCGCGCCGCGGCGGGGCCTCTTCCGCGCGGCCGAACTTGAGGGTGCTGTCGGCCAGGTTGATGGCCCGCCCGAGCGAGGCGATGAGCTTGGGCGCGAATCTCTGCACCGCCGGATCGGGCAGGCTGCCGAGGCGGTCCGAGATGAGCTGCGCGTTGGCCAGCATGTTGCGCAGATCGTGGTTGATCTTGCTGACGGCGAGGCCGAGGGCGGCCAGGCGGTTCTTCTGCTGCAGCATCTGGGTGAGCTCGGCCTGCATGTGGGCGAGCTCGCGCTCCGCCGTGCCGATCTCGTCGGTGCGCGCGGACGGCACGATGATGCGGCTCGCATCCTCCGGCCTCTGGCTGAAGCTCAGCATGTTGCGGGTGATGCGCGTCATCGGCTGAACGAGCAGGCTGTTGAGCGCAAAATACACGAGTGCGGCGGTGATGATCGAGATGATCACGGAGAGCCCCAGAACGTTGAGGCCGTATCGGATCATGGCCGCCTTGAGCGGGGCCTCAGGCAGCACGATCTCGATGAAATCGCCGGGCGCCATGTTGGGCTCGCCGAGCACCCTGATGATGCGGCCTTCCTTGGCGAAGAAGACGGCCAGCGCCTGCCGGATCAGGCGCAGGCGCAGCTTCATCTCCTGCCACACGCCCTGCACGCGGGCGCTGGAGCGGAAATCGAAGCTCTCGTCGATGTCGGCCGGGGTGTCGGAGGGCAGGACCAGACGGCGCTCGCCGGCGCGCTTCCAGGCCACCGCGCGCACCTGGGCGGTGCGCAGAAGCTCGCTGCGCAAGGAGTCGGGAACGACGCCACCGGGCACGGCCTCCGCCGCCAGCCCGGCGAGGCGGGCGGCGACCAGCCGGTCGGACAGCCACGTGATGCGGAAGTTGGCGATGGAGGGCACGAAGATGAGCACCTCCGCCAGCATGACGAACACGATCGTCAGCAGCAGCAGCTTGGCCGACAGCCCAACCCCGCGCCGCTCCGCGGTCGCGGACAGCGGGGACCGAATGGCCCTGATGCGCTCCCAGAGCTTGCCGGGCCAGGCCAGGGCCTCAGCGGTGAAATCGCGCGGCACTGCCCCTACCTCGTGTTGCTGCCCGCGCTATCCGAGCTTGGCGAGCCAGCCCACGACCGCGCGCACCAGCGGGCTGGCGGCGGCGGTCGCATAGTAGCCAAAGGCGACACGCCTGTTGATCTCGGAGAACGTTGGGTACGGCGAGATCCATTGCGTCATGGTCTTGATGTTCAATCCTTGGGATACGGCCAGCGACCACATTTGGATCAGCTCGCCGGCGTGCTCGCCCACGATGCTGGCGCCGAGAATCTTGCCCTTGGCGTTGGTCACGACCTTGATGAAGCCTTCGGCGGCCCGCTCGGCGTGCGCGCGATCGTTCTCGTGATAGGGCCAGCGGAACACCCGGACCTTGCCGTAGCGCCTCTTGGCGACGTCCTCGGTGAGGCCGACGTGCGCCAGCTCGGGATCGGTGAAGGTTGCCCATGGGATGATGTCGTTGTTGACGGTCGCCGGCAGGCGGAACAGCGCCCGACGGAGCACGATGCCTGCATGATAGTTGGCGACATGGGTGAATTGTGGGCCGCCGACGACATCGCCGATGGCGAAGACCCGCCTGTTGGAGGTCACCAGCCCCTTGTTAACCTGAATGCCGCGCTTGTCGTACCTGATGCCCGCGGCCTCGAGGTTGAGGCCGGAGACATTGGGCACGCGGCCGGTGGCAATGAGCAGATGGGTGCCCTGGATCACGCTGCGCACGCCCGCCTCCGAGACATGAACGTCGATCAGGTGCATGCCGCCGGAAACGCGCTCCACCAGCACGCCCTCGCGGATCTCCAGTCCCTCCGCGCGCACGTGCTTGAGCACGACCTCGGACATCTCCGGATCGTCCTTGCCGAGAGCTTTGAGCGCCTCGATGATGGTGACGCGGCTGCCGAGCCGAAGATGCGCCTGGGCGAGCTCGAGCCCGATCGGACCGCCGCCGATGACGATGAGGTGGTCGAGCTTGTCGCGGTTGTCGAAGATCGTCTCGTTGGTGAAGAAGGGCACGTTCTCCAGACCTGGGATTGCAGGTATGGCGGGTGACGAGCCGGTGGCGATCACGAAGCGGCGCGCCTTGACGCGCTGGTCGCCGGCGAGCACCGTATCGCGGCTGATGAACTGGGCGGCCGCCTTGATGACGTGCACGCCGAGGCCCTCGAACCGCTCGATGGAGTCGTTGGGTGCAATCGCGGCGATGACGCCGTGAACGTGGTCGTGCACGGCCCGGTAGCCGATCGAGGGGTTGGTGGGGACGATGCCGAAGGGCCCCGACGTGCGCATGGCGTGCGCGCGCCGCCCGGCTGCGATCAGGGCTTTCGACGGCACGCACCCGTAGTTCAGGCAGTCGCCGCCCATCTTGTGCTTCTCGATGAGGGCGACCTGCACGCCGAGCTGCGCGGCGCCTGCTGCGACCGTCAAGCCACCCGCTCCGCCGCCGATGACGCAAAGATCGACCCGCAACTCGCCCGTGCCGGAGATGGATGCGGGCGTGACGACCGTGCCGCTCCTGCCGGATGGGTTCCCCCTCGCCTGCTCGCTGCCGGCGTCCGCCCGCATCAAGCCAAGGGCCGGATCATTTGGCTGCTGCATGCGAATGTCTCCATCTCTTGAAGGCGACGGGAATGAGGGCGGCGAGGCCGAGGAGCACGAAGGCCAGCATCAGCTCCTTGGTAACGAGCGAGCTCGCATTGATCGTCAGCTTGCAGGCATCCGCGCCCCCTGCCGCAAGGCATGCCACGTACTCCGCCTTGGCTGTGGCGACAATGCTGTCGAGCCCCGCGCCGATGGAGGCGAAGGCCATCGTCGCCGGTATGATACCCAAGAAAGTCGCGACAACGTAGGTTCTCAAGGGAACGCCGAGGATCGCAGGCGCGATGTTGACGAACCAGAACGGAAAGGCCGGAACGAGGCGCAGGAAGAGAAGATAGCTCAACGCCTCGTCCTTGAAACCCCTGCGCAGCTTGTCGAGCCAGGGCGCAGCCTGCTTGCTGAGGCTCTCGCCCAGCGCCGAGCGCGCCAGCAGAAAGACGATGGTGGCCCCGGTGGTGGCGCCAAGCACCGCGGCGATGCCGCCCTGAAGCCAGCCGAACAGCAGCCCCCCCGTCGTGGTCAGGATGAACCCGCACGGGATCGAGAGAGCGGCCACGACGATATAGACGCAGACGAAGGCGAGCAGCGCAAGGAAGCCGTGGTGGGCAAGGAGGTCATGAAACCTGTCGCGGAACATGACGACGTTTTCGAGGGTTATCTGCCGGTGCCAGCCCATCGCCAGAACGACGATCGTGACCGCGGCGATCACGGCAATCGGCCCGAAGCGCGCCCATGGCCTCACCGGTGCAGTGGATATGCGCATCGTGCAGTTGCCAGCCCTTCCCGGGAAAATCCCAAGCGCAGCGGCGAGCCCAGGACGCTCCCCGCGGCGCACGGCACGCCGCCTGGTCACCCCCTGTTCTTACCCGCAGAGCGCGAGCAAGGGGCCGCATTCCGGCCCATCGGGGGGCAAACCCACAAAAATTTGCTGCCGTGCCCTGAAAATAGGCCCCGTCGGTCCTGTTGGAACCGGCCTGTCAAGCAAACGTGACACAAAGCCAGAACAAGTGATGGGCAGGGGGCACTTCGAGGGTCCCAGGGGCCCCAAGAGGCCGCTTGGAGAGCGGCGACGTCGGATTGACTTGGATGGGGCCCGACCCTATAAGCGGCAACTTCCGATCAGCTTGAAGCATGAACTGCGCCCGGCGCAGGGCTCGGAGGCAAGCTTGCGTGAACGGCGCGAGGGGCGCGGCCGGACAAAGGCTTGAAAACGGAGAGTAGATGTGAAACGGACCTACCAGCCGAGCAAGCTCGTCCGCAAGCGCCGGCACGGCTTCCGCAAGCGCATGGAAACCACCGGTGGTCGCAGGGTGGTGTCGCGACGTCGCGCCAAGGGCCGCAAGCGGCTGTCGGCATGAGCCCTTCGGCCGCCGGCAACGGTGGTGCATGGCCAGGAAGCAGACCGATGGAGCAAGCCGCGCGGCGCCGGGCGTCGTGACGTTGAAGCGTCGCTCGGAGTTCCTGCGCATCCGCAAGGGGGCTCGCTGGGCGACCCAGGCGTTCGTGCTGGAAGCCAAGCCACGCAGCGATCAGGACCGTCCGGTTCCGGCTGCAGCGCCGCGGTTCGGCTTCACGGTGACGAAGCAGATCGGCAAGGCCGTCGAGCGCAATCGCATACGCCGGCGCCTGAAGGCCGCTGTGCGAAACGTGCAGATGGATCACGCCAAGCGTGATTTCGACTATGTGCTGATTGCGCGCCGGCCCGCACTGAACTCTGCCTTCGACGCGCTCGTCGGCGACTTGGTGAAGGCTCTCGACCGCGTCCACCGGCCCGCAGGGCAAGGACGGCGCGGACGGGACGTGCATAAATAGGATGCAGGAAAAGCCGGCCGCCGCAATCCTCCGGTCAACGCCAGTCTCGAGACGCCCATGCAAGACCAGGACAATCAGAAAAACCTTCTTCTCGCCATCGTGCTGTCGGTGTCCGTGCTGCTGTTCTGGCAGCTCTTCTACGCCGGGCCGAAGCTGAAGGAGGAGCAGGAGCGCCGTCAGCGCTCCCAGCAGCAGCAAACCCAGGTTCAGCCCGGAGCGCCGAAGGCGGCTCCCGAGGCGGTGCCGGGCTCGCTGCCGACCGCGCAGCAGCAGAGCGGCACGGTGCCGAGCCTCGCAACGCCGGCGCTCACGCGCGCAGCGGCCATCGAGGCCAACCCCCGCGTGCGCATCGAGACGCCGAGCCTCAAGGGCTCCGTCGCGCTCAAGGGTGGCCGCGTCGACGATCTCGTGCTCGTCAGGTACCACGAGGCCGCCGACATCAAGAGCCCGAACGTGGTGCTGTTCTCGCCCTCGGGCTCGCCGGAGCCCTACTATGCGGAATACGGCTGGGTGGCTGCCGCGGGCGCCGCGCAGCCGGTGCCCGACCGGGATACGCTTTGGCGCGCGGAAGCACCCGGACCGCTTACGCCGGCCGCGCCTCTCACCCTTGCCTGGGACAACGGCAAGGGGCTCCTCTTCAAGCGCAGGATCGCCATCGATGCCGACTACCTGATCACCGTCACGGACGAGGTGGAGAACAAGGGCAGCGCGGAGGTGTCGCTGTTTCCGTACGCGCTCATCTCCCGGCACGGCATGCCCAAGGTGCAGGGCTACTACATCCTGCACGAGGGGCTGATCGGCGTGCTGGGCGATGCGGGGCTGAAGGAGATCACCTACGCGGACGTGCTCAAGGACGGGGGCTCCAAGTCCTTCAAGCAGACCGGCGGCTGGTTCGGCATGACCGACAAGTACTGGGCCGCAGCTCTCATTCCCGATCAGAAGGCGCCCTACGACGCCGAGCTCAGCGGCGTGAAGGGCGGCAACGGCGCCAAGGACAGGTTCCAGACCGGCTACGCGCTGAATGCCGTTGCCATTCCGCCAGGGGCGAGCCGCTCCACAACCAGCAATCTGTTCGCCGGCGCCAAGCAGATGACCCTCATCGAGGCGTACGGCGAGAAGCTCGGCGCCAAGCAGTTCGATCTGCTGATCGACTGGGGCTGGTTCTTCTTCATCACCAAGCCGCTGTTCAAGCTGCTGCACTGGCTGAGCCAGCTGCTCGGCAACTACGGCCTCGCCATCCTGGCCACCACGGTTCTGGTCAAGCTCGCGTTCTTCCCCCTGGCCAACAAGAGCTACGAGTCGATGGCCAAGATGAAGAAGCTGCAGCCCGAGATGGAGAAGATCCGCGACCGCTTCAAGGAAGACCGGGTGCGCCAGCAGCAAGAGCTAATGGCTCTCTACAAGAACGAGAAGATCAACCCGATGGCGGGCTGTCTGCCGATCGCCCTGCAGATCCCCGTCTTCTTCGCGCTCTACAAGGTGCTGTTCGTCACCATCGACATGCGGCATGCCCCCTTCTACGGGTGGATCAAGGATCTGTCGGCGCCCGATCCGACTTCGCTGTTCAACCTCTTCGGGCTGCTTCCCTTCGCGACGCCGGAGTTCCTGCAGGTCGGCGTGTGGCCGCTCATCATGGGCGTGACCATGTGGGTGCAGATGCAGTTGAACCCGCAGCAGCCTGACCCGGTGCAGCAGAAGATCTTCAACTGGATGCCGGTGATCTTCACCTTCATGCTGGCGTCGTTCCCCTCCGGCCTCGTCATCTACTGGGCGTGGAACAACGTGCTGTCGCTGCTGCAGCAGTATGCGATCATGCGCAAGAACAATACCGAGATCCACCTGTGGAAGAACCTCGGCGTCGACAAGTGGCAGGCGAGGTTTGCCGCGGCGAAGGCTTCCGGTGGCGGCAACTGGAAGGAGCGGGTCGGCTCGCTCAAGTCCTCGCTGCCCCAGCAGCTCGGCAAGGCGCTGAAGCGCGGCGACGCAGGGGCGGACAAGACTGCCGCCGCGTCTTCGACCATGACGCGCGAGCAGGCCCTGCGCACGCTGGGCCTCAAGTCGGACGCCAGCGAGGCGGAGATCGATGCGGCCCTCGAGCAGAAGGGCGGCGAGCGCAAGGGCATGAACGGGTCGGATCACGCCATCGCCGCCAAGATCAACGAAGCGCGCGAGATCCTGCGGGGCAAGGAAGGCTCATAGGTTCGCTCTCCCCGCCGTGCGGGCAGAGGAGAGGGCAGCCGATGCCGCATATGGAATACACGCCCGAGCAGATTGCCGCCGGCGAGGCGCTGTTTGCCCGGCCGTGGCAATTCCTCAAGAGCGTGCCGAGCCTCGAGTTCCTGCCCGAGCCCGACCGGCTGGAGATCGCCTTTGCCGGCAGGTCCAACGTCGGCAAGTCGAGCCTCATCAATGCGCTTGCCGGCCAGCGCGGCCTCGCCCGCACGTCCAACACGCCGGGGCGCACGCAGGAGCTCAACTTCTTCCAGGTGTCCGACGCGGCGCTGTTTCTCGTCGACATGCCGGGCTACGGCTTCGCCAAGGCGCCGAAGGACAAGGTCGATGCCTGGACCAGGCTGGTGAAGGACTATCTGCGCGGCCGCCCGACGCTGGTGCGCGTCTTTCTCCTGATCGACGCGCGCCACGGCATCAAGAGCGTCGATCGCACGATCATCGAGCTGATGGACGAGGCAGCCGTCTCCTACCAGGCCGTATTGACGAAGATCGACAAGCTGAAGCCGCGGGAGGTTGCGGACGTTGCGGCCGCGACCGCCGAGGAGCTGCAGCGCCACCCCGCCGCCTTTGCGACGCTGATTGCCACGTCCTCGGAGGAAAGTCGCGGCATCGCCGAGCTGCGGGCCGAGATCGCCAGGCTTGCCGTCGAGCACGGCGCTGCGCGCACGCGGCTGTGAGCCGGAGAATGCGGCGGCCGCCTCAGCCGGCGATCGCCTTCATGATGACGAGCGAGGCGGCTTCCCACAGCTCGTCGCCGAACTTGCCGACCGCGGCCGCGACCAGCAGCGCCCCGATCCAAAGGGTCCAGCGCGCCGTCTGGCGCACATAGTTGCCGCGCACGCGCACGTCGATCACCCGGTCGGGCGGGGCGGACTCAGCGGCGATGCCGTCCTGGCCGACCGTGCGCGCGGAAACCACGAGCTGCAGGCGCCCGCGCCCGCTGCGCCGGGGCGTAACCGTCCAGCGCCAGGTCACGAACTCGTCGTGGATCAGCGACGGGCTCGAGTCCACCCACTGCGTCTCGGGCGATGCGGCATCGATCCAGAAGCCTCCGTTCGGCGCCTTGAGACGGACGGTGAGCGCGCGCGTGACGATGGACTCCGGACGATGCGCCCCGCCGCGGCTGTTCAGCGCCTGGATCAGCCCGTCGATCTTGTCGCGGGCGATGCGTACCTCCGCGCTCGACGGTTTGCCAGCACGCATGCGGCGCGGGACGCTCTCGACCAGCGGGCCGCGATCTCCCTGTCCGCCTCCGCGCGCAGGTGGGGCGCGGCCGGGTTGGGGCGCCGCCACGGGTCCGCCCGGCTCCAACG
>WBUN01000116.1 GCA_008933705.1 Hyphomicrobiaceae bacterium
GCCCTGACGACGGCCGCCGGCGTGGCGGGCGGCATGCTGCTGGCCGAAAGCATCCGCGGCATGCTGGGCGGCCATGCCCAGGCCGGGCAGGCTTCGGCAGGCCAGGGTACGCATGGGACCGATGCGCTGGCGGGTCCCGCAAGCGGGCAGCAGGATTCCGACCGCGGCTATGCCGAGAAGGCCGGCTACGTCGACGACAACGATAACGATCCGGGCAGCTACGCCAGCGACGACAACGACCCGGGCTTCTTCGATGGCGGCGACATCGAGATATGATCTGCGCGCGGCCCGCGCGTGCGGGCCGCCCTTCGCCGGGCTCAGGGCGGGGGATGCATTGGCGGCCGCTGGCCAAGTGGACCGTGCTGTCCGCGGGGTCTGACCTCGCTGCTTGACCCCGGAGGTTGACCCCGCGAGTTGGCCCCGCACCTTGTCCGCCGCTGCTCCGCTGGTATAGTCGGCATTGCGAGCAATTCACGCCTTCCGTGCTCGGAAGACCGTGGCGGGCGTGCGTTTGGGGGGATTTCCAATGCTACGTAAGCTGCTTGTTCCTGTCGTGGCAGTTGCCGCCGTCACAGGCCTTTCGGTTGCGCCTGCCCTGGCGCGGGCGCCAAGCATGTCGAACTCCTGGAGAAATATTTCGATGTCCCAGGAGCAGTGCCTGGAGCGGGCGCGCAACCGGGTGCGCAACGCCGGCTTCACCAAGGGCTTCGAGACGGTCGGCTCCTCCGTGTTCGGCGAGCGCGGCGATTATACGGTGGGCGTGCGCTGCATCACGGAGAAGGGCATCGTCTTCATCGTGGTGGCGGGGCCGGAGGAGCCCGACTGCTCGCGCTACCGCTCGAATATCATCGACGATTTCTGAGGGGCGAGGAGGTTCCTCGCGAAGGCGGGGCCCAGGTCACCGGGCCGCGCGGGCCACATTCGCCGCAGAGCACGCCCGCGGCTGCGCGCGGCATTTCAGCGGCGCGCGCACCTGCGTTGCGAAGTGCCCTGGGTTCCCGCCTGCGCGGGAATGACGTCACGTGAGGTACCCCTTCCGGTTGGAACGGTCCTCCGTGGTGAGCCTGTCGAACCACGGCCGGCGTGGCCGCCCTTCGACATGCTCAGGGCGGAGTAGGGTGTGCGACGCGGGAATGACGTCCGTGTTGGATGATCGGTTCGCATCTCACTGCGATGGCGCTCGCGCACCCCACCCACAAACGTCACCCCCGCGAAGGCGGGGGCCCAGGTTACCGGGCCGCACGGGCAATGCTCGCCGCAGATCGCTCCCGTGGCTGCGTGCCATCTCAACGGTGCGCGTACCTCTGTTGCGAAGTGTCCTGGGTGCCCGCCTACGCGGGAATGACGTCAGATGGGGCAACCCGGGCGCCCTACCCACCAGCGTCACCCCCGCGTCGCGTCGAAGACGCGCCTCCGGCACGAAGGCGGGGGCCCAGGTTACCGGGCCGCACGGGTCACATTCCCCGCAGAGCACGCCCGCGGCCCCGCGCGGCATTCCAGCGGCGCGCGCACCTCTGTTGCGAAGAGTCCTGTCTTCCCGCCTACGCGGGAATGACGTCAGATGAGGCAACCCGGGCGCCCTACCCGCGCCCGTCACCCCCGCGTCGCGTCGAAGACGCGGGCATGACGTCAGGTAGGATGGGCCGCTCGAACACGCGCACCACCGTCACCCCCGCGAAGGCGGGGGCCCAGGTTACCGGGCCGCACGGGCAATGCTCGCCGCAGATCGCTCCCGTGGCTGCGTGCCATCTCAACGGTGCGCGTACCTCTGTTGCGAAGTGTCCTGGGTTCCCGCCTGCGCGGGAATGACGTCAGATGGGGCAACCCGGGCGCCCCACCCACACCCGTCACGCGCGCGCACCCCTGCTGAGCTGTGACCTGGGTTCCCGCCTTCGCGGGAAAGACGCCATGGGAGGTGCCCGTCGGGTTGGAACGGTCCTCCGTGGTGAGCCTGTCGAACCACGGCCGGGGTGGCCGCCCTTCGACGGGCTCAGGGCGGAGCGGGGTGTGCGACGCAGGCATGACGCCACGTGAGGCGCCCCTTCCGGTTGGAACGGTCCTCCGTGGTGAGCCTGTCGAACCACGGCCGGCGTGGCCGCCCTTCGACGAGCTCAGGGCGGAGTAGGGTGCGCGACGCGGGCATGACGTCCGTGTCGGATGATCGGTTCGCATTTCACTGCGATGGCGCTCGCGCACCCACCCACAAACGTCACCCCCGCGAAGGCGGGGGCCCAGGTTACCGGGCCGCACGGGCCATGCTCGCCGCAGAGCACGCCCGCGGCTGCGTGCCATCTCAACGGCGCGCATACCTCTGCTGATCTGTGATCTGGGTGCCCGCCTGCGCGGGCATGACGTCAGATGGGGCAACCCGGGCGCCCCACCCACACCCATCACGCGCGCGCACCCCTGCTGATCTGTGATCTGGGTTCCCGCCTTCGCGGGAATGACGCCATGGGAGGTGCCCGTCGGGTTGGAACGGTCCTCCGTGGTGAGCCTGTCGAACCACGGCCGGCGCGGCCGCCCTTCGACGGGCTCAGGGCGGAGTAGGGTGTGCGACGCAGGCATGACGCCGGTTGAGAGCGCGTCGCTCACCACGTTTGTCACGGTCGGGACAAGCCCCCGTGGCGTCAGATCGGATGGCCTGCCGCATGGCCGGCCTTACGCTTCCCCGGTCTTGTCGGCGATCTTGAGGGCGAAGGCGTAGTCGAGGGCAATCTCCTTGAGCGCCTCGAAGCGGCCCGAGGCGCCGCCGTGGCCGGCCTCCATGTTGGTCTTGAGCAGGATGAGGTTCCGGCTCGTGTTCATGTGCCGCAGCCGCGCGATCCACTTGGCAGGCTCCCAGTAGGTCACGCGCGGGTCGGTGAGGCCGCCGTAGGCGAAGATGTGCGGGTAGGCCTTCCTGGCCACATTGTCGTAGGGCGAGTAGGAGCGGATGATGTCGAACTCCGCCTTGGACGTGATGGGGTTGCCCCACTCGGGCCATTCGGGCGGCGTCAGCGGCAGGCTGCCGTCCAGCATGGTGTTGAGCACGTCCACGAACGGCACGTCGGCGATGATGCCGAGGAACAGCTCAGGCGCCATGTTGGCGACCACGCCCATCAGCATGCCGCCGGCCGAGCCGCCGTTGGCGACGATGCGGCCGCGGCTGGTGTAGCCTTCCCTGGCGAGGTACTCGCCGGCGGCGATGAAGTCGGTGAAGGTGTTGAGCTTCCTCTCGAGCTTGCCTTGCGTGTACCAGCGGTAGCCCTTGTCCTTGCCGCCGCGGATGTGGGCGATGGCGAAGATGAAGCCGCGGTCGACGAGGGAGAGCCGCGAGGTGGAGAAGCTCGCCGGGATCGAGATGCCGTAGGAGCCGTAGCCGTAGAGGAAGAGCGGGGCCGTACCGTCGAGCGGCGTGCCCTTCCGGTACAGCACCGATACCGGCACGGTCTCGCCGTCGGGGGCGGGCGCGTGCAGGCGGCGCGTGACGTAGTCGGCCGGGTTGTGGCCGCTTGGCACCTCCTGCGTCTTGCGCAGGACGCGCGTGCGCGCCTCCATGTCGTAGTCGAACACCTGCGCCGGGGTCGTCATCGACGAGTAGGTGAAGCGCAGCGTGGTGGTCTCGAACTCGTAGCCGCCCGACATGCCGAGCGCGTAGGCCTCCTCGTCGAAGGCGATGGAATGCTCGCTCGGCGTATCGCCGAGCCTGCGGATGACGATGCGCGGCAGGCCGTCCTCGCGCTCGAGCCGCACGAGATGGCCCATGAAGGCGATGGTCTCGATGATGAGGCGCCCCGGCTTGTGCGGGATGATCTCGCGCCAGTTGGCCATCTGCGGCGCGGCGACGGGCGCCTCGCAGATGCGGAAGTCCTCCGCGCCGCCGGAGTTGGTGGTGATGATCAGCCGCTCGCCGTGGTGCTCCACCGCGTACTCGTGGCCGTGCTCGCGCGCAACGACGAGGCGCGGGGCGCTGTCGGGCCGGTCGGCGTCGATGAGATAGACCTCGGTCGTCTGGTGGTCGTGGGCGTCGATGGTGATGAAGCGGCCCGACTGGGTCTGGCCGACGCCGACGTAGAAGCCGTTGTCCTTCTCCTCGTAGACCAGCACGTCCTGATCGGCGGGCGTGCCGACGCGGTGCCGGTAGACGAACAGCGGCCGCTGGTTGGCGTCGAGCCGCACGTAGAACAAGGTGGTGCTGTCGCGCGACCAGACGATGGCGCTGCGCGTGTCGGGGATCAGGTCGGGCAGGTCGTTGCCGGTGGCGAGGTCGCGGATGCGCACGGCAAACAGCTCGGAGCCCTTGTCGTCGACGGCATAGGCCATGAGCTTGTGGTCGGGGCTGTGCGCGGCGGCGCCGAGCTGCCAATAGGCCTTGCCCTCGGCCTCGCGGTTGCCGTCGATCAACACCTGCTCGGGCCCGCCGCCGCGGGGCTGGCGGCACAGCCGCGGATACTGCCCGCCGGTGACGTAGCTCGAGAAATACGCAAACGCGCCGTCGGGCGCCGGGACGGAGCTGTCGTCCTCCTTGATGCGCGCCTTCATCTCGGCAAACAGCGCGTCCTGCAGCGCCGCCGTCTCGCCCAGCGCCGCCTCTGTGTAGGCGTTCTCGGCCTCCAGGTAGGCGCGGATCTCGGCATCGAGCACGCCAGGGTCGCGCATCACGTCCTGCCAGTTGTCGGCGCGCAGCCAGGCGTACTCATCCACCAGCTCGACGCCGTGATGGACCAGGAACTTGGGCCGCCGCTGCGCGACGGGAGGAAGGGGGCGGCTGATGGGACGGTTCAGGCCGTGCATGGGACACCTCTTGGCAGGCGGACGGCGCGATCTCGTTGGCGCGCCTCCGCAGCGATGATCGGGCGCTTCGTCATGTGGTGATGGGCGGCGTCAGCTGTCGCCGGGCTTGAAGGCGAGCGCCGCACCGTTGATGCAGTAGCGCAGGCTCGTCGTCTGACGCGGGCCGTCGGGGAACACGTGGCCCAAGTGCGCCTCGCAGCGCGCGCAGCGTACCTCCGTGCGGGTCATGAACAGCGAGCGATCCTCGTGCTCGCTGACGGCGGCGGCCGACGCGGGCCGGTCGAAGCTCGGCCAGCCGGAGCCGGAGTCGAACTTGGTCTGCGAGGAGAACAGCGGCGCGCCGCAGCAGGCGCACGCATACATCCCCGCGCGCTTCTCCCCGTTGTAGGGATGCGTATGCGGGCGCTCGGTGCCGTGCTGACGCGTGACGTGGAATTGCTCCGGCGTCAGCAGGGCGCGCCATTCGCTGTCGGACTTGGCGATCTTGTCCGGTCTCTCGGACGGGGAATGCTTGCTCATGTCAGGGGGCCGCCTCGGTGCGCCCGCCAGGGGTATGGCTGGCCAGTGGCCCCATTATGACGGGCCCCGTGGCGGCGTCGAGTGGCGCCTTTCTTCAAGTGTTCGTGTGGCAAACGGAGGCTGTGGACGCCCGCCGGACGCTCTTGGGGCAAAGCAACTTCGAAGTTCTAAATGCCCCTCACCCCCGCGCGGATCATGAAAAATCGATGACTAGGGTGTGGATTTTTTGATAGCGGCGAAATAGTGCCCGCCGGTAGTGGGGCTGCGGCACGGTAACTTCTTGGATTGGTAACCCAAGATGCTGTAATCTATTCTGGCGTCTATTGTATAGCTGGCACGAATAGTGTATCAGAGGCGCCGGGATGGGGCTGAGAGCGGTGGGGGAGCAGGCTATCGCTGCTGGTGCAGAGCGTGTCCCCGCTATTTGTGCGTCCTGACGGAGAAAGACCATGGACGAGATGAACGGGACCGACCTGATCGAGCTTACCGCGGAAATCATTTCTGCGTATGTCAGCAACAATTCTGTCACCAAAGAGGATCTTTCCTCGATCATTGCCGATGTCCATGAGGCGCTCAGCAAAGCAACGCAGCGCCCTGGCCAGATCGAACGGGAAGAACTGCGTCCGGCCGTTGCCGTGAAGAAATCCGTTACGCCCGACTACATCGTTTGTCTGGAAGACGGCAAGAAATTCAAGTCTTTGAAAAGACATTTGCGCACACACTACAATCTTTCCCCGGAGGAATACCGCGAGAAATGGGGTCTTCCGCATGATTATCCTATGGTAGCGCCGAACTATGCTCAGGCGCGCTCTGCGCTAGCCAAGCAGATGGGTCTCGGAACACGCCGCGAAAAGTAAGCCTGCTGATCTACGAGCGCACGCAGGGTCGGTGCGGCAGGCAACTGCCTGGGGCCTTTCGGTCCTCAGGGTTGCGCCGAGACGGTTGGAAATCCCTTTCCAAGTAGGCCAGAGCCGCCAATTCCTGCCTGTAAAGCCGCAGCAGCTCGACATGCCGGGCCAGGTCGTAGGTCCAGTGCCCGCTTACGCCGCGCATGCGCTCGGCCCGCAAGGCGCGCCTCAGTCTGGCGACGAGCCGCCGTCGATGGGGCGGGCTCTCATCCTCCAATTCGTGCGGCCACAGGGGCAAGAGTCGGCTGAGCGCCACGCCTCGCTCATGGCTCGGCCGCAGCGGCGAAGTCGCTCGAATCGATGGCAGCTTGCGCGCGGTTGCAGCCGCTGATTGACGGCCGCGACAGTGAGAGCAGTTCCCAGCGGGTGGCATTGTGGCTCCGTTCTAAGAGGGGCGGAGCATGACACGACCGCGCGAGCCGAGGATAAGCACAAGCACAGGTTGCATTCGGAGGCATGTGTTAACCTAATGGTTACTTATCCTGGTGCTGTCCTAATCCAAGTAGAATTAGGACATTCTACTTGGGAGCTTAGGACAGACCGCATCGCGACACAGGTGCTAGCTGCTTGGAATCAGGTAGAACCGACCCATGAGCGATGAAGGGTCGT
>WBUN01000002.1 GCA_008933705.1 Hyphomicrobiaceae bacterium
GGGCGTGCTCTGCGGTGAGCATGGCCCGTGCGGCCCGGTGACCTGGGCCCCCGCCTTCGCGGGGGTGACGGTGGTGTGTGTGCGGTGCGCGAGTGCCTCGCCTTCGCAGCGAAATCCAAGCCGATCAGCCAACACCGACGTCATGCCCGCATCGCACACCCCGCTCCGCCCTGAGCGCGTCGAAGGGCGGCCACGCCGGCCGTGGTTCGACAGGCTCACCACGGAGGACCGTTCCAACCGGAAGGGGCACCTCACGTGACGTCATGCTCGCATCGCGTACCCCACTCCGCCCTGAGCCTGGCGAAGGGCGGCTGTGAGGCACCGTTGCGGCCGCGTGGTTCGACAAGCTCACCACGGGGGCAACGGGTGTGCTCGCAGCTCCCGGGCGCTCCGCTTCGTTCCGGCCGGGATGGCAGCGGGCGTGCGGCGGGTCACAGGCGGTGGATGCCGGGCCGGCGCTGGGGGGTGAGCATCAGTTCGGTGATCGCCCACACGAGCGCATCGAGACGGTCCGGGCTGCGGCCGTTCGAAAGACCGTCGGAGCCGAAGTCGCACATCTGCAGCTCGAGTTCGGGGAACTCGCCGACGTGGGCCACGCGGCCTTCCGCGTACAGAGTCGAGACGGGCTCGGCGCGAAGCCATTTGCCGCGCGAGGCATAGACCTTCTTGATGGGAACCGTATCATCCACGCTGCGAAAGACGTTGACGACGAGATCGCCGCCCTGGTTGGCCTCCACGACGATGGTGTCGGCCTCGTAGTCGCGATAGGCGGCAATGGCTGCGCGCGCCCAGGTGGCCGGATCGCGGCCCTGGATGGTGCGATCGGCGAGCACGTAGCCGCGCCCATCCTCACCGCGGCCGGCGACGACGATGCCGCAGGAGTCGGATCCCGCGTTGGACGACACCGGGGGGTCGACCGCAACAACGACGCGCTGCAGCTCCGGCCGGGCCGCAAGCCGCCCTTGCGCCAGCCACGGCCGTTGCCACAGACCATGCAAGCGCTCCTCCACGATCTCTCCATCCAGCTCCTGCCGCCCGATCGGCGTGGCGCCGTAGCGGCGCCGCATCTCGGCGATAAAGGCGGGCGCCAGGTTGGCGGCGTTGTCGGCCGTGCGCGAGCGGCTGGTGACCGTTGCGGCATCGTCCATGATCTTCTTCAGCAAGCCGATGGCACGCGGCGTGGTGGTGACCACCACGCGCGGCAGCGCACCGAGACGCATGGCGAACTGCAGAATGTCCCACACGCGCTGCGGCCGCCGCCACTTGGCGAGCTCGTCGCACCAGGCGGCATCGAACTGCGGACCGCGCAGGCTTTCGGGATCGTCGGCCGCGAACATCTGCGCGATGGCGCCGTTGCGCCAGACGACCTGGTTCTTCGAGACCTCGAGAACGGGCTTCTCGGCGGGTGCATGCACGGACAACAGGCCCGACACACCTTCCACCATCACGCTTCTGACCTGGGCGATGGTCTCGCCAACCAGGGCGATGCGGCGCGCCCGCGTCGGGGAATGCGGCGGACCCAGCGCCTGCGCCCGCACCCACTCCGCGCCTGCGCGCGTCTTGCCCGAGCCGCGCCCGCCGAGGATCAGCCAGGTGCGCCAGGGCTCGCCCTCGGCGGTCGCCTCCGGAGGGAGCTGGTCGTCCCGCGCCCACAAGATCCAATCGTACCAGCACCGGACAAGGACCTCGTGATCCTCGGCGGCAAAGGCTCGCGCGCGCTGCTCAGCCGGCAGCCGCGACAAACTTCGCAAGACGCTCCGTAAGCTCTCGACGGTAGCGCTCCGCCTCGGCGAAGAGCTCGGCAGCGTCGGCGGATTCCTGTCTCCCGTCGGCGGTGCGGTCGAGTTCAGAGGCCATCTCCGTGATCTTGTCGAGGTTCCTGATCAGCGTGCCGATCGAGCGGATCTCGCGCTCGTCGTCGAGCATGGGGGGAAGTTTTCCGGCCTCGCCATCGAGGCCTCGTATCTGCTCCTGCATGCGGTGCTCCATGAGCTTGAGCTTGGTGTCGATCGCCCGATAGAGGCGGCGGACGAGGTTGCGGCGCACCTCGATGGTGGCGGCCGCGAACGAGGAGGCCGACATCGGACCGCGGCGCGTCAGCCAATTGTACAGCCGGGCGCGCCGGAGGATCGTGCGCACGTGCACGCCGAAGCGTGCGGCGAGCTCGCGGTCGCTCTCGACGCCACCCTCGCGCGCACGGCGCAGTTCGTCCCACTGTTCAGGAGTGAGGGCCGGCATCCGGGGGCGACTTGATTGGGTGGAGCAGGGGCCGCGAGGCGGCGGCTCGGACGCAACTGTCGAGCTATAGCAAATTCATACACGAGGAGCGTGACGCTGTCAAACAAAAACGACGATATATGCGATAACCGCGCTTGCAGCTCCAACAACATCGCACGAAAACGAGGAATGCCGGCAGCACCCCGGTGTGTCCCCATTCCGAAGTTCGCCGAAGTATCGAGAAGTTCGCTCCAAGCATGCCGCCAACGCCGGCGAATTCCCATCACACTGGAGGAGCACGCGCACGATGAGGCCTGGCGTATCTCTCACCGGGCGGATGCGCACTTCTCGAACGCCGGCGTCGGCTGCCCGCTGCCCGTGAACAGGCCGTCTCGGATCATGGCCTGGCCGTCGCCGCGCACGGACTCCCAACTGCGAATGCGACCGCCGATCCTGGCGATGATGACTGTGAACTCGGCCTGCCGGCCGGTCTCCTGGTACTGCAGCCGGTCATTGGCCAACAGGCGGAGGTTGCGCATGCTGAAGGAGCCGTCCAGGCTCGGATCCATCTTGAGCGTGCGGGTCACCCCTCCTCGCGGAGAAACCGTATACGTGAGGTAGGGATTGCGCGGGCCCGGCGGCTGCGCGCAGTCGACGGCAAAGGTGCCCTCCATGCCGAATTTCGCCAAGGCATCGCTGTCCGGGCCGGCAAGCGCCTCGCCGGCCGAGATGCAGACTGCCAGCACTGCCGAGGTAAGCACGATGCTCCGCATGACCTGTCCCCGCACCAATCCGTTCACGTGCTCTTTGGGCCGCACCCACGCGACAATGCTACCATCGCATGCCGCCACGAATTGCGCATCAGCGTGAAATCACGAGAATTGCACGACGTGATGCTTGCGGTTGGGGATGTGGGGCCAATCGATGGGAAACGCGACACGTCGCTTGTGGAGCGGTGCACTCCTCACCGCCGCCTGTCTGCTGACGGCGGACACCGCCGCGGCCGAAGGAGCGCTCGCGGTCGGCTGGACCGGGGATGTCGCCAAGGATGGCCTGGCGGTCGGCACCGCCATCAACTACGCCACCCGCGAGCAGGCGATCGCCACAGCCATCGAGTACTGCAGGAAGTACGACCAGGCGCCGAGAGCCAAGGTGAACTGCAAGCTCGTGGCCACGTTCAGGCGCGAGTGCTACGCGGTAGCCTACGATCCCAAGGCCGGCACGCCGGGTGCCGGCTGGGCCGTGGCCGCCGACAAGGCCACGGCGGAGGAGCGCGCCATCGCGAAATGCGAAGCCTCGGCCGGAACCGATCGGCAGGGCACCTGCCGGACCGAGGAAGCCAAATGCGATACGAACGATTGAGGAGGCGTCGTCGCCTGCGCAAGCCGGCCCGCGTCAGACCATACGCAGCAGCGAACACGAGCGTCGCCGCAGATCGAGCCAGGGGGCCGGACCGATGAGAAGCTTGAGCAAACGCGTGCTGGGCTTGGCCGCACTGGCGGCAGCGTCTGCGGCCGTGACGCATGCGGCGCGCGCCGAGGGCGCTCTGGCCATCGGCTGGACGGGCGACGTGGCGAGGGACGGCCTGGCGGTCGGCACCGCCATCAACTACGCCACCCGCGAGCAGGCGATCGCCACAGCCATCGAATACTGCCGCAACTCCAAGCAGGCGAAGAAGGCCGCGCAGACCTGCAAGCTGGTGGCGACCTTCAGGCGCGAGTGCTACGCGGTGGCCTATGATCCCAAGCCCGGCACGCCCGGTGCCGGCTGGGCGGTGGCCGCCGACAAGGCCACGGCGGAGGAGCGCGCCATCGCCATCTGCGAAGCCTCGGCTGGAACCGATCGGCAGGGCACCTGCCGGACCGAGGAGGCCAAATGCGACACCAACGAATAGGTGGCCGCGCGGCCTGATCCGACCGCCGCCGGGGGCTCAGATCACCCTGGCACTGCGCAGGCCGGCGATCTCGGCGGCGGAGAAGCCGAACTCGCGCAATACCTCCTCGGTGTGCTGGCCGCGCTCGGGCGGGGGACCTGCGATGCGGCTCGGCGTTCGCGCCAGCGTCACCGGCTGGCCGACGAGATGCAACGTGCCGCGACCGTCCGGCGTCGCGACGTCCTCGACCAGCCCCAGGTGCTCAACCTGCGGATCGGAATAGATCTGATCGATGGAATAGATGGGTCCACATGGCACCTCGGCGGCATTGATGCGCGCGACCCACTCGGCGCTGCTGCCGCGGGCAAGGTAGGTCTCGATCTCGGCGTTGAGGGCGTTGCGGTTGACCGAGCGGGCGGCGGCCGTGGCGTATTCGGGCTTCTCCAGCAGTGCGCCGGCGCCGATGGCGCGGCACAGGCGCTCCCACATCCGGCCTCCGGACGTGGCAATGTTGATGTGGCCGTCGCGCGTCTTGAAGACGCCGGTGGGAATGCTGGTCGGATGATCGTTGCCGGCCTGGCCCGGCACCTCGCGGGCGTTGAGCCAGCGCGAGCCCTGAAAATCCAGCATGAAGATCTGCGCCTGCAGCAGCGAGGTGGCGACCTGCTGTCCCTTGCCCGACTGCTCCCGCTCGATGAGGGCGACGAGGATGCCGAGCGCACAGAACAGGCCGGCGGACAGGTCGGCGATGGGAATGCCGGCCCGCATCGGCCCGCGTCCGGGCTCGCCGGTCACGGACATGAGGCCGCCCATGCCTTGCGCGATCTGGTCGAAGCCGGGGCGGTCGCGGTAGGGACCGTCCTGACCGAAGCCGGAGATGCTGGCATAGACGAGGCGCGGGTTGACGGCCGCGAGCGTGGCGTAGTCGATGCCGAGCCGCGCCTTCACGTCGGGGCGGAAGTTCTCGACCACGACGTCGGCCCTCGCCGCCAGCCGGCGGAAGGCGGCTGCGCCTGCCTCGGACTTGAGGTCGAGCGTCAGGCTGCGCTTGTTGCGATGCAGATTCTGGAAATCGGAACCGTGCCGCGGACCGCCGAGCGCATCGCCCTGCTCCCGGTGCTCGGGCAGCTCGATCTTGATGACGTCGGCGCCCCAGTCGGCGAGCTGCCGCACGGCCGTCGGCCCGGAACGCACGCGCGTGAGATCAAGTACCGTGAAACGCGCAAGCGCGGCGGAAGCACGCGGAGCAGGCATGGACCTCGGTTCACTCTGCAGCGACGGGATACGGCCGAGCTTGGCATAAACGGGGCCGATACCCCAAGGGGAACGTGGATGGTCCCCTCGCAGCAGTCAGGCACTCGATATCCGGAAGACCTCAGCCCATCTCCGCCATGTAGTATTTGTCCGCAAAGTGGCAGTAGCCGAGCCGCCATTCGACGGGCCGGCCGTTGAGCGCGCGCACGACACGATCGAGCACCATGATGGGCGCGCCCGCCTCCAGGCCGAGCGCCTCTCCGACGGCGGGCGTGGCCGTGCCAATCGACACGCGCTCCTCCGCCTGCCCCAGCAGCAGACCGTATTGCTGCGCCAGCACCGTGATGCGATGGCTGAAAGCCTTCTTGTCTGCCAGACCGGGGAAAAGCGCCGCAGGCATCGACGTCTCGTCGACCATGAACGGCCGCCCCTTGTCGAGCCGCAGGCGGCGAATGCGTATGACCTGCTCGTGCACCTGCAGCCCGAGACGGGAGGCCTCAAGGTCGTTGGCTCTTCCCAGGCTGATCTCGTTGATCCTGACTTGCGCGATGACGCGCTGGCCATCCTTGCCGCGGATGTTGTTGAAACGCGCGGAGAGCTCATCGGACGTCTGGTCGTTCACAAAGGTGCCGCGCCCCTGACGCCGCGTCAGCAGATGCTCACCCTCCATGAGGTCGAGGGCCTTGCGCATCGTGCCCGAGCTGACGCCGAATTCCCGCGCCAGATCGCTTTCGTTCGGGATTGCCGCCCCGGGCTTCCACTCGCCCTGCGCGATCCGCTCCGCCAGCGCATCGCGCAGTTGCAGATATAATGGCCTGGTTGAAAATCGAGGCGAGTTGGTCATGGGATCGTTCAACATTCAATGCCTCCCGCATTTCTCCAACTGATATCCGACATCACTTGCGCATCGTTCTACCTACTGGGTTTCATGACATGCAGATTTCATACTGCAATATACATAGAAATACATGCGAACCAAAGACGAAAACTTTCGATTCACTATAATTCATTTGGCAACCCTGGTGGAGTATCGAGTGTAGATCTCAACAACATTAGGTGGCTCATCTTGGATGTGCAGGCGCGACGCCTGCGCGGTGCCCCGCCAGCAAGCGCCCGCCGATGCCAAGAAACGAAGACCCCTCTTCTTCTGCCGCCTGCGACTGTACGACACATGCGGGAATTTTGAAGAGCGTTCTTGCAAAAAACTTTCGTGAGCGCTCGAACAGCCTGCGCAGGAGCAGAGGCGCCGACAGACCCCACGCGGCCTGCTAGTGTGATGATCGAGGAGTTCGCCGGTGCTCGCGGCTTGGAGCGAGTTTCTCGATCCGAATCATACGAGTAACACTATGAGCCTCGGGTTTGCCCGGCACGCGGCATGCCGACCAGACGAGGGAGGGACCATGGCCAACAAGATCGATATCAAAGGCCGTGTTGCGGTCGTCACCGGTGGTGCCCAAGGCTTCGGCCGGGCCATCACGGAACGCTTCGTGCAGTCGGGCGCGAAGGTGGCCATATGGGATCGCGATATCGCGCTTGCCGAGAGGACCGCAAAAAGCCTGGGCGACAGCGTCTGCGCGCTCGCCTGCGACGTCGGCGATGCGGCCGCCGTGGCGAACGCGCGCGATGCGACCATCAAGGCGCTCGGCCGGATCGACATCCTCGTCAACAATGCGGGCATCGCCGGCGCCAACGCCAAGACCTGGGAAACCGAGGTCGAGGAATGGCGCAAGGTCATGCGCATCAATCTCGACGGGCCGTTCATCTGCGCCCGCGCCGTGGTGCCCGGCATGATCGCCCAGAACTACGGCCGCATCGTCAACATCGCCTCCATCGCCGGCAAGGAAGGCAATCCCAACGCCGCACACTATTCGGCCTCCAAGGCGGGGGTGATTGCCCTGACGAAGTCGCTCGGCAAGGAGCTGGCCGGCTACGACATTGCCGTGAACGCCGTGACGCCGGCGGCAGCGAAGACGGCAATCTTCGACCAGATCACTCAGGAGCACATCGACTTCATGCTCTCCAAGATCCCGCGCAACCGCTTTGTGCTGGTGGAGGAGCTTGCGGCGATGGTGGCCTGGATGGCCTCGGAGGAGAACTCCTTCACCACCGGCGCGGTGTTCGACCTCTCCGGCGGGCGGGCGACCTACTGACGGACTGCCGGCCCGCGCAGCGGCAGGCTCGGCGGCGAATGCTACCGGGTCGTCGCAGGGATCGGGCTCCTGCACTACGACGGTCGCACCCGCCGCCGAATGGAGCTCGGCCTTTCTGGCAGTCCGCACGGCCTGCCGCCATGCGACCGCCGACCAAGCGAGCTTTGAGAGGTGCGGCATGATTGCCCACGCGGCGGCCGGCGATCGCATGGCTGCACGCGCACTCGCCGAACATTCCGCCGGCAGAAACTCAAGAAACGTGCCAGCTCCGACGAGCGGACTTTTTGGCTGGAGATCAACTGTCTGCAGCAGCCCGCGGGGGCCGTGTGCGCCATCGATGCTGAAGAATTGAGCGCCCGGCGAGGGAACTGGGCACGACGGGATGGCCGACGTATCCCGCAACTGTATTTTTCAGCGCAGATCCGCCCTTTTCGGCGCCAAGCCCCGTGTGCCGGGTCGACGGCGGGATATCGCTCAAGTAGAAGCCCGTATCGACCGCTACCGCATCGATCGCATCTCCCAGGAGCAGCAATGCCCTATTCCGATTACCGCCCCGACCTCATGGGCACGGCCCGGCTTTCGCCATCGGGCAGCTTCGAGGCGGGCTCCATGCAAAGCTTCACGCTCGTCTATACGGCCGGCGCGTTCGGCGTGGACGACACCGGCTCGATCAAGATCGGATTCAGGTTCGCAACCGACTTCGGACCGGTGCAGTTCACCGATCCCAAAGCCCCCGGCTACACGACGGTCGAAGCCTCCAACGGCGCCACGCTGGAGGCCAAATGGGAGTTCAAGCGCAACATACGGCCGTGGAGCCGGTCGCTTTACATCGGCGTGGTGAAGGACTTCCTCAAGCCCGGCGACACCATCACGATCCGCTTCGGCGACCGCCGCTCCGGCTCGCCCGGCATCCGCCTGCAGACCTATTGCGAGAGCGCGTTCGAGTTCCGCGTGCTGGTGGACCCGATCGCCACCTACGACTACGTGGCCCTGCCCGACAGCCCCAAGATCGCCATTGTGCCGGGAGCCGGGGTGCGCTGGCGTGCGGTTCTGCCGACCATGGTGCGGGCGGGCGAGCCGTTCCGCCTCTCCATCAAGGCCGACGACAAGTGGGGCAATCCCTCCAACATCATGGATCGCACGCTGCGGCTCGCGGCCGAGGGGGCGGTCGCCGGATTGCCTGCAAATCTGCGCTTCATGCCCGGAAGCTTCGCAGCGGTGGCCGATGGCCTGACCGTGGCAGAGCCCGGCGACCTGACCATCCGCGTTCTCGACGAGAAGGGCGAGGAGCTTGTGCGCAGCAACCCGCTGCGCATCGTCGCCAGGGAAACTCCGCTCGTGCACTTCTGGGGCGATACGCATGGCCAGTCGAACGAAACACTCGGCACCAACACGGCGCGGGAGTACTTCGAGTTCGGCCGCGACAAGGCCTTCCTGGACGTCATGGGCCACCAGGGCAACGACTTCCAGATCACCGGCGCGTTCTGGCGCGAGCTGAACATCCTTTCCAAGGAGTTCGACAAGCCGGGCAGCTTCGTGTGCATCCCGGGCTACGAGTGGTCGGCCAATACGGCCGTTGGCGGCGATCGCAACGTGCATTACCGCCACGAGGGCGAGACCATCCATCGCTCATCGCACGCGCAGATCGCCGATGCGACCGACATCGTCGATGAAGGCTCGGACGCGCACACGGCGCACGAGCTGTTCGAGAAGCTCAAGGGCAAGGACTGCGTGGTCATGGCCCACGTCGGCGGGCGCTACGCCGACATCAAGTTCGCGCACGACCCGCTGGAGACAGCGGTCGAGGTGCACTCGGCATGGGGCACGTTCGAGTGGATCGTGCGCGACGCATTCGAGAAGGACTATCGCGTCGGCATCGTCGCCAACTCCGACGGCCACAAGGGGCGGCCCGGGTCGTGCTATCCGGGCGCGTCGTTCTTCGGCAGCTACGGCGGGCTGACGTGCTTCCTCGCCGAGCGGCTCGGCCGCGACGCCATCTTCGAGTCGATGCGCCGGCGCCGGCACTACGCTACCACCGGCAACCGCGCGGTGATCAGCGTGACGGCGGAAACCGCCACGCCGGCAGAGGTGTTCGATCGCGATCCGGCAACCGGGCCGGCCAAGGCGCAAGACTCGCGCAAGCTCCTGATGGGCGACATCGCCCGCATCGCCGACGAGGAAGTCGAGCTTGCCGTGGAGGTGCTCGGCTCGGCACCCATCGAGCAGCTCGACCTGTTCGATGGCCTGGACCTGATCGAGACGGTGCGCCCTTACGCTGCCGCCGATCTCGGCGCGCGCGTGCGGCTCGTCTACGAAGGTGCCGAGTACCGCGGACGGGCGCGCACGACGACCTGGGACGGGAGGCTGACGATTGCCGGCAACCAGATCGAGCGCACGGGGGTCATCAACAACTGGAACCTCGATCGCGGCATCCAGAAGCAGGATCCAGCATCAGTGGCCTGGAAGGCAGTGACCACCGGCAACTATGGCGCCATCGACCTGTGGCTCAAGACGCCCGGGGCAGGGCGGCTGGCCTTCCAGACCGCGCCGGTCTCCGGCGAGGCGGCCATCGCCGATCTCGGCGTCGCCCCGCTCGTATTCGAGGCCGGCGGGCTCGAGCGCGCCGTCAAGCTGCAGCGGCTGCCGGAGACCATGACCGAGCGGCGCATGGTGCTGCGGCGGAGGATCAAGGTGCGGCCGAAGGGCGACACGCGCCTCTTCATCCGCGTTCAGCAGGAGGACGGGCACCGCATGTGGACGAGCCCGATCTACCTGTTCCGGGGGTGAGGGCGACGGCGCGCCGCGGCACAGGCGGCGGCTCGAGCACCCGGCTGCCTTGCCCTGCAGCCACCCTCAGTGCGCGCCGTTCTTGCGGAACACGGCCGATGCGATCAGCCCGGCCGCCACGGCAAGAGCGACGGTGCCAATGCCGTAGAGCGTCGGATAGCCGAACGCGATGGCGTGCAGATGCCGCTCGAGCCCTTCGCGCTCGAGCGTGAGGCGCACCGAGTACTGGCTCAGCAGCTTCTCGTCGCGGAACAGGAGCACGCGCGTGGTGAAAGGGCCGACGGTGACGTTGGCCGGCAGCTCGATGGTGGCGCGGAACAGGCTGCGGCCGATGAAGGCGACCGCGTACTGGTCCTGGACGTAAAGCCCCTCCTTCTGCTTCAGGCGAATGACCGCCTGCCGGAACTGCTTCAGGTCCTCCGTCGAAAGCGCCTGGGCCTGTCCGAACGCCGGCGTCAACCGCACATGCTGGAAGCCGATGCCGTGCGTGCTCCAGAACTCGTCCGTCGCGATCTCCTCGATCGGCCGGGTCGAGGCGATGGCATAGTAGCTCGGCACCGCATCGAACGTGGCCGAGGACGTGTTGAGCCACAGACCGGCCACGTTGCTCTTGCGCCGGGTGGTCACCCGGCCCGGCACGCCCTCAACGACGATTACGACGTCATAGAAGCCGGATTCGGCGCTCGGCTGCTGGCTGTTGTCGACGGCGCCGAAGATGACGATCTCCGTGCCGTTGAAGCTCGACGTCACGGCGACGTTGCGGGCCGAAACGTCTGCCTGCACGGCCTCGCTCGCGCCCGGCTCCTGCTTGCGCTTGATGTCCTCGCCGACGCCGCGCGCTGTCTCCTTGGCCACGGGCGGCGGCGGCTTGCGGCGCTGCGCCTCGCTTTCGGAGTTGCTGAGCAAAAGCAGCCCAAGCCCGAGAACGGCGACCAGGCTGATCGTTGCACGCGTGCGCTCGCGTTCGACCATCAGGCCCCCCCTGCCGCGCTGCTCAGCGAATAGAGATCCCTCGGCTCGGCGACAAGCTGCCAGGCAAAGCGCAGGCCGACCATCAGCACCAGCATCGCCAGCAGGAAGCGCAGCTGCTCGCCCTTGAGCCTCTCGCCGGCCGCCGCGCCGAATTGCGCGCCGATCACGCCCCCCACCATCAGCAGAAGCGCCAGCACCACGTCCACCGTCTGGTTCTGCCGGGCGTGCAGGATGGTCGTCGCCGCCGTAAGGAAGACGATCTGGAACAGCGACGTGCCGACCACGACGTTGGTGGGCACGCGCAGCAGGTAGATCATCGCCGGCACCATGATGAAGCCGCCACCGACACCCATGATGGCCGCCAGAAGGCCCACGAACAGGCCGATGAGGAAGGGCGGGATGGCGCTGATGTAGAGCTTGGAGCGATGGAAGCGGATCTTCAGCGGCAGGCCGTGAATCCAGCTGTGCTGCCCCGGTCTGCGCGCCGACACCACCACGCCGCCGCGCGCCTTGCGGATGGTGTTGGCGCTCTCGATCAGCATCAGCGTGCCGATGACGCCGAGAAAGGTGACGTAGCAGATGCCGACGAAGAAATCGAACAGCCCGAGCCGACGCAGCGAGCCGACCAGCTGCACGCCGACAACCGAGCCCGCAACACCGCCTGCTAGCAGCACCAGCCCCATGGCGACATCAACGTTGCGGCGGCGCCATTGCGCCAGCGCTCCCGATACGGACGAGGCGACGATCTGCGCGGCCTCGGTGCCGACGGCAACCGCCGGCGCGATGCCGGAGAAGATCAGAAGAGGGGTCATCAGGAAGCCGCCGCCCACGCCGAACATCCCAGACAGGAAGCCGACCGCACCGCCCATGGCGAGGAAGATGAAGATGTTCGCCGACATCTCGGCGACGGGCAGATAGAAGTACATGCATCACCACGCTGTCGGGCCCGATCGTTCCGGCCACCCCGCGCACCGATGTTGCACCCCTCGTGCAAGACGTGCGCGCCGGCAATGGCTCGAGACGAGACCCCACACCAAGCCGGCTATGCGACACGCGGCCGATCCGCGTGGTCCGGAAGGTGCTCGCTCGCCCGCGGTGGCGTCCCGACGGCCGCGAACTCCCGCTTGGGCGATAGGGACACTATGTTCCCGGGATTTGCAAGTCTCGCGGCACGCAAAACAGACAAGAACAAGGGAAGAAAGGAGGAGTGCGCCAATCCCGCAACCATGGCCCTGCGCCGGCAGGAGGCGGAGGCGGCGAACTAGCCGTCGACGGTCGTGCTGACGGGTACGGCCTGAGACCTCTCGGAGCTCTGCCCGCCAGGCTTCAGGCGCCATTCAGCCAGCTGCCGCTCCGCCGCCTTCAGCGCACCGGGGTTAAGCTGAGCCCTGACCTCTGCGGCCCGCTGCGCCGCCTCCCGGTCGCCGCTCCGCGCGGCGAGGGCAAACCACTTGTAGGATTGGCGCAGATCCTTCCCGACGCCCAGGCCCTTCTGATGCAGGACGGCGAGGTTGTACTGGCTGTCGGCCAAGCCGCGCTCGGCGGCCTCCCGGAACCAGAATGCGGCTCCCCGATAGTCCGCACGCGCGCTGTCCTTGCCTACGGTCAGGACGGCCAGGTTGTGCATCGCCTTGACGTGGCCCTGCTCGGCCGCGCGCCGGTACCAGACCTTGGCCCGCTCGGCATCGGAGGCGACGCCGAGACCGCGCTCATACAGCGCGCCCAGGCGGAATTGCGCCGCAACGAGGCCGTGCGTGGCCGCGCGCCGATACCACTTGAACGCCTGCCCGAGGTCGGGAGCCACGACCTTTCCTTCGGCAAAACGGGATGCAACCTCGTATTCGGCTACCGGATCGCCCTTCAGCGCGGCCTCTCGCAGGGCCTGCGGACCGATCTCGTCCGGCAGCACGCCGGGCAGGCCCGCCGGCCGCGCGCCGTCGTCGGCCGTCAGGGGAGTGGCGGAATTGAGCGCAGGGGTCTCCGGCGTGACGGCGATGGGCGTGACGGCGATGGGCGTGACGGCGATGCCCGGCATCTGCAGCCCGGCGGTGCTGCGCTGGGACGGCGCCAGCCTCTCCACGGGTGCCTGTCGCGGCGGCTCCGACACAGATGGAGGTGGCTCAGCGGCCGGGGGCGCGACCACGGCCGGCCGATCCTCGACGGCGGGCTGGAGATCAGACTTCCTCGTCCCGGAAGCCGCAGGTGCATCCCCAGCCTGCGCCGGGCGCACCTCGTCGAGCGTGCCGGCCTGGCCTATCGCATCGGAATGGCGGATCACGCTCTCCTGGACCGCCACATCTGGCGGCAGGTGGCCGAAGAAGTGGTCGGCCGCCACATAGCCCGCACCGAACAGGAGCGTCATGGCAGCGATCAGGAACAGGCTGCCGCGCCGCCCACTCCCCGCAAGTGAGGCCTTGGACCTCGGTGGGGTGGCCGATGGCGCCTTCCGGAACGTCCCTTTCTCCTCAGGCTCCGCGGGCTGTCCGGCCTGCGCTTTCAACTTGGCCCGAATGGCGGACGCTCTGAGCTCCTGGCGCGCATGCTCGTCCTCCAGAGGCATCGTGTCTGAGGGAATGCTCAGTCTCGACCATCCGGGGGCATCCGGCACGCGGGCCGGCGCGGCAACAGGGGCGTAGTCGGCCGCGTCCAAAGACTGCTCCTCCTCCGCCCTCTTGCCGAGCGCGCGGGCGCCTTCCGCGTAGGCTTCCGCCAGCGGATCCCGACCCCCGATCTCCGCGGTCTGCGGCGAGCCGTACGGCTCATGCTTGGCCATCTCGAAGGCATCGAAACGATCAAGGATGCGGGCCAGCGCGTCCTCGATGTTGCGCAGCACCCCAGCGGTCGTCTCCTCTCCGTATCGTCTTTCACACATGTAGTCGCGCAGGAGACCTTCAAGCACATCGATGCGCTGCCCTTCCCCGTGAGCGTTGTCGGCGGGCGCAGGCTGCGGCTGAGCATGCTGACCTGCAACCCGCTCGGTGCTGGCACTGATCAGCGCTTCAATCGCACCCGCCCCGGCCGGCACAGAATCCGACGTGTGCTGGTGTTCGACGAGGCGGCCAGCCAGATCGCGCAGGTGATCGTCGAGGGCATCGAGGCGTGCGAGATGGCTCCGGGTCTGCTCGAATTGCGTAGCCAATTCGGTGATCTGTGCCTCGATCAAACGAAGGCCGTCCACGTCGGAGCGCTGCGCCACGTTCTGCAGGGCTGCGCTGAACCGCTCTTCCAGCTCATCGAGCCGACCGCACAGTGCGGCAACCGACCTGTCCGGATTAATCGCGTCCAGCGCAAGCTGCACCTTGTCCGCGATCTGCGAGAAGCGCGCGTCGAGCCAAGCCCTGTCACGGGCCGCCTCGGCAGGCCCAGATGCTGCGGGCGCAGCGGCGGTCTCGACGTAGGGGCTCCTTGGCCGCGGCGCCGCATCGGTCGCGCGCAGCTCGGCTTCATACTCCTCATAGATGCGGGCGAGGGCCTCTGCCGACTCGCGGTCCCACGGCTCGTCAGGCGCCGGCGACTGCCTTGCGCCGGCTGAGGATGCCGGTCGATGTTGGTCCGGCCGGGATGCATTGGATGACGCCATTTCTGTCCCCTTGGGCCCAGAGGTGAGATCGCAGCGCGCGTCTCATCCGGCATTCCCAAAGGGCGATCGAAGCTGCAGGAGGATCAGCTTCGCTCGTGCCGGCAGAGGCGTGCATGAAATGCTTGGGACGCGGCACCAGCTCGAAGGCTCATGGCCCAAGGTGGCAATCCGCCGTAAAGTTTCGGTTAAGTCGTTGAAACATCCCGGATGTACGGTATTTTCGGGCGTCGACCGCGGCGGCATATCTCAGTGATTCGGGAGCAAGCCATGCCTGCACCACCGATCGTCATAGCCATCCTCGCCCTCGGCCTCCTCGTTGGCGCCGCACCGGAAAGCGAGGAGCAGCGCACCGGCCGCTACGTGATGACCCCGACCGAGGGAGGCTTTTTGCGCCTGGACAGCCAGACGGGAGCCGTTTCCCTCTGCCAACGCAACGATGGCAAGTATGCCTGCGAGACGGTCCCGGATGACCGCCGAGCCTTGCAGGGTGAGATCGACCGCCTTGCCACCGAGAACAAGGAGCTCAAGGCCACGGTCAAGCAGCTTGAAGAAATGCTGGCGCAGCCCGACCCCGAGCGGCGCGCCGATAGGCGCGGTCCCAAGCTTCAACTCCCTTCGGAGGAGGACGTCGACCGTGCCATGGCCTACATCCAGCGCATGATGCGCAAGTTCAAGGAGAAGCTGCGCGAGCTGGAAGAGGACAGCGGCCGGCGGAGCCTGTAGTGCTCGCACAGACCCAGCACCGCTTGGCCATTCGCACGCACGGGCCAGGCTTCACCGACATCACGCCCGACCTGCGCGCATGGCTCGCCGCGATCGGTGCGCACGACGGCCTGCTGACCGTGTTCGTGCGCCACACCTCCGCTTCGCTTGTTATCCAGGAGAACGCCGACCCCGACGTGCTGCGCGACCTTGCCGACGCTCTGGAGCGCGCCGCACCCCGCCACGTACGATATCGCCACAGCGTCGAGGGCCCCGACGATATGCCGGCGCATATCAAGTCGATGCTTACGGCCACCACGCTCGGCATTCCGGTAAGTGCCGGACAGGCTGTGCTCGGCACGTGGCAGGCTGCGTACCTCGTCGAGCACCGCGACCGCCCGCACGATCGGGAGGTCGTTCTACACTACGTCGGCACGAAGCAGGCGTGAGCCTCAGTTCATCGGCCAATGCAAAGCCGCTGTCAGGGCTCGACAACGACGAAACGCTTTTCGGCCAGCTTGCGGCCTCGATAGTGGATCTCGAGCGTCCACTCGCCGGTGGCGAGCTCCCAGGGTTCATCAAATGTGTACGTACGGGTCATCGCCACTCCGACCGGCACGGATGCCTCGAACTCGTTCTGGAAATACATGATGCCGTTGGCATTGACCACGCCTTGCGGGGGAAACCGCGTTATGAACGTCATGCGCGCACTTGCATCCCTGGGGCGCCCTACGACCTCGTAGCCGAAGCCGAAGCGCGTGCCGATGCGTGCTGGAATCCTTTCCGTCTGAGCGACGAGCTTCAGATCGGCCACCGTGTTGATCGTGCCTGTCGCGGTGCCTTCCTGCGGGCGGCTCGCCTCTGTCCTGCCGCTGTAGATGCCATACTCGAAGATGCGGATGCGATCGACGTCGATCGACTGCGCATGGGCGTCGGCCGCCACCAAGCCCAATAGCGCGACCCAGAGCAGCCCACGCATGATCCCCCCTTTCCCGAGCGAGACGTTGGCAACCAACTGTGGCGTGCCTGCCCGGCCGATACAAACACGGCCGCGCCGGCCGGCCCGTGCAATTGCGCTCAGCGCGCCAGATCGGCGAACCGGCGCGTCGCGCCGACCAGCTCGTGGACAATACCTGCCTCCGTCATGGCGTGGCCCGCATCGGCGACAATGCGCAAATCCGCCTGCGGCCAGGCGCGACACAGGTCCCAGGCGTTCTTCACCGGGGTGACGACATCGTAGCGCCCGTGCACAACGGTGCACGGCAGGTGGCGAATGGCTTCCACACCCACCAGCAGCTGATCGTCCCGCTCGAAGAAGCCACGGTTGATGAAATAGTGGCATTCGATGCGAGCAAACGCGATGGCGTAGGCATCGGCGGCGAACAGCTTCACGCGCTCGGGGTCCTGGTGGAGCGAGAGCGTGCTGCCTTCCCAGACCGACCAGGCCCGGGCCGCGGTAATCTGCACGTCACGATCGGGATGCGTGAGGCGGCGGTAGTAGGCCGAAATCATGTCCGTGCGCTCTTCTGGAGGGATGACCTTCCTGAACTCCTCGAACGCCTCGGGGAAGAGCCAGTTGCACCCTTCCTGATAGAACCACTGCAGCTCGGCCTGCCGCAGCAGGAAGATGCCGCGCAACGCCATCTCGCTCACGCGCGCGGGATGGCTCTGCGCATAGGCCAGCGCCAACGTCGATCCCCACGATCCGCCGAAGAGCTGCCAGCGGGATATGCCGAGATGGACGCGCAGCCGCTCCATGTCCGCCACAAGGTCCCAGGTGGTATTGGCCTCCAGGCTGGCATGAGGAAGAGAACGGCCACAGCCGCGCTGATCGAAGAGGACGATGCGATAGCGCGCCGGATCGTGATAGCGGCGCATGGTCGCGTTGCAGCCCCCTCCGGGACCGCCGTGCACGATCAGCGCCGGCTTGCCTTGGGGGTTGCCGCATTCCTCGAAGTAGATCTCGTGCCCCCCTTTGACCTTCAAGCGCCCGTGGCGATAGGGCTCGATCTGGGGATAGAAGCCGAGCCGCTCGCGTGCCGACATTTCCCTGCCGCTTCCCGTGGTTGATGGACCATAATCTGCAGTGCTGCGCTATCGTTACATGCGCACGGCAGTGCAAGGCAAGTTACGGCCGCGCAATGTCAGGACGGAACGCGGCTCTTGAGGCGAAGAAGCCGCATCTCTCGATCATACATCGTCTCCCCGCCGGGCACACGCAGGTCGCGGAGCGCGTCGAGAGCGCTCTTGCCAGGTGCCGGTGTGACGAGGCTCACGCCAATGGCGGCAACGAATGCCAACGGCATGGCGATGGCGCCGCTGAGCGGGCTCGGCAGCGCCAGCGCGCCGATCTCGCTGAGCAGCACGATGAATGCGGTGATGGAGAAGCCCGTGATCATGCCGGCCATCGCACCCCAAGCGTTGAGGCGCTTCCACCAGATCGACAGCAACAACACGGGGAACGATGCCGCAGCGCTGAACGCGAGCCCCCACAGAAAGAGCTGCAGCGGGTCGGCGGGCGCGGCGATGGCGAGCCACGCCGTAACGAATGCCACACCCAGCAGTGCCACCCGCGCCGTTCCGATGCGCGCGTTCTCTGGCGCCGTCTCGTTCGGCAACCCATGCACCACGTCCTCGGCGAGAATGGCGGCCGCAGAGACTAAGGACGCGGCCAGCGCGGCAAGGGCCGCCGCGAGCGCTCCGGCAAGCGCCAGGTAGACCAGCACCTGAGGGAAGCCCGCCGCGATCGGCAGTGCGAATATCGCCGCATCGCGCTCGAATCCGATGTTGGCAAGCGCTACCAGCTGGGTCTTGGAATCGACCTTGGCGACCCCCGCCTGCTGCAGGAGCTGGAACCAAATCGGCAACTGGTCGCCGGTATGACCAACGACCTGCTCTACGATCATCGTGCGCAGGTATACAGCAACGGCAGGCAGCGTCAGCAGCACGATCCCCGCCACCAGCACCGCCCAGCCGCCCGATTTGCGTGCCTCGTAGACGCCGGGCGTCGTGCCGGAGCGCGGCAGAAGGGCCGGCGACGCAGCAATGCCCATCGCCACGACGAATGACATCAACACAAAGCCCAGGCCGCCTACGCTGCCGAATGCCTGGATGAACCTCTTCGTCAGCGGTTCTACGGTTACGCCGGGCAGATCGAAGGCAAGCGGCGGGGCAACGATGATGGGAACGCCGCGCACGGCCTCGAGCCGGGTGAGCACGCGCACGATGTTGCCGTGCGTCATCTGCGGCAGCGGCAGGTTGGAGATCATCACGGCAACGATGGTCGCGGGCACCGCGAGCGCCAGGAGCGCGGCGATCGCCTTGGCCACGCTCGCCCAGGTCAGCGAGCGCATGCCGCCGGCAATGACGGTCGCCGCAACGCACGCCATGATGACGACGGCCATCAGGCCCTCGGATTGTCCCAGCAGCCATGCGGACGCATAGGCCGCAAAGCGCGCCTCCGCCGCCAGCAGCAGAAGGATGGGCACCGACAGGATGCCGGCCGCAACGACCCGCACGGTGCGGCTCTCGTGCCGCCGCCCGAGAAATGTGGGTACCGTGTAGGCGCCGAGCTTGCGCAAGAACGGCGCGAACAGCACGACCATGAAGACGAGGCCGGCGTACAAGCCGATGCTGAGACAAATGGCGTCGAAGCCGACCATCAACAGCGAGCCTGTCAGCGCCATGAAGCCGGCACCTCCGAGGGCGGCGATGGCAAGGACCAACCCATTGAAGAATGCGGGCACACGTCGTCCGCATGCGAAGTAGTCGCCGGGCTCGCGCGCGGCCGAGAAGATGCCGATGGCCGCATAGAGAGCCAGCGGCCCCGCAAACATGATGAGGCGCACCATGGCGTCGGTGGCGCCGAGTTGCTCGAACATCAGCGCCATGAGCACGACGGACGCAAATGCAGCCACGAAGATGCCGTAGTAGGTGCCAAGCCGCGGATTGACGAGCCTGGTCGGCGACGTGAAGGCCATGACGATCAGAAGTCCTCGTGCGCCCCGTGCCAGTGGTCGATGGCATCCTGCCGATTGACGAACACTGCGACGGTAACGAAGGCGATGACCGTCAGACCATGGCTGGCGAGGAAGTACCCGAGCGGCATCCCCAGGATGCGCTTATCGTTGAGGGCATCGGCGTAGAGCGGCAACACAATCATGGCCAGCACGAATGGCAGCAGGCTGGTCAACATCTGCATTTTCGTGTGCCGCCAGTAGGGCTTGCGCTCCTTGCGCTCGATTGCGGGCATACGGCGCCATCCTCAATTTCGGGGGCAGCGCGCCCCGCTCTGCAATGCTCATCCGGGCGAGACTTGAATGTGCAAGTTGCCCGCGATTCGTGGTTCAAGTGCGGCAGCTGGCGCAAAGAGACGGACCTCGGGAGGCACCGATGCCCAACAACGCCGCTATCTTAGGCATGTATAGCCCAAGGTATTAGCCAAGGGGTCAAAAAACCGCTAGATTCCAACATCGTCGCAGAAGGCCCATGCTGTCATCGGCTGGGTCAGGGGAAATGATCGGCTCGAGAATGCAAGGGTAGGCGCGGGGCATGTCCGACTACCGGTTCATCATCGTCGATGACCACCCGTTGTTTCGGGGCGCGCTCAGCCAGGCGCTGCGCGCCTCCTTCGAGAGTGCCGAGATCATCGAGGCCGGCTCGCTCGATGAACTGACTGATCGCCTGGCAACGGCCGGCGAGACTGATCTGATCCTGCTCGATCTGACGATGCCTGGCGTGCAGGGAGTCTCCGGCCTCCTCTATCTGCGTGCCCAACACCCGGAGGTGCCGGTCGTCATCGTATCGGCCAGCGATGATGCGGCCACGATCCGCCATTGTCTCGACTGCGGTGCGTCGGGGTTCATCCCCAAATCGCAACCCGTAGAAAGCATCCGCGACGCCATCCGCAAGATCATGGATGGCGAGGTCTGGCTTCCGCCCGATATCGACCTCAGCACCATGCCGAGCGGAGAGAGCACCGAGCTGGTTTCGCGATTGGCAACGCTGACGCCGCAGCAGGTGCGCGTGCTGATGATGCTGGGCGAGGGCCTGCTGAACAAGCAGATCGCCTACAAGCTCGGGGTGTCCGAAGCCACTATCAAGGCCCACGTGTCGGCGATCCTGCAGAAACTGGGGGTCGACAGCCGGACCCAGGCCGTGATCGCCATCAACAAGATCGGCGGCAGCACCAATGATTGGCCACGTGTGCCGAACTGATCCGCTGGTGCATAATCGCCGGTGGCGCCGCACCAATCGATGCTGACGACCGCACGTCCAACAACCGGTCCTGACCAACTCTCGGCATGAGCCCCCGCTTCATCGTCACTGGAACCGACACCGGTGTCGGCAAGACGGTATTCTCGGCTGCGCTCGTCGGCGCACTCGCTTGCCGGTACTGGAAACCCATACAGTCGGGGCTCGACGCCGAGAGCGATTCCGAACTGGTCCGTCGCCTGTCGGGCGCTCCTCATGAGCACATCCTCCCAGAGGCATGGCGCTTGAAGACCCCGGTCTCCCCACACCTGGCCGCCGAGATCGACGGCGTTGGCGTTGATCCCGGCGCGCTCGTCCCGCCCCCATGCCCGGATCCCCTGGTGATCGAGGGCGTCGGCGGCCTGATGGTGCCGCTGACGCGCCAACATCTCTTTCTCGACCTGATCGAGCGTTGGCAGATCCCGGTGATCCTGTGCGCGCGAACCACGCTCGGCACCATCAACCATAGCCTGCTGTCGATCGACGCTTTGCGCCGTCGCGCCATTCCGCTGCACGGTATTGTCTTCATCGGCCCACACAATGCCGACAACGAGCGCGTCATCGTGGAGATGTCCGGCGTGCGCCGGCTCGGCTGGCTCCCGCTCCTCGTGCCTCTGACACGGGACACGCTGCGGCAAGCATTTGCGCACAACTTCCACCGGTCCGATTTCCTCCCCGGCGAGGCGGCGGCATGACACGCTCTCCCATCTGGCACCCCTTCACGCAGCACGCATTGCAGCCGGACGCGACCATGGTCGCACGGGGCAAGGGCGCCTGGCTCGAGACGCCGGACGGCAGGCGCATCCTGGATGCCATCTCGTCGTGGTGGGTGGTGACCCACGGGCATTGCCATCCGCGCATCGTCTCGGCCATCAGACGCCAGGCGGAGATCCTGGATCAGGTCATTTTCGCGGGCTTCACGCATGAAGGGGCGGAGGCCGTTGCGCGCCGTCTGGTCGAGATCACGCCGGCGGGGCTCGATCACGTGTTCTTCTCCGACAGCGGCTCGACGTCGGTGGAGGTCGGCCTCAAGATGGCGCTGGGCTACTGGCGCAACATGGGCTCGCAGCGCACGCGCATCGTGGCGCTGGAGCACGGCTACCACGGCGACACCATCGGCACCATGTCGGCGGGCGCGCGCGGCGTGTTCAGCGCACCCTACGAGCCGCTGCTGTTCGAGGTCGCCCGCGTGCCGTTCCCATCGGCGGGCTCGGAGCAAGCCTCGCTCGATGCCCTGGAGAAAGCCTGCGGCGACCGGCAGGCGGCCGCCTTCGTGATCGAGCCGCTGGTGCTCGGGGCCGGCGGCATGCACATTTACGAAGCGCGCGTGCTGGCCGAGATGGCGCGCATTTGCCGCCAGTCGGGAACGCTGTTGATCGCCGACGAAGTCATGACCGGCTTCGGCCGCACCGGCACGCTGTTCGCCTGCGAGCAGGCGGGCGTCGAGCCCGACATCGCCTGCTATGCCAAAGGGATCACGGGGGGCTCCCTGCCGCTGGCCGTCACCATGTGCCGGGCGGAGATCTTCGACGCGCACTATTCGCAAGACCGCCGGCGCACCTTCTATCACTCGAGCTCCTATACGGCGAACCCGATCGCCTGCGCCGCCGCGCTCGCCAGTCTCGAGATCTGGAAGGATGAGCCTGTGCTCGAGCGCGTGCGGCGGCTCGGCGAGATGCAGGAGGAGCGTCTGGCACCGTTCAGAGGCGATGCACGCTTTGCCAACGTGCGCCGGCTCGGCACCATCGCCGCCCTCGATCTCGTGTCTGATAGTGCGGGCTATCTCGCCGACGTCGGACCGCGTCTCTACGACTTCTTCGTCGCACGCGGCCTGCTGCTGCGGCCGCTCGGCAATACCATCTATGTGATGCCGCCATACTGCATCGAAGCGGGCGACCTCGATCTCATCTATGCGGCCATCGATGCCGCCCCAAGCGCGGTGGGCGGATCCGGCCGGCGTCCGTGACAACCGCGCGCGCCTACTCGGCCGCCACGGAGCGCTGCCAGGTGAGCTGGTGCATGAGCGCGCGCAGAGCGGCCGCCTTCAGCGGCTTCCTCAGCAAGGCGTGACCGCGCTGGCGCGCATCGCGCTGCACCTCCGCCGAGGGATCTGCCGTGATGATGATCGTGGGAACCTGCACGCCCAACACGGCACGGACCGCCGCTACCGCCTCCATGCCCGTTCCCTCGTCGAGGTGGTAGTCTGCCAGAATGATGTCGGGCTTGCGCGTGCTCTCCCGTAGCCGCTCGATGGCCTCATCGGCGCCGCGCGCTGTGGTGACGACGCAACCCCATCCATCCAGCAGCGCTTGCATGCCGGTCAGCACAGCCGGCTCGTTGTCGATGCACAACACGCTGAGCCCGACGATGCGGCCGGCGGGCTGCGCGGCGGGCACGACGGGAACCGCCGTCGTGCGCGGCTCAGCGCGCGGCAGCTCGATCGTGAACAGCGATCCGCGACCCGGCACGGACTCGAGCGCGATGCGATGGCCGAGCACCTTGCCGATGCGTTCGACAATCGACAGGCCGAGACCAAGCCCCCTGACGGTGCTCGCGGTTTCCTCCAGACGCTGGAACTCCTTGAATATGATGGCACGCTTGGCCTTCGGAATGCCGGGGCCGGTATCCCAGACCTGGATGCTGAGCTTCTCGCCGCGCCGGCGCACGCCGAGCAGGACCGTGCCTGTCGTCGTGTACTTGATGCCGTTGGACAGCAGGTTCTGCAGCACGCGGCGGAGCAGACGCCGGTCGGAGCGAACCCACACCCGCGTCGCCACGATGCGCAGCTTGAGCCCCCTGGCGCGGGCCAGCGGAATGAACTCCACCGACAGCTGCTCAAACAAGTCATTGAGGGAGAACACCGTCAGATCCGGCTCCAGCCGGCCCGTGTCGAGCCGGGCGATCTCGATCAGGACGTTCAGGATCTCCTCAACGGCCTCCAGAGAGGCATCGATGTTGTTGGCCAGCGTCGCCTCCTGACCGCCGAGCTTGCGCTCCACGAGGCTGGTCGCGTAGAGGCGCGCGGCGTTCAGGGGCTGCAGCACGTCGTGGCTCGCTGCTGCCAGGAATCGCGTCTTGTCGAGGTTGGCCTCGTCAGCCTTGCGCTTGGCGACCGCCAGCGCCTTGTTGACCTCGGTGAGCTCTGCCGTGCGCTCCCTGACGCGCCGCTCCAGCGTCTCGTTGGCGCGCGCCAGCGCCTCCGCCGCCTCCACGCGCTCCGTGATGTCCGAGTAGGTGGTCACGATGCCACCCTGCGGCATCGGGCTGGTGCGGATCTCCAGGATGCGCCGCCCGCCGTCGAAGTGCTCCTGGAAGGCCTCCTGGGAGACGGCAAGCTTCATCAGCCTGTCGGCGACCAGCTTGTCGATGTCGCCGGCACCGAAATCGCCGCGCTCTGCGCAGTTGCGCAGGATGCGCTCGAGCGGCGCCCCGACTTGCCCGAGTTCCGGAGGCAGATTGAGAAGCTCTCGGAACTGGCGGTTCCAGCAGATGAGCCGCATGTCCCTGTCGAAGACGCTGAGGCCATGTCGCACCTGATCGAGCGCCGATTGCAGCAGGTCGCGGTTGTACTGCAGCGCCTCGGAGGCATCGTCCAGCAGCCGCAGCGCCGACTGGCTGCCGGCATCGCCGCGACGCAGCAGCAGCGACAGCACCAGGCGCGAGGACGCAGCGCCGATGGCGCTGGCCAACAGGTGCTCGGCAAATCGCAAAAGCTGGATGTCGGCCCCGGCTGCAGGCAAAAGTGCCGCATCCCGGGTCTTGGCAAACTCCGCAAAGGAACGCTCGGCCCGCTCGGCTCCGAGATAGCGCGCGACCGTGTGCTGCAGGTCCGATACCGTGATGGACGTGCGCCAAAGGCGGAAGGACGGCGCCATGGCCGGGCGCGGCAGATCATCGTGCACGAATACGTGCGCCTGCAGCCGCTCGACCGGCTCGGGAGCCCACAGCAGCGACACGACGACGTAGGTCAGCAGGTTGGCGGCGATGCTCCAAAGCACGCCATGGGTGAGCGGCTCAAGGTGCAGGTAGAACAGAGCCTGCGGCGAGAGAAAGCCGAGGCCGAACGGCCCCTCGGTCATCACGGCGCCGGGCAGCCATCCGGCCTCGATGACCCAAGGCAGCAGCAGGGTGTAGGCCCAGACCGTGAAGCCGGTGACGATGCCGGCAATTGCCCCGCGAGCAGTGGCGTTGCGCCAGACCAATCCGCCGAAGAAGGCCGGAGCGAACTGCGCGATAGCTGCGAACGCCACGAGCCCGATGGAGGCCAAGCCGTGGGTTTGGCCCAGCAATCGATAGAAAAGGTAGCCCAGCAATACGATGGCGAAGATGGCGACTCGGCGGACCAACAGCAACAGCCGCGTCATATCTTTCTGCTGACTGGTCGGATCGTCCGAACGCTGGCGCAGAAGCAGAGGCAGCACCAGCCCGTTGCAGACCATGATCGCGAGCGCCACCGAGTCGACGATGACCATGGCCGTCGCAGCCGACAGCCCGCCGACGAAAGCCAACAGGGTCAGTGCCTCCGCACCCTTCGACAGCGGCAATGCCAGCACGTAGGTGTCGGCATTGAAGGAACCTTTCGGCAGCGCCATCAGGCCGGCTGCGGCGATCGGCACAACGAAGAGATTGATGAGCACCAGGTAGACGGGGAAGAGCCATGCGGCCCGCCTGATCTCCTTCTCGGAATTGTTCTCGACCACCGTCACGTGGAACTGGCGCGGCAGCAGCACGATGCACACGAGGCTCAGGAACGTCACGGTGATCCAAGTGCCGCCGTTGACGCCGTGCGCAAAGACCTTCTGTATGTCGTAGGTTTGCGTCGCCGCGCTGACGAAATTGCCGATGCCGCCAAAGACGGTGAACGTGACGAAGAACCCGACGGCAAGGAATGCCGCCAGCTTGACGAGCGACTCTGCGGCCACGGCCACGATCAGGCCTTCCTGATGCTCGGTCGCATCGATGTGGCGTGTGCCGAACAGGATGGCGAATGTGGCCATCGCCAGCGCGATGATGAGCGCCGTATCGGTCGGCAGATGGAACCTGCCGAGCGCGCGGGCGCCGAGCAGCGCATCGACCGACAGCGCCACGGCTTTGAGCTGCAGGGCGATGTAGGGCAGAGTGCCGGCTACGGCGATGACGGTAACGATGGCAGCTACTGCCTGGCTCTTGCCATAGCGCGCAGCGAGGAAGTCTGCCACCGAGGTGATGTTCTGGCTCTTGGCCAGCCGCACGATGCGCAGCAGCAAGCGCCATCCGAACACGAACAGCAGGATGGGACCGAGATAGACGGGGAAGAAATCGTATCCCGTCGTCGCCGCCAGCCCCACGCTGCCGAAGAAGGTCCAGGACGTGCAATAGACCGCGAGCGACAAGGAATAGATCAACGGCCGCCCGTCGCCGCCCTTACGCGAGCGTACGGTGCGGTCGGCATACCATGCCAGCGCAAACAGGACGCTCACGTATCCGAGCGCGAGCGCGACGACGCTCCAACCCTCGATCATATTTGCCATTGGCCTTCCGCCCGACGGCAGCCGCATCGTCCGCGGCCGTTCCGCCGGCGCGAGAGGCCTTGCTCCCACATCATTCTGTCAGTGCACCCATAGTGCTGGAAGCCGCGGCCTCTGTCCAATGCCGGTCAACGAAGGCGTTAAACATCAAGGGATTGGGCGGAAGGGAGCTGTGCAGGAAGACCGGCTTGGCAATTGCCGACCGCGCATGCTTCTCCTAGGCTCGCCTGCGCCGTGCTGCTTTGTTGCAGCTTCAAATCGGCTCGAATTGGACGGGCGGGAGCACGATCACATGAACTGGAAATGGCTGGCGGAATTCCGGGAGTTCGCCCTGAAGGGCAACGTGGTCGATCTTGCGGTCGGCGTCATCATCGGGGCGGCATTCGGCAAGATCGTATCGGCCCTGGTCGACAACGTCCTGATGCCGCCGATCGGATTCGTCCTCGGCGGCGTCGATTTCAAGGATCTCGCCATCAACCTCGGCACCGCGCAGACGCCGGTGCTAATCAAATACGGCATGTTCATTCAAACGGTCGTCGACTTCGCCATCATCGCCTTCGTGCTGTTCGTCGTCATCAAGGCGATGAACACGCTGAAGAAGCGCTTCGAGAGCGGCGCAGCGGCCGCCCCTCCCAAACCGACGCAGTCGGAAATCTACCTGAAGGAAATCCGAGACGCGCTGGTGAAGAAGTAGACCCAGGCGCGTGATCGCCTCTGCGGTAGCCCCCGCACGCCGGTGGGCCGGCAGAGCGAGCCGAGGCGCGCCCGCTTCGCGCGCTTCATCACATCTTTACCCCCCTATGCCATCTCCACTGGCATGGCCCACGGTTTCGCTTTCCCGCCTCCGCGCGATGACTTCTATGACAAGTTCATCGTCGCCGGCGCCGTGTTCATGGCGTCCATCGAGGTCGCCTATTTCCTCCTCTCCAACACGCCGTCGCTCTACCTGCCGACGATAGAAGCGCCCGGCCAAACGGCGATCGGACGGGATTTCCTCAACATCTGGATGGGCGGCCGCTCGGCTTTGGCCAACGGGCCAGCTGCATGGTTCGACCTCCACACCTACAATCAGTTCCTGCGCGACTTCATGGGCCGGCCGGACCTGCACGATTACTACTGGTCCTACCCCCCGCACATCCTGCTCTTCATTTGGCCGTTCGGGCTCATGCCCTACCTCGCTGCCTTCGCCGTCTGGACCGGCCTCGGCCTTGTCCTGTTTCTTCTCGCGGCGCGCGTGGGGGGCGTGGAGCGCCGGCATCTGCTGTTCGCGGCTGTCGCGCCGGCGGTCGGCCTCAACATCTTCTTCGGTCAGAACGGATTCTTCACTGCCGCCCTCCTGATCGGAGGCCTCGCCAACCTCGACCGCCGGCCCCTTCTGGCCGGCGTGCTGTTCGGCATCCTCACCATCAAGCCGCAGCTCGGGTTGCTTCTGCCGCTGATGCTCATCCTGACCGGACGCTGGCGGGTCATCCTGTGGGCCGCCATGACCGCCGCAGTTCTGGTGGCTGCAACGGGCTGCCTTTACGGCGTCGACATCTGGAGCGCCTACCTCAACCAGGTCGTGCCGCAGCAACGCTACCTGCAGGAGAACGGCAAAGGCGTGCTGTTCCTGGTGATCCCTTCGTTCTTCTACGCCGCACGGCTGGTCGGTCTGCCGCCGGATGCGGCGTGGGCCATCCAGGCTCTGGCCTCCATTGCTGGACTGGCGATCGTTGCCTGGACCTACGTGCGCCGCCGCGATCCCGTGCTGTCAGTCGCCGTTCTCGTGACGGCCGTATTTCTCGTCTCGCCCTATACGCTCAACTACGACATGGTCGTGCTCGGCTGGGTGCTGGCCCTGCTGCGCCAGCGCGAAGACAACGAGCCGATCGACCACTACCTGCTGATAGCGGTGTGGACGCTGCCAGCGACGATGATGCTTGCCGGGCTCCTCCATATCCCGCTGGCGATCATCGTGCTGTCCGCGTTCACGGCGCGTCTGCTGAATCGGCTGGTAGGCGAGGAAGGGCGTGAGGACGCGTCACGTCGGGAAGGCACCACAGAACCGGATCGCGCGCTCAACTGGCGCCCAGCAACCGCCGTCGCGTCATCCGGTGATCAGATGTCTCTCGACGCCAGCGAGCGCGACCTCGCCGCTATCGCCAGGGCCAACGATTTTCCCTCGATCACAGAAATGCCGCGATAGGACCGCCATTCAGCGCGCCGAGCAGCTGCCACCGCCCAGCACGCAGAACTTCGCGCAATGCGGGTGGCACAGCTTGACGGAGCCGGTGCTGAACATGCCGCCGTCCGCCCGCTCGGCATCCGCAAGCGTCGCGCCCATGTCGAACACCGCGTCGTAGGGGATCAACGTGCACGGCACCACGGTCGGCCGCTCCGCACCCTGACGCTTGATCACCATGCGGCTGGTGGCGCACATCATGTCGCCGGGGCTCTTGTTGAGCATGGCCCAGCAGCGGGTCGTGATCTCCGGCACGTCGTGCTTGCCGTCCATCTCCGGCAGGAGCACGAGCTCGCCGGGATCGGCCGGGTCGATCGGCCAGCCCCTCTCGGCGATGAGTCGGCCGTAGCCCGCCCGCGTCTCCTCATCGCTCTCGTTCCAGCAGCTCCGCCCGGCAATTGCGACCTTGAAGCCATTGCGGGCGAGCCAGTCGAGACCGGCTATCGTCTTGGCCCAGGTGCGAAGACCACGTTCGGCCTCATGCAGCCTGGGTGTGTAGTGATCGAGGCTGACGCGCAGCGTGAGGCAGGCGCCGTAACGCTGGTTGAGGTCGATCAGGCCGCGCTGCGCCTTGGCGCGCTGCATGGGCTGCATGGCGTTGGTCAGCACGAGCACCTCAAAGCCGCGTTCGAGCGCATCCTCCAGCAGGCTCAGCATGTGCGGGTTCATGAACGGCTCGCCGCCCGTGAAGGCAATCTCCCTGGTGCCCAGGTCACCCGCTGCGATCTCGTCATAGAAGGCGGCCGCCTCGGCCGGCGCAATATAGACGAGCCGATCGTTGCTCGGGCTCGATTCGATGTAGCAGTTCTGGCAGGTGATGTTGCAGAGTGTGCCGGTGTTGATCCACAGCGTCTCCAGCCGACTCAGCGATACGGATGCCCGCGGCTCGCGCGTTGCGGTCCAGTCCGGATGCTCGAATTTCTGCGGTGGCGGCAGCGTTTCCGGCCAGCTGACGTCAAAATCCATTAATTCCCGTCCCCTGTTCCTCGATGATTGGGCGCGTAACCTAGCAGACAAGCCGCCGCCAACGCATTCACGTCTGCGCAAGCGGATCGTGATCAACCCAATCCCCGCAAGGCGCCGCTTCTGCCCCGATCAGGAGACGGGCCCCGGCGAGCTGGCCTCGCGCTCTTGCTGCGCAAGAAGCTCCACGACCTCCTCATCGCTCATCTGATGGAAGTCGATGTAGTGGGTGCCGATGGCAAAGAACGGCTCAGGCATCGTGAGGCAGACGACCTCGTCAACCTCCTTGCGAAGCTCCTGGACGGTATCGGCCGGGGCCACCGGCACAGCAAGTATGAGCATCTTCGGCTGCTTCTTCCTGAGGCCCCTGACCGCAGCTCGGATGCTGGCGCCGGTCGCAATCCCGTCATCCACGAGGATGAGGGTCCGGCCCTCAAGCGGCACGCGCGCCCGATCCTTCAGATAGGCCTTGCGCCGCCGCTCGATCTCCTCGAGTTCGCGCTTCGCCGCCGCCTCGATCTCATCCCGGGTGACGCCGGCAAGCGCCATGACGTCGGCGTTGGTAACAATCTGCGGACTGTCCCCATCGACGACCGCGGCGGCGGCAAGCTCCGGCTGAAACGGCACGCCGATCTTGCGGACCAGCACGATGTCGAGCGGCGCCTTGAGAACGCGCGCGATCTCAGCCGCAACGGGAACGCCGCCGCGCGGCAATGCCAGCACCACCGGATCAGCGAGCTTCCTCTTCGCCAGCACCCGGGCAAGGGCGCGGCCGGCAGCGCGGCGATCAGCGAATGGCCTCAGGAATCTCATCTTGCGAGTGGTCAGAAAACCGCGGGGGCTCGACAGCCCGGCCCGCTGTTTGAACAGTCCACCTCATAAAATGGCTTCGCCTTGACGCCTGTCAATGCCGGGCGCGTGGCGTACCCCTCTCGGCCCGGCCCGTGTTCCCGCCGGAACTGTGGACACGGCCCGCATCGGATCAACTGCAACGCGCCAGGTCGCCCGACCCAACCCCGCGGAGGATTGCACCATGAGCTTGCAGGACGCGCTTACGGCCCCCCTCTTCAAACGCGAGAATGATGGCCGGACCATAGTGTTTCCGATGGGCGTCTGGGGCGGTGGCTACGTCCTCCCCGACGACGCCACGGAAGAGCGCATGCGCCGAATACTGATGTGGCTGATGGTCAGCTCCGGCCTGATCGGCGGGATCGGCTCGCAGGTCCTGGCACGGCTGTTCGGTTCGCCTGCGAGCTGGGATCTTGTCGCATGGGCCGTCGCTGCCGGAGCCCTCGCCGTCGTGGGGATCGGCTACTGGCTGTTGGCGGCACGGCTGGTGCGCGGCCTTGCGCCCACCTCGGACAGGCTCAGCCTAGTTGAGGCCCTCAAGAAGCAGGCGGAAGCCATGCCCGGCTGGTATCTCCGGCTGGCGGTCATTGGCGCACTGCTCATGTTGGCCGGCTCCGCCTACTGGGCGATGGCCGGTGCTACGATCTCGAATCGGCTGCTCGGCATCGGCGGCATCGCTCTGTTTGGCGTCGTCACGCTGCAGGCGGTCTACGGCCTCGCCAGACGCGCCAAGATGTAGGCCCATCTCCAGCGGCTCGGCAGCTGAGCCGCTGGACTTTCCAGCCTGCATCACTCGAGCCCGGCCTCCCGCGCGGCCATCCGCTCTCCGATGAGCCGTTCCAGGCAGGGACGGCAATAGCAGCGCGCCTCAGCTTCCTGCGCGGGCACCTGCAGCGCGTGCGGGAAAGCGACGCACCAGCATGTCGCCTGCCCCTTCGCCATCCCGCATTCGGCTGGCGCGCCACAGCCGGGACACGTGCCAGCACGTCTGCTGTCTTCCTTGTGCATCTCGGCCTCGGCCATACATTCCAGGAGATCGTTATCACGAACGACGTCCACGAGCATCACCTGGCACCGACTAGGCGGCTCGGGCCGGCCTATGTGCGTTGCTTGCGGAAGGAATTCTTCACCGCAATCCTGCCGTCGCGGAACGTGAAGATGTCGCAACCGTCCACCTCGACCCGCTGGCCGTCAGCCCGCGTGCCGGTGAAAGTCCACTCAGACACACCGCGGTCACCACTGACGAAATGGCGGGCATCGTTCCAGCGCGCGTCAGGAAATGTCTGCCAGGCCAGGACATAGCCGCGGCGCACCGCCTCTCTGCCGACGAACCGCGTGCCGCACGCCTCGGCACCGGCCGAGGATTCGAACACGCAATCATCGGTCATGAACGACATAAGGGCGTTGATATCATGCCGGTTCCAGGCGTCGGCGAACGCTTGCAGGGTCTGGACAGTGACAGCAGCACGCTTCATGTCTGCATTCCCCAGCGGCGGACGGTCAGCTGCTCGATCTTGCGGAATATGATGCCTTCAATCAAGAGACCGATCACGGTCACCATGAACAAGCCGGCGAAAACATTGGCGATCTCGAGCATGTTCTTGTTCTCGTAGATGTACCAGCCCAAGCCAGCCGAACCGGACGACGACACGCCGAACACCAGCTCGGCGGCCACCAACGTGCGCCAGGCGAATGCCCAGCCCAGCTTCATGCCGGTCAGGATATGGGGGAATGCCGCCGGAATAAGGATCTTCGCGATGAACCCAAGGCCGCCGAGCCCGACGGTATGACCGACCATGCGCAAGGTCGGCGAGACGGCACGGAAGCCCGCGTAAGTGTTGAGGGCAACCGGCCAAAGAACCGAGTGAACCAGCACGAAGACGTAGCTGCCCGTGCCGAGGCCGAACCAGATGAGAGCAAGCGGTAACAAGGCTATGGCCGGCAGCGGCGTGAGGATCGCCGTCAAGAGCTCGAGAAGATCCCGGCCGGGCGTGGTGGCGATAGCAAGCGATGTAAGTGCCGCCGCCAGCACAACACCGACGGCGTAACCCATCAGAAGCACCTGCAGCGAACTCAGTGCCCGCGCGAGCAGCGGACCGCCGAGCAGCTGATCAACGTATGCGCCCACCGTCTCCAGGAACGTCGGTACGATCAGCGGATTGCCAAGGCGCCACGCGTAGAATTGCCACGTTGTCGCCAGGATGACGACGACGACCGCCTTGCGCAGGAAGCCGCTTCCGTAGAGGCGCTGCCAGAGCGTCAGCGGCTTGGCAACGACACCGAACCCCTCGGTCTGCACCTCGTAGACGACATCCGCCCTGTATGCTGAGACGGCATCAGTCATGGCCTTGCCCCCTGGGGCGCTCGTCGGCGAAGAGGAGAGATTCGATCTGCTTCTGCAGGCGCGCAGACCCTTCCGGATCGGACCGGCCACGGCTGGTGAGCTCGGCCCTCACCTGCCCGGGGTGCGGCGAGAGAACAAGGATGCGGTTGCCGACGTGCACGGCTTCGGCGATCGAATGGGTCACGAACAACATGGTGAAACGGGTATCCTGCCAGAGCTGAAGCAGCTCCTCCTGCATCTTCTGCCGCGTCAGTGCATCGAGCGCGGCAAACGGCTCGTCCATAAGCAGGATTGCAGGCCCCAGGGCCATACCGCGTGCGATGGCCACGCGCTGCTTCATGCCGCCCGACAGCGTATGTGGGTAGCTGTCCGCGAACTTGGTGAGGTTGACCTTGGCGATGTAGTCCATCGCCCGCTCCGCGGCAGCCCTGCCCTTGTAGCGACCGCTTGAGGTCAGGGCGAACGTGACATTCTCCTTCACCGTCTTCCACGGCAGCAACTGATCGAACTCCTGGAAGACCATCATGCGGTCGGGACCGGGTCTTGTGATCAGCTTGCCGTCGAGGCGTATCACCCCTTCGATCGGGCGGATGTGACCTCCGATCGCCTTGAGCAGAGTGGACTTGCCGCACCCAGAGGGTCCGACAATGACGAAGCGGTCGGATTGGAGGACGTTGAAGCTGACGCGATAGGTCGCCGTGATCAGGTGCTCCTTGGTCTTGTACTGCAGCGTGACGCCCTCTGCGCTCAGGAGCGGCAGCCCACCCCCCGCCTTGCGCGTCTCAATATCTTTCATGACCTCCATCAGCATGCTCATCCCCTGCACCATGCCTCGGGCGCCCACCCGCTCAGCTACCCGGCAGGTCGTGAACCTCAGGGAAGAAGAGCTCCTTCCATGAGGCCGGCTTCACCTTGATGAGGCCCGTCTTGTGGATGAACTCTGTCACCTTGGCCACGGCCTGGGGCGTCAGGCTCGACTGCACGCGGGGGTCCTCGATGATCTTGGTGAGGACGTCGACGCTCACGGGCTCAGGTGAAATCTTGAGGTACATCTCCGCCGCCCGGCGCTTGTCCTTGTTGACAAGATCCGTCGCCTCCCTGAAGGCCGCCAGGAATGCCGCGTGGGTCCTGGGATTGGCCTCGCGAAACTTCGCGGTCGTGTAGATCAGGTTGAGGTTGTGCGGTCCGCCGAGCACGTCATACGAGGTGAAGAGGGTACGAATGCCCGGCTTGGCAAGCTGCATGTCAGCGAACGGGGACGTGGCCATTGCGCTGGTAATCTCGCTCTTGCCGGACGTCAGCGCGACATAGGCGTCGTTTCCGGCCATCGCCACCGTATTCATATCAAGCCGGCCGGACTGCCCATCGCCCCATTCCTTCGCGGCAGCCATCTGCAGAATGATGGCCTGGATGGAGACCTTCACGGCCGGCACCGCGATGCGATCCTTGTCGGTCAAGTCACGGATCGTCTTGATGTCGGGGTTGCGGGTGTTGAAGAAGATCGGGATCGAGTTGAGGCCGCAGACCGCCTTGACCTCAGACGGCGTGCCCCTCGTCTTCGACCAGATGACGGCCAGGGGAACGATGCCCGCTGCCGCGTAGTCGAGGTTGCCGGCCAGGATGGCATCATTGACTGTGGCGCCGCCGACCAGCCGAGTCCAGCTCACCTTGGTCGCGGGCAAGCCTGCGGCCGCCAGGTGCTTCTCAAAGAGCTTCTCGTGTTCCATCACCACGAGCGTCAGCGACGCAAGGCCCGCCTGCTTCATGAGGCGCACCTCGCCCGTTTCCGCTCGGGCGACCAGCGGCAGCGCAATCGCAAGCAGCGCAAGTGCAACCTGCCGCGTGCAGCACTTCAATCTCCGCATTGTGTTGTCCCACCTGCGCAGCATCGATGCCTCCATGATTTTCGGGGTGTCGGTCAAAACGGGTTGAGCGGCAATCCCTGCTCGCGCAGCCACTGCTTGTAACGGGGCACGGACGAGGGGTCGGTCGTACGCTGGATGTAGTAGGGAATCAGGGGCCGGTACCAATCGAGGATCTTGCGCAGCTCGCCCACGGGCTCGGGGTGCATATCCACACGCAGATCGACAATGGGATAGGTCTTCGTGTGAAAGACGTGGATGACGGCAGAGGTTTGTCCGTCCGGTTGCCCGCCCGCATCGCGGCCCGCCTCTATGCCGCGCATGAGCCGCTCCTCGAGTTCCTCGGCTGCTGCACCCTCGAACGCCTTGGCCATGGCTTCCACGACTTTGGCACCCACGAGCACGTTGCCGGTGGCGGCATAGTTGCCGCCGTGCACATGGCCGGCCCACGGCACCGCCTTGCTTCCCGTATGGCAAGCGATATCGCCGTCCGGCCGAACGACGGCGATCTGGCGCCATTCCTCGAAGCGATCGCTCTCGCAGATCTCCGTGACGATCTTGCGCGCACCGTAGCCGAGCTTCAGCAGACGCTCGATAAGGTCCGCGACCGGAGCGCTACCGTAGGCCTGAATGGTGAAGGCGCCGATGCCCGGCAGAGCCCGCGCGGTGCGCCGCCCGCCGATTGCGCCCGTGCTCGTGGTTTGCGCAAAGCCGACCTTTCCCGTCCGCTCGCACGTTCCCAGAATGATGAATGTCACTGTGGTCTCCTTCCCACCGGCGCCATTGACCGAAGCGTCACCAATCCGCGCCCTGGCTCGACAGAATCTGCTTCGCCATGGCTTTCAATCGCTCACCCATCTCATCAAGACGCTTGCCGGTCATATGCGTGCACATGCCGCCGCAGTTCATGGACAGGACCGAGCCGTCACGCAGCACGACCGGCACCGAGACACCGCAGGTATGGGCCTTCCATTCGCCCAGGCCAAAACAGTAACCGTGAGTGCGGTAGCGCTCGAGCTCGCGATCGATCGCGGCACGCGTCTTGATCCAGTTCTCCTTGGAGCCGACGCGCGAAAGCTGCTCCCAGAGAGATTCCCGCTCCCGCCGTCGCAATCCGGCAAGGTAGGCCCGTCCCATGGAGGTAATGGCAATCGGCACGCGCGAGCCGATATCCTGCGCCAGCGACGGTGTCGTGCTGACCCGCGTGCGCTCGATGAAGATCATGTCCAGGCCGTCGCGCACACCGAGCGCGATCGAGAACCGAGACTCGTCGGCGAGCTGCTGCATGAGGGGCCGCGCAATTTGCCGGATGCGCAGCTTCACGAGAATGGGTTGGCCGAGCGACAGGACATGCGGGTGCAGCCGATAGCCCCGCCGGTCGTCTCCCCGCCCCAGATAGCCAAGCTCGCAGAGCGTGTGCGCCAGTCTGGTGATGGTGGGCCTGGGGAGGCCCGTCCTTCTTGCAAGCTCAGCGTTGGTTACGAATTCGTCGCCCGGGCGAAAGGCCTCGAGCAGCTTCAGGCCGCGAGACAGACCCGTTACGAACTGGCGGTCGCGCCGCGCGACAGCGTGGCCTTTGCCGGTCGCCGCGTCGCCTGCCGTCTGTCTCGTCTGTAGGGCCCGCCTCATGCTCACGCGCCGAGAATGTCTGCCTTCCCGTCATTTTTGCGCAGCCCCGGAGGCCTGGCAAACGTGCGTTTCGCATAGCGAAATAGTTTCTCGGGCGCACACCGCCGCAGGTCATCGGCGGTTCCGGCTGCACGGCGCCGGCTGGCAAACAATCGAGCTTGATTCGATACAAGTATCGATTCTATACATCTATCGAAAATGCCGGATGCAAAAGGGATGCAATTCTCTCCCATGGCCACGACTCCGCAACAGCGCCCGCCATTCCGTGCCGATCACGTCGGCAGCCTGCTACGCCCCAAGGAATTGCGCGAAGCCTTCCGCAAGTACGGCAGCGAGGGCCAAGCGGCACCCGAGTTCCTCGAGATTCAGGAGCGCGCCATCCGCGATGTCGTCAAGCTGCAGGAGGAGGCGGGCCTCAAGGTCGCGACGGACGGCGAGTTCCGCCGCAGCTCGTACTGGGGACGTTTCGTCGAGCGTTGCCAGGGCTTCATCATTAAACCGGCCGTCTTCAAGTTCCGCGACGACCATGGCCACGAGGTGGATTTCACCGCGACCTACGCCAATGCGAAGCTGAACCGCACCCAGCCGCTGGCGATGGATGAGTTCGAATACCTGCGAACGGTGACGAAGGTGACGGGCAAGATCACCATGCCGGCACCGTCCACCATGCACTTCTATCGCTGCACGGATTTCGCCGATAGCGCCGTCTATCCGGACGCGGAGATGTTCTTCGCCGATCTCTCCGGGATATACAGGGACGAGATCGCAGACCTCGCCAAGGCCGGCTGCCGCTACGTGCAGCTCGACGAGGTTGCGGTGGCCATGCTCTGCGACCCTTCCATTCGGGACAAGGTCGCTTCCGCCGGCCAGGACCCGGACAAGCTGGTCGATCTCTACATCAAGGCGATCAACGACGCGGTGGCGCAGGCGCCGGCCGACATGCTGGTCGGCATTCACATGTGCCGTGGCAATTTCCGCGGACGCTATCTGTCCGAAGGCGGCTATGAATCAGTTGCCGAGCGCTTCTTCAAGAACTGCAATGTCACACATTTCCTGCTCGAGTACGACACCGCACGAGCCGGCGACTTCAAGCCGCTCCGCTTCGTGCCCAAGGGCAAAGGCGTGGTGCTAGGCCTCGTCAGCACCAAGACGCCCGTCCTCGAGACGATGGACGATCTGAAGCGCCGCACGGGGGAGGCCGCCAAGTTCATCGAGCTCGATCGGCTCGGCATCGGGCCGCAATGCGGATTTGCATCGACAGCCGCCGGCAATCCGCTCAGCGAAGCCGAGGAGCGCGCCAAGCTGCGCCTGGTGGTGGAGGCATCACACGACATCTGGCCATGACGCCAACGCCGAGGGAGCGCACCGCTGCAGCCGGGCCGCTGCACCTGGCTGTCGGGGCGCTGCGCCCAAGCCTCAGACTACCAGCGATATGGCGCGCTGCTCGGTCTACTTCGTCGCCTCAAGCGCGATTTCGTGCAGCAACGCCGCGAGCTTGTCGTTGACCTTCTTCACCTGCTGCGACTGGCTCGCAACGGGCAGGCGATATCCGATGTGGATCTTGCCCGGCTCGATCCTCAACTCATAGACGAACACGGCAATCGGACAGTTGGCAATTCCGACAGGACTGGCACTGACCGACTCGTGCACCAGCTTGGCAGGGCAGAACTGCACGAACTGGGCATTGCGGTAAGGCGACTTGACGCCCTCCTTCGTGACGCTCTGTGCAGCTTCGGCCGTGCGTTCGAGCATCGCGTTGAAATGGCCGACGTAGTCGATGACGAAACCGCGATTGATGATGGCGTCCTTCAAGTCGTCTCTGACGTCCTCGAAGGTTCCCGTCTTCGCGTACGTGCGGTAGCCGAACTCGGCATCGGCCTGTGCGCCGGTTGCGAAAAACAGAGCCAGCATCGCCGTGAGAATGAGACGCATAGCAGACATTGGGTCCGGCTCCCCTTGCTCGTTGTTGCGCAGCCTGTGCAGGCTCCGATGCGGTCGACACCGCCCCTGGGTAGGATTTCCATGTCACTGATAAGAACAACCCGGCCCGGCAACCTTGATCTGCATCAAGAGGACCAAGCCCAGAACCAGGAACCGAACGTCTTTGTACGGCTCATCATCCGTGCTGAGGCGGCGCGGCCGCAATGCCTGACAGACCGTGGATCGACGCCGACAGTCGCGGATCTTCTTGGGGATGGCCCGCCCGCTCGCGGGCTCCTGCTCGATCACACCATTAGTTGCCGCAGGGTGTCAAAGCCGCTAGCCTTGCGCTTCGGGGAAGGGGGCAACAGGGACTCTCGCGATCGTGAGGATTGTTCTCCCGTAGTCCAGGAAGTGACCGACCGGGGAACATGCAATGAATGGTGCATCGCGTGCCTCATCTTCCGCATCGAAGCTCTTTGCCCCCGCGCTGGCCATATCGGAGGAGCGGGAAACGCAGCATTTGCGCAAGACTGCACATCCCCATCTCTTCCCCCGCTGCCCGTCGTGGCCTTGCATGCGCACGATTGTGGCCGCCGCAGTGCTCCTGCCCGCCCTTGCCGCCTCCGCGCTCGCCGCGCCGGCGACGGCCTCCCCCGAGCCGGTCTATTTGCTGGGAATTCCCGTCGATTTCATCCTGTTCGCGCTGACGCTCCTGGGCGTTGCCCTGTTCCACCATCACACGCTGCAGGTGGCGCTTACCGGTCTCGCCGCCATCGTCATCTACAAGTTCGGCTTCACCGGCTTCAAGTTCGGAACCGGCATCGGCGGCCTCGTCCTGCACATGCAGCACGAGTGGGTGATCCTCGCCAACCTGTTCCTGCTGCTGATGGGCTTCGCTCTGCTGTCGCGACATTTCGAGGAAAGCAAGCTGCCCGATATCACCCCGGCCTTCCTGCCCGATGACTGGAGGGGCGCGTTCGCGCTGCTGGTCATCGTATTCGTTCTGTCGAGCTTCCTCGACAACATAGCGGCAGCGCTCATCGGCGGCGTGATGGCACGCGAAGTGTTCAGGGGCAAGGTGCACATCGGCTATCTCGCCGCCATCGTCGCGGCCTCCAATGCCGGCGGCTCGGGCAGCGTGGTCGGCGACACCACAACGACCATGATGTGGATCGACGGCATCAGCCCCCTCGTCGTCATCGAGGCCTACTTGGCTGCGGCTGTTGCCCTCTTCATCTTCGGTATCCCTGCCGCGATGCAGCAGCAGAAATACTCGCCGATCGTGAAGGACACGCCGGCCGGCATCACGGTGGATTGGCCCCGCGTCGTCATCGTCTTCGCCATTCTAATTGCGGCGATCATGGCCAACGTGATGGCCAATCTCCGCTTTCCGGATCTGCTTGACAGGCTCCCGGTCATCGGCATCGCGGTGTGGGTGGTCCTGTTTGCGACCGCGGTGTGGAGGCGGCCTGACTGGAAGGTGATGCCGGAGACCTTCAAGGGCACCATCTTTCTCCTCGCGCTCGTCACATGCGCGTCGCTGATGCCGGTCGAGAAGCTGCCGGCCGCGGCCTGGCAGACTGCGCTTGGCCTCGGCTTTGTCTCGGCTGTGTTCGACAATATTCCGCTGACTGCGCTGGCTCTGAAGCAAGGCGGCTACGACTGGGGCTTCCTGGCCTACGCGGTGGGCTTCGGCGGCTCCATGATCTGGTTTGGCTCCTCGGCCGGCGTGGCCTTGTCGAACCTTTATCCCGAGGCGAAGTCGGTTGGGCTGTGGCTGAGGCACGGCTGGCACGTAGCCGTCGCCTACGTGATCGGCTTCTTCTTCATGCTTGCCATCCTCGGTTGGCATCCCGATGCGCCGCATTGATGCCGCATTGATGATGACCGCGCGGCGCACCGGGCCCACTGGTCACATCCGGATATGCCCGAACGCTGGGAAGTCGACGTCTCCTGCCGTTTGACGGTGCGAGGCTCCGCGAGCTACAAACTCCGCTCGAGCAAAGCCGTCTTGGCGCCTCACGACTGCTAAGGCATTGATATGCGGGCGTAGTTCAGTGGCAGAACATCAGCTTCCCAAGCTGAGTGTCGAGGGTTCGATTCCCTTCGCCCGCTCCAATGTTTTCGCGCCATAGATCTGGACACGCACGTTGCTCATGGGTGTGCAAACAGAGAAGCTGAGTGCGTGGACTGGCCGAGAGTGCGATTTCCGGCTCGAGATGGTGAAATGAAGGAACGGTCCCGAACTTGATAAATCAGGGGGGGTAGAGTTCCCGGACCCGGCCAAATGCCGACACTGCCTTGTATAGCGTTTGCTGACCGACCCCCAAACCGCGGCCCATGTCGCCGTCCAGTACAGCTCACGCGGCATGACGTGTGCCAAGCCGGCCTTGCAAATCCATGACGGCAAGTGTCGTATCGGCGATCGTCGTCATGAGACCAATCTCCTCCAGCGGCCTCGTTCCAAGCAGCTCCCGTGCAAGAATGGCGAAGCCCTGCCAGTCGCCGGGCTGGCGCCGATGTTTCAACGACAAAGCCATCCATCCTGCAAGCTCGGCCCAGCGGCGCCGGCGCGCCTGCAGCGGCCCCGCGAGAAGCTTCGCCATTTGCTTGGCTCGCGGCGCGCGTTTGGAGCCAGTGGCCTTGGCGACGTTGTCCTCGAACCAGGTCTCCAGCGTAGGGTGGTCCTCCGGCCAGTCGGCACTCTGGCGGAGTGTCTTGGTCACGGCCGCTGCAGAGAGGCACTTCGCGTCCACCTTGGCGATGAGATCGGCAACGAGCTTTTCGACGGTCAGGGCTTCTGGGTTGAGATCGGCAAGCCCGATGGCCTCAGCGCAGTCGAGAAGACCGAATGGCGGCAGGTAGCCGGCCTCGAGATTGATTGCCAGGGCCTGGCAGCAGACCGTCTTTACGTAGTCCACATCCGTTTCTGCGAGTCCGGTCTCGTCGGCTACCTGCCCGACGATCTCGCGCAGCTCCGCAGTGGTCACGTTGCGGCGCACCCAAGCGTCGCGCACGCCGAAACCCTGCTTGATCAGGATGCCGGCGAGAAGGGCCCTGCCTGCCTCCTCGGCAATCACCAGAAGGGTGAACGCGCCCGAGCCATCGATGCCCGAGGACAAGACATGCCGCACGGATGCCCGCGGCCAGGGAGCGCATTCGATCGCCTTCTTGCGGACCGCCTTGATCGCCTTGTCGAGACCATCTCGATCTGCAGGTGGCAGCCAGTTGCGCATCGCGATCATGCGTCTCAGCGAAGTTGCGGTGAGAAGACCGTGCGGTGCCGCCAGCTCAAGCAACTCGATGAGTCTTTCCCGTACCTCGGCCGATGCGCTGAGCAGGAACCCGACGGCGCCCTCACGAATAGCCGGCTCCTTGTCGCCAAGGGCGGCCATGACCAAACCGGCGCGCCGCCCCTCGGGCATCGCCTCGACCGACTCGTCGAGACAGGCGTGGATCGCGAACGGATCGCCGCCGAACTGTTCGGCCATGCGAGCGAAATGATCGCCGGCCTCGCCGCGCTCGACCACGGCACGGGCGTCCCTGTCGTTCTCCATCAGCATCTGCATCAGATTGCGCAGGTCGTCGCCGATCTCGAGCTTGGCGGCTGCGAACTGGTGCAGGATGAGCAACAACACGGGCGGGGTGATGCGTCCCGTCTCGCCACCCGCGATCAGGTGCTGGCGCAGACGGTCAACGAGAGCAATTGTTTCGGCATCCCCGCGCTCCACCGCATAGCGCAGCATTTCCAGGCCGTGTGAGAGCAGGAATGTGCACCCGCCGATCAGCCTGTCGCTGGGGCGCTTCTTCTTGCCCTCTCTTGCCGCGACATCAACGAGATGGAGCACGTGCTCCGGATCCTCATCGAGGGCACGCATCGAGCGCTGTGTGGCATCACTCAGCCGCCCGACATCCATGTCGGCCATTACGGCCTTGGCAATGCGGATAAGAGCCGCGCGGTCGGTCATATACGGCCTCCATACGACTGGCAGCGGCCAGTCGTCGCCGATCCCTGCAGGATGCCGGGATGCCGATTGGCAGCTTCGGCGATTCGAGCGGTCGCGCCCACGCGCCCGTGCGCGGTATCCCCAACTCAATGGCTGGCCAGCACCATTTCAGGTGGGGTAGGGATGTGCAGGCTCTCTTTGACAAGTCATCTCTTATCGGCGCGCGACCCGCTCGGCGCTGACGGCCGAGAGATGGTGGCACTCGTCGCCAATTGGATGGCCGCAATCGCGTGATGGCATGCTCCGCGCCTCGAAGCTCGGCTCTCTCGTGTGAGCGACGCGCAAGCGCATGCCAATGGCCACGGTGCCAGCGATCAGTCCTCCGTACACAAGCAGACGAGGCGCAATCGACTCGCCAAGCAACAGCGCAGAGAATGCAAGAGTGAGAAAGAGCTGAAGGAGCTGCGTCTGGCTCACGCGGGCGATCCCGCCCAGAGCAAGCCCGCGATACCAAGCAAAGAAACCGACGAGCTGGCTGACAATGGTCACGTAGGCGAAGCCGACCCAAGCCGTCAACGGCGCGCCCCGTGACGGCAACTCGACGAGGAATGGCGCCGCGATCGCCAGCACCGGAAGTGCAACGACGAGAGCCCAACAGATGACCTGCCACGCAGCCATGTGAGCGGCGAGTCTGCCGCCCAAGGCATACCCGATTGCTGCGGCCACAACGGCGCCAATCAGGGCAAGATCTGCAGCTCCAAGTCCCCCGCCCGACTCGCCAAAGACGAATGCGGACAAGACGCCTGTCCCCGCGAACGAAGTGAGCCAAAAACCGATGCTGGGGCGCTCTCCGGCAAGAATGGCAGCGGCTATGACCGTCGACAAAGGAAGCAGTCCGACGACAACACCGCCGTGAGATGCCGGCACCTGCGCCATTGCCAATGTCGTCAGAAAGGGAAACCCGAGAACGACGCCAAGTGATATCAGGATGAGCATCGGCAAGTCCTCGCGGCGCGGAAAGGGGACGCGGGCGCAACAAAGAATGGCGGCCGCCACGCTCCCTGCACCAATCGCTCGCCCCAGCGCGACAAAGCCTACGCCGAGGTGGGACGCGGCAGCTCGCGTGGCCGGCAGTGTCAAGCTGAAGGCTACGACCGCGAGCAGCCCCCACAGGATGCCCCGCACCTCCCGTCCCGTCATGATTGATCGCCGCGCATGCGTCTGACCAGTTCCTCGACTTGAGCAGGCGAGGCTCCTTTGATGCGGGCGTTCGGGCGCGCCCCAGCGAGAAACCCCACACAGAGCAGGATTTCGTCGGGCTTGGGCGCGTCTGCGACGGACACTGTCATCGTGTCCATTGCATCGTAATCCCAGGCGTCTTCGAGGCCGCCGAATATGATGTCGATAGAGGTCCCGGCTGCTGCCACCTTTGCGTTGCCGGGAATGAGCGCCGGCCCCCCTCCGGCGCCCTGCCGCATGGCGAGCCCGATCCGGACATGGATCATGCTTGCGCCATGCTCAAGGTCTCCAGACGTGCCGACAATCACACCTTTGCCGTAGCCGCGGGGCTTGAGAGGGCCGAGCGCACCCAAGGCACGCGCCGTCAGCGCCTCGCCTGCCGTCACAGAAAGATCGACGAGCCCAGAGAAATCGTCGAGGCCCGGTTGGCCAGCATGAGGGTTCGTCAGAACCCCGCACGCGGCGACGCGTTTGCATGGCGAGGTGAGAGCGCGCCCGCCTTCACTCAGGATGTCTTGAGTTATGACGGCGATCTGGCGGAAGTTCATATCAGGGGCCTCTCGATGACGTGGGACAAGTGGGTGCAAAGGCAGTCGCGCCTGAGAACGTTCGAAGCCGATCAGTAGCCGGTGTCATGTCGGTCCTCCTCTGGCGGTCAGCTGTTGCGACTGCGCCCACGCAATCTCGTAGGCGCGCACGTGCGTTGTGGCGATTTCGAGGACCGGCGCCTTCAGGCCGTGGCGGCGCGACCGCGCCAGCATGTCTCCGAGGACATGCTCGCACTCTGTTCGGCTGCCGCGCTCGACGTCGCGCAACATGGAGGCCTTTGAGCTCGATCCCGCTTGAGTCAGCTGCTGGCGATATGTTTCAAGCTGACTGGGATCGGGCGCAAAGCCCTCGGCCGTCGCGATGGCCGTTGCCTCCTCGAGCAGGCGTTGGATGAGCCGCTCTCCGTCTGGCGTCGCCATTACGGTCCCGACATCGCACCGCATGAGGCAGGTGGCGCCGGCCAACGTGGTCAGGAAGACGAACTTATTCCAAAGATCCTGCTCGATGCTCTCGCGCGCATCGGCTGCCACCGGAGTTCCCGCAAAGAGCCTGGCAAGCTCGTGCGATCGGCTGTCACTCGCGCCGCCGCGCGGTCCAAATTGCAGAATGCTGAGCCTGTTGAGATGCCGGATGTCTCCATGCGGCCCCAGCGTCACCCCGAGATGGACGAGCCCGCCCCAGACGGTTGCCGACCGGAAACGAGCGGCGACGATATCGAGATGGGCAATGCCGTTGAGCAGCGGCACGATGACAGTGCTGGCGCCGACGGCAGGAGCAATGGCGCCCAACGCCGACCCGAGGTCGTATGCCTTGCATGCCAGCAATACCACGTCTGGTTGCAACGATGCGGCGTTCGTCACGGCCGCGACTTCCGTGCGAACATCGCCCAGCGGGCTGGCGACGAAGAGACCACGCTGCTTCAGTTGTGCAGCACGGCGCTCGCGCACCAGGAAGGTCACATCGCGGCCGGCGCGCGCGAGATGCGCCCCAAGGTAGCCGCCCACAGCACCGGCTCCGAGGATCAGCAGCTTCACCCGCGTGTCTCCATATGTAGATTTTGTCTACTATTGGAGAATAGAGGAGATGATGTCAAGCGAGGCTGAGCGAGAGCCGTGGCCCGAGCCTGCTGCTTCAGCGCAAGCGCGTGCTGTCGATGACGATGAAGTACTCGCATGTTGTGTTCGAGAGGTTCTCGAACTCGTGGGTCAGATCACCCCTGTAGAACAGGAAGTCGCCGGCCTCGAGAACATGCGCGTTGCCCTCGAGCGTGACCTTCAGGCGCCCCTTGGCAACGTAGAGATGCTCCTCAACACCCTGCCGGTGCGATGGAAACGGGCCCGTCTTCGCCCGCGGCGGCAAGCGATTGAGAACGAAATCAATGCCTCTCCCCCGATACATGGGAGACAATGAGCGCCGCTCGAACCCCGTCCCTCCTTCGACAAAGACGGGCTGGCGCTCGCGCGGAATATGGAGCACCGGCTCGCCGCGCGGTCCGCCGACGAGTTGCGAGATCGACAGATCGAGCGCCTCTGCGAGCTTGCCGAGCACTGGCGTGGACGCACCGCTGTCGCCGCGCTCGATCTTGGAGATCGCAGCGCGACTGACGCCGCTCTTGGCAGCAAGCTGCTCGAGGGTGAGCTTGCGTTCCAAGCGTCGCTGCTTGATGGCCTCTCCCAGTTTGGACAATGTTCGCACGGGCGACTCGATCCTCGTTCAGATAGACCCAGGATGGCCAATTGGCTGGGGACCTGACAAGCGTCGTTCCGCCGCCGGGTGACGAAAGACGCTGAGGCCGGCGCGCCATACACCGGACAGGAGAGAGACGGGAATTCGATTGGGATGCAACGGCGCATTTCGGCAGCGCGGCGCCAATGGGGATATAATGGCTGCGCGGATCCCATCGCTAAGAGCCCCCGGGGGGCAGTTCGGGACCCGGTTGATCATGGCCCGACTTATGAGCGCAGACAAATCAGTAAGCCGCAGATCTTTGCAGGCACGCGGGCGTTGTTCAGGCGCATGCGCAGCATTTGCAGTGATTGGTCTCCGCAGACGGTGTGCTTGACATAAGTCAATCATTCCTGGTGACGCCGGGAACAGAATGCGTCGATCATTGCTGGGAGAGTGGTCGAGATCGTTTGTTGGCGGCATTCGCTAGGCGTTCGCGCAACCATGTGCTGCGTGGAGCCTAACGGAGAGCGATGGAACCAGCCTTTGACCGATGACGACCGGAACCTGGCGGAGGTCCCTGGCCGGCTGACCAATCAGTCTGCGCTTGCAGCCTGGCCGTTGTTGCAGCGGTCGCGGTGGGTGTGGGAAGGCAACAGACTGATGGCAGCCGCCGCGTGGAAATCCCAGTCGCTGCAGTCGGCACTCATTGCCGCATGCCTCGCCGTTACCGCGGCGGTTTTCATCCGGCTCGAATTGCTTGGGGCTTTGGGAACCCGCCTTGCCTACATCACCTTGTATCCGGCGGTCACAGTTGCGGCCGTTATCGGTGGCTATCGCGCCGGAGCACTGGCGACAACTTTCGCTGCGCTTGCCGCTTCGGTGTGGCTCTCGCCCCTGCGAGAGGCCGCTGATTGGGTGGGTCTCGCCGTTTTCGTCGTGGCATGCGTGCTGATCGTTGGCGTCACCGACGCCATGCATCGCGCGCAGACTAGAGCGCTCGAAGCCGAAGCTGAGGCGAAGCTCGCCGGGGCCATCAGGGAAAGCGAGGCGCGGCTCAAGGCCGTCGTCGATACGGCCGCCGACGGCATTGTCAGCATCGACGGCACCGGCATTATCCAGTCTGTCAATCCGGCCGCAGCACGTTTGTTCGGCTACCGGCCCGCAGAGGCGGTGGGTCAGAACATTAGCTTGCTCATGCCCGAACCCCATCGCAGCCGGCACGATCAGTATCTGCGAGACTACTTGTGGAGCGGCAAGGGAAAGATGGTGCGGTTCGGCCGCGAGGTGCAAGGGCTCCGCAAAGACGGCGGAGTGTTCCCGATGGATCTGGCGGTGAGCGAGACGACGATCGAGGGCGAGCGCCTGTTCATTGGCTTGGTGCGTGATATCAGCGAACGCAAGAGAGCCGAAGAGCGTCAGCAGCAGCTGACAGAGGAGCTGAAGACTTCGGAATCTGATGCGCGGCGACAGCAGGCGCTCTTCGAAGGTGTCTTCAACAGCGCGCCGGACGCCATCGTGCTGGCGGACATGGAGCGGCGGATAACCATGGTCAATGCGCCCTTCACGCGGCTCTTTGGCTACGACGTGGAGGAAGTAGCCGGATCCGACGACTCCAAGCTCTATGTGGATCGGGCAGAGTGGAGGCGCATCGGCGACCACATCTTCGCCGATACCGTTGAGGCTCCCCCCGTGCCGCAGTCGGCGCAGTTTCGGAGGAAGGACGGCGAAATATTCCCGGGTGAGATCGTGGTCAGCGGCTATTCGGATCAGAGTGGTGCGCAGCTGGGTTATGTCGGCATAATTCGTGATGTGGCGCTCGAGCGCAAGCGCGAGGAAGCGCAACGGCAGAGTCAGAAGCTCGAAGTCATCGGCCAGCTTACAGGCGGGGTTGCACACGACTTCAATAACCTGCTGATCGTCATCATCGGCAACCTGGAGTTCTTGGAGATGCGGCTCGAGGAGGACGAGGAGCGCGCCCTGTTGCGCAAGGCGCTCGATGCAGCCGACATGGGCCAGCGCCTAACTGACCGGCTGCTCACGTTTGCGCGCCGACAGACGCTCGCCCCTGAGCGCACCAGTCTCAATCAGATCGTGCTCTCTCTCACCGACATGTTGCGGCGCACATTAGGGCCGAGCATTGAGCTGACGACAGTGTTGAGCCCGAGCCTGTGGCCCGTAGTGGCCGATCGCGGGCAAATCGAGAGCGCCATCCTCAACCTCGCGCTCAATGCGCGGGATGCCATGCCGCAAGGCGGAAAGCTCGTCATGCGAACCAGCAACATGGAGATCGATACTGCGCCTGTTGATGCCGACCTGCAGTCGGGCCGCTACGTGCGGCTGACCGTCGAGGATACAGGCGAGGGTATGCCGCCCGATGTCAGAGCGCACGCATTTGAGCCGTTCTTCACGACGAAGGGAACGGGGCGCGGGACCGGGCTTGGCCTTGCCACCATCTATGGATTTGCCAAGCAGTCGGGCGGCAGCGCGACGATTGACAGTGACGTCGGCAAGGGGACTACGGTCGATATCTTTCTTCCCGCGGAGCCGTCGTTTGGCACTGCGGGAAGCGCTCAAGAACGGATGCAGCAATGACGGCACTCTCACAAAGCCTGCGCGTTCTGGTGGTCGAAGACGATCCGCGGGTTCGCGAACTGACGATTACCCGCGTCAAGCACCTGGGTTATGAGGTGCTGGAAGCCAGCGACGGCCGGCAGGCGCTTGCGGTTCTCGACTCGGGAGCGGCTGTAGATCTCGTTTTCACCGATCTCATCATGCCAGGTGGCGTATCGGGACTGGATCTATGCGAGATCGTGCGCACGAAGTGGCCGCACATCAGGCTGCTTCTGACGTCGGGATATGCTGAGGAACTCACCGATCCTGAGCGTTTCGAGCCCTTGAAGCTCAGGCTCCTGCGCAAGCCCTACCGCCAGTCGGAGCTGGCACAGGCGATCGAGGAGACGATGCAAGCAGGTTGACAATGCGATGGACCGGCCGTGCTGAGGTCGGCGGTCGTTGCGGCACCCCGTTCCAGCATGCTGAACGCCCGAAGCTGGTGCATCCGCCCGAGCCCACCACTCAAAGCCCGCGGGGTCGCCTACGCGGCACGATGCGGCGCCGATCCGCCAACGGCCGCATTTGCGCGCCGCCGGTTTGTCGTGCTGGGCGGCCATGCGGGGGCATCGGAAAAGCCGCCGCCCCAGCAGCTGAGCAACTACGTTACGATGTGATAGACGGGGGCCTTCTCCATCGCCCACTTCCCTGACTCCCGGTCATAGCGGGAAAGGGTGAAGCAGTGCCAGCTCTCATCGTCGAGCTTCGGATAATCGCCCCGGTAGTAATAGCCCGGCCACCGTGTTTCCTTGCGGAACAGAGTGTGCTGGGTGACGCATTCCGAAGCCAAGAGCCGGTGTTGCAGCTCCCAAGCGCGCTGCAGCTGATGGAGATCTTCGGCGCCAAGGCTGGCGACATCCTCCTTCAGCATGCCGAGCAGCTCGAGTCCACGGGTGAGCAGCGGCTCGTTGGTCATGTAGTTGACGCTGATGCCGCCGACATATTCGTCCATGATCTTCTCGAGACGCTGAAGCCCGTGGATGGGCAGGATGTAGCTCGGCGACACCGTGCCGGCGACGATCTCATTGCGATAGATCTGGTAGTGCTCCAAAGGCTTGTAGACGGCCTTCTTGAGGTCTGCGATCTCTGCATCGCTGACCTGGGGCAGATCCCTGCCCTTTTCCGCCACGTATTTGACCGCTGCCTTGGCGGCGATGCGGCCTTCCGTGAAGGAGCCCGACGAGAACTTGTGGGCCGTGCCACCAATGGTGTCGCCTGCCCCGAAAAGACCCTCGACAGTCATCATCCGGTTGTAGCCCCATTGGTATTCCGCGGGCGCGTAGTCTTCCGGCCCGCTCGCCCAAGCGCCCGAACACGTCGCGTGCGAGCCCATGACGTAGGGCTCCGAGGTGGTCAGCTCGGGATTGACGTGCTTGGGATCGATGTTCTGCGAAGCCCACACGACCGCCTGCCCGATCGTCATACCGAGGAAGTTCTCCCAGCCGACGGTCTCCTTGTGCGGATCCTGGAAGGCTTCCTTCGTCACCATGCGAATGGGACCGCGACCGGCCGCGATCTCCCTGAGAATGGCATGGTTGCGCAGGCAGGTCGGAACCGGGTGCTGGTCGATGTAGTTGCCGACAAGAGCCTTGGTGTCGTCGTACCACTTCGACTCGTACTCCTCGCCGTAGGCGTTCTGCGTGTATGTCTTCAGGTGCAGGAAGTAAGCGCCGACCGGACCGTAGCCATCCTTGAAGCGCGTGAGGACGATCCGATTTTCCATTTGCGTCATCTTGGCGCCCACCAGGATGGGCAAGGCGTAAGCGGATGCGCTGCTCCACGGCGCGTACCAGGTCCTCCCCATGCCTTCGCCGACCGCGCGGGGCTTGAAGATGTGCGAGGCCCCGCCGGCGGCGACGATCACAGCCTTGGCGCGGAAGACATAGAAATCCCCGGTGCGGACATTAAACCCAACCGCGCCTGCGACCCGCTTGTGCGATCTGTCCATCAACAGGTGGGTGACCATGATGCGGTTGTAAACTTCAGTAGCGGCCTTGCGTGCAGCCTCCGCGACAATGGGCTTGTAGCTCTCGCCGTGGATCATGATCTGCCATCTGCCTTCGCGCTGGTACCTCCCGGTCTTGGGGTCGCGCATGATGGGCAGGCCCCACTCCTCGAACTTATGCACCGTGGAGTCGACGTGCCGGGCGATATCGTAGCCGAGGTCCTCGCGCACCAGACCCATGAGGTCGATGCGCGCATAGCGGACGTGGTCTTCGGGCTGGTTCTCGTTCCACTGCATGCCCATGTAGCAGTTGATGGCATACAGGCCTTGCGCGACCGCACCGCTGCGCTCGATGTTGGCTTTCTCGACGCAGACGATCTTGAGATCGCGGCCCCAGTACCTGGATTCGTAGGTGGCTCCGCACCCGCCCATGCCGCCACCGACGACAAGAATGTCGCAATCCACGTAGACAGTCCTGCGGCGACGCATCATACCATTTCTCGCTTGAGTTGATCAGGCTTCAGCGCCGGCAGCGCGGGAACCTTGAGGGCGTCGGGTTCATGCGCGAGGTGCTGGGACTTCAGCATCTCGGCGGTAGGCGGGGCGAGTTCGGTCGGCGACGGGATCGATCCCCAGGGCGTCGTTCTGATCGGGGAGACGAAGTTCTTCTCACGGCCGTCGCGGAACTTGATCTTCCACGAGATCGTTCCCTTCTCCTCCTCACGGCGCGCACGCACGCTGTGACCAAGCGGGGCGAAGTCGGCGTAGCCGCGGCAGTCGATCGCGAACTGCGGGCAGGCCTTCACGCATGAGTAGCACTCCCAGCACATGTTGGGTTCGATGTTGAGCGCGCGGCGGTAGGTCTTGTCGATATGCATGATGTCGGACGGGCAGATATCGACGCAGTGTCCGCAGCCGTCGCAACGCGTCATATACACGAAGGTCGGCATGGTTCTCTCTATCTCCTCTGGCGAAGACCAGTGTGAGGTCGATCAATAGTGATGTGCATGCTTGACGACGCTGCCGAATTTCTCGGGCGCGTCGGCGGGAGCCGGCAGATTGCTGCGCGTGCCGTTTGCCTCGGACAATCGCTTCTCGAAAGCCGCCGCGGGCTTGAAGAACATGTGCGAGAACTTGGACCATGGAATTGATGCAAAGAGCGTCGTGGTGGCCATGAGATAAAGCCCGAGGAATACGGCCGCCCCGATCGTGTTGCCCGCCGACTGCAGCCAGGCCCAAATCAGACCGAAAGTCGTGCTCAGGACCAGCGCCACGATGAACAAGTCGGCGCGCACGAAGCGGAACGGTGAATGGCCTTCTGCGGCGACGTCGACGCGGATGAAGAACCAGAACCAGTAGCCGCCGAGGCAAACCATCAGCGCACCGATGTACCACAACGTCACGAGCGCATCGGGCGTGGGCGTTGCCGGGGTCGGATAGGCGAAGACCATGATCGCCGTGGTCCCGACGTAGATCACGAAGCCATACATGCCCAGCAGATGCGCGATCCTGCGCCGTGCGTTACAGAACTCGCCCGAGGCCAGGACGTCGATGACGGCGGTCTGCAGGGCGACGGAAACCATGCCTCCGCCGCTGATCTGCTTCTTTGCCTTGGTCTTGGATGCCCGCCAGTTGTCGAAGAAGTACCTGGCGCTCCTCTTGTGGATGATGTCGAAGAGCGTGCCGCCTGCGACCAGCAGGGCCATGACGACAACGTAGGCCTGCACGATAGTGGGTGATATGAACGCCGAAAGCTCAGCGAAGGGATTGTTGGTCAGCAACATGCCCGACGTTTCCTCCATGAACCCGACTTTCTTGGGCGCAGTATACACGAGCATGGCCGGACGCGGCTCAGATTGCCTCGCTGCCCAACACGGTTGCTCAAGGCCCCGATTGGCGGCCTGGCATTGGCCGGCAGCGGCAGCCCTCGCTGTCTGCGCCCGCCTTCCAGCCGCCGCAGTGCCGGTTGCAGCGGAAGAATGGGTCGGCTTGCTCCGATCTGCCGCCGGCATCTGTACCGTGAATGTGACTTCGTTCCCTGACCTATCAAGCGGTTAGCTGGAAATAGCCGGGTGAGCCCAGGACAAGCAATATTGCCCATGCATCTGCGTATCCCAGTTTCATCCGGCTCTATTCAAACGCGACAAACATGGCTGATGTCCACACTTTGTGATCGTCGACCTGTCGCGCGCGAATGAAGACGGGCTGATGGCCGTGCGGCCCGTTCAATGGGGCGATCTCGAACGAGCCCGCAACATCAAGCGGCATGGCCTTGTCGCTCAAGCGCTCGACGGCGAGGAACACATCGGCCCCGCCGAGGTCACGGCGAACGGCCCCGGTCTCCATCAGCTCGCGTCCGGTCACGGCCCAGTCGAAGGTGGGACAGTGCACGAATGGATTGCCATCGAGCGGGTTGCCGACTTTGACGTATCCGTCGATGCGGCCTTGGATGCGCAGCAAACAGCCTTCGAGGCCGAGAATGTCCATTTCGACGGCGTCGCTGTCGCCGTAGGTGTCACTGCGGAAGCCAATGTCAGTCGGACCGGCCCGCCAGCACCGCTCCTCCTGGTGCTCGTAGCCGTGCCCCTTGAAGTCCATGATCGAGGCATTGAGGACGCTGATCGTGCCGCGCCATTCGCACCAGCGATAGCGGTCCTTGATGCGCGCCCCTCCGTAGCGCACACGGATCTTGGTGGCGCTAAGGCCCGCCTCGCGTTGCAGGCTCCGGCGGTAGATTTCACCGGCGTGGTTGAAGGCCACGACCTCGTCCCAGCCCGCCTGACCGAGAAAGCGGTAATCGACGTGCGCCGGCCCCTTATGGGAGAATTCGTCGCCCATCATGTGCTTGCCGCATGTGGCGATGCCAAACAACCCTGGGCCCGTGTTGGCCGTGGTGTGGCGGGCGCGCAGCGCCTTGCCGAGCGACTTCCGGTCGAGCTTGTCGCAAATCACCCCTGTCGTCGGGCCGTAGACGCCGAACACCTGGGTGCCTGGTGCGCCGCCGCCGGGCCGGCCGCGGTGCTCGTCGCCGCCGCCATAGCAGCCGAGCCTGTGCCCGCGCCGCATGGCGTCATGGTAGAGCCATTCGAAATGGCCCCACGTCGAGCAGATCTCGATCAGCCGGTCGAGCTTGGGATGATACCAGTCGAGGATGGCGCGCCGCCCGCCTACGTGGGGCATGACGAGATGGTTCTCGGGATCATGAACATAGGCGCGCCACAGAAGCTCGAGCGGCCAGGCACCCGGTTGCACGGCCTGGCCCTTCATGTCCTCGCTCCACTCGAACGAGCGCACGTTGCCGGTACCGTCGGGCTTCCTCGGGAACTTGGGGTCTTCCTCATGCAGGAAGACGACGAGGTGATCGCCGCCTGCACACGACGATCCGCACCACTCCTGCGTGGGGAAGGTGACGAACTCGCCGGGCTTGTAGAGCTCCTGCACGAAGCCGACCGAGGTCTCCCAGTTCTTCTCGGTAATCTGGAAATCGTTGGCCGTGTAGGCGGTGAAATCGAGACCCGAGCAGTCGCGCGCATAGCGGATGTTGTAGTCGGTATCGTTGATGCCGACGGTATCCTCGGCGTGGCAATGCAGCTCACCATTGAGAATGCGCGGCGCGGGACAGTGCGGGTCGATCAACACGCACCACTTGGCCGGTTTCACGCGCACATCGCTGGGCATGCTGGCGACGAGAGTGAGCTCGCCCGCCTCGCGCGGCAGGTCGTCGACGCGCACAAAGGCCCAGTGGTCGGTGCGCTGCCGGCCCTCGCTGTTGAAGATGTGGCGCCTGCTGTAGACCTCCTTGCCGCCGCGATAGGCCTGGAGCAGCACCTCCGCCCCGAGGTCGACGCACGCATTGCCCCACTGGTCGTCGATGCGTACCTGCGCCTTGTAAGGCGTGCCGGGCCGTATGAACCGGGGGCAGCGGATCTGCAGCTCGGCCGGCGGGCCTGGTACGATGTCGATCGACAGATCGCCTGGGATCGCGGCAAATCGCGAGGTCCCGAGGGGATCGACGTAGCACCGGAATCGGAAGTTCTCCTCGACAAACGTCTGCACGCGCGTGCCGGGCCCACCTGCGCGCCGGTCGCCGAGGCGGACGACGATATGGTCGCCGGGATTGAGGTAGCCATCGACCGTGTCGACGATGATCGCCTTCTGAAACGGGCGCTCGTGGCCCTTCTGGTCGAAACGGACTTTCAGCGATTGAACAGTCGCCGGCGACTGGCCGGGCACCAGGGGACCCGCGTGATACTCGGCCGACACGTAGTTGGCCGCCGCAGGATCGACCGTTTGGAACAGCGCCCAGTCGGAATAGAACTTGAACGTCGCCTTGAACCAAGCGCCATCGGCCAGCCCGGCCTGGCCGACCTCGTAGTCGATGACCACCTCGGTCCATTCCCCGGCAATCAGCCTGTCGACGTTGCAGGTCACCTTGCCAAGGAACGGGCGCTTGATGTTCTGATCGAAGAGGCCCTTTGGGGCGACGTAGGCGCCGAGTTCTCCTGCGAGTTGCGCCTCCCTGATCCGCTCGCGATCCTCAACGACTTTCGACATGATGCTCGATCCTTGTCCCGACGGCTGGAGGGGCGGCTGCCTGTGGGCGCGGGTGCCTCTGTAGGCGGCCTCAGAGCCTTTCGAACGGCCAGGGCACGTTGGGGTCCCAGACCGGGATCCCCATGTAGGCGTACCAAGCCGTCATCACGACGATCCCGTACGTGATCGCGATGATCACCGCGAACCAGCCGACCCTGAAATAGTCCTGCATCGTGAAGGTGCCGCTCGAATAGGCGATGACGGCAGCCGTGATCTGGGTCGGCAGCAGGTAGGCAAAAGTATCCGTATCGGCGACCAGCATCGTGAATGCCACCGGATGGAGCCCGACCTTCGGCGCGAGCGCCACCAGAATCGGCGCCAGCATGGTGATGGCCGCGATGTTGGAGAGCATTCCGATGCGTATGATGTGCGTTCCGACCATCATGATCAGCAGGATCATCCACCATGTCTGGCCAATGGCGATCGGCGCCATGATGTCGGCGAGGAATTTGGCGAGGCCGGAGCTCGACATCGCCGCCGACAGAGACAAGGCGCCCGCCAGCAGCAGCAACGTCCCCCAGATGGTGCGGTTCTGGATCTCCTGCCACTTGAACGAGAGCACGCCGGGGATGAACAGCACCGCCAATCCGATGAGCGCGACATTCTGAGCCGCAATCCTGTGCATGGGCTCCAGCATCCATGCCAGCGCCACGCCGGCAAAGACGGCCAGGATGGTCCACTCGACCTGCGAGGTCCTCGGCAGCTCGGCGTGCATCCTCTCCACCGCCGCGTGCCCGCCGCGCACGCCGACCCCGCGCGTTCTGAAGTAGTACTGCACCCACCATTGGGTGATGACGAACATGCCAAGATACGGCCACTGCAGCTTGAACCAGTCGACGTAGGAGAGGCTCAGCTTCAAGTCCTTGGCGAACAGGTTGATGAGAACATAGTTCGGCAGGTGCGCCGTCAGGATGCACATGCCGGATATCATCGAGCCGTAGACCAGCGTCTGGATGACGATGGCCTTCTTGCCAGCTCTTCCCCCGTCGCTGTCGTCGAAGAAATTGCAGATGCCGTTGATCACCGGCAGCAGGGTTGCGGCGCGCGCATTGGCAGCCGGTATGATCAGCGACAGCACGAAGTTGACGACGAACATCGCCCAGATGACGCCGTTGACGGTCTTGGCCTTCATCCATGTCAGAAGCGAGAGCGCGATGCGCCGGTCGAGACCTGCGGCCTGCATCACGGCGGCGAACAGGAACGCGGTGAGGCACAGCGCGACGACCGGGGTCGAGAAACCGCTGGCGGCAGCGGGGAAGGGTTTCGCCCCGCCGCTGAGCACCAGCAGCATTGGGATCAGAAGTCCCGAGACGCCGACCGGAATCGCCTCCGTCACCCACATAATCGCGGCCCACACCACAACCGCCAACACCGCCATGCCGGCGGTGCTCAGGCCCTTGGGCACCGGCAGCACGAAGAGGATAAGGGCAAAGGCGATCCAGGCCGCGGCGAAGCCAAGGAGCGCCGTCGAGGGGTTGCGGCCGGTGACGCGAATGTTCTCGCGCAGCCCGTCGACAAGGCTGCTGCGAGGGGGCGCAAGCGTTGCATCGGTCATGGTGTCTCCTCCAATGCCTGCGATGCGTTGCGACCCATTCTTTGGGTTCATCAACGCCGGCCGGGCAGGGCCGGTCGCACGCAGCCGCCAGAAAAGCACGCCGCACGCCCGAGCGGGTGTCGGCTGGCCGACACCTATGTCACATTCGACAGGGCGTGCTTGTCGCGCTACGCTTGCAAGCCCGGATGATCGCCTGGTCGATTGAGCCTGCGCGCCGGGCACTTTGGCTGACCCGGAATAGCTGGCCCCATGGAGGAATCCTGGAAGACGGCCCATGCGGACCTGCTGGCGGCTCTTTCATCCCAAGAGATGGCCGGGCTGTTCAGGTGCGCCAGGCGACGATGCGTAGCCCGTGGGGCTCCCGTCTTCGAGGCCGGCGACGACGCCGGCGAGATCTTCATCGTAAGCAGTGGTTGCATCAAGCTCTACCAGCTCTCTCCGGGTGGAAAGGAGATCATCCTGTGGTTTGCCTTTCCCGGCGAGATCTTCGGCGTGGCGGAGAGTATGCGCGGGGTCCCTCGCGAGATCTCGGCAGCAGGCAAGATTGCCTCGGAGATTCTCGCCATTGATCGCAAGGATTTTGTCGAGTTCCTGCGCTCCCATCCCGAGGCGGCGCTGCGCGCCATCGGCATCCTCTCGGCGCGTATCCGCACGCTCGGCTCCTCGCTGGTCGAGCTGTCGGCCGACGATGTCGAGACACGGCTCGTGCGTTTGCTGCTGCGCTTCTCGGCAGGCTCTCTGCGGCCGCCCTGCAGCGCGTCGCGACGGCCTGGCGAGGTGTGCATGAATCTCGATCTCACGCGAACCGACATGGCCAGCCTGGTGGGCGCCACCCGTCAAACCGTGACAACCATGCTGGTGCGACTGCAGCGTGACGGCATCGTGCGCGCGGTGGGGCGCCACCTGCACCTTCCCGAGCCGGCCCGGTTGACGCTCATGTGCGACAGAGGCGTCGGTTAGGCATGTCGCGACGGGGATCGGCTCCCATCCTCGCCAATGCGCTCGCCTGGCCCCGCGAGGCAGCAACAAGCTGCTCGCCAGCTGCCGTCCTCACGGCGACGGGTTCCAACATCGTGCTGGATCTGCACGGCGATCCGGTGCGAGCCCGGCTGACCGTCTTCTCGGATGGCAATCATCACATGGCGCTTGCGGACGTAGTGGCAAGGTTCGCCGCCCACTATCCGGCAGTGGATGACATCTTCTATGCCACGACGCCGCCGCGCATCCTGATCGACGCGCTCACCACTGGACGGCTGGGCTCAGGCAACCTCATGCTGAGCGTGCGCCCCAACCTGTTCATCTCGCCGCACCCGGTTGTCGAGCGCCTGCACCAGGAGGGCAGGGTCGGCACGCCGGTAACCTTCGCGTCGAGCACCGGCACCGCAATCCTCGTCCGCAAGGGCAACCCCCTGGCCATTGACTTGGTCGGCGACCTTCTGCGCCCTGATGTGCGATTGGCCCTGTCCAATCCCGAAACCGAGGCGGCCTCGTTCGCGGTCTACTCGGCAGCGATTGTCAGCGGGAGCTCGGGTGCGGCCGTGCCGCAAGAAGACATTGCCGCCTACCTGCAGAGCAACGCCGTGATCAAGTCACGGCTCATTCACCACCGGGAGATCCCTGAACTCCTCGCCAGCGGGCGCGCGGACGCAAGCCTGGTCTACACACACCTCGCGTTGCGATACGTGCGCATATTCCCCGACGACTTTGCGATGCTTCCAGCGACAACTGAACCAGTAACGACCTACGCAATTGCGCTCGTTGGTGCGGGGGGCCACTTTGGCAGGTCGTTCATTGATTTCATGCTCAGTCGCGAGGCCGGGGAAACCTATCTTGCGCACGGGCTGCAACCGGTCGCGCTCACTGCTCTTACACCGCAGTCCTCCTAGCACGGCAGCCTTTCGCGAAAGGGGTGCCGCCGACCCGTCTTCAAGGCGACACCTGGCGCTTGCGCGGCCGAGCCCCCGACAGGCGACCGCATCCGGTGCGCCGCAGACGACCGTCGCAGGTGCGCCGTAGGGTGCCAGCTCCCGGATCAGTACCAGTAGCGCCGCTTGTACCTTGGCGCGATGTACAGTCCGAAGCCTGGCGCGTAGATGGCGAAGCCGGGCCGGTATTTGTGCTTGTAGTAGTAGCGGCGCGGATAGTAGCCGCCATAGTAGTAGTCGTCATAGTAGTAGTGACGTGGATACCAGCGCCGCACGTGGCGACGGCAATGCCAGTGGCCGCGATGCCGCCAGCACCGCCGGCGGAAGTGCACGTTGTCCACGGCCGAATTCTCCGAGTCGAGCGCCCTGACGGCGTCGGCCGCTACGCCGGTGAGCGGCGCAGCCTGCCCGGGCGCCGCAAGATAGCCCAGCGCGAGAGCTGCGACTGCGGGAGCGAGCCAGTGCTTCAATCTCATGTGTCACCTCTCCCTTTCTCTTAGAGCTTCAAACTTGCGCCCCGGCTGCCCTGGCGCACTGCGCCTTGGCCTGCACGCGGCGGCCAGAGCCGGCGGCAGCGGCATCGCTCCGCTCCTCGCCGACACGAGACTGCCGGCAATCACGACGACCGCCTGGATTGCAGGGCCGATGATCCGGCGCTCTCGCCATAGACCTCTACCCGCCGCTGCGGGCCTTTCTATGGCCGGATCAACAGGCGGATGCCTTACATGCTATTGTGTTCCGCCAATCGGTTCGTCCATGATGCGTCATGAAGATCATCAGCGGTGGTCAGACCGGCGTGGACCGCGCCGCGCTCGACGTGGCGATCGAGCGGGGCATGCCCTGGGGCGGCTGGTGCCCCAAGGACGGCTGGGCCGAGGACCTTCCCGATCCGCCGGGCCTTCTGGCGAAGTACCCTCACCTGCGGGAGACACCGAACTCCCATCCCCTCCAGCGCACCGAATGGAACGTGCGCGACAGCGACGCGACGCTGATCATCACCGATGGCGAAGGCCCGTCGGTCTCCATAGGGACGAGGCGTGCGCATCATTGGGCTCATCAGCACGGCAAGCCGCTCCTCGTTGTCGAGACGGGCGATCCGCACGCGCCTGAACGCGCAGCCGGGTGGATCCACGCGCAGCAGAAGCGATTTGGCCGCGATATGACGCTCGGCATCGGCGGCCCGCGCGAAAGCGAGGCGCCCGGCATCTACGAACGGGCGAGAACGCTCCTTGCGGCGGTGCTGGAGCGGGCGGGCTGACCCCCTGCGCATGCACCATCATCCCGGCGCAGTGCGCCGACAGGCCGGCGCCACTCAATCTGATGCGGCGCTGCTCGGGCGCGCACGCGAGCGCGGCTTCTTGCCCGTCCGCCCCACACCGGAACGATGACCCTTCCAGCAGACGGGACAACCGCTGCCCCTGTACTTGTGTCCTCGGCTGCACGTCCTCCAACCGCCATTCCTGCTCGGCATCGTCGCTTGCTCCTCCCGATGAGGCCCGCGCGCACCGATCGATGGCGGCGCCGCCGGCCTTTTCATCCACCCTGCGCATTGCAGCCATCTTGTGCGGCTCAAATGGAAAGTCGCTTAGCGGTCACAACCTGAATTGGCAGGACGCCGTCCGCCGCGGTGCACCGAATAATCCATAACGACTTGATGCTAGTGCCCTTTTCAAATTGGCACGGCAATTGCGCTTCTGTCGGACGCAACCGGTACGCCAAAGGGCGACCGCGCCAGCCCACCAAGGAGGGACGCCGGCAATGACGGAGACATTCTACGATGTATTGAGGCGGCAGGGCATCTCGCGCCGAAGCTTCCTCAAGTTCTGCTCGCTGACGGCTGCATCGCTGGGCCTGGGGCCCGAGTTCGCACCCACCATGGCGCATGCGCTCGAGACCAAGCCGCGCACGCCGGTGCTGTGGCTGCACGGGCTCGAGTGCACCTGCTGCTCGGAAGCCTTCATCCGCTCCGCGCACCCGCTCGCCTCCGACGTGATCCTGTCGATGATCTCGCTCGACTACGACGACACCATCATGGCCGCGGCCGGCCATCAGGCCGAGGCGATCGTGGAGGAGGTGGTGGCCAAGTACAAGGGCAACTACCTGCTGGCGGTGGAGGGCAACCCGCCGCTCAACGCCGACGGCATGTACTGCATCATCGGCGGCAAGCCGTTCCTCGACCAGCTCAGGTTCGCCGCCAAGGACTGCAAGGCGATCATCTCCTGGGGGAGCTGCGCCTCGTGGGGCTGCGTGCAGGCCGCCCGCCCCAACCCGACGCAGGCGGTGCCCGTGCACAAGGTGATCCGCGACAAGCCCATCATCAAGGTGCCCGGCTGCCCGCCGATCCCGGAGGTCATGACGGCGGTCGTCACCTACATGGCCACCTTCGACAAGATCCCCGAGCTCGACCGCCAGGGCCGCCCGAAGATGTTCTACTCGCAGCGCATCCACGACAAGTGCTACCGCCGTCCGCACTTCGATGCCGGCCAGTTCGTGGAGGCCTGGGACGACGACGGCGCGCGCAGGGGCTACTGCCTCTACAAGATGGGCTGCAAGGGTCCGACGACCTACAACGCCTGCTCCACAACACGCTGGATGGGCGGCCTTTCGTTCCCGATCCAGTCCGGCCATGGTTGCATCGGCTGCTCGGAGGATGGCTTCTGGGACAACGGCTCCTTCTACAATCGCCTGAGCGACATCCATCAATTCGGCATCGAGTCCAACGCCGACAAGGTCGGTGCGACAGCGGCCGGCGTGGTCGGCGCAGCCGTTGCAGCTCACGCTGCCGTCAGCGCCATCAAGCGCGCGCGCCAGAACGGAGGGAACGAATAATGGCAATCCAGACACCCAACGGGTTCACGCTCGATACCAGCGGCAAGCGCGTCGTCGTCGATCCCCTCACGCGCATCGAGGGGCACATGCGCTGCGAGGTCAACGTCGACGCCAACAACATGATCACGAATGCCGTATCGACCGGCACCATGTGGCGCGGGCTGGAAGTGATCCTCAAGGGCCGCGACCCGCGCGACGCCTGGGCCTTCACGCAGCGCATCTGCGGTGTGTGCACGGGCACCCATGCGCTCACCTCCGTGCGCGCGGTGGAGGACGCGCTCAAGATCAATATTCCCGAGAACGCCAACTCGATCCGCAACATCATGCAGCTGTCGCTGCAGATCCACGACCATCTTGTCCATTTCTACCACCTGCATGCCCTCGATTGGGTCAACCCCGTGCACGCGCTCAAGGCCGATCCCAAGGCCACGAGCGAGCTGCAGAAGGCGACCTCGCCCCGGCATCCCAAGTCCTCCCCGGGCTACTTCCGTGACGTGCAGAACCGCCTCAAGAAGTTCGTCGAGAGCGGGCAGCTCGGGCCGTTCAAGAACGGCTACTGGGACAACCCCGCCTACCTTCTGCCGCCCGAGGCCAACCTGATGGCGGTGACGCACTACCTGGAGGCGCTCGACTTCCAGTCGCAGATCATGAAGACGCGCGTAATCTTCGGCGGCAAGGACCCGCACCCCAACTGGCTGGTCGGCGGCGTGCCGTGCGCCATCAACGTGCATGGCGAGGGTGCGGTGGGCGCCATCAACATGGAGCGCCTGAACTTCGTGTCCTCGATCATCGACCAGTCGACCGAGTTCATCGAGAACGTCTACATCCCCGACATCATCGCCATCGGCAGCTTCTACAAGAGCTGGCTCTACGGCGGAGGCATCTCCGGCAAGAGCGTGCTCGCCTACGGCGACATCCCCGACCACGCCAACGACTACTCGCCAAAGAACCTCCTGATGCCCTCCGGGGCAGTCATCAACGGCAACCTGAAGGAGGTGCATCCGGTCGATCTGCGCGATCCGACCCAGATCCAGGAGTTCGTGCCCCATTCCTGGTACACGTATCCCGACGAGAAGAAGGGCCTGCATCCCTGGGACGGCATCACCGAGCCCAACTACGTGCTCGGTCCCAAGACCAAGGGCACCAGGACCAACATCCAGCAGATCGACGAGAGCGGCAAGTACTCGTGGATCAAGGCGCCGCGCTGGAAGGGCCACGCCATGGAGGTCGGCCCGCTCGCCCGCTACGTCGTCGGCTATGCATCGGGTCACAAGGAGATCACCGAGCAGATCAACGGCGTGCTGAAGGCGCTCGACGTGCCGGTAACCGCCCTGTTCTCCACGCTCGGCAGGACGGCCGCTCGTGCGCTCGAGGCACAGTGGTGCTGCCACAAGCAGCGCTACTTCATGGACAAGCTGATCGCCAACATCAAGGCGGGAGACAGCTCGACTGCCAACGTCGACCGCTGGGAGCCCAAGACCTGGCCCAAGGATGTCAAAGGCGTCGGCTTCACGGAAGCGCCGCGCGGAGCCCTGGCGCACTGGATCAAGATCAAGGATACCAGGATCGACAACTACCAATGCGTGGTCCCGACCACCTGGAACGGCTCGCCGCGCGACCATGCCGGCAACATCGGGGCCTTCGAAGCCTCGCTCATGAACACCAAGGTCGAGCGCGCCGAGGAACCGGTGGAGATCCTGCGCACCATCCACAGCTTCGATCCCTGCCTCGCCTGCTCGACCCACGTCATGGGCGAGGACGGGCGAGAGCTGGCCAAGGTGACCGTACGCTGAGGGAGGAACGAAAGATGAAAACCACGACTCGCATCATTTCGACTGCAATCGCGACAAGCATCCTGACCACCCCTGCGCTTGCCCACACGGGCGTGGGTCATACGCACGGGCTCTTTGCTGGGCTCGCGCACCCGATCGCAGGCGTCGACCATCTGCTCGCCATGCTGGCGGTCGGCATCTGGTCGGCGCTCGTGATGCGGCAACGCCGCGTCTGGGCCGCACCGGCAGCGTTCGTGCTGGCGATGCTGGCCGGCGCGGCGCTCGGCGTCGCCGGCGTTGCGCTGCCGCAAGTGGAGGCGGGCATCGCCCTCTCCGTCGTCGCCCTGGGGCTCATGATCCTGACGCGCGTTGAGATGCCGGTGGCTGCAGGCGCCGTCCTGGCCGCCCTGTTCGCCCTGTATCACGGGCACGCACACGGCAGCGAGGCAACCGGAGCCGTCGCGGCCTACATGGCCGGCTTCGCAGCCACGACCGCAACGCTGCACATCGTCGGCATCGGACTTGGATGGCTGCTTGCCCGCGCCTCCTACGCACCCCGCATCGTCGGAGCCGCCATCGCAGCTTTCGGCGCCTATGCCATGGCAGGCTGAGGGAGGGAGCGATGACAACCAAATCGGCGACGGCACAGCAGCAGGCGGTCTACGTCTACGAAGGTCCGCTCCGGCTCTGGCATTGGATCAACGCTCTCTCCATCCTCGTCCTGGCAGTGACCGGCTACTTCATCGGCAGCCCGCTGCCGTCACTGTCGGGGGAAGCGAGCGATCATTTCCTGATGGGATACATCCGCTTCGCGCACTTCGCCGCCGGCTACATCCTCATCATCGGGTTCTTCCTGAGGATCTACTGGGCGTTCGCCGGCAACGGGCACGCGCGGCAGATCTTCCTGCCGCCGCTCTTGAGCAGCAAGTGGTGGAGCGAGGTGCTGCATGAGATCAAGTGGTATGCCTTCATAGCCAGGGAGCCCAAGAAGTACGAAGGGCACAACCCGCTCGCCACGCTCGTCATGCATTTCGTGTTCGTTTGGGGCATCGTGTTCATGATGGTCACCGGGCTCGCACTCTACGGCGAAGGCGCGGGCTTGGGCTCCTGGCAGTACCGGTGGTTCTCCGGCTGGGTGATCAGCGCCTTCGGCAACAGCCAGAACGTGCACACCTGGCACCACGTGGGGATGTGGGTCATCATCTGCTTCGCTATCGTCCACATCTACGCCGCCGTGCGCGAGGACGTCATGTCCCGCCAGAGCATCATCAGCACCATGATCTCCGGCTGGCGCACCTTCAAGGACACGCGCGTAGCCGACGACGCCCACTAGGATCCTGCGCACAGTTGGGCCGTGCGCAGGTTTCCCCAGACCGGGCATGGGCCGGTCTGGCCTGGCCGGGACGCACTTTCGGCGTCCCGGCTTTTTTGCTTCGTCCCCCGTTGCACAGGGTGTCTTGCGCCGACAAGGCGAGCGCCAGGCCGGATCGGCAATGGCAAGACGACGATCAGAGCAGGCACGTCTGCGGGTACTGCCATCGGCAGCGCCGATGATACCGGTAGCGGACTTTGCAGTTCGCAATCAGAAATGGATGCCCTAATTGCACGCCTGTCTGCGCCTGGAATGATCCTGCACGAAAAACAAATGGTTTCTTGGGCAGCAACGAACTTGGCCCAAACATTGCTCTGCCATCGTTAACGCAACACTCACCCAGCAAGAGAAGGGGTGTGCGATGGAAACGCCAAGGATCCTGATTCTCGGGATCGGGAACCTGCTGTGGGCAGACGAAGGTTTCGGTGTACGGGCCGTCGAGGCGCTGCATCGCAGCTATGAGCTGCCCGACAACGTCAAGCTGATGGATGGAGGCACGCAGGGCCTCTACCTCGTTTCGCACGTGCGCGCTGCGGACGTCCTCGTCGTGTTCGACGCGGTCGACTACGGCCTCGCCCCAGGCAGCATGAAGCTCGTGGAGGGCAACGAGGTCCCCAAGTTCTTGGGCGCCAAGAAGATCAGCCTTCATCAGACCGGCTTCCAGGAGGTGCTGGCCACGGCAGAGCTGCTTGGCGGCGGGCCGAAGCATCACCTCCTGATCGGCGTGCAGCCGGTCGAACTCGACGACTTCGGCGGCTCGCTGCGCGACGAGATGAAGGCGCAGATCACGCCGGCAATCGCGCATGCTCTCGGCTACCTCGCCCGATTCGGCGTCGAGGCGCGCCTGCGGGCCGCACCGCTGCCGGACGATGCGACCCTCGCCTGCGAACGCATGATAATGGCCCGATACGAATCCGGACGTCCCTCCGAGGCGGAAGCCTGCCGGTTCGGCGATCTGCGAGTCCTGATGGCGTCGCCTGAGCGCAGCTCCGGCAATGAGCGCTCATTGCACCCACATCAAGAAGACAGGATGGGCTAGATGTGCATTGGCGTGCCGATGCGTGTCGTAGGCGCCGGTACCGGCCGGGCGCTTTGCGAGGGCGCCTCGGGCCGCCGCGAGATCGACATGGTCCTGGTCGGCGATCAGCCCGAGGGGACGTGGGTGCTCGTCTTCCTGGATGCCGCCCGCGAAGTCGTGTCTGCGGAGCAAGCGGCACTCATCCAGAGCGCCCTCGACGCCCTGGGCGTCGCTGCCAAGGGGCAATCTGATATCGATCGCTTCTTTCCCGACCTGGTCGGCCGCGAGCCCCAACTGCCGCAGCATCTCCAAGAGCTGCTGGCCAAGACTGCCTGAGAGGAGCGCCTTGCATGTCGACAGCCCTGATCAACGCCCTCGCCGAGCGACACGGACTTGCCGTCGTCAACGAGGCGATGGTCGACAGCTTCCTGGATGCGCATGAGCACACGCTTCTGTTCTTTCCGGGCGATGCCGAGCGCCTGGTCGAAAGCAGCGATGCGGCCGTCATTCTCGGCGAGCTGATGAAGGTGTTCGGTGACCGGATTGCACCCGCTCTCGTCGACAAGGCCTCCGAGCGCCTGCTGCAGCGCAGGTATCGCTTCACGGCCTTCCCCGCCATGGTGTTCCTGCGCGGGCGCGGCTATCTCGGCTGCATCACCCGGCTGCTCGACTGGCAGGACTACCTCGGCGAGATCGAGGCGCTTCTCGGCCGGGACGTGAGCGAGCCGCCGCCGTTCCGAATGCCCGCAACACAGCATCCACAAGGGCTGCCGAACGGATCGCGTTTCGATGCTTCCTCGGGGGACATGCCATGAGCGCAACGATTCCTGGGCCGGTCGGTCCGGGCACGCAGCCCGGCGACGAGGACGGTGCCGAGCTCAGCTACATGGAAATGCCGAAGGGCATGCGCACCTATTCGGCTCCGTCGATGCCGGAGCCGGATGAGGTGGAGGACATTGCCTCGGCCCTCGCCGTGCTCCACGCGGTCTCTGCCGCGCTCGCGCGGGGGCAAGCCGGCAGCTTCGATCTGACGGCGCTCAATTCCGCAAATCGAGACTTCGTCGATCAATTGCTCGGCGAGGGCGAGGTCAGCGTCATCGCCGGCAGTGCCGTTCAGGCGCAGGAATCGGTTCTCGCCGGCGTCTGGCGCGTGCACGAAGTCGACGCCGACGGCCAGCTCATGCGCGACACCATCGAGGTCGGCACGTTCCCCCGCGCCGTCCTGTCTATTGCAGCGGCGGCGGCACGGCCGTCGCTTTCCCGCCATGACGGAGCGCTGCCGGCCGACGTCTACAACGCACCGGCACTTGTGACGGAGATCGAGGACAGGCTGGCGGCCTTCGAGCCAGGCGCCCCGGCCCACGTGATCAATCTGAGCCTGCTTCCCCTCACCGAAGGCGACGTCGCGTTCCTCGATTCGCGGCTGACCAAAGGTCCGGTTACGGTCCTGTCGCGCGGGTACGGCAACTGCCGCATCACCTCGACCGGCACCTGCAACGCATGGTGGGTGCAATACTTCAACTCGCGCGAGGTCTTGATCCTCAACACCATCGAGGTAACCGACGTGCCGAGCGTCGCATGCGCGGCACCGGAAGATCTGGAGGACAGCGCCCAAAGGCTTGCCGAGATTCTGGAGGTATACCGGTGAACGGCCACTTTTTTGCGGGCTCTTTCGGCGGCGACACGACCAAGATCGACGCTGCGACGCGGCTCGAGTGCAAGATCTGCTGGTACGTCTACGATCCGGCGAAAGGCGACGACTATTGGCAGATCCCACCCGCGACGCCCTTCTCGCAGCTTCCCGACCACTGGACGTGCCCCAACTGCGACGGCGCCAAGGAGGGTTTCATGGTGCTTGAGGACGACGCCGATGGCTGAGGACACCACCGCCGCGACCAACGCCGAGGATGTCGCGATCCGCCTGGAGGCCGCGTTCGCCAAGGTGCTGGCGGAGCGCATGCACGACGTGCCGATAGTCAACAAGGCGCTTCACGTCGAAGCGGCCGGCGTCCGGGCCGTTGAGCAGGGCTGGCTTTGCGCGCTCGTGACGCCATGGTCCATCAACCTCATGCTGCTGCCGAGGTCGCCCGATGACGTCGCGGCCTGGCGTGCGCTGGGCGCCGGCGCAACGGCGACGCATGGGTTCCCCGCCGGGCGCTTCGGCTTCATTACGGGCGAAGAGGCGGGCCTCGGCGCCTACCAGATGTGCTCGCTGTTCTCTCCCGTGCTCGAGTTCGATTCGCACACGGCAGCGGTGCTGACGGCCCGGGCCGCGCTCGAGGCCTTGTTCGACGCCGCTCTCGCACCGGGTGACGGCGACAAGCAAGGAACGTCGGGCGAGCCTTCCTCGATCGCCACGGCTCCCGCACGGGCAAAGAGCCAACCTGGCGTGACACGCCGCGGGTTGTTGCTGGGCCTTGGAGATCAGACACGGACGAGGGAGCAATGACTGTCGCCGGGCGGCTCCAGATCGATGTTTGCCGCGGGCCGGAAGGCTCCGCGCGCATCGTCTCGAGCCGCCCGCACGCGATCACACGCCTGTTCACGGGCCGCACGTCGGGCGAAATCGCACGACTGGTGCCGACGCTGTTCAGCGTCTGCCGCATGGCGCAGGCCGCCACAGCGACAAGCGTATGCGAGACGGCACTTGGGATCCTGCCTTCCGCGGGAACCGCGCAGGTGCGCGAGCTGCTCGTGCTGGCGGAAACGGCACGCGAGCATCTGGTTCGCATCCTCATGGACTGGCCACGCTTCCTGGGCTGCGCGCCCGACCGCGCTGTCCCACGCCGCGTCATGATGCTCGACCGCAAACTACGCTCGGCGCTGGATCGCGATGGCACTGCTTTCGCCATCGCGGGCAAGCCGCACGTCGACAGGGACGCATTGACCAACACCCTCGGCGATCTCGAGATGCTGCTCGAAGCGGAGGTGTTCGCCGGGCCGGCGGCCCAGTGGCTCGATCGTGCCTCGCTCGACGATCTCCTTGCCTGGTCCAACGGAGCGGCAACCCCGGCGCAGCGACTCCTGCATCGCGGGCTCGAGGAAGGCTGGTGGGCTTCAGGCTCAATCGAGGTCGACCCGCTCCCCGAGATCGATCGTGTCTGCCTCGCCGGCCCTCTCCTGGCCGAGGACGCCGACGCTTTCACCCGGCTTCCCACCTGGAATGGACGTCCGCGCGAAACGACGCCGCTCGTGCGTCAGGCCGAGCATCCGCTGGTTCAGGCGTGCCGCGACGGGGCCGGCTTCGGTCTGGGAGCGCGCCTTGCAGCGCGTCTCGTCGAGCTGGCTGCACTGCCCGGCCGCATGGCCGCACTGGCCGCCACACTGACGACGGAGGAAGCCGCAAGCTCGAGCGTTGGCAGGACCGCGGGCAACGGCAGAGCCATTGTGCAGACGGAGGCCGCGCGGGGGCGCCTCGCCCATGCGATCGAGATCGATCGCGGCATCGTTACACGCTATCGTATCCTGGCGCCGACCGAGTGGAACTTTCATCCGAGCGGAAGTGCCGCGCGCGGCCTGGCAAAGCTCGCCTGCGCAAGCACCGGCGACACGCGCAGGCTTGCCGAGCTGATGATCACCGCCCTCGACCCTTGCGTAGGCTACGAGCTCAAGGTGCAATGATGCATGAGATGGCGCTGGCGGAAGGCATTCTGCAGGTGCTGGAAGAACGGGCCAGCACCGACGCCTACGCGCGCGTGCGAAAGGTTTGGCTGGAGATCGGGCCGCTCGCCTGCGTCGAGCCGCAAGCCCTGCGCTTCTCCTTCGACGTGGTCGCGAGCGGCACGCTCGCCGAAGGCGCCGACCTCGAAATCGTGCAGACGGAGGCGCGTGCGTGGTGCCTTCCCTGTGCGCAGAGCGTAGCGATCGCGCAACGCTTCGACGCCTGCCCGAGATGCGGCGGGCATCAACTGCAGGTCACGTCGGGCGAGCAGCTGCGGATCAAGGAACTGGAGGTCGACTGATGTGCACCGTTTGCGGTTGCGGCCAGGGCGAAGCTCGCCTGGAGACCACCGAACAGGGCAAGACAGGGCACAAGCCCGGGGAGCACGGCCACGTGCACACGCACGCGCACAGCCACGCAGACGGGACGATGCACACGCACGCCCATGAACACCACCATCAGCATGCGCGTGCCGGCGGCCATGCGCACGACCACAGCCACGACCATGGGCACCGCCACGACCATGCGCCGGGCGTGATCGACTACGGCCGCGGACCGGCGCGTGCACATGCTCCAGGCCTCAGCCAGGCGCGCATGCTGCAGATCGAGCAGGATATCCTCGCCAAGAACGACGCCTTTGCCGCGGCCAACCGGGCACGCTTCGAAGCCCACGGCATACTGGCGCTGAACGTCGTCTCAAGCCCGGGCTCGGGCAAGACGACGCTGCTCACGGAGACGATCAGGGCCCTCAAGGCCAACCGTGATGTCGCGGTCATCGAGGGCGATCAGCAGACGAGCAACGACGCCGATCGCATCCGTGCCGCCGGCGCGTCTGCCATCCAGATCAACACGGGCAAGGGCTGCCACCTCGACGGCCACATGATCGGTCACGCCGTGGACCATTTGCAGCCAAAGGACGGATCGGTCCTCTTCATCGAGAATGTCGGCAACCTCGTCTGTCCGGCCGCTTTCGATCTGGGCGAGGCGCACCGCGTCGTTGTGCTGTCCGTCACCGAGGGCGAGGACAAGCCGCTCAAGTATCCCGACATGTTCCACACCGCCGATCTCCTGCTGCTGTCGAAGGTCGACCTTCTGCCTCACCTCGACTTCGACGTGGAGGCGTGCGTCGCAAACGCCCGCAGGATCAATCGGCGCATCAAGGTGCTGCCGGTATCGGCGAAGACCGGGGAGGGCATGGAGGCGTGGATCGCCTGGCTCGATGCGGCGCGCATGCTCGCCTTTCCCGCGCGCGTCGAGCGCTCGGCGGCCATGCCAGGGAGCTGACGTCCATGTGCCTCGCAATGCCAGCGCAGGTTGTTTCGCTCGACGTGCAACGCGAGACGGCGACCGTTGCCCTCGGGCCGGTCAGGAAAGAGATCTCGATCGCATTGCTGGAGGAAGTTGCTATCGGCGACTACGTGCTGGTCCACGTCGGCTTCGCCCTCCACAAGCTTTCGCCGGAGGAAGCCGAGCGCACCCTCTCCATGATGCGCGAGGCCGGTGAGAACCCCGAACGGGAGCTGGCGGAAGGGGACCGGCCATGAAGTATATCGACGAGTTCCGGGCGCGCGACCTGGCGCACGGATTGGCCGCGGCGATAGCGCGCGAAGCGGCCCCCTCGCGCGCCTATCACATCATGGAGTTCTGCGGCGGCCATACGCACGCGATCTTCCGTTATGGCGTGCACGATCTGATGCCGTCCAATGTCCGCTTCGTGCACGGACCCGGCTGCCCCGTGTGCGTGCTGCCCATTGGGCGCATCGACAATGCGCTCGAGCTTGCCGAGACACATGGCGCCATCGTCTGCAGCTACGGCGACATGATGCGCGTGCCGGCCTCCAAGCGGCGCAGCCTGCTCAAGGCCAGGGCCGAAGGCGCCGACGTGCGCATGATCTACTCGACGCTCGATGCGCTCAAGATCGCGCGCGAAAACCCGTCGCGCCAGGTCGTGCTGTTCGCCATCGGGTTCGAGACGACCACGCCGCCGACGGCCGTCGCCCTGAAACAGGCCGCCGCCGAGCGGCTGGAGAACTTCTCCGTGTTCTGCAACCACGTGCTGACCCCTGCCGCCATCCAGCACATCCTCGATAGCCCCGAGGTGCGGGAAATCGGCTCGGTGCCGATCGACGGCTTCCTCGGGCCCTCGCACGTGAGCTCCGTGATCGGCAGCCGCCCGTACGAGTTCTTCGCCGAGGAGTTCCAGCGCCCCGTCGTCATTGCCGGCTTCGAGCCGGTCGACGTCATGCAGGCGACGCTGATGGTGATCCGCCAGCTCAACGAGGGCCGCTACGAGGTCGAGAACGAGTACGCACGCGTCGTAACCCGCGACGGCAATACCAAGGCGCAGGCGCTGGTGGCCGACGTCTTCGAGCTCAGGCCCTCGTTCGAGTGGCGCGGGCTTGGACACGTTCCCTACAGTGCCTTGCGCATAAAGGATGCCTACGCGAACCTGGACGCGGAGAGACGCTTCGGCGTAGAGACCAAGCCCTCGCGCGACGCCAAGAGCTGCGAATGCCCTTCCATCCTGCGCGGCGCCAAGAAGCCGACCGACTGCAAGCTGTTCGGCACCGTCTGCACCCCGGAGAACCCGATCGGCTCGTGCATGGTGTCCTCGGAAGGCGCGTGCGCCGCATACTGGACCTATGGTCGCTTCCGCCAGGAATCCGGTGCCGGCAAGGGAGCAAGGGAGGCCGCAGAATGACCGCCATGGACAGGGGCCTCGCCGAACGGACAAGCCGGCTCTCGGGCGCCGTGGACATGAGCCACGGTGCCGGCGGCCGGGCAACGGCCGAGCTGGTGCGCGATCTGTTCGTGCGCCATTTCGACAACGCCATGCTGCGCGCGGGAAACGACCAGGCCCTGTTCATGCCGCCGGCCGGCCGCCTTGTCATGAGCACCGACGCACACGTCGTCTCGCCGTTGGTCTTCCCGGGCGGCGACATCGGCGCGCTTGCCGTGCACGGCACCATCAACGACGTGGCAATGGCCGGCGCGCGGCCGCTCTACCTCGCCGCCGCCTTCATCCTCGAGGAAGGCTTTCGCTTGGCCGATCTCGAGCAGATCGTCGTCAGCATGGCGGCAGCGTCGCGCGAGGCGGGGGTACCGATCGTCACGGGCGATACCAAGGTGGTCGAGAAGGGCAAGGGCGACGGCGTGTTCATAACCACGACCGGCGTCGGCATCGTTCCCGACGGGGTCGACATTGCGGGAGACCGCGCGCGGCCGGGTGACGCCGTGCTCATCAACGGCAGCCTGGGAGACCATGGTATCGCCATACTTTCCAAGCGGGAGAACCTGGCCTTCGAGACCGAGATTTGCTCCGACAGCGCGGCGCTGCACACGCTGGTTGCCGCCATGGTCGAGGCCGTGCCCGGCATCCACGTGTTGCGTGACCCGACGCGCGGCGGACTCGCCGCCACGCTGAACGAGATCGCCCGGCAGTCACGCGTCGGCATCCGGCTCAACGAGGCGGCGATCCCCTTCAAGCCGGATGTGCTGGCGGCCTGCGAGCTGCTGGGCCTTGACCCGCTCTATGTAGCCAACGAGGGCAAAGTCATCGCGATCTGCGCGCCCGAGCATGCCGACCGGCTGCTCGCGGCCATGCGCGCGCACCCGCTGGGCCGCGATGCGGCGCTGATCGGCTCGGTGGTCGCGGATGACAATGCGTTCGTGCAAATGCAAACAGCGTTCGGCGGCAGCCGCATCGTGGACTGGCTGGCCGGCGAGCAACTGCCGAGGATCTGTTAGGCCGTGCGCATCCTGCTGCTCACCCACAGCTTCAACAGCCTTGCCCAACGCATGTTCGTGGAGCTTGCAGCGCATGGGCACGAGGTGACCGTCGAGTTCGACATCAACGACGCGGTGACGATGGAGGCCGTGCGCCTCGCCGAGCCTGATCTTGTGATCGCGCCGTTCCTCAAGCGCCCGATTCCGGAGGCCGTGTGGCGCCGCGTCGTTTGCCTTGTTGTGCATCCAGGACCGACGGGAGATCGTGGCCCGTCGGCGCTCGACTGGGCCATCATCGAGGGTGAGAAGACGTGGGGGGTCACCGTCCTACAGGCGGAAGCGGAAATGGATGCAGGACCGGTGTGGGCATGGCGAACATTCCCGATGCGCGACGCCGCCAAGTCGAGCCTCTATCGCAGCGAGGTCACGCAGGCCGCGGTCGCTGCCGTACACGAAGCCGTGGAGCGGTTCAGCGCAGGCCGCTTCGTGCCCGAACGGCCGGCGGTCCGCCCGCAGCGCCCGGCGGTGCGCCAGGCCGACCGTGCGATCGACTGGATGCACGACACCACGGCAACCGTCCTGCGTAAGATCCGCAGCGGCGACGGAAACCCCGGTGTCAAGGACACGCTGTTCGGCCGCACGGTGTATCTCTATGACGCGCACGCTGCACCGGGTCTGGCCGGCAATCCCGGCACGGTGGTCGCTCGCAGCGCATCGGCCATCGCCCGCGCCACGACGGATGGTGCCGTTTGGATCGGCCACGTGCGCGATCCCGCAGGTCCTCACCCCTTCAAGCTGCCTGCAACGTCGGTTCTGGCCGGCAACCTCGCCGGCGTGCCCGAACGCGAGGTCGACGGTCCCGAAGGCTATCGCGAGATCCGTTACGAGGAGCACGGCCCCGTCGGCGTCTTGCATTTCGACTTCTACAATGGTGCGATGGGGACCGAGGCATGCCGCCGGTTGCAGGGGGCCTATCGCACCGCGCTGCAGCGGCCGACCAAGGTGATCGTGCTGATGGGAGGAGCAGAGTTCTGGTCGAACGGCATGAACCTCAATCTGATCGAGGCCTCCCCCAGTCCCGCCGACGAGTCCTGGCGCAACATCAACGCCATCGACGACGTGTCGGAGGCCATCATTCGCACGGAGAGCCACCTGACGGTTGCGGCGCTGCGCGGCAATGCGGGGGCCGGCGGCGTGTTCCTCGCGCGGGCCGCCGATCGCGTTTGGCTGCACGAGGGGGTCGTGCTCAATCCGCACTACAAGGACATGGGCAATCTCTACGGCTCGGAGCTGTGGTCCTACTTGCTGCCGAAGCGCGCTGGCCACGAGGCCGCAAACCGCGTTGTCCAGGCCCGCCTGCCGATGGGGGCGCGGGAAGCCGTATCGCTCGGGCTTGCCGATGAAGTCCTGGACGGGGACCGCGCGGAGTTCCCGGTCCGCGTTGGCGAAGAGGCGCAAGCCCTTGCCGACGAGCCTGAATGGAGCAAGCTCGTCATCGCCAAGAGGCGCGCGCGGGCTGCCGACGAGGCCGACAAACCGCTGTCACGCTACCGCGCCGAGGAGCTGGAACGCATGCGGCTCAACTTCTACGGCTTCGATCAGAGCTATCATGTGGCTCGATCGAACTTCGTGCGCAAAGTCGTCAAGTCGCGGACGCCCGTCACCATCGCGCGCCATCGCGACCGGCGTCTCCAACCTGCCGGGAGGAAAGCGTCATGACAGACCTGCCGTTGGTCCTGGTCATCGACGATGAGCTGAGGAGCGTCGAGGCGCTGGAGCGCATCCTCGAGGAGGATTTCCAGATCCGCAAGGCCGTCACCATCCGCGAGGCCGAGGCGATCCTCGAGGATGAGATCATCCAAGTCGTCCTCTGCGACCAGCGCATGCCCGAGATGACCGGCGTGGAATTCCTGAAAGGCGTGCGCACGCGCTGGCCGGACGTGGTGCGCATGATCATCTCCGGCTACACCGATGCTCAGGACATCATCAGCGGCATCAACGATGCCGGCATCTACCAGTACGTCACGAAACCCTGGCAGCCGGAGTCGCTGATCCTGTCGCTCAGGAACGCAGTGCGGCTCTACGAGCTGCAGCGCGAGAACGGCCTGCTTGCCGTCGAGCTCAAGATGTCGGCCAGCAGGGGTGAGAAGGTCATCGCCAGCCGCCGCCGCGAGCTGAAAGCCCACTACCAGTGCGACGACGGCATCATTCGCGCCCCCAACAGCCCCATGGACGAGGTCTGCGCGCGGCTGCAGCGCGTAGCCCCCTACGACGTGTCGGTGCTGGTCACGGGCGAGTCCGGAACCGGCAAGGAGCTCGTGGCCCGGGCGCTGCATTACAACAGCCTGCGGTGGAACAAGCCGTTCGTGGTCGAGAACTGCGCGGCCATGCCGGATGACCTGCTGGAAAGCGAGCTGTTCGGGCACAAGCGCGGCGCGTTCACGGGCGCCATCGAGGATCACATCGGCCTGTTCGAGCGTGCCGACGGCGGCACCGTGTTTCTCGACGAGATCGGCGAGGTATCTGCCGCATTCCAGGCCAAGCTGCTGCGCGTCCTGCAGGAAGGCGAGATCCGCCCCGTCGGCCGCGGCCAGTCGCGCAAGGTGGACGTGCGCGTGGTGGCCGCGACCAACCGCGACCTCGAGAGCGAGGTGCGTGCCGGCCGCTTCCGCGAGGACCTCTACTATCGCCTCGCGACGGTCTGCATCCATGTTCCCCCGCTGCGCGAGCGCAGGGCCGACATCCCGGTGATCGCTTCGACGCTGCTGGAGAAGGCGCAGAAGCAGCTCGGCAAGAAAGTGACGGGCTTCTCCGCCGAGACGCTCGGCTGCCTGAGCAGCTACCACTGGCCCGGCAACGTGCGCGAGCTGCAGAACGAGATCCAGCACATGCTTGTGATGGGCCCTGACGGTGGCGAGCTTGGCGCCGACCTGCTCTCCCGCCGCGTCCTGCGGGCAGCACCTGAGGATGAAGCCGACGATATCGAGATGCTGGTCGGCCTTGACGGGTCGCTCAAGGAAAGGCTCGAATCCCTGGAAGCACGCATCATAAAGGAGACGCTCATCCGCCACCGATGGAACAAGACCCACGCGGCCAAGGAACTCGGCCTGTCGCGCGTGGGCCTGCGCGCCAAGCTCGAACGCTACGGCCTGGAGAAGATCGAGCCTCTGGAGCCTCAATCGCGCGGCAAGGTCGCCTCGTGAGGAGAGCTGATGGCTGACGCCGATGTTGTCACCTGAGGACAAGGATGCCGCCCAGAGATCGGGGCTGATAGAGCTGGCTGGAGTTGCCGATGCCATAGCCCTCTCGCCGGCGAGCGAAGAGGCATGGATCGAGGTCATCAGGAAAATGGACCAGGTCTATGCCGACCTGGTGCATTACCAGATCGAGCTCGAGCGAAAGAATGCCGCGCTCGAGGAGGCCGACCAGTTCATCAGCAGCGTGCTCTCCGCGATGACGGACGTGCTCATCGTGTGCGACCTCGCAGGCCGCGTCGAGCAGGTGAACGATGCCCTGGAGCGGTTGACCGGCCGCGAGGCGAGCGCGCTGATCGGCGTGCCGCTGGAGATGTTGCTTGCACCGGACTGTCGTCCGCTGTTCGGCAAATTGAGGGAGAAGATCCGCGACGGCGGGGGCTGCGACGATTTCGAGGTGTCGTTGATCGACCGCGGCGGGGTTGCCTCTCCGCTGTCCATGAGCTGCTCTCCGCGCTACGACCACAAGGGCCGGTTCGTCGGCGTCGTCCTGATCGGCCGGCCGGTCGGTGAGCTGCGCCGCGCCTACACCGAGCTCGCCGGTGCGCACCAGCAGCTGCGCCAGGCCCAGCAGCAATTGGTGTTCTCCGAAAAGATGGCGGCGCTCGGCCGCCTTGTCGCCGGGGTCGCGCATGAGCTGAACAATCCGATCAGCTTCGTGTTCGGGAACATGCACGCGCTGAAGCGCTACGGCGCACGGCTGACCGAATACCTGCAGGCGATCGACAGCGGTGCGGACGCCGCGCGACTTCTCGAGTTGCGGAGCCAGCTCAAGATCGACCGCATCGTCACCGACATAACCCCGCTGGTGGACGGCACGCTGGAAGGCGCGGAACGGGTCAGCGAAATCGTGCAGGATCTGCGCCGTTTTTCCAGCTCGCAAACGGAGCCGTTCGAAAGCTTCAACCTATGCCGCGTCGTGCGCACGGCAGTCGGGTGGGTCGCCAAGGCCGCGCGCGTGAAACCGGAGATCGTGTTCGAGCTGCCCGAGAGACTCGAAATCGTGAGCCGGCGGGGCCCGGTGCACCAGATCATCGTCAACCTTGTCCAGAACGCCGTCGACGTCATGGCCGACAGCGCCGAGTCGCGCCTGACGATCAGCGGCAGCGAGGAGCCGCCCTGGATCGTCGTGCGTGTCTGCGACAACGGCCCCGGCATCTCCGCCAGCGTCAAGGAGCGCCTGTTCGAGCCCTTCTTCACGACCAAGCCGATCGGCGAGGGCACGGGGCTTGGCCTCTATGTCAGCTATGGCCTCGCGGAGGAACTGGGCGGGCACCTCGAAGCGGCCAATCGGGAGAGCGGCGGCGCGGAGTTCACCTTGCGCCTGCCAGTTCGGGAGGAGCCCAATGCAGGAGCGAGCCGCTGATAGGCGCCGCATGAACCTGCTGTGGCTGCAGTCGGGCGGCTGCGGCGGCTGCACGCTGTCTCTGATGTGCGCGGAATCGCCCGACCTCGTAACGGCGCTCGACATCGCTGGCGTCGATCTGCTGTGGCATCCCTCGCTCAGTGAGGCTTCCGGAACCGAGTTCCACGCCATTCTTGAGAGCGTGCGCACGCGGAGGGAGCCGCTCGACATCCTGTGCCTCGAAGGCTCCGTCATCCGCGGCCCCGCGGGCACCGGACGGTTCCACATGCTGTCCGGCTCGGACCGCTCCATGAAGGACGCGGTTGCCGAGCTGGCCGCGGTTGCCTCGCACGTCGTCGCCATCGGCACTTGCGCCGCCTTTGGCGGCGTGACGGCCGCGGGCGACAACCCGACGGATGCGTGCGGGCTGGCTTACGATGGCCGCCGGGCGGGCGGCCTGCTGGGCGAGGGCTTCCGCTCCAGATCGGGGCTTCCCGTCATCAATGTATCCGGCTGTCCGGTGCATCCCGGCTGGGTGGTCGAAACCTTCCTTCAGCTCGCTTTCGGCACGCTCAAGGCCGCCGATCTCGACGCCTTCGGCCGGCCGCGCTTCTACACCGATCATCTCGTGCATCACGGCTGCACGCGCAACGAGTTCTACGAGTTCAAGGCGAGCGCACAGAAGCTCTGCCAGCTCGGCTGCATGATGGAGAACCTGGGCTGCATGGGCACCCAGGTTCACGCCGACTGCAATATCCGGCTGTGGAACGGCGACGGCTCGTGCACGCGCGGCGGCTATCCTTGCATTTCCTGCACGGAGCCCGGCTTCGAGGAGCTCGACCACCCCTTCCTGCTGACACCGAAGCGTGCCGGCATTCCGATCGGCCTGCCGACCGATATGCCCAAGGCTTGGTTCGTGGCGCTCGCCTCCCTGTCCAAGGCGGCGACGCCCGAGCGGCTTCGCCAGAACGCGGTTGCCGACCACGTCAAGGTGCCGCCGTCGCGCGGCCAGCTAAGGCACAAGAAATGAGCCGCCGCATCGTCGGTCCGTTCAACCGCGTGGAAGGCGACCTCGAGATCAAGCTCGAGATCGCGGACGGCGCCGTGCGCGAAGCCTGGGTCAACTCTCCGCTGTACCGCGGCTTCGAGCAGATCCTGCTTGGCAAGGACCCGACCGATGCTCTCGTCTATACGCCGCGCGTGTGCGGCATCTGCTCGGTGTCGCAGTCGATGGCTGCAGCGGCGGCACTGGCCTCGATGCAGGCGATCGCTCCGCCGCCCAACGGTGCGTTGCTGCAGAACCTGATCCTCGCCGCCGAGAACGTGGCCGACCATCTGACCCATTTCTACGTCTTCTACATGCCGGACTTCGCGCGCCCGGTTTACGAGAAGGAGCCTTGGTATGCGCATGCGCACGCGCGATTCAAGGCGGTCGAGGGCACGGCTGCACGCGAGGTGCTTCAGGCACGTGCGCAATTCCTGCATGTGATGGGCACGCTGGCGGGGCGCTGGCCGCACACGCTGGGCCTGCAGCCGGGCGGAACGACGCGGGCCATCGGTGCCGCTGAGCAGGCACGCGTGCTGGCCATTCTGGCCTCGTTTCGCCGTTTCCTGGAGGCGTGCACCTTCGCCGATACCCTCGAGAAGATCGCGGCGCTCGACAGCGAGGCGGCACTGGAGGCCTGGGCAGAGACTGCAGCCCCAACGCACGGCGATTTCCGCCATTTCCTGCATGTGTCGAAGGCGCTCGACCTCGACCGCCTGGGGCTGGGCACCGGCCGCTTTCTGAGCTACGGCGCCTACAGGTTCGATGAGACCCACACATTCAAACGCGGCGTCTTCGAAGGGGGGCGCGCATCGGCGTTGCACACCGCCGACATCGCCGAGGACCACGCCTCCTCGTGGCTCGTGCGGGGCGGCGGGCCGAGCCACCCTTCGCGCGGCCTGACCCTGCCGGACCCCGACGCGCCGGGCGGGTACTCGTGGTGCAAGGCGCCGCGGTTGCGAGGCGCCGTGGTCGAGGTTGGCGCGCTGGCGCGGCAAGTCGTCGACGGCCATCCCCTCATCATGGATCTGGTGGCGAAAGGAGGCGGCAACGCCCGCAACCGCGTCATCGCCCGCCTGCTCGAGATCGCACGCATCGTGCCCCTGATGGAGGCCTGGGCGCGATCGATCCATCCGCGCGAACCGTGCTGCTACCACGGCAGCACGCCGGCCGAGGCGGAAGGCGAAGGCTTGATCGAGGCGGCCCGCGGCGCCCTCGGCCACTGGATACAGGTGCGCAACGGCCGCATCCTCAACTATCAGATCATCGCGCCGACGACCTGGAATTTCTCGCCGCGCGACATGAATGGTCAGCCGGGCGTGTGCGAGCAGGCGCTGATTGGCGCCCCCGTGCGCGCGGGCGAGGTGGAGCCCGTCGCCGTGCAGCACATCGTGCGTTCCTTCGACCCGTGCATGGTTTGCACGGTGCACTAGGGGGCGGGCCATGTCCGATCGCGGGCACCATGACGAATGCAGGCAGGGCGCAGCGTTTCGCGTGCGCGGGCTGGTGCAGGGCGTCGGCTTCCGGCCAACGGTGTGGCGTCTGGCCAGGGCGCATGGCCTTGCCGGCGAGGTCTTGAACGACGGCGAAGGCGTGCTGATCCGCGCGTGGGGGTCTGCCGATGCGCTCGACACCTTCGTGGCGGCGCTCGGCCGCGAACCTCCTCCGCTTGCCCGGATCGACACCATCGAGCGCCATGCCCTGACGGGTGCACCGGCCACGGCCGATTTTCTGATCGGCGACAGCCGTTCGGGGACCGTGCGAACCGGCATCGTCCCCGATGCCGCCACCTGCCCGGCATGCCTTGCCGACATCGCCGACGCCGGCAACCGGCGCTATCGCTACCCCTTCACCAACTGCACGCACTGCGGCCCGCGCCTGTCGATCGTGCGCGCCATCCCCTACGACCGGGCCAATACGTCCATGGCCGTGTTCGCCATGTGCCCGGACTGCTCCGCCGAGTATGCCGACCCCGCCGACCGGCGTTTCCATGCCCAGCCGACCGCCTGTCCCAGATGCGGACCGCGCGTGTGGCTTGAGAACGCAGACGGCGCCAAGCTGAGCTTGCCGGCGGGCCTCGACGCGATCGCTGCCGCGGCTGCCGAAATTCGGGCGGGGCGCATCGTTGCCGTCAAAGGCATTGGCGGCTTTCATCTTGCCTGCGACGCGACCTGCGCCTCTGCAGTCAGCGAACTGCGCCGGCGGAAGCGGCGCCATGCGAAGCCCTTCGCGCTGATGGCACGTGACATCGCGATGATCCAGGCCTTTGCCCGCGCAAGTGCGCTGGAGCGCGACCTCCTGAGCAGTCCCGCCGGCCCGATCGTCATCCTGGCGAAGGCTGATGGGGCGGACGTGCTGGCCGCCGAGGTTGCGCCCGGCCAATCAAGCCTCGGCTTCATGCTGCCCTACACCCCGCTGCACACCCTGCTGATGCAGGACATGGAGGCTCCGATCGTGCTGACGTCGGGCAATCGCAGCGACGAGCCGCAATGCATCACCAATGAAGCGGCGCGCACCCGCCTTGCCGGCATTGCCGATCTCTGGCTCATGCATGATCGCGACATCGTCAATCGGCTGGATGATTCCGTCGTGCGCGTCGCTGCTGGCGCGGCCCGTGTCCTGCGCCGCGCACGCGGGCTGGCGCCCGAGCCCATCGCGCTCGCGCCCGGCTTTGCCGACGCGCCGGCCGTGCTCGCCATGGGCGCCGAGCTCAAGTCCACATTCTGCCTGCTGCGGGGAGGGCAGACGATCGTCTCCCAGCACGCGGGCGATCTCGAGGATGCGGCCACGCACGCCGACTACCGCGCCGCGCTCGCGCTCTACCGCGACCTTTACCGTTTTTCTCCCGAAGTTGTCGCCGTCGACGCGCATCCCGACTACCTCTCGACGCAGTGGGGCGATACCCTTGCGCGCGAAAGCGGGCTCGCCGCAGAGCGGGTCCAGCATCACCACGCCCACGTGGCAAGCTGCCTCGCCGAGCACGGGCTGGATATCGATGCACCACCGGTACTTGGCATCGTTCTCGACGGCCTCGGATATGGCGATGGCGGCGCACTGTGGGGAGGCGAGTTCCTGCTGGCCGACTACCTGTCCTCGCAGCGGCTTGCCGCCTTCGCGCCCGTGCCGATGGTTGGCGGCGCGCGGGCAACGCGGGAGCCTTGGCGCAATGCGTTCGCGCATCTCGCGCAGTTTGTCGGTTGGGAGAGACTGTGCGGGCGCTATGGCGATCTGCCGATCACGCGCCGGCTCCAAAGCAAGCCCATCGCGACCCTGCAGACGATGATGGCGCGCGGTGTCAATGCTCCGCCGGCATCCTCCGCCGGCCGCCTGTTCGACGCCGTCGCCGCGGTGCTCGGCATTTCGCCCGAAACCACGTCCTACGAAGGCCAGGCAGCCGTCGAACTGGAAGCGCTGGCAGCTACCCTGCCGCCGGAGCCCGGAAATGGCTACGCCGCAGAAGCAATCGAGGGTTGCCCCGAGACGCTTTCGTGGAGCCCGCTCTGGCAATGCGTCCTCGAGGACTTGCGGCACCGCGTCGAGCCCGCCCGCATCGCCGCCCGCTTCCACGCGGGGCTCGTGTCCACCATCGCGTCGACTGCGCTGCGCCATTGCGGGCGTCATCGCACCGGCACGGTCGTCCTCGGCGGCGGCGTCTTCCAGAATCGCCTGCTGCTCGAAGGCGTGACGCACCGCCTCGAGGCGAGCGGCCTCAGGGTCCTGAGCCCGCGGCTGGTGCCCGCCAACGACGGCGGCATCTCGCTTGGCCAGGCCGCCGTCGCCGCGGCAAGGGCTTTGCGCGGTCACGGACCGGGCCTCGATTGCGCGCCCCCAACAAGCCGGGACCGCGCGGGCCACCCCAAGCCAGGTTGATCTTGCGGCAAATTTCGTGCATGCCTTTCAACATATTGCGGCGCAGTCGCTCGGATCGCGCTGTGTGGAGGCGCAACAGGCTAGCATGCGATCAGCGACGGCCCTGAAGCACCACGTCCGCCAAAAGAACGCCGCGCGGGCCAAGCGGAAGTCGGCCGCTCCCGGCGCGTCGGGGCCGGTGCGCGAGCGCAATTGCTCTGTCGCCAGGACAGTCGGCATCCTTTCTGATGCGTGGGCCTTTCTTGTTATCCGCGAGGCATTTTTCGGCGCGCGCCGCTTCGAGACGTTTCGCTCCGCTCTCGGGCTGCCAAGAGGCACGCTCAGCGCACGGCTCAAATCTCTCACGCAGCAAGGCATCTTCAGGCAGGTGCATTACGCAGAAGGCTCAAGCCGCGTCGAGTACCGCCTGACGAAAGCGGGCCTCGACCTGTATCCGAGCTTCATGGCACTCATGCAGTTCGGCGACCGGTGGCTGACCGGCAGGAAGGGGCCGCCCCTGCAGCTCGTCCACGCCGACTGCGGCAAGGAGTGCAAACCGATCGTGGCATGCTCGTCGTGCCTCAAGCATGTGCGCCCGCAGGATTCGCGCTATCGCGACGGCCCAGGCGCCGGGCGGACCCCTGTCCAGGCCGCCAAGCGCTCGCGGCGGGCCTCGGATCCCTCGCAGTTCATGCGCGGCCGGCCGAGCTCGGTGTCCCTGTCGCTGCAGGTGATGGGCGACAAGTGGACGTTCCTGGTGATCCGCGAGGCGTTCCTGGGCGTGCGCCGGTTCGACAAGTTCCTTTCGGAGCTGAATATTGCGCCCAACATCCTCACGGATCGGCTCAATCGCCTCATAGACCGCGGCATCTTCAAGAAGAAGAAGTACCAGGATCTGCCGGAGCGCTACGAGTATCGCCTGACCGATATGGGCAAGGACCTCTACGGCTCGCTCGTGGCGATGATGGCCTGGGGCGACCGCTGGCTGTCGCACGGGGAGCCGCCGATCCAGCTCACGCACACCACGTGCGGCAAGGATTTCACGCCCACGGTCATCTGCGACAAATGCCGCAAGCCGGTTACCGCCTCCAACATGAGATACCGCCTCAAGTACGATCCGCGCGACTACGAGGCCGACAGCGACTACGGCCGGGTCGCGCCCGGCCGTATCTGAAGCGTTCCGCAGGTGGCCTAGGCAAGCGCTACTTCTTGACCAGCGGGCACTTGCTCTCCGACAGCGGACGGTAGGCCTCGTCCGCCGGGATCGTCGCACGCAGTTTCAGGTAGTCCCACGGCGCCTTCGACTCCGAAGGCTTCTTGACCTCGTAGACGTACATGTCATGCACCATGCGGCCGTCCTCGCGGATGCGGCCACCCTTGGCGAAGAAATCGTTGATAGGCATCTCACGCATCTTGGCCATCACCGCCTTGGCATCCCTTGTCCCGGCGGCCTGGACCGCCTTCAAGTAGTGCATGGTCGAGGAGTAGTCGCCGGCATCCCCCATGTGCGGCATGCGCTTCATCTTTTCGTAGAAGCGCTTGGAGAATGCGCGCGTGCCCTCGTCACGGTCCCAGTAGAAGGCGCTTGTCAGCACCAGGCCCTGAGCCAGCTCCAAACCCATGGCGTGCACGTCCGTGTCCCAAACCAGCAAGCCGGCGAGGGTCTGTCCGCCCTGTGTGAGACCGAACGCCTTGGCGGACTTGACCGCGTTGATGAAAACGGTGCCCGAGCCAGCGACGGCAACCACCTTGGCCTTCGAAGCCTGCGCCTGGAGCAGGAACGAGGAATGGTCGGGCGTGTCGATCGGATAGCGCACGGTGCCGACGACGGTCCCCTTGTTCGCCTTCACGACGGTGGCAGTATCGCCCTCGAGCGCGTGACCAAAGGCGTAGTCCGCGGTCAGGAAATACCAACTGTTGAATCCCTCCTTGATGAGGGCCTTGCCGGTGCCGTTGGCGAGCGCGTACGTGTCGTAGGCATAGTGAATGCTGTTGGGCGTGCAGCCGTCATTGGTCAGGCGCGAGGAGCCGGAGCCGTTGACGATGGCGATGCGGCCCTTCTCCCTGGCGATGTTTGCCACCGACAGCGCAATCGCGGAATTGATCAGGTTGGCGATCAGGTCGACCTTCTGGACATCGTACCACTCGCGCGCCTTGGCGACGGCAACCTCGTTCTTGTTCTGGTGATCTGCGACCAGAACCTCGATCGGCAGGCCGAGCACCTTGCCGCCGAAATCCTCCACGGCCATCTTGACGGCCGTCACCGAGCCCTGGCCGGACTCGTGCGAGAACTGGCCGGCCATATCGGTCAATATGCCGATCCGCAATGCGTCCTGGGCCTGCGCCACGCCCACGTGGCTCGTGAACAACGCCACAGACAGCGCCAAGCCGACGGCTGACAGCTTCTTCATCGTCTCCTCCGGTTTCATCTTGCATGCAATTCGGGATGGGGATGCCGCGGAGAGCGATCGCCCGCCCCAAGCCGCTCGTACGAGCGTTCCAGAGGCTGTCATCTGCGGCGTCCTCTCACATCTTCTTGGGACTCGGCTCGGCCGCGTCCGCATCTGCGCCGGTCTGCAAGGCACGCAATTCGCGCGAGAACAGCACGCCGTCTTGACTAGCTTTCATAATTAGACTAATCGCAATGCTGGCTGTCAAGCTCGTGCGGTCAGAAAATTTGGCGACAGCAAGGAGCACCTGTGCAGGGTGCCAGTTGGAGGATCCGCGCCGTGCGTCGTTGCTCTGATGCCTTCACGCCCGACGGTTCCTTCCGATGCTTGCGGATCACGTGCGCCTGCTCGCAGGCACGCTAGGAAGCGGCGATGCTCGATCGCAACGCAAGCGCATTGGCGCTCGATAGTGCAACGGCGGCAGCCCGGGCCGACACCGTGCTGGAAGCGCGCGGCCTCAAGAAGGAGTTTCACGGCTTCGTGGCCGTTGCCGGCGTGGATCTCTCCGTCAGACGCGGCTCAATTCATGCCCTGATCGGCCCCAATGGCGCCGGCAAGACGACCGTCTTCAACCTGCTGACCAGGTTCATCGCGCCCACCGCCGGACGCATAAACTTCGAGGGCGAGGACATCACATCGGAGCTTCCGGCCGCCCTCGCGCGCCGCGGCATCGTGCGCTCGTTCCAGATCTCGGCAATCTTCCCGCACCTGTCGGTGCACGAGAACATCCGCATAGCCCTGCAGCAGCGCATCGTCTCGCCCCTGCGCTTCTGGGGCGGCGGCGAGGCGGTATCGAAGCTCGAGCCGCGCACCTCGGACGTCCTTGAGCAGTTCGAGCTGGAGAATGTGGCTCACCTTCGCGCCGGCGAGCTTGCCTACGGTCAGAAGCGGACCCTCGAATTGGCCACAACCGTGGCAACCGATCCCAAGCTCATGCTTCTCGATGAGCCGACGCAGGGTCTGGGCCACGAGGACGTCGACCGCATTACCGATCTCATCAAGCGCGTTGCCGCGGGACGCACGGTTCTGATGGTCGAGCACAACATGCGCATGGTGGCGAGAATCGCCGATCGCATCAGTGTGCTGCGCCGCGGCGAGAAGATCGCCGAAGGCAGCTACGACGAGGTCTCCGTCGACCCGCAAGTCGTCGAGGCGTACCTGGGCTCGCGGGCGCGCCGGCGGGAGCAGACGCCATGAGCAGCCCTGTGCTTCTGTCGAGAACTGCGTTCGCCAAGCGCGGCGCCCACCCCATCGCGCAGGGGCCGGCTCGTCGCGAGGTCCTGGCGCTCGACGACCTGCACGCCTGGTACGGGGAATCCCATATCCTGCACGGCATCAGGCTGTCGCTGGCCGAGGGTGAGGTCGTCTCGCTGCTCGGCCGCAACGGCGGCGGCCGCACCACGACGCTCAGGGCGATCATGGGGCTCGTGGATCGCCGCACGGGCTCGGTGCGCGTGTCCGGCATCGAGACGGTACAGATGCCGCCGCATCGCATCGCCAGACTCGGTGTCGGATATTGCCCCGAAGAGCGCGGCATCTTCGCCAGCTTGACGTGTGAGGAGAATTTGCGCCTGCCTCCGAGCCAGGCGGGAGGCGGCATGTCGGTGGAGGAGATCTACGCTCTGCTGCCCAATCTGGCGGAGCGGCGCAAGACGCAGGGCACGCGTCTCTCGGGCGGGGAGCAGCAGATGCTGGCGATCGCCCGCGTGCTGCGCACCGGCTCGCGCCTGCTGCTGCTCGACGAGATCTCCGAAGGCCTGGCACCGGTCATCGTCGACCGCCTGCTTGATCTGATCCTGCGCCTGAAGGCGCTCAGCTACACGATCCTGCTCGTCGAGCAGAACACGCACTTCGTCGAGGGGCTGGCGGATCGTCACTTCGTCGTCGAGCGAGGGCAGGTCGTCCTGCACGTGACGGCGGACGAACTGGCGGCGAGCGCAGAGCTTCTCGAGCGGTACATCGGCTTATGATGGACAACGACCGTGCTTGACATCCCTATCCCCGTGTTGCTCGGCCAAGTGACCGTCGGACTGGTCAACGGTTGCTTCTACGCGATGCTGAGCCTCGGGCTCGCCATCATCTTCGGCCTGCTCAACGTCATCAACTTTGCGCACGGCGCCGTCTACATGATGGGCGCGTTCGCGGCTTGCCTGGCGGCCCGGTGGCTGGGGATCAACTACTGGATGGCGCTGATCGTGGTGCCGCTCGTCGTCGGCGCTTTCGGCATGCTGGTCGAAAGGCTGCTGCTGCGCCGGCTCGCCGGCCTCGACCATCTCTACAGCCTGCTGCTGACTTTCGGCCTGGCACTTGTTCTGGAAGGAGTGTTCCTCGACATCTACGGCTCGGCAGGCCTCTCCTACTCCGGACCGCCGCAGCTCAACGGCCTTGTCGACCTGGGCTTCACGCGTCTGCCGCTCTACCGCGCATGGGTCGTTGCCGTCTCGCTCGCTGTCTGCATCGGCATCTGGTTGCTGATCGAGCGCACGAGCCTCGGTGCCAACCTGAGAGCCGGCACGGAGAACCCGCGCCTGGTGCAGGCGCTCGGCATCAACGTGCCGATGATGGTGACGCTGACCTACGGGCTCGGCGTCGGCCTCGCCGCGCTCGCCGGCGTGCTGGCAGCCCCCATCTACCAGGTGCAGCCGCTGATGGGCTCCAATCTGCTGATCATCGCCTTTGCCGTGGTCGTCATCGGCGGCCTCGGCTCAACGCTCGGCGCGATTCTGACCGGTCTTGCGCTCGGCGTCGTCGAGGGGCTGTCCAAGGTCTTCTACCCGGAGATCTCGTCCACGACCGTCTTCATCATCATGGCTCTGGTGCTGCTGTTGCGGCCTGCCGGCCTATTCGGACGGGAGGCCTAGCGATGCGGCAATCCAGCGTGCTTCTTGTCGGCCTCGCCATCGCCGGCGTCGTCGCACCCCTGAGCGGGCTCTATCCCCTCTTCCTCATGAAATGCCTGGCGTTTGCACTGTTTGCGGCCGCCTTCAATTTCTTCACGGGCTATGTCGGCCTGCTGTCGATCGGCCATGCGGCTTTCTTCGGCATGGGAGCCTACGTCACCGGCCACGCCGCCAAGATCTGGGGCTTTCCGACGGAGCTGGCGCTGGCGACGAGCCTCGGTGCCGGAGCCGTGCTCGGCCTCGTCATCGGCGGCATGGCGATCAGACGGCAGGGCATCTACTTCGCCATGATCACCCTGGCGATGGCGCAGATGATCTACTTCTTCTGCGTCCAGGCGCCGTTCACGGGCGCCGAGGACGGCCTGCAGCGCATCCCCCGCGGCACGCTCCTGGGCGTCTTCGACCTCGGCAACGACATGGCGCTCTACGGCGTGGTGCTCGTGCTGGCGCTGGCGGCGGTGTGGGCGCTCCAGCGCATCATGGAGGCGCCGTTCGGCCACGTTCTCCTCGCCATTCGCGACAACGAGGCGCGGGCCATCTCGCTCGGCTACGACGTCAAGTCGTACAAGCTCGCCGCCTTCGTCCTTTCGGCCGCGGTGGCTGGGCTTGCGGGAGGGCTGAAGGCTCTGACCCTGGGGCTGGCGTCTCTTCCCGATGTGCATTGGACGCAGTCCGGCGCGGTGATCCTCATGTGCTTGCTCGGTGGCCTCGGCACGCCGCTCGGTCCGATCATCGGCGCCATCCTGGTCGTGACGCTCGAAGGCAAGCTTGCGAGCATGGGGGCCGTCCAGATCGGTCCACTCGCCATCGACTTCTCGACCAAGGTGCCGATCGTCATCGGGCTCATCTTCATGTGCTGCGTGCTGCTTTTCCGCAAAGGCATCGTCGGCGAATTCATCGCCGCCGTCGAGCGCCAGAGTGCGCAGCGGCGAAACGGGCGGCCAGCCTGATGCACAGATCCTGCCCGGCCCTCCATGAACCTATTTGACATAAATCTAGTAATGCAAGGTACATGCGCGGCATCCCGATCTGAACGGGGCCAGGGATGCAGGACGACGAGGAGAAGAAGGTGCAACAAGGCTTTACGTTTCAAACGACACGGTCCGTGCTTGCCGAGGCCGGAGCCTCCGCCCGCATCGGCGAACTTGCACGCGGGCTCGGATGCCGTTCCATCCTTCTCGTGAGCGACAGCGGTGTTGCCGGCGCCGGACTGCTCAAACCCGCCCTCAAGGGCCTGAGGGAAAGCGATATCGGCGTCACCATGTTCACCGACGTGGTCGCCGATCCCCCGGCGCACGTGGTTCTTGCTGCCGTGGATGCCGCAAAGACCGCCCGCATCGACGGGGTCGTCTCCATCGGCGGCGGCAGCTCCATGGACGTCGCCAAGCTTGTCGCGCTGCTCGCTGCGAGCCCACAGCGGCTGGATGACACCTATGGCGTCGGCAACGCCAAGGGGCCGCGGCTGCCGCTCATCCTGGCGCCGACGACAGCGGGCACGGGCTCGGAGGTGACGCCCATCTCCATCGTGACGACGGGGGAGGGCGAGAAGAAGGGGGTGGTTTCCCCCGTGCTCCTGCCCGATTGGGCGGTCCTGGACGCGGACCTGACGCTCGGCCTGCCGCAAGCGACGACTGCAGCGACCGGCATCGATGCGATGGTCCACGCGATCGAAGCCTACACGAGCAAGCGTTTCAAGAACGCGGTATCGGACTGCCTTGCCCGCGAGGCGCTGGCGCTGTTGAGCCGCAACATCCGCGAAGTCTGCAGCAACGGCCGGAACCGGCCAGCGCGGCAGGAAATGCTGCTCGGATCGATGCTGGCCGGCATGGCCTTCGCCAATGCGCCCGTGGCCGCCGTCCATGCCCTTGCGTATCCGATCGGCGCCCGTTTCCACGTTGCCCATGGGCTGTCGAACGCGCTCGTTCTGCCGGAGGTGATGCGCTTCAACGCTGCCGCTGCGACGGAGCTCTACGCCGAGCTCGCCGGCATCGTTGTTCCCGACGCGACAGGCGGTGCCGCCGGCCGGACCGCGGCGCTGATCGACTATTTCTGCCGGCTCTCTTCGGACCTCGGCCTGCCTACGCGCCTGAGGGACGTCGGCATCAAGCAGGAGAACGTTGGGCAGCTCGCTGAAGATGCGATGAAGCAGACGCGCCTGCTGGTCAACAACCCCCGCGAGCTTACGCTTGCGGACGCCAGCGAGATCTACGGAGCCGTGCTGTGAGCGGACGGCCTCCTCCCGAGCAGCGCTCGGCGTATCCGCATTTTCTCGAGATCCCGACGCGCTGGAACGACAACGACTCCTATCGGCACGTCAACAACGCCGTCTACTACGAGTACTTCGACACTGTCGTGAACCGGTTCCTGATCGACAACGACGTGCTCGACGTGGAGCGCAGCGCAGTGATTGCCGTGGTCGCGGAGACGCACTGCCGCTTCTTCAGCCAGATCGCATTTCCCTCCCAGGTCCATGCCGGCCTGCGCATCGCGCATCTCGGCACCAGCAGCATCAGATACGAAATCGGCCTCTTCCGCGACGACGAGAGAACGGCATCGGCGCAGGGCCATTTCGTTCACGTCTGCGTCGATCGCGGCACGAGCCGCCCCGTGCCGGTGCCGCGCAAGCTCAAAGACCTGCTCGGATCGCTCATGGTCTCGCAGCCGACGGAGTGTTGAGATGGATATGACGGGAGAAACCATGCTCGGGGCGTCGCGCGAGAAGGTGTGGGCCGCCCTCAACGACCCGGCGGTTCTGAAGGACGCAATCCCGGGCTGCGAGGCGCTGGACAAGGTCTCCGATACGCAGTTCACCGCAACCGTCGTGACGAAAGTCGGGCCGATCAAGGCGAGATTCTCGGGCAAGGTGCTGCTCACGGACATCGTCGCACCGGTCAGCTACACGATCAGCGGCGAGGGGCAGGGCGGGATTGCCGGCTTCGCCAGAGGAGGCGCCGACGTCTCTCTGCACGCCGTCGACAGCGACAACACCGTCCTGCGCTATGTCGTGAAGGCGCAGGTCGGCGGCAAGATCGCTCAGCTCGGCGCCCGCCTGATCGATGCCACCGCCAGGAAGCTCGCTGGGCAGTTCTTCGAGCGATTTTCCGAGATCGTCTCGGGGCATGCTCCTGCCGCCGGCGCATCCCATGAGGTGGTCGAGTGACGCCTCCCCTGCCGCACCCGCCGATGCCCTGCCGCCCGTCGGAGGCCTGCCATGCCTGAAATCGATGTGAGGGTTGCCGCCTCCATTGCCACGGTGACGCTGAACCGGCCAGCGGTGCGCAATGCCGTGACGCTGCAGATGTGGCGCGACATCTCGCGGATCTTCGGCCAGCTCGGGCGCGATCCTGCCGTCCGCGCGGTGTTGGGCGCAGGAACAGCGCAATCTCTCATGGACCGCGCCGCCGACAGCGAGGACTATGCCGAGGGCCGCCGCGCGTTTGCGGAGAGGCGGCCGCCACGGTTCCAAGGGGTCTGAGCCATGAAGCCCGCCGCATTCGACTACCTAGCCGCCGACAGCCTCGATGCCGCCGCCGCCGCGCTGAGCCGGGCCGGCGGCGACGGCAAGGTTCTGGCCGGCGGGCAAAGCCTTATGCCGATGCTGAACTTCCGCCTGGTCAGGCCGTCCATCCTGATCGACATCAATCGCATCCCGGGCCTCGCCTACATCGAGGCGACGGACAATGCCGTCCGGGTCGGAGCCCTTACGCGGCACCACGCGATCGAAACCTCGCCGGTCGTCAAAGCACACCTGCCCGTTCTGACGGCGGCCATGCAGCATGTCGCACACCTCGCCATCCGCAACCGCGGCACCATCGGCGGGAGCCTGTCGCATGCCGACCCGGCCGCAGAGCTGCCGATGATGGCGCTGCTGCTTGATGCGAGGATCGCCATCCAGTCTTACGGAGGCCGGCGCACCGAACAGGCGCGAGACTTCTTCGTCGGATCGCTCGCAACCTCGCTCGGCGAGGACGAGATCGTCACCGATGTTGAATTCCCAAGGCTCGCACCCGGCACGGGCTGGGCCTTCGAGGAGGTGGCGCGCCGCTCGGGGGATTTCGCCCTTGCCGCCGTCGGCGTCACGATCTCGGTCAGAGACGGCAAGGCCGATCAGGTCCGCATCGGCATGATGGGCGTCGGCGAGACGCCGCTGCGAGCGCCGCAGGCCGAGGCGCTGCTCTCGGGGCGCACGGTGGATGGGGCGCTTCTCGATGAGGCCGTTGCATCGGTTCGGTCGGTCGTCGAGCCCAACTCCGATCTGCATGCGTCCGGCGAATATCGCCGGCATCTGGTCGGCGTGCTGGCCCGGCGTGCCATCGAGACCGCGTGGCGGCGAGCGATCGGAGATCTGCAATGAGTGCAGGCAAGACGATCAGAGTCACCGTCAACAGCGTGATCTACGAGAGGACCGTCGAGCCGCGCCTGCTGCTGTCGGACTTCCTCAGACAAGAGCTGGCTCTGACCGGGACCCACGTCGGCTGCGAGCACGGGGTGTGCGGCGCCTGCACCATCATCGTCAACGGCGACAGCGTGCGCGCCTGCCTGATGCTGGCCGTCCAGGCCGACGGCGCCACGGTGGAGACCGTGGAAGGGCTGGGGTCGATCCACAAGCTCAACCCGCTGCAGAAGGCCTTTCAGGAACAGCACGCCCTGCAGTGCGGCTTCTGCACGCCCGGCATGCTCATGACAGTCACCGATCTGCTCCGCAAGTATCCGCTGGCAACCGACGAGGACATCCGGGAGGGGCTGTCGGGCAATCTCTGCCGCTGCACCGGCTACGAGCACATCGTGCGGGCCGTGCGCACCCTCGTGCGGCAGACGGAGGGCACACCATGAAGATGCATATCCTGTCGGGTGGCCGGCTGCGCATGAGGAAAAGCACCTACCTGCCGGATGCCGATCGCAGCGAGACGATCGAGCTCCCGGTGTCCAGCGTCCTGCTGCGGCACAAGCAGGCGAACGTGCTGTTCGATACGGGGTGCCACCCCTCCGTCGCGGAGAACGCCGAGGCGCGCTGGGGCGGGATGGCGCGCGTCGTGAAGCCGATCATGGCACCCGACGACAACGTGCTGACAGGCCTGGCGGAGCTCGGTCTCGCCCCCGAGGACATCGACGTCGTCATCAACTCGCACTTCCACCCCGACCACTGCGGCTGCAACGGCTTTTTCAAGAAGGCGACCATCATCGTCCATGCTTTGGAGCTGGAGACGGCCAAAGCGCCCGGCAGCACCGAAAGGGGCTACATCGCCGCCGAATGGGATCATCCCATGCCTATAGAGACGATCGGCGGGCAACGCGATCTGCTGGGCGACGGCCGCGTCGTGCTCATCCCGCTGCCGGGCCACACGCCGGGGATGATCGGCGCGCTTGCCGCGCTCAACCGCTGCGGCACATTCCTGCTCGCCTCCGATGCCGTGAGCCTACGCGCCACGCTCGACCGCGACATCGTTCCACGCAACACCTGGAATGCGGAAGCGCTGCTCGCGTCGCTGGCCGAGATCCGGCGCCTGGAAGAGGGCGGCGCCACCGTTCTGTGCGGCCACGACGCCCAGCAATGGGTGTCTTTGCGCAAAGGAGCCCACGCCTATGACTGAAGTGCCCGGGCAAACGGCCGCCGACTTGGCCCTCGACGACCGCCAGACACGGCCCAAGAACATCGGTGCCAGGATCAAGCGCACGGAGGATCCCCGGCTTCTCACCGGGCGCGGCACCTACGTGGACGATCGCCAGGCGCGCGGCATGCTGCACGTTGCCTTCCGGCGCAGCGATCACGCGCACGCGCGCATTCTTTCGATCGATGCGGCAGCAGCGCGCGCCGTCCCAGGCGTGGCGGCGGTCCTCACGGCGGGTGACCTCGCGGACGACGCCGTGCCGGTGCACGCCGTCTCGCGCATGGCGAACTACTACGCCACGCCGATCCGCGCCCTGGCATCGGACAAGGTGCGCTTCGTCGGCGAGCCGGTCGTCGCGGTGGTCGCCGAAAGCCGTTACGTCGCGGAGGATGCCTGCGAGCTGATCGAGATCGGCTACGACCCTCTCCCCGTCGTCGTGGACCCCGAGGCGGCGGTGCGCGCGGATGCTCCCCTGCTGCACGAGGAAGCAGGCACCAACATCCTGGTGCAGCGCGAGTTCAAGCGCGGCGACTTCGAGGCCGAGATGTTCGCGGCGCCGGTGCGCGTGAAGGGGCGGTTCCGCTTTCATCGCAAGACGCCCACGGCCATGGAGAACCGCTCGTATCTCGCCGAGTACGACGGCGGCCGCGACGAGCTGGTCCTGCATTCGTCAACCCAGGTGCCGGGCATCATCCGCAATGCGCTCTCCGAGGCGCTCGGCATGCCGGGGCATCGGCTGCGCGTTATCGCCCCCGAGGTTGGCGGCGGGTTCGGCGGCAAGGCCTCGCTTTACCCTGAGGAGCTTGTGGTCGCTCTCGCCGCGCGCAAGCTCGGCCGGCCGGTCAAATGGACCAGCGACCGCATGGAGGATCTGACCGCGACGAGCCACGGGTTCGACGAGACCATCGACGCCGAGATGGGCCTCGACCACGAGGGCCGCGTCATGGCGTTGACGGCGGACGTGATCGGCGACGTCGGCGCCTACTCGATCTACCCGTGGACGTGCGCGCTCGAGCCCGTGCAGGTGGTAAGTTTCCTGCCGGGCCCCTATCGCATCCAGAACTACCGTGGCACCGTGCGGGCGGTCGCAACCTGCAAGGCGCCGACCGGACCTTATCGCGGCGTCGGCCGGCCGATCTCCACCTTCGTGACGGAGCGGCTGCTCGATATGGCCGCCCACCGGATCGGCATCGATCCCCGCGATATCCGCCTGAAGAATTTCATCCAGGACCACGAGTTCCCCTACAGGATCGGCTCGGGCATCGTCTGGGACCGCTCGAGCTTCACCGACTGCCTCGAGGCTGCGTGCAAGGCGGTCGACTACGACGCCCTGCGACGCCGCCAGGCCGAGGCGCGCGCCGCCGGGCGCTGGTTCGGCGTCGGCATTGCCTCCTACGCAGAGCTGACCGGCATCGGCTCGCGCATCTCGGTAGCGCCGGGCATGCCGCTCAATACCGGAACAGAGACGGCCAGGATCCGCATCGATACCACCGGCGGCATCACCGCCGCCTTCGGCATCGCCTCGCACGGCCAGGGGCTGGAGACGACGCTGGCGCAGGTGGTTGCCGACAAGCTCGGCGTGCGCGTCGAGGACGTTCGCATCATCCAGGGCGACAGCGCCGCCGTGCCGAACCCGACCGGCACCTATGCGAGCCGCAGCACCGTGCTCGCCAGCGGTGCGGCAACGCTTGCCGCGCGAACCCTGCGTGCCAAGGTCTTCAAGGCGGCGGCGCACCTGCTCGACGCCTCCGCCGACGATCTGGTCGCGGAGGACGGCCGCATCTACGTGCCCCACACCAACAAGTCGACGACCTTCAAGGATGTGGCGCGCGCCGTTTATCTCGAGATGGGCCGCCTGCCAGGCGAGGCACGCGAGGAGCTGGAGGCGGCAGGCACCTACGATCCGGTCCTCGGCACGACAACCTCGGCGTCGCATGTCGCCGTTCTCGACATCGATCCTGCCACCTACGCCATTCGCCTGGAGAAGTTCGTTGTCGCGGAGGACTGCGGGCGCCTGATCAATCCGCTCATCGTCGACGGCCAGGTGCACGGCGGCGTCGCCCAGGGAATCGGCGCCGCCCTCTACGAGGAGGTCGTCTATGACGACGACGGCCAGATCCTGACTGCCAGCTTGGTGGACTACGTGGTGCCTGCCGCCAGCGAGATTCCGCCGATGCAGGTCGTCCATATGCAGACGACGTCTCCGGCCATAGGCGGCTTCCGCGGCATGGGCGAGGGCGGGACCATCGGCGCGCCCGCAGCCATCGCCAATGCCGTCTCCGACGCGCTGGCCCCGCTCGGCATCGAAATAGACGAACTCCCGGTGACGCCAGAGCGATTGTTCCGGCTCATCCAGGCTGCAAGATCGCGAACAGGAGACCAGGAATGAAGATGGGGCTTGAAGGCAGAGTCGCGCTCGTCACCGGAGCGGCCCGCGATGTGGGCCGCGAGATCGCGCTGGCCCTGGCTTCGGAGGGTGCGGCCGTCGCCATCAACTACAACAGCTCGGACGAGCGCGCCCAGACCGTGGTCGACGAGATCAAGGCCAAGGGCGGCCGCGCCATCGCCTGCAAAGCCGATATCGCCGATCTTGCCGCGGTCAGGCAGATGGTCGACCGCACCGCCACCGAGCTCGGCGGCCTCGACATCCTGGTCAACAATGCCGGCCTCGTCATCCGCAGGCGCTTCGCCGAGACGTCGCCGGACGAATGGCGCCGCCAGATCGACACCTGCCTCTATGGCACGATTCACTGCTGCCACGCCGCGGCACCACTGCTCGAAGCCAGCAAGAACGGCCGCATCATCAGCCTGATGGGCGACAGCTCTCGCGTCGGCGAGTCCGGCCTGTCGATTGCGGCGGCCGCCCGCGCCGGTGTCATCGCCCTCATGAAGTCCCTCGCCCGCGAGATGGCCAGATCGGGCACCACCGCCAACGCCGTCGCACTCGGCCTGGTGGAGACGGCGCACGATCGCGCATGGGTCGAAGCCAACCGCGAGAAGCTCGTCAAGCTCTATCCCTTGCGCCGGCTCGGCCAGCCGAGCGACGTCGCGCCGATGGTGGCCCTGCTCGCCTCCGACCACGGAAGCTGGATCACCGGCCAGGTCGTCAGCATCAGCGGCGGCTTCAGCATGGTGTGAGCACGCCCGCCCACGACACCACGACAACAAGAAGCGATACGCAGGCTCGCGAGAAGGGAGGACTGGAATGCTGCGGACGGATCTCATTGCACCGATCGCCGAGTTGCTGCGCAGGCATGCGGACGCACGCGGGGCAAAGGTCGCCTTCCAGGACGGGAGGAGGTCGGTTACCTATGCGGACCTGCTAGAGAGAACAGGTCGCCTCGCCGGCCATCTGGCCGATCTCGGCGTGGCTCCAGGCCAAAGCGTCGCCATCCTGCTCCCCAACTCCGTCGACTGGGTCGAAGCCTGCTTTGCCATCGCTCGAGCCGGCGCCGTCAGCGTCCCCATCAGCTACGAGGCGAGCGAGCCGGAAATCCTCTACCGCCTGACCGATGCCGACTGCCGGGCCATCATCACGACGGACGAGCGGGCCGAACTGGCGGCGCGTCTGCGGTCGGAGGCCTCGGGCCTTGCGAGCACCATTCTCAGCGACCGCGGCGCCCAGCGCGGCGACGGCCTGCGCTTCGCCAGCCTTGCCAGGAGCACACCGAGATCCTCCCCGCGCGATCCGTCGAATATCGATGAGCCAGCCTTCATCATCTACACGTCCGGCACCACGGGACGCGCCAAGGGCGTGCTGCTCACGATGCGGGGCATGCTGTGGGTGACGGCCGCCTGCTGGGCGCCGATCTGCAGCCTGTCGCACAAGGACACCGTGTTATCGCCACTGCCACTGTTCCACTCCTACGCCTTGAACCTGAGCGTGCTTTCTATCCTGGCCACAGGTGCCAGCGAATACATCATGGAGAGATTCTCGACCGCCGAGGCGCTCGCGCTCCTGAAGAGCGGTGCCTACACGCTGATGCCGGGCGTCCCGACCATGTTCCACTATCTCCTGCAGCGCGCGCGTGAGGACGAGAGCAAGGCTTCCTCCTCGCGCTCCTTCTTCTCGCGCGCCAAACCCAAGGCGGCAGACGCAAAGCTCCCCAGCTTGCGCATGTGCATCTCGGCCGGCGCCATCATGCCGGCAACGCTCAATCGCGAGTTCGAGGAATTCTTCTCGGTGCCCTTGCTGGACGGCTACGGCATCACCGAAACGTCGACCATGGTGACCATGAACTGGCCGACCGGAGGCCGTGTGCTCGGCTCATGCGGCATCCCGGTGCCGGGCCTCGCCGTGCGCATCATCGATCCGGCGACGGGACACGACGCGCCGCTGGGCGCGGAGGGCGAGCTGATCGTGCGCGGTCCCAACGTCATGCCCGGCTATCACAACAAACCGGCCGAGACCGAGGCGGCCCTGCGCGATGGCTGGTACCGGACCGGCGATCTCGCCAGGAGCGACGCCAACGGCTTCCTGACCATCACCGGCCGGCTGAAGGAACTCATCATCCGCGGCGGGCAGAACATTGCCCCCGCCGAGATCGAGGAGGCGGTGAACAAGTTCGCGCCCGTGCTCGACAGCGCCGTCGTCGGCGTGCCGCACCAGCACCTGGGCGAGGTGCCGGCTCTGTTCGTCGTTGCGCGTCCGGGCATGACGATCGACGCCGAGGCTCTGCTCGGGCACTGCGCGGCGCAGCTATCCGCCTACAAGGTGCCTCAGTCGGTGCACGTCGTTGGCGAGATCCCGCGCACCGGCTCGGGCAAGATCATCCGCTTCAAGCTGCGCGAAATGCTAACCAGCCAGAATCAATAGCGCCATGGTCAGCGGCCGGTGAAATCGGGGGCGCGCTTCTCCAGGAAGTGCGCCACGCCCTCGCGGAAGTCCTCCGTGTCGCGGCAACGCTCCTGCTCGCGGTTGGCGATCACCGTCGCCTCTGCCAGCGACTGGAACATGGCCTCGTACACCTGCTTCTTTATGATGCGGGTCGAGCGCGGAGAGGAAAGGTTGGCGATCTCGGCCGCACGTGCATGCACCGCATCGGCAAACCCTTCCGCCGGCAGCGCACGCACCAGCCCCATGGTCTCAGCCTCGGCGGCCTCGACGCTGCGCGCCGAATAGAGCAGATCGAGCGCGTGCATGGGCCCGATGAGGCGCGGCAGCATCCATGCCATGCCGTGCTCGGCGATCAGTCCGCGCCGTGCGAACGCGGTGGTGAGCTTGGCGCCCGCTGCCATGAAGCGCATATCGCAGTAGAGGGCGATGACCAGGCCGATGCCGGCGGCCGGCCCATTGATGGCGGCGATGATGGGCTTGGTGACGCCCAGGAGATAGCTGCAGCGCTGAGCGAAGTTGGCCTCGATACCCTCGGTGGGAGCCTTGTCCATGACCATGAGCGACGTCTTGCCGGCAGCGGCCGAGGACAGCCGCGACATGTCCGCGCCGGCGCAAAAGCCTCGCCCCGCCCCCGTGATGACGATGGCGCGCACGGCCTCGTCGGCATCGGCTTTGGCGAGGGCGGCCTTCAGCTCCTCCGACATGACGCTGGTCCAGGCGTTGAGCTTGTCGGGACGATTGAGGGTGACGGTCGCCACGCGATCCCTCACGTCGTAGAGGATCTCCTGCCACGCCTTGCCGCCGTCCTGGCCCATCGTCCGTCTCCCTTTGTATTTGCGATCGCGTCCGCGTAAGTTCCCTGCCCGATCGGCGAGGATAAGGGAAGCAGGGATGATCCGCACGCGATTCACGGAAATGTTCGGAGTTGAGCACCCCATCGTGCAAGGCGGCATGCAGTGGGTCGGCCGCGCCGAGCTGACCTCGGCGGTGGCCAACGCCGGAGCGCTCGGCTTCCTGACCGCGCTGACCCAGCCGACGCCGGAAGACCTGATCAGAGAGATCGCACGCTGCCGCGACATGACCGACAAGCCGTTCGGCGTCAACCTGACCATCCTGCCGACGCTGGTGCCGCGACCCTATGACGAATACATCGACGCTATCATCTCGTCGGGCATCAGGATCGTCGAGACGGCAGGCAACAACCCCAAGCCGTTCCTGCCCAAGCTCAAGGCGGCCGGCGTCAAGGTCATCCACAAATGCACCTCGGTGCGGCACGGCGTGTCTGCGGAGAAGATCGGCGTCGATGCCATCAGCATGGACGGCTTCGAGTGCGCCGGCCATCCCGGCGAGGACGACATTCCCAATCTCGTGCTGCTGCCGGCCGCCGCCGACGTCATCTCCATCCCGATGATCGGGTCCGGCGGATTTGCCGATGCGCGCGGGCTCGTGGCCGCGCTGGCGCTCGGCTGCGAGGGCATCAACATGGGCACGCGCTTCATGGCCACACGCGAAGCCCCGATCCACCAGAAGGTCAAGGAGGCCATCGTCGGCGGCGACGAGCGCTCCACGGCGCTGATCCTGCGCACCCTGCGCAACACCTCGCGCGTGTTCGCCAACTCGGTGGCCTGGAAGGCGATCGAGATGGAGCACGAAGGCAAGACCATCGCCGAGATCGGGCCCGTCGTCACCGGCCAGAAGGGCCGCGTCGTCTACGAGACCGGCGATCTGGAGCACGGCATCTGGTCGGCGGGAACCAGCATGGGGCTCGTCAACGACATCCCGACCTGCAAGGAGCTGGTCGCGCGCATCGTCGAGGGGGCGGAAGCCATCATCAAGGGGCGACTGGCCAAGCTCGCGCACTGAGCGACCCGGCAAGGACGCAATTCCCCGGCCGGGCCTTGCGGCGACTGGTTAATGCAGGGCTGCGGCAAAAGGGGGCGCCGACTGTCCCCCACGGTGCAAGGCGGCCACGCTACCTGTCACACACCTGCAATCAGAATCCGCTTTCGTGTGCGCCATGCAGGACGCACCACAAGACCACGCTGCGGATCTGGCCCTTCAGCCCCACGTTCGCGCGCTCTTTCTCTCCGACATCCACCTCGGCACGCGCACATCCCAGGCCGAGCGGCTGCTCGATTTCCTGAAGCACGTGGAAGCCGACGTGATCTACCTGGTCGGCGACATCGTCGACTTCTGGAGGGTCCGCCGCGGCCCGCATTGGCCGCAGACCCACAACGACGTTCTCCAGAAGCTTCTGCGCAAGGTGCGCAAGGGCACACGCATCGTCTTCATCCCCGGGAACCACGACGAGGGCCTGCGCGACTACTCAGGGTTGCACTTCGGCGGCATCGAGATCCTCATGGACGCCGTCCACGCGACGGCCGACGGCCGGCGCTATCTGGTCATGCACGGGGACGAGTTCGACGTTGTCGTGCGCGCCGCCAAGTGGCTGGCTTTCCTGGGCGACCGCGGCTACGAGCTCGCGCTTTGGCTCAACAACCCGCTCAACTGGGTGCGCCGCCATCTGGGCCTCGGCTACTGGTCGTTCTCGGCCTACCTGAAATACCGCGTCAAGACGGCGGTGGCCTTCATCGGCGCCTTCGAGGAGGCGGTGGCCAGCGAGGCCAAGCGGCGCGGGGCCGACGGCGTCATCTGCGGCCACATCCATCATGCCTCCGATCGCAGCTTCGGGGGCATCCACTACCTTAACTGCGGCGACTGGGTGGAAAGCTGTACCGCCATCATCGAGACCCGGGCCGGTGAACTGCGGGTGGTGCATTGGGGCGAGCGCCGCGACAGGACCCGCAAGCTCGAGCCGGCCAGAACGGCGGCCGCTGCGGCCTGAAGCCCTCCAAGAAAAGGGGGCACACGGAGCCCCGCGGCCCCAGCGGCCAATTCTCATTTGCTGACGCGCCAATAGTTCTGGGTTACAAGACCAGCCCGGCGATGCTAGCCTTTTTGACAGCAATTGCCGCCTGCAGGGATGCAGATCGTCCGCCGGGAGCGCGAGCCCTCGGGGGGATGTGTTTCGCTGTGTGGGAGGAGAAGCGTCTCGGATGCACGAGACACTGAGGAAGGAAACCTATTGATGCGTACACGCTCTCTCATTGCGGCATTTGCCGCGGCCGTCGTCGGCTTTGCGCATGCTGCTGCCGCCCAGCCATATCCGAGCAAGCCGATCACTGTGATCGTGCCGTTCGCCGCGGGCGGACCGACCGATGTCGTCACCCGTCTTGTGAGCGAGCACATGTCGCGTACGCTCGGCCAGCAGCTCGTAGTCGAAAACGTCGGCGGCGCTGGCGGATCGACCGGCATGACGCGGGCCGCGCAGGCAGCGCCCGACGGCTACACGATCGCCGTCGGCAACATGGGCACGCAGTCAGCGGCCCCGGCGCTGTATGCGAACCTGAAGTATGACCCCGCCAAGAGCTTTGCCCAGGTCGGCATCGTCAACTACACGCCGCAGGCGATCGTGGCCAAGAAGGATACCGCTGCGAAGAACCTCAAGGAGTTCCTCGCCTATCTCCAAGCCAACCATGCCAAGCTCAGCTACGGCCATGCCGGCGTCGGCTCGATCTCCTACGTCTCGGGCACCGTCTTCAACTCGAAATTCGGGCTCAAGCCCGGTCTCGTCGCCTATCGCGGCACGGCGCCGGCGCTGAACGACCTCGTGGGCGGCCAGATCGACTACATGGTGGACCAGTCGCTCAACGTCATTCCCCAGATCAAGGCCGGCACCATCAAGGTGTACGCCGTCGCAGCCCCTGCGCGGCTGGAGAGCCTGCCCGACGTGCCGACCACCAAGGAACTCGGCGTCGACTTCATCTTCAGCGCCTGGAACGCGATGGTCGCCCCCAAGGACACTCCGAAAGAGATCGTCGCCAAGCTGGCCGATGCGCTGAGCAAAGCCCTCGACGATCCGAAGATCAAGGCCCGCTATGTGGAGCTTGGCAGCACGGCGCCGCAAGGCGCTGACCGCGGGCCGGCCGCGCTGCAGAAGCTGGTGGAGAGCGAGATGGCGCGCATCACGCCGGTGCTCAAGGAAGCTCTTGCCGCTGCTGCGGCCGCCCAACCGGCACAGAAGAAGTGATGGTCGCGTAAGGCGCGATCGTCTCTTTCATGCAGCGCAAGGCAGGGCACGCGTATGAAGCTGACGGATGAGGAGCGCGCCATGCTGGCGGGCGAGGCAGGTCCCGCACGCCAGTGGGCGATTCGTCATCAAATCGCGGTCGGCGACTTCTTCGACGCGCCCGATTTCGTGCCCGTCGGCCAGGCGCACATCATGGCCGACACGGAAAGCCTGGGCGAGGCGGGCGTCGCCTGGCTGGAGGAGTTGGCCGCGCTGCCCAGGGATCAGCGTCTCGTGCGCATCCCCACGATCACGGATCCGCGCGGGCTCGACTTCAATTCGTACAAACGCCTGAAGCAGACCGACGCCATGGCAGCCCTCGAAGGACGCGCGATCCGCGCCTTCGAGGCGCTGGGCGTCATGATGACCAACACTTGCATCAACTACCAGACCATCCTGCCGCCGGTGCGCGGCGAGCACCTGGCCTTCGGCGACACCGGCGTCGTCATCTACTCCAACGCGGTGATGGGCGCGCGCAGCAACTTCGAAGGCGGGCCGTCGGCGCTGTCCGCCGGCCTCACCGGGCGCACGCCGCGCTACGGCTACCACCTCGACGTGCATCGCGCCGGCACCAAGCATTTCGCACTGTCCCATCAGCCCCGCGACCTCTCCGACTGGGGCGCGCTCGGCGGCATCGTCGGCAAGGCCACCAACAGCTACTGGGAGGTGCCGGTCATCACCGGCATTGCGGCGGCGCCGAATTCGGATGAGTTGAAGCACTTCGGCGCGGCGGCGGCGAGCTTCGGATCGGTCGCGCTCTTCCATATTCCGGGCGTGACGCCCGAAGCGCCGACGCTGGTCGATGCCTTCCAGGGCCGAGCCGTGCCGGCAGCGACGCCCATCGGCGCCGCCGACTTCGAGGCGTTCTATGCCACCTATGCCGCGCGCGGCGACAAGGTCGACGTGGTGGTGTTCGCCGCGCCCCAGCTCTCGCTCATCGAAATGCAGCAGGTGGCGGGCCTGCTCGACGGTCGCCGCGTGCACGAGGGGACCTCGCTCGTCGTCACCACCTCGCCCGAGATCAAGTTCGCCGCCGACCGCATGGGGCTGACGCGGCGCATCGAGGATGCCGGCGGCGTGGTGGCTGCCGGCGTGTGCTTCTACCAGAGCTATGCCCGCGAAATGGCGGAGGCGAATGGCTGGCAGCGCCTGCTCACCAACTCGGCCAAGCTGGTCAACATCATCGCCGGCTACGGTTACAAACCGACGCTCGCCAGCATGGAGCGGTGCATCGACAGCGCGGTGGCGGGAGAGGTGCTCTGATGCCGATCACCCTCAAATGCCACAAGGGCATCGGCCCCGCGGTGACCGGCACGGCGCTGGTCGCGCAGGACAACTTCTCGGCGCGCTACGATCTCGACCGTCTCAAGGGCGTATTCTCGCGGCCCGCGCACAAGCTTTACGGCCAGAGCTATCTCGACAGGATCCTGGTGGTGGTGACGGCCAAAGGCGGGGTGGCTTCGGCGTGGATGCTGCGCGAGATGACCGCGCGCGGCATGGCGCCCAAGGCCATCGTATTCGACCGGGCCAACACCATCCTCGCGCAGGGCGCAGCCTTCGCCGACCTCACCATGGTCGACCGCTTCGAGGGCGGCGACCCGACCACGCTGATCCGCACCGGCGATGAGGTGAGGATCGAGCCCGACAAGGGCCTCGTCACCATCCTCAATCGCGATTGATCGCCTGCCGGCGCACGGGACCCGTTTCGCCCCATGGTGAGCTTGTCGAACCATGCGGCCGAAACAGTGCTTCCCAACCGCCCTTCGACGGGCTCAGGGCGGAGAGTTGCCCTGTAGCCCGCTGGGTGCCGGCTCCACGCGCGCTTCAAGTGACAGCCAGAGTGCGGTGGGGGCGCTTCCGCCGATGTCGGATCGAATCTATGCGGCGCTGGCTGCCCTCTCGGCCTGGGCCTGGATCAGTCGCATGATCTCGCCGATGGGACTCGGTGGGCAAATGTAGAAACCCTGCATTTCCGTGCAGCCCTCGGCGCGCACGTGCTCCAGCTGCTCCCTGGTCTCGACACCCTCGGCCGTCGTCGACAAGCCGAGGCTCACGCCGAGCTGCGCCACGGAGCGGACGACCGCAAGCGCGTTCACGTTGGCCTCGGACAGATCGCTGACGAAGCTGCGATCGATCTTGATCTTGTCGAAGGGGAACTTGCGCAGATTGCTTAGGGAGGAATAGCCGGTGCCGAAATCGTCGAGGGCAATGCGCACCCCGAGATCGTGCAGCTGCGTGAGGGTATCGAATGCGACCTTCTCGTCGTGCAGCGTCACCGACTCGGTGATCTCCAGCTCCAGCCTCCTCGCCGGCATTCCGGCGCCGGCGAGTGCGCTGATGATGGTCTGGGCGAGATTGCGCGCCTTGAACTGCACTGGCGATAGATTGACCGCCACCTTGAGGTGATCGGGCCAGCTCGCCGCGTCGGCGCAGGCCTGCCTCAGCACCCACTCGCCGATCGGCACGATGAGGCCGGTCTCCTCGGCCAGAGGAATGAAGTCCGCAGGCACGACGTTGCCGCGCTCAGGGTGAGACCAGCGCAGCAGGGCCTCGAAACCGCAGATCTCGTCGCGCTCCAGGTTGACGAGGGGCTGGTAGTGGAGCGCGAACTCGCCCTTGACGAGCGCGCCGCGCAGATCGCTTTCGAGCTTGCGCCGGGCCTGCATGCGCTGATCCATCTCCGGCTCGAAGAAGCGATAGGTGCCGCGCCCCTCGCTCTTGGAGCGGTAAAGGGCGAGATCGGCGTCCTGCATGAGGCGGTCGGGATCGGTGCTGTCGCCGGGCGACACTGCGATACCGATGCTCGCGCCGACCGTTGCCTGCTGCCCGTTGAGATCGAACGGCGCGGCTATGGCCTCGACGACCCGCTTGGCGAGGGCGGCGGCCTCCGTGGCGACATTCGTTGCGGTATGCACGATGGCGAATTCGTCACCGCCGAGACGCGCAACGATATCCGTCTCCCTGACGCAGGCGCGCAGCCGCGCGGCAACGGACTTGAGGAGCAGATCGCCGGCCAGGTGGCCCAGCGTGTCGTTGACCTCCTTGAAGCGATCGAGGTCGAGCATGAGAACGGACAGGCTCCGATCCTCGCGCCGCTCGCCCGCAAGGGCCCGCTCCAGGCGCTCGCGCAGGAAAGTCCGGTTGGGCAGATCGGTAAGCGCATCGTGGCGCGCCATGTATGCGATCCTGGCCTCGGAGCGGCGCTGCTCCGTGATGTCCTGGTGCGTCGTGACCGTGCCCCCGTCGGCCATGCGTTGCACCGACACGGCAATGCAGCGACCATCGGAAAGACGGCTCTGGTAGTGGCTTGCGCCATGCCCCTGAGTGCGGCTGAGCATGGCGTTCAGAATTTCGTCGGCCGTCTTGCCGGCGTGGTGGCCGTTGGCGATGCGGTACTCCAGGATTTGCCGGAGCGTCGTGCCGGGCTTCGTCTGCTCGGTCGTCAGTCCGTACATCTCCGCGTAGCGGGGGTTTGCGACGACGATGCGAAGCTGGTCGTCGAACATGGCCAATCCCTGCACCATGTTGTTGAGAGCCGCGTCGAGCTGGATGTTCTGGCTCTTCAGCTTCTCCTCGTGATGCTTGAGCAGCTCGTTCTGCTGCTCGAGCTGGGCGCTCAACTTCTGGCGCTCAGTGATGTCCTCGTGCGTGCTGACCACACCACCGTCGGCCATGGGCCTGTGCACGACGGCAATGTAGCGCCCATCGGCCAGCCTCTGGACTTCCGACGCCTTCCTGCCGAAGCCCGCAGCCCTCTCCTCGATATACTTCTGCGCGTCGATGTGGCTGTACACACCCTGCGCCACGCGTGCCTGCAAGATCTCTTGAAACGTGGCGCCCGGCTTCAACTGGTCGGGGGTGAGGCCATAAATCTCCGCATAGCGGCGGTTCGCCAGAACCAGGCGCTGCTTCCGGTCGAGGAGACACAGGCCCTGAGACATGTTGGCGAGCGCAGCCTGCAGGTGTGCAGCCTGCGCGGCGATTTCCGCCTGCGCGTGCGCCATGATCTTCTGGCGCGAGCTGCCGGCCAGCGCGCCGACCAGGCTGATGCCGAGCACGGCGGCTGCGATGCTGGCGATGGTCATGGCGAGCGCGGCCGGGGAAAGCGACAGGGCGGTGACCGGAATGGCCGGATCCTGGATGATCTCGACCCCGCCCATGGCCGTGAAGTGATGGCTGACGATCGCCAAAGTGAGCAGCAACGCGGCCGTGAGCGTCGGCCGGACGCCGTCGGAACGCGTGGCGACCACGAGCGCCCCGATGCCGAACAGGACGCCGAGGACGATCGAGGCAAGAACGAGCCCGCCGGACCAGGCCAGGCGCCCCGGCACCTCGAGCGCCGTCATGCCCGTGTAGTGCATGGCGGCCACGCCGATGCCGACGATCGCCCCTCCCGCAGGCGCAGCCCACGATGCCCGCGCACGCGCCGCGACGGCAAAGCCGACGCCCGTCACGATCGCGGCCGCCAGGAGGGACAGGATCGTGCGCGTGACCTCGTAACCGACCGGCACGCCGGCGTCGTAGGCCAGCATGGCAATGAAGTGCGTCGCCCAGATGCCGTAGCCGGTGGCGGCGCCGGTGGTGACGAGCCACAGCGCCTGCGTCCGGCCCGCGGTAGCGCAGGCCCGCTGGAACAGATTGAGCGCGGCAAGGCTGGTCAGAAAGCAGACGGCGCCTGCAAGCAGAACGAGACGCAGATCGTGTTGAGAGGTAAGGCAAGTGACAACCCGCAGCATCGATCCAGAACTCCAATATCGAGCTCAGGACGCTAGGCAGAACGGGGTTTCAGGCCTCTTAAGCGGTACACAAGGCATCGTTGCCTTCTGTATCAAAACCTGCCGCTCCACAGGCAAGCTCAGGGGGCGAGGGGGCCCGATTGCCGGCGGGGTCTCTTGTCCTGCGCCAGGGCAGGAAATGCGGCGCAGATGCCGCCGGCCTCGCGCCCGCGTCCGTCACGCTTCAGCACTCAGGTGCCGCGTCCGCGCTCGGCCAGCCAAATGCCGCCGATCACCAGGAGGAGCGCAACGGCATGAAAAGCGGCGAACGGCTCGCCCAGCAATGTCACGGCCAGGATGGCGGAAAAGATCGGAACGAGATTGACGAACACGCCGGCGCGACCCGGCCCCAGAAGATCGACGCCGCGCAGGAAGAAGAGCTGCGCCAAGCAGGACGGGAAGATGGCGACGTAGGCCGCAACGATGAAGCCCTGCAAGGACGGGGTCTCGAGCCCGCGCGTAGCGGCTTCGAACGCCACCAGCGGCAGCGAAGTCGCCGCCGCGATCAGCGCCAGCAGCGTGAAGAAGGCAGCACCCGGCATGCTCGGACGATCGTGCAGCGCCACGGTATAGCTGGCGTAGAGCACGCAAGCGGCAAGCACGAGCACATCGCCGCCGTTCAATCCGATCTCAAGGATCGCAAGAGGCGCACCGCGGGTGGCCACCACCACGACGCCAGCGAGTGTGATGAGCACGCCCGTCACCTGGACACGAGAGGCCCGGCTGCCGTGCCACAGGAAGGCGCCGGCAAGGACGAAGATCGGCATGCCGCCCTGCAGAATACCCATGTTGACCGCGGTGGTGGTGTGGGCGGCCAGATAGTAGAGAACGTTGAACCCGGTGAACCCGGCCGCCGCCATCAGGAGCACGGAGACGAGCTTCGGCCTGATCTCGGACCAGTGCGCCAGCACCTGGCCGCCGTAGATCGGCCAAAGCGCGGAAACCACCAGCACCCAGCGGATGGATACGAGCATGAGCGGCGAGATGTGGCCGACTGCGAGCCGCCCCGCAATCGTGTTGCCGGCCCAGAAGACGGCGGTCAGTGTGAGAAGGAGGCTGGGCCAACGATAGAGGCCATCGCCGAGATATTTGAGTGCTGCGAGCATCCGGGGCCTATGTGTGAGGATCGAGCGCCCTCTTCTGCCATGCCGGAATGCCGCGTCCAACAGCAAGTGCGCCCTGCACGGCAGGGTCGCGATAAAGCGGCCGGCATGCCGACTGCGGCAATCGATGTCGGCCCGCGCTCAATCCTGGCGCAGCAGCCGCGACGCGACGGGGTAGAGCCCTTCCTGGCCCAGCATCCACACGGCGATGCCGCCGTCGCCGAACAGCGGGTGGAAGGCGTCGTCGAGCACGTTGAGGCCACCGGCGAAGGCACCGAACGCCGGCATGACGATGCGGCGGCCGTTGCCGACGAAGCAAGGCCGGCGGATCGAGTAGCCGTACATCGAGAGGCGGGCGGCCGGGTGCATGTGGCCGGCGATCTCGTGCGTGACGCCACCCGGCAGCGGCTGGTGCCGCAGCGTCAGGCCAGCGATCCTGAGCTCGGCGCAAACGCGCCCGCCAATGCGCTCGCCGATCTCAGGGTCATGATTGCCGGTGATCCAGATCCATTCGCGATCCTCCTGCATCATGCGCAGGATCTCGATGTCGTCCTCGCTCAGGCGGTCCACTCCGCCGACATCGTGAAAGCTGTCGCCCAGCGCGATGATGCGGTCGGGATCGTAGCGGTCGATGGTCTCGGCGAGACGCATCAGGGTCTGGCGCGTGTCGTAGGGCGGCATCATGGTGCCGCGCACGGCATGGGCCGATCCCTTCTCCAGGTGCAGATCCGCCACCAGCAGCGCGCGCTCGGCCGGCCAGAACATGGCGCCTGAGCTGTCGGCGATGATCGGCTTGCCGCAAATCGACAGTTCCTGGGAGGCCGCGTCCAGAAAACGCAGGCGCTCCGGCTTCAGCTCCAGCATGCATCACCCCCGCTGCATTGCCTCGCGCACGAGATCGTCCGCCGCCTCGCGCAGGATACCTTCCGCGACATTGCCGCCATACACCAGCTCGCGGCCGATCTCCAGCAGCACGGGCACCGCCAGCGGTGAAACCCGGTCGAGCGACTTGTAGCGGATGTGCCCCTTGATTCGCCGCAGGAAATCGCCGAGCCGGGCGATATCCAGCAGGCCCGTTGCCGCATCGGCCCAGGCGGCCTCGAGCAGAATGTGATGCGGGTCGTGGCGGCGCAGCACGTCGTAGATGAGGTCTGACGAGACGGTGATCTGCCGGCCGGTCTTGCCGTCGCGGGCGGTCTTGCCGGGGTGGCGGCGCTCGATCAGGCCGGCAATCACCGCACAGATGCGGAAGGTGCGCTTCATCAGGCTCGACTCCGCGAGCCAGGCCTCCAGGTCGTCGCCCAGCATGTCCTCGTCGAACAGGCCAGCGATATCGAGGCGGCCCGAGGCGGACAGCGCCGTCATGTCCTCGATGGTCCATGCCGCCAGCGCGTAGTCGTTGGCGACGAAGCCGAGCGGCTTGGCACCGATCCGGTCGAGCCGGCGGGTGAGCAGCATGCCTAGCGTCTGGTGCGCGAGGCGGCCCTCGAACGGGTAGACCACCAGGAAATGCCGGTTGCCGCGCGGGAAGGTCTCGACCAGCACCTCGCCCGCATCGGGGATGGTGGAGCGCTCGGCCTGCTGACCCAGCCATTCGCTCACCGGATCGGGCAATGCACGCCAATGCTCCCGGCTGGCCAGCATGCGGCGCACGCGCTCGGCCAGATGCGTCGAGAGCGGGAACTTGCCGCCGCCGTAGGCCGGGATCTTGGGCGCGCTGTCGTGCGTGCGCGAGACAAGCGCCTCGGTCTCCTGCAGACCCTCGAAGCGCAGCACCTCGCCGGCGAAGGCGAAGGTGTCGCCGACGGAGAGCTGCTCGATGAAGTATTCCTCCAGTTCCCCCAGCACCCGCCCGCCGAACAGCGGCCGCGGCGTGCCGGGCTTGTGGCGCGGGCGGCGGCCGACGAGACGGATCTTGATCATCGGCGCCTCGACGATGGTGCCGACGTTCATGCGGTACTGCTGGGCGAGGCGCGGATGGGCAAGGCGCAGCAGGCCGTCGCCGGCAGGTTTCAGGCGCGCGTAGCGCTCGTAGACGCGCAGCGCGTAGCCGCCGGTCGAGACGAAATCGAGGATGCGGTCGAACTGGCTGCGCGTGAGCCCGGCATAGGGCGCGGCGGCGCGCACCTCGCAGAACAGCGCGTCGGGATGGAACGGACCGGCGCAGGCGGTGCCCCACACATGCTGCGCCAGAACGTCCAGCGCCCCGGTGCGGTGCTGCACGGCATCCTGCGCGCCGGCCGCAGCCGCCTCGATCGCCGCGCTGCATTCCAGCACCTCGAAGCGGTTCGACGGCACCAGGACGGCGCGCGATGGCTCGTCGAGCCGATGGTTGGCGCGGCCAACGCGCTGGATCAGCCGGCTCGCCCCCTTCGGTGCCCCGACGTGGATGACGAGGTCGACATCGCCCCAGTCGACACCGAGGTCGAGCGTAGAGGTGGCAACCACGGCTTTCAACGTGCCGGCGGCCATGGCGGCCTCGACCTTGCGGCGCCGCGTCGCGTCGAGCGAGCCATGATGCAGGGCGATGGGAAGCGCGTCGTCATTGATGCGCCACAGCTCCTGGAACAGCAGCTCGGCCTGGCTCCTGGTGTTGACGAACACCAAGGAGAGACGGTGCGCCTTGATGGCGGCGAGAATCTCAGGCAGCGCATATCGTGTCGTGTGTCCGGCCCAGGGCAGCGGCTGCTCGGCATCGAGGATGCCGATGTCGGGGGCGGCGCCGCCCTCTGCCGTTACCAGGTCGGCGAGCTCGATGACGCCGTCGGTGGCCTGCGGTGTCAGGTAGGCGCGCAGCTCGCTCGGCCGCGCCACCGTGGCGGACAGGCCGATGCGCATGTGCCGGGGCGCGATGCCAGCCAGCCGCGCGAGATCGAGCGCCAGCAAGTCGCCGCGCTTGGTGGGGGCGAGCGCGTGCAGCTCGTCGAGGATCACGGTCTCAAGGCCCGCAAGAAAGCGCGGCGCGTCGGCATGCGAGAGCAGCAGCGCCACCTGCTCGGGCGTCGTCAGCAGGATCTCGGGCGGGCGGCGGCGCTGGCGCTGCTTGAGCGACACGCTGGTGTCGCCGGTGCGCGTCTCGACCGTGATCGGCAGCCCCATTTCCTCAAGCGGAATCAGCAGGTTGCGCGCAACGTCGGCGGCCAGCGCCTTGAGCGGAGAAATGTAGAGCGTATGCACAGCGCGCTCGCCGCGCGGCCGCCGGCGGCCGGCAAGCGCGGTCAGACTCGGCAGGAAGCCGGCGAGCGTCTTGCCCGAGCCGGTGGGCGCGATGAGCAGCGTGGAGCGGCGCTGCGCCGCCTTGTCGAGCAGCGCGACCTGATGCGGGCGCGGCTGCCAGCCGCGCCTGACGAACCAGTCCCGGAAGGGCGGCGGCAGACAGGCCGCAAGCTCCGCCGTGCGGGCGTGGGGCCGCGACGGGGCGTGGCGCAGCGGCGTCGCGGTCTTCGATCCGGCGCGCATCGGGGGCTTTGGAGCCTTCATCGGTCTGTTACGGCAGCAGGCGCTATGGTAATGGCAAATCGGGCGCCAATGCGCCAGCACGGCAGAATGGAGAGAGCACCATGGACCGGCGGCAATTCTTCGGCGACAGCATCGTCGGCACGCTGGTCCGCCTGGTCCTGCTGTCGATCGCCGTCGGCATCGTGTTTTCCGTGCTCAACATCACGCCCTACAACCTGGTCGACCGCCTGCAGCAGATCATCCGCAACATCATGAACCTCGGGTTCGATGCGTTCGGCTGGGCGATCAACTACTTCCTGCTCGGCGCCATCATCGTCTTCCCCATCTGGTTCGTGGTGCGCCTGTTCAGGCGCACGCCCGGCGGCCAGGGGCGATGACGCCGGCGCCGCGGGCGCCTTCCAACACCCCGACCTTGTTGTTGATGGGCGAACATGGCGCGTTCGCCAGATGGTCGTCGCGCGCGCCGAAGGAACGGACGCAAGCGGGGAGGGGGAGCCGGGCTGCCTATCCCCGGCGTTCGGCGATGTGCGATGATGATGCCACCTCGGCTCTCGAGAGGGCGCTCGCGCGGGTGCCTCACCTCGGCCTTCGAGCGGAGGATTACAGTCAGGTGATCAAGCTGGGCCGGCCATACGAACCGATGGAGCGCTCTTCGGGACCCGGATTGCGGCGGCGGGGCGTTTGAGGCCCATCTCAAGCGCCAGGTTCAACGGGTCTCAAACGCCCCGTTCCTTTCCTTCTCACTGACACCCGGGGCGTCCGGTGTGGCAGGCAATCTCCTATGCGGGGGGCAGACCCCGCCGAAAAGGGGGTAGTGTCTCAGTTTGAAATTTGACGCACTTGCTTTCTGTACGGCCCGCGCTTCCTGGGTGCGCCTTCCCGTGCATCGATCAGCGCCACGATGTCCTCGAAACTCATCAGCTTGTCAGTCAGGCCAGCGGCCATGGCCGGCGTCACCCGCAGGCTCTTGTGGATGCGCACCCAGTTGTACCAGACGGCGTACAGGGCAACCATGTGCACGTGGCTTTCGAACTTCTTTGAGAAGGCATTGGTGAGCCGCGTGAAGCGCCGCATATGCATGCGCATGGTGAGGTTCTGGCGCTCAACATAGGACGTGCTGATGTGGGCCGGATCGGGGTTCCCCTCCACCACGGTCTTGCGACAGCCGATGCATTCTGCGGGGCTGTAGCGCTTCTCTGCCTCGGGCGCCTCGCCGTACAGCTTGACCAACTGGGCATAGTCCACGTCGGCGCCGAATGCGCCTTCGACGGCCTCCAAGTAAGCGCGGTGTCCGTCGCTGGTGAGCTGCACGCGATTGGCGAGCCGTGAGGCTAGGTCATCAATGAACAGCTTGGCGCTGTAGCCGTCACGGCCGCCGACGAACCACTGCACGATCAACTTGCTGTCGGCATCCAGCGCGGTCCAAGTCCACGTGTCGCCAGCGCCATCAACCGGACGCTTCATGTGCGGCACGTTCTTCTGCTTGGCTGCCGTGAAGCTCCAGACCTCATCGACCTGCACGCGCTTGGACTTCACGCCGCGTACCTTCTCGTCATGGAAGGCAGCGCAGGCGGTCCCAGCATCGATCAGCATCTTGCCGACCGTGTTGATGGACACGTCCGCCACGCGGGAGATCGACCGCATGGAGACGCCCTCGCAGAGCATCGAGAGGATTTGGACGCGCTTGGCTACGGGCAACTTGTTCATGCCCGCATGGTATGAACTTTCTTGCTTAGCGTCAAGCATTCAGTTCACAGAGCTGCGGCCAAGTGCCGAATCTCTTTTTGGTATCGCTCGACAGATGGGTTCACCTCTAGACGTTGCCCTTCGACCACAAACTTTTGTCCGCTTTCCAGGTCCGACAACGGAATTCTCTGTTTACCGCTTATGCGGCCACTAGAATGGAAATCGTCGAGTATGTAAAAGCACTGCTCAACCTTTGGCTCCGAAAACAGGCTCGCGTATTGCTGCGATAGCTTGATTGCTTTCTCAATGAACAGCTTTGTCGCACTATCAGGGGTGAATTCTTTTTGTCTGCTCCAGCCGCAATGCGTCATCGCGATTGCGTGAACCTTCGGCACATGAGTTAAACCAGCCTGTTCATTGGCCCGAAGAAAATCCATCTCTTGGCGTTGTAGCATGTCAAGAGTCAGGTTAAGTGCCTCAATGGAATGCTGGTCCACTCGAACCGGCACAACTAGCGCTTCGACTGCTGCCCAGGACAGATGGGTAGCCCCTCCGAAGAATGGGCTGGTGTCAATGATGACTTTTTCCGAGCGTGTGTAGCGCAAGACGCCGTCGATAATGCGTTTGATGGCCAGGACAATCCGAGCGCTTGTCTCCTTCTTGTGTTGACCAGTGAGCTGTGCGAATTGGGCTAATTGGCTATACATGAGCGAGGGGATTGCGAACAATTCCGGCGATCCCGGCACCATGTAACATGGTTTGGCCATACGGAAGGCCGAGCAAAACGGCGAAATGAGCCTAGCCAAATCCTTGTAGTTTACGGTGCCGCCCCCCGCCATCTCTCTAACAAGCGCATCATATATAGTATCTTTCATCCTCAACACGTCGTCGCCAAAAATGGTCTGCGAGAAGTTTCTTTGCGAACATGTGTCAAGCAGGAGGCACGAGTGCCACTGAGCTAGTTCATAAGTCAAATTGAAGGCGAGCGTGCTCTTGCCCACCCCGCCTCGGAAATTTGTAACTGCGTAAGATCGGAATTTTCTGCGCCGTTCCGGACCTGAAAGACCCTGCAAGATAGCTTGGGAACGGCTAATCACGGCATCTAGCGTTGCGTTCGACATGCATTGCCCCAAATGTCGGTCGACCAGCCATGGTCGACACTATGGGGAGCAATATGATTGATCGACGATATGTCGGTCAACAGTGTTGGTCGACACAATGTCGACCAACACTTAAGGTATCCGTCATGTGTGCTCTTTTTGCCACCGCTTCTTTGCTGCTCGCCTCGCGATTTCCTTGCGCCTGCGTGGGCTTAACGCTTTAGCGCGCGCTCTGCCGCCGCGTTGTCCAAGGCTTTGCGCGGCCTTGTCCTTGCCGTCGTCGGCAGGGAAGTCCTCCTGCTCCTCGCCCGTGGCGATCCGCATGACCTTGACGGCGGCGCCGATCACGTCGGCGGGGCGCTTCTGTCCTTTGGGTCCTTTGGGCATCCTTGCTTCCATAGCTGCTTGCCGGTAAGCATACATCATTCGCGGCGCAGACGCGAGTTGGGGCGCGTGCAATGAAGCTTCATTTAGAGTGGCTGCCATCTCTTCCGTTAAGCGATGGCACAAGCCAAAATTTGATCTACACCTGCGACCATGAGAGCATCCCGGAGCGACCGGGAATTTACGTCTTCGGACGCCGCTTTGGCTCCGCGTTCGAGGCGCTTTTACGTGGGCAAGGCTGGCTCCTCGCTACAGTTGCGCATAAAGCAGCAGCTCAACAACGTCAGACTTATGCAGCATGTGCGCAGCGCCAAGATCGGAGAGCGTATTCTGCTACTTGGACGTTTCGTGCCGCAACAAGGTCAGCAACCGGACAACTGTGTGCCGATCATTGAGCGGGCGTTCATCCGCCACTACCTGGAGCAGGGTCATGACCTTGCGAACGTGCATGGAGCCGAGATCAAAATCCACGAGATTCTCTCTGAGGGCGCCGGGGTTAGGCAGTATGCCATCCCCACAAAGCTCGTGGTTGATCAGTAGAGTCGCCTCCGGCTCAGCTCAAATTTTTTCAAACTGAGACACTACCGAAAAGGGCGGTGCGTTGCACGGGACATGGGCCTCGGGCATAGTCGGGCGCCCTTGGGAGGAAGCATGGCCACCGCCGCTACGTCGAGCCTTGCCGACAGCCGCACGCCCGCGGTGCAGATGATCGGCGTCAGCAAGTGGTACGGCACCTTCCAGGTCCTCAAGAACATCAATCTCAACGTTGCCAGGGGCGAGAAGATCGTCATCTGCGGGCCCTCGGGCTCCGGCAAGTCGACGCTCATCCGCTGCATCAACCGGCTGGAGACGCATCAGGAGGGCCGCATCGTCGTCGACGGTACGGAGCTGACGAACGACCTGCGCCAAATCGACAAGATCCGCACCGAGGTCGGCATGGTGTTCCAGAGCTTCAACCTCTTCCCGCACCTGACCGTGCTCGACAACCTGTGTCTCGGCCCGGTGTGGGTGAAGAGAATGCCGCGCGCGGAGGCTGAACGGACGGCGCGGCAGCTTCTCGAGCGCGTCCATATCCCGGAGCAGGCCGACAAGTATCCGGGCCAGCTCTCGGGCGGTCAGCAGCAGCGCGTCGCCATCGCGCGCGCGCTTGCCATGAACCCGCGCATCATGCTGTTCGACGAGCCGACCTCCGCCCTCGACCCCGAAATGATCAAGGAGGTGCTGGACGTGATGGTGGAGCTGGCCCGCTCCGGCATGACCATGCTGTGCGTGACACACGAGATGGGATTTGCCCGCTCGGTGGCCGACCGCATCATTTTCATGGACGTCGGGGAGATCGTAGAGGAAGGAACGCCGGAGCAGTTCTTCAGCAATCCCAGATCTCAGCGCACCAAGCTGTTCCTGTCGCAGATCCTGGGGCATTGATGCATCGCCGCCGGAAAATGTGCCTGCACGGCGGGCACACAGCTTGCCCCTTCACCGCACCTGCGGGTTCGGCGTTTGACAGATGCCGCGCAGGATTGAAGAGTGTGAACGAGGTCTATCCGCACCCTGGAGATGGAGTTCCGTCATGATCCGTCTTGTGCCCACCGCGATTGCGACCGCAGGAGCGCTCATTGCCATGACGGCCGGCGCCGTCGCCCAGAGCAAGACGCTCGACGCCGTCAAGCAGAGGGGCCAGCTGAGCTGCGGCGTCAACGTCGGGCTGGCCGGCTTCAGCGCCGCGGACGACAAGGGCAACTGGACCGGCCTCGACGTCGACTACTGCAAGGCGATCGCCGCGGCCGTCCTGGGCGATGCCAAGAAGGTCAAGTACGTGCCGACCACCACCAAGGAGCGCTTCACGGCGCTGCAGTCGGGCGAGCTCGACGTGCTGGCGCGCAACACCACCTGGACCATTCAGCGGGATTCCGCGCAGGGGCTGAGCTTCGTCGGCGTCAACTACTACGACGGCCAGGGCTTCATCGTGAAGAAGGCGGCTGGCGCCAAGACCGGCAAGGACCTCGGTGGAGCGACGGTGTGCGTGCAGACCGGCACGACCACCGAGCTCAATCTCGCCGACTTCTTCAAGGCCAGCAAACTGCAATACAAGCCGCTCGTGTTCGAGAAGGCGGACGAGGCGCTGCGCGCCTACCAGGCCGACCGCTGCGATGCCTACACCACCGATGTGTCGGGGCTCTACTCCGTGCGCCTGCAGATGGCGAAACCGGACGATCACCTGGTGCTGCCCGACGTCATCTCCAAGGAGCCGCTCGGCCCCGCCGTGCGACAGGGCGACAGCCAGTGGTTCACCATCGTCAGGTGGGTTCACTTCGCGCTGCTCAACGCCGAGGAGCTGGGCGTCACGCAGGCCAACGTCGACCAGATGGCGGCCTCGACCAACGCCGACATCAAGCGCCTGCTCGGCAAGCAGGACGAGTTCGGCAAGGGCCTGGGGCTCGACAACGAGTGGGCCTACAGGATCATCAAGCAGGTCGGAAACTACGGCGACATCTTCGACCGCAACGTCGGTGCCGGCTCGCGCATCAAGATCGATCGCGGCCTGAACAGGCTCTGGACCAAGGGCGGCCTGCAGTACGCACCCCCGATCCGCTGAGGCGCGGGGGCGGGCCGTGGCCACCGCCGCAGACAAGAGGTCCGATCGGCCTGTCGGGCCAGCGGGCCTGCTCTTTCGCCCCGAGGTGCGCCAGCTCGTCTATCAGGTGCTGCTGCTGCTGGCGCTGGCGCTGGTGGTGTGGTGGGTGGCCAGCAATGTCGCCGCCAACCTGCGCCGGCAGAACATCGCTTCGGGCTTCGACTTCCTCTCCCGCACGTCGGGGTTCGACGTCTCCCAATCGTTGATCGACTACTCCAACGCGTCGTCCTATGGCCGCGCATTCTGGGTGGGTCTGCTCAACACGCTGCTGGTGGCAGGCCTCGGCATCGCATTCGCCACGCTGATCGGCTTCATGGTGGGCATCGCGCGCCTGTCCCCGAACTGGCTGATCGCCCGGCTGGCCTCGGCATACGTGGAGATCGTGCGCAACGTGCCGCTGCTGCTGCAGCTCTTCTTCTGGTATTTCGCAGTGCTGAAGAACCTGCCCTCGCCGCGCCAAAGCTACGTGCTGCCGGGCGGCGGATTCTTCAACGTGCGTGGGCTGTATCTGCCGGCGCCGCTGCCCCAGCCCGGCTTCGGTGCCGTCGTCCTGGCCTTCGGGCTCGGCATCGCCGCCGCCGTCGGGCTGTGGATGTGGGCACGCCGGCGCCAGAGACTGACCGGCCGCCCCTTCCCCGTGTTGCGGGTGGCTCTCGCCCTGGTCCTCGGGCTGCCGCTCATCGCATTCGTGGCCACGGGCGCACCGCTGGCGTTCGAGCATCCCGTACTCCGAGGCTTCAATTTCCAGGGCGGCCTCGTCATCCTGCCCGAGCTGATGGCGCTGCTCCTCGGGCTTTCGATCTACACGGCGAGCTTCATTGCCGAGATCGTGCGCGCCGGCATCGAGGGCGTGCCCAAAGGACAGAGGGAGGCCGCGCTCGCGCTTGGGCTGTCGAACGGGCAGACGCTGCGGCTGGTGGTGATCCCGCAGGCGCTGCGCATCATCATCCCGCCGCTCACCAGCCAGTACCTCAACCTGACCAAGAACTCCTCGCTCGGCGTCGCCATCGGCTATCCCGACTTCGTCAGCGTGTTCACCGGTACGGTGCTCAACCAGACGGGCCAAGCAGTCGAGGTGATCCTCATCACCATGGGCGTGTTCCTGACGCTGAGCCTGCTGACCTCGCTGTTCATGAACTGGTTCAACCGGCACATGGCGCTGGTGGAAAGGTGAGCGATGGCCAGAGATATCCGCCCCGCCGCCATGCCTCCGCCGCTGACCGTGACCGGTCCCGTGGCCTGGGTGCGCCAGAACCTGTTCTCCTCGCCGCTCAATGGATTCCTCACCCTGCTCGGCGCCTGGATCGCCTATGAGGTGCTGGCGAACGTCGTCAACTGGGCGTTCCTCAACGCGACCTGGCAGGGCGAGGACGGATCGGCCTGCACGCGCGAGGGTGCCGGCGCATGCTGGCCGTTCGTGCAGGCCAAGTTCGGGCAGTTCATGTACGGGCGCTATCCGGATGGGGAGCGCTGGCGCGTCGACCTCACCTATGCGCTGGCGATCGCGGGCCTGGCGCCTCTGCTGATCCCGCGGGTGCCCGGCAAGCTGTGGGCGGCGATCTATCTGGCCGGCATCTTTCCCCTCATCGCCGTGGTCCTGCTGCTCGGCGATGTGCCGGGCCTCTCCTACGTGCCGACGCAGCTCTGGGGCGGCCTGCTGGTGACGCTGGTGGTGTCGAGCGCCGGAATCGCCTGGGCCTTTCCGATCGGCATCATCCTGGCCCTCGGCCGCCGCTCGCAGATGCCGATCGTGCGCATGGTGAGCGTCGGCTTCATCGAGTTCGTGCGTGGTGTGCCGCTGATCACGGTGCTGTTCATGGCTTCCGTGATGCTGCCGCTGTTCCTGCCCGAGAACGTGTCGATCGACAAGCTGCTGCGCGCGCTCATCATGGTGGCGCTGTTCTCGGCCGCCTATCTCGCCGAGGTGATCCGCGGCGGCCTGCAGGCGATCCCGCGCGGCCAGTTCGAGGCGGCCGACGCGCTGGGGCTCAGCTACGCGCAGAAGATGGGGCTGATCATCCTGCCGCAGGCGCTGAAGCTCGTCATTCCCGGCATCGTCAACACCTTCATCGGCCTCTTCAAGGATACGAGCCTGGTACTTATCATCGGCATCTTCGACCTGCTCGGCATCGTGCAACTCGGCCTCGCCGACCAGAAGTGGATCTCGCCGGCCACGCCGATCACCGGTTACGTGTTCGCCGGCATCGTGTTCTGGATCTTCTGCTTCTCCATCTCGCGCTACTCGCAGATGATCGAGCGGCGCCTGGCGGCGGGCGGCCAGCGCACGACGACGAAGCCGCTGGGGGAATGACGGGCGGCGAGATCGCAGCCGCCGCCTCCCCCTGCGGCGGCCCACTTCACAAGCTCGCGACGCGTGGGGCGCGGACGCAACACCATGCGCCGATCCGCACGCGCCGCTGTACGGGCGTGGGATGAAGCCCAGCCGTCGCGGGACGGCGATGACGCCTCACTGCGCCGGCTGTGGCTGCAGCGCGGACATGGCGGCGGCGATCCGCCGGTGTCGCCAGACGCCGATGAGCGTTGCCGCCAGCACCAAAGCAGCAGCGACCATCGCGATCCTGTCGTCCGGATGGAACAGCGCAACGAGCGACAGAGCGGCGAGCAAGCCGCACAAGATCACGTTGCCGGCGACGCGCTCCAGAAAGCGCCCGAACAAGGCAAAGGCGATGCCGCTCGTGCCGATGAAGACCATCAAGGTGGCCACGATCTGCGGCCAGCCCGGGTTCACGACGATGTCCGGTCGGGTGAAGATGGCAAACGTCATGAGCGTGATCGGCGCGCAAATCTTGAGCGCTTCGAACATCGTCCGCATGAACGAGGCTTCGGCAATGCGCGCCGAGACGGCGGCGGTGAGCGACGTCGGCGGCGACAGCTCGCCCCATACCGACAAGAGGAAGACGAAGAAGTGCGCGATCCACGGGTTGACGCCCAGCTCCTGCAGTGGGCGGACGATCACGATTGCACCGATGATGTAGGTCGCCGTCGGCGGCAGTCCGGCTCCGGCCAGCCAGCCGAACACGTAGGCCATGAGGACGACGCCGATCATGTTCTGCGCGCCGAGGTCGAGGATCATGGCCCCCATGCGGTTGATGAAGCCGGTGACGGTGAACAGGCCGATCATGATGCCAAGCGTCGCCAGCAGCAGCGTCAGGTACGAGGTCATGTCGGCGTGCGTCTCGATGGCACGGCGCACGTTGCCGAACAGCGTCTCCTCCGCGAGCGCCGGGTCCTTGCGCAGGTATTTGAAGATGGCGAAGGCGATGAGCAGCAGCGCGAACATGAAGCCCGCCGTATAGAGGGCGGCCAGCAGCTCGCCCGTGCCCACCACGCCCATCTGGTAGACGAGGAACAGAACCGCAAGGAAGAAGATGGACGTCTTGATCTGGTCGTAGGCCGCCACCTTGGGGTTCTGCACCGTGTCGCGCGGCAGCAGGCGCACGCACAGCAGATAGATCGCAAAGGCAATCGACGCGTAATAGACGAAGGCCAGTGCGAACCCGCGCTTCACCACGTCCCAATAGGGAACATTGAGGAAGTCCGACATCAGGAACGCGCCGACCCCCATCATCGGCGGCATGATGAGCCCGCCCATCGAAGCGGCCGTCTCGGCGGCAGCCGCGAAGGCGCCCGGCACGCCATAGCGCTTCATCAACGGGATGGTGATGGTGCCGACGACCGCCGCATTGGCAGAACCCGAGCCGCTCACCATGCCGACCGAGAGCGAGCCCAGCACCGCCGTCTGCGGCACGAGCTGCCGCGACCTGCCTGCCAGACGCCGCATCACCTGGATCATGGCGGACTGCGCGCCAAAGCCGTTGGCGGCCGCGGCCAGAAGAAGGAATGCCGCAACGAGCGTCAGGGCAAGCTGGCCGTAGATGCCGTAAATGCCGGTGGAGAGTTCGATCGTGCTCGAAGTGACCACGCGGTAGAACGTCGTTCCCGGATGCCAGAAGAAGTCGATGGGGCTCAGGTAGCCCCACAGCGTGTAGAACACGAGAGCGAGGTTGACCCAGAACAGCGTCGGGTGGGCCAGCCGCGACAGCTCCATCACCAGCAGGAACATCAGCAGGCCGACCACGAAATCCTGCTTGGTGTAGGAGCCCTGGCGCCAGATCGCGATCTGCTCGAACTCACGATGAAAGTGGAGAAAGGCGTAGGCGCAGATGCCGATGTAGAGCAAGACGAGGGCGTGGTTCACGCCGGCAGGGAGGAACTTGTAGAGGTAGTCCTGCTTGTACATGAACAGGATTTGCAGGATCAGCGCGATCGACAGGACCCGCGCGACCAACTCCTGCGGGCCACCGAAGCCGGTGTAGTAGTACCAGAGCAGCCAGACGAGCTGGATGGCCGCGAAAACGAGGATCACGTTGTCGAGCGTGAAGTGCGTCCGCAGCCGGTTCATCATGGCGCTTCCTGTGCCGGCTCACAGCCGGTGCCCCCCAAAAAAGGACTTCGCTTTTCTGATGCATCAGGGCGGGGCGCCGCGCTTGTGCCGCACCGCTTCCCCGCCCCACCCTACCGTGCGAGAGCGATCAGCCGCTCTTGGCGACCGTCCACTTGTCGTTCCAGGCCTTGTGCTCCTTCAGGAACTTGGCGAGGCCCGCGTGCACCGGAATTTGAGGGTTGGCATTGATGCCGTTCACCTGCATGCCCACGAAATCCTTCGCCAGCGCGGAGAAGCCCGGATCGATCGATGAGAGCTTGTCGCGGTTGGTGTAGAACGCGCTCAGCATCTTGTAGACGACGTCCTCGGGAACGTCCGCGCGCACGTTGTAGGCAAACAGGATCGGCACGCCGAGAACTTCCTTGACGCCCACATCCTTGGTGAAGGCGTCCTTCGGATTGACCTGAGTGATCGCGAGCCCCGCCGCTTTCAGCTTGGCGATCTCGTCGGGGCACGGATTGATCACGCTGACGTCCATGCGCACCTCGGTCTCCTTCCAGTACGGCGCCAGCGACCGCCCCGAAACCGTGTAGGCCACCGAGCCGGCGATGGTGCCGGCCTGCATGGCATCCGAGTTGGTCTTGGCGTCGATCTGGACGTGCTTGAACTCGTAGCCGAGCGTCTTGTAGATGCGCTGGAAATTAAGCCAGTTCATGAAGCCGGCCGTCGTGAAGAACACCGGCTTGCCGCTGAAGTCCTTCCAGCATTTGAACTTGGCCGCCTCTTTCGCCGGCGCGACCAGGAACGACTCCATGGGATAGGCATACCAGGTGTGGACCAGCTTGCCCTTGGGCGGATTGTAGTCCTTGAAGCCGCCGACACCCTCGTAGAGCTGGGTCATACCGATGTCGGCCGTGTAGCCGATCTCGGCAGCGTCCTCCATCGCAGCCTTGGTCGCGCTCGTGGTCTGCGGATAGGGCTGCACGGTCACCGTGTACTGGCCGCCGAGCGCTTCCTCGACCATCTTGGTCATGGCGGCCGCAACCTTGTAGCCATACGAGTCCACGCTCGATGTGGCCCAGCGCAGCGACTTGCGCTGCTGCGCGTCGGCTGGTTGGGGCGCCGTCGCAATAAAGGTGCCGGCGAGCGCAACGGCGCATGCCGCCATCAGACAAGAACGTCGTGCTGTTGCAGCCATAGATTTCCTCCTTCGATTTCAGCCGGCGTCTTTGAGCGCCATGGCCCGAAGATACATGCAAGATCGCGTGTCCGCGAGCCATTCGATTGATGTCAAACTGTCAAATATGGGTGCCGCGCGGGGCCCTGCGGCGGCAGGCAACGCTTGCGATGGTGCAGTGCAAATTGCGGCAATGCCTCAGCCCAATGCCTCAGCCTTAGGCACGCGGAAGCGGCGCGAACCTCGCGTCTACCGCCGCAGCATGCCAGCGACCATCTCGCCGATGGCGAGCGATGCCGTCAGCCCCGGGCTCTCGATGCCGTAGAGGGCGACGAGGCCGTCCAGACCATGCCGCTCGCGTCCGTGGATGGCAAAGTCCGGCACAGGCTCGCCTTCGCGGTAGAGCTTGGGGCGGATGCCGGTGTAGTCCGGGTGCAGGCGTTCCACTTCCAGGCCCGGGTAGTAGCTGCGGATGAAGCCCAGGAACTTCTCGAGCTTTTCAGGCACGAAAGCGTAGTCGAGCTCCGCAATCCACTCGATATCGGGGCCGAACTTGCAGCGCCCGCCGATGTCGACCGTCGCGTGCAGCCCGAGCCAGGCGCCGTCGGGCATGGGGTAGATATGGCGCTTGAACGGCGAAGGTCCCGAGAGCGCGTAGTACTGGCCCTTGGCGTAGTAGGTCTCAGGGGGACGGTAGTTATCCCCGTAGGTCAAAGTTCTGCCAAGCTTCGTGGCATGCAGCCCCGCAGAGAGAACGAGCGTCTTGCAGGTGATGGAGCCGGGGCTGTCGCCGCCGGTGGCGAGCCGATAGAGGCCGGCTGGATGGCGCTCGATGCGCGCGACCGGGCAGCGCAGCACCACCGAGCCGCCATGCCCTTCGATATGGCCTTGCAGCGCCAGCATGTAGGCATGGCTGTCGATGATGCCGGTCGACGGCGAGATCAATGCGGCGACGCAGGCAAGCTCGGGCTCCAGCGCCCTGGCCGCGTTCGCCCCGATGGGCTCGAGATCGGTGACGCCGTTCTTGACCGCCGTCTCGCGGATGGCCGCCAGCTTGGCAAGCTGGCTTTCCTGGGTTGCGACCAGCAGCTTGCCGCAGCGCTCGTGGGGCACGCTGTTCTCGGCGCAGAAGCGGTAGAGCAGTTCCTTGCCGCACACGCATAACGTCGCCCGCAGGCTGCCAGGGGGATAGTAGATGCCGGCGTGGATGACCTCGCTGTTGCGCGAGGAGGTCTCCGAGCCGATCAGCGCGTGCTGCTCGAGCACCATCACCTCGCGGCCCGCCGTCGCCAACGCCCGCGCGACCGCCAGCCCGACGGCGCCGGCGCCAACGACGATGGTTTCCACATCCGGTGTCATGCAATCCCCTGCCCAGCCGCCTTCTACACGCAGCATCCGCGGCGGCAAGCCTGGACACCGATCGAGGATGGCTGTCCTTCGCGCTTGCGTCGGAAGCGCTCGGAACATAAAAAGAACATAATGGGTACGAAATGTTCCGCCCGACTCGCGGTATGGGTTGTATTCGCCCATTCGCCGACCGGTGGGCACAGGTCTTCACGAGGAGGGTTTCGCATGGCGATCTTCTCATCTGCCAGCCGCCAGGCGCCGCAACCGCATGCGCACGAAGGCCGCTGCCCCCTGTGCGAGCAGCCCATCGGGCAGGACGTGGCCCGCCGGATCGAGGCAAGGAAGCGCGAGCAGTACCAGGCGGCGCTGGACCAGGCCCGTGCCGAAGCGGACGCCGCGGCCGAGCAGCGCGTGCTCGCCGCCCGCAACGAGGCGAAGGCAGCAACCGAGACCGCCATGCTGGGCAGGCTCGCGGAAATCCAGGCGAGACTCGCGGAGTCCGAGCAGGCCAGGACGGCCGTGCAGGAGCAGATGGCGGCGCTGAAAGCGGCGCAGGAAGCGGCGGTGGAGAAACGGGTCGCCGAGATCCAGGAGGGCCTGCTGCGCCAGAAGGAGGACCTGCAGCGCGAGAAGGAGGCGCAGGTCCTCGCCGAAAAGGCGAAGGTGCTGAAGCTGCAGTCGGAACTCCAGGACATGCAGCGCAAGCTCGAAGGCAAGACGGCCAACGAACTCGGCGAAGGCTCCGAGGTCGATCTGTTCGAGCAGCTCAAGAGTGTCTTCGAGGGTGATCGCATCTGGCGCGTCGGCAAGGGCGTGAACGGCGCCGATGTCATTCACGAGGTGATTCACAACGGCAAGGTGTGCGGCAAGATCGTCTACGATGCGAAGAACCGCAATGCCTGGCAGAACGAGTTCGTCACCAAGCTGCGCGCCGACAAGATCGCGCAGGGCGCCGACCACGCCATTCTGTCGAGCAACAAGTTCCCCAAGGACAAGGCGCAGGTGCACTATCAGGACGGCGTGATCGTCGCCCAGCCCGCGCGCGTGGCGGCAATCGTTCAGCTCCTGCGCGATCAGGTCGTGCGCATGCACGAGCTGCGCATCAGCAAGGAAGGCCGGGAGCAGAAATCAGTCGAGATTTACGCCTTCATCACATCGGAGCACTGCAAGCAGCTGCTCGATCAGATGGAGACGCAGACCGGCCGCATGCTCGAGCTCGACACGAAGGAGCAGGAGGCGCACCGGCGCCTGTGGGATGCGCGCAAGAAGCTTATCAACTCGGTCCAGAAGGCGCGCAGCGATCTCGTGTTCGAGATCGACCGCATCATCGGCACGGCCGGCAACGGCCCGGAGGAGGAGGAGGGGGCAGCATGATGTGTTGTCCCGGCCGGCGCGAAGCGGAGGGCGGACCCAGGACCGCGAGCGGATCCCCTTGCAGCCCCTGGTCCCGGATCATGCTTCACGCAATTCCGGGATGACAGTCAGGCCACCGCAGCAGCCCGTATCGCGGCAATGTTCTCCTTGTACTTGCCGCCCTTGAAGGTCGCCGAGCCGGCGACCAGAACGTTGGCGCCGGCACCAGCGCAGATGCCCGCCGTCTCCGGCGTCACGCCGCCGTCGACCTCAAGGTGGATGGGGCGCGCTCCGATCATGGCACGGATGCGACGGATCTTCTCCGCCATGGCCGGAATGAAGGCCTGGCCACCGAAGCCCGGATTGACAGTCATCACCAGCACGAGGTCGAGGCGATCGAGCACGTAGGCGATGGCGCTCTCGGGCGTATGCGGGGTGAGCGAGACGCCGGCCTTCTTGCCGAGCCCGCGGATGAGCTGCAGGGAGCGGTCAAGGTGGGGACCCGCCTCGGCGTGCACGGTGATGATGTCGGAGCCGGCTTCGGCGAAGGCCGCGATGTAGGGATCGGCGGGCGCGATCATCAGGTGCACGTCGAGCACCTTGCTGGTGTGCGGGCGGATCGCCTTCACGACGCCCGGACCGATGGTGATGTTAGGCACGAAATGGCCATCCATCACGTCGACGTGCACCCAGTCGCAGCCGGCCGCGTCGATGGCGCGCACCTCCTCGCCGAGTCTCGCAAAATCTGCCGACAGGATCGACGGCGCGATCAGGATGTCCTGGCTCATGATGCGTGCGGCCTCCCAGCCTAGCTACCCCTTGCCGCGCGTCTGCGTCTCGCCGCGGCGCGCGCGCTTCTCGAGGAACTGGATGATGGCGCCGGCAACGTCGGCGCCGCTTGCCGTCTCCATGCCCTCGATGCCCGGAGACGAATTCACCTCCAGGACCAGCGGCCCGCGGCTGGAGCGCAGCATGTCGACGCCGCAAACGTTGAGGCCCAGCACCTCGGCCGAGCGCAACGCCGTCTTGCGCTCCTCCTCCGAGATCGCCACCGCCTCGGCCTTGCCGCCGCGGTGCAGGTTGGCGCGGAATTCGCCCACCTTGCCCGCGCGCTTCATGCTGGCCACGACGACACCGTCGACGACCAGCGCGCGAATGTCCGTGCCGCCGGCCTCGCGGATGAACTCCTGCACCAGAATGTTCAGGTTGGCGGCGCTGAAGGCCTCGATGATCGACTTCGCGGACGCCGCCGTCTCGGCAAGGATCACGCCTCGGCCCTGCGTGCCCTCGAGCAGCTTGATGACGCACGGTGCACCGCCGACCTGCGCAAGCACGTCCTCGGCATGGCGCGGGCCGTGCGCGAACGCCGTCACCGGCAGGCCGATGCCCTCACGCGCCAGGAGCTGCAGAGCGCGAAGCTTGTCGCGCGAGCGCCCGATCGCCACGCTCTCGTTGAGCGGGAAGACGCCCTGCATCTCGAACTGGCGCAGGACGGCGAGACCATAGTGCGTGATGGAGGCACCGATGCGCGGGATTACGGCATCGTAGTCGGGCAGCGTGCGGCCGCCGTAGCGCAGCGTCGGCTTGCTCGACGTGATGTTCATGTGCACGTGCAGCGTGTTGATCACGTCGATCTCGTGACGGCGCGCACGTGCCGCCTCCACGATGCGCCGATGCGAATAGAGGCCCGGGTTGCGCGCGAGCATAACGAGCTTCATGCAAATGTCCTCGGCCAGCCGGCTGCAGCAGGACGGCGGCACGGCATCTGGGATCAGGCCCTCTGATAGTCCATCTTAACGGCCGCGGCAAAGCCGCTTCGCCGTCAACCAACAGGCGAAGCGATGCCGCACCGGGGGCCGAGAGGCTCAAGGACAGGTCGTTGAATGTCGAGATCGGCGGACGCCAAAACCCTCAGCGCGCCGAATCAGCCGCCTCGCTCGGCGGGGCCGCGCTGGCCGCGGCCTCGTCAGGATCGATGCTGGCATAGAGCAGCCAGGCGGTGAGCATGGCCATGGCGAAAAGCATCAGCAGTCCCAGCGCCGCCCGCCGCAGGGCCCACCCCAGCGACGCAAGCTGCGGCGGCTGCTGCGGCTCGATCGAGACATTCGGAACGCCTGTGGACGTAGACAAGACGACACCTCCCTCGAACTGCCGCGCCTTATCGGAGAAATTCCCGCGGCGCCCCCGCTGCCGCGCTCCTTGTTTGGGGCCATCAGTTTGGCGCCGTCAAGGCAAACCGCACCGCGGCCGAGGCGTGCGCTCCCACTTGTGGCGCGGAAGCGACATAGGCCCTGGCGCTGCCGCGACGTTCACCGCACCCGGCGGCCGAATGCCAAGATCGCGGCCACCGGCACGACGAGACCGATGATCATCTGCGCGATGACCAATCCCGGCAGATCCGCGTAGCTGCCGCGGTCGACCGGAAAGACCAGGTTCAGGTACTTAGTAAGCAGGCCGCCGGCCACGAGCGCGAGGTTCATCAGCGACGCCATCAGCGCGAACCAAGTGGCGCGATGACTCGAGGGAGCATAGATGGCAACCAGCGTGAGCAGCGGAATCATGCTGAGCTGCGTGAGTGGCGAGGCCGCAGCCGCATCGAACAGGGCAATGCTGCGGGCACCGATTCCGAATACCTGCTCGGTATACTGATGCCATTGGAAGACCAGCACCAGGGTCGGCAAGGCGAGGATGCTGCCAAGCACCGTGATCCAAAGCAGAACCTGGGCCACGGGCCTGCGCGTCACGATGTCGGAGAACATCCAGGCGGCAACGATGGCGATGGCGGCGCCGAGCTGCTGCAGCGTGCCATAGAACGCCTCGTCGAAGCCGAGCACGTCGATGGTGAACCAGCGATAGCCCTCGCCGACGCTGGGCGTGGCGCGGAACGCGAAGATGATGATGGCGGCATAGACCATGCGCATCTGCGTGGCCGGCTCGATCTCACCGCTGATCCTGTGCAGCATCCACACGACCACGGCCATGGAGACCACGAAGACGATCTCCTGATTGTATTGCAGCTCGCTGAGCGCCAGCAGCACCACCACAATGCCGAACGCCAGACCGCCGCCCAGGATGCGCCAGTCGGTGGGACGCCGCTCGCTCGGCTCCAGCTTGACCAGCAGGGCGCCGGAGATGGAGATGAGCGGCACGATGAGGCCACACAGAAAAACCGTCTGGTAGGAGACGATCTTCGCGAGCCAGCCGGAGATGCCGGCCACGGCGAACATGCCGAAGCCCAGCGCCAGTCGGCCAAGCACCTGCACCATGCCGAGATCGTGCTCGATCTCCGCCTTGGCGCGCGCACTCCCGTCGGCATTGACCCGCGCGACGACCTCGGTGCTCATGGCATCGGCAACGACATCCTGCAGCACGACGCCGATGACGCTGAGCAATGAGGCCACCACATAGACCTTGTCGGGGCGCAAGCCGGGAAACCAGCCGCCGGCAGCACCGGCGAGCAGAACGAAGCTCACCGCAATCAGGCCCGCTCCGGCAAATACGTAGGCGCGGCGCCGCGAGCCGAACAGAGGCACGGTATCGACCAGCTCGCCGAATACCATCTTGATTGTCCAGGGCAGAGAGAACCATACGGCCAGGGCCGCCAGCTCGGCCGGCGTCCAGCTCAGGTCCTTCTTGATCCAGAAGCTCTCGACCACCGCGGTGAGGCCCATGGCCCCGTAAGCGAAATAGACCATCAGCAGCGGCAGATAGGTGAGGCGCATGGCGCGAACAGGAGCGAGCAGCGCGTTCTCGATCTGCTGGCGCCAGTAGTTGGCAGGCGCTGAGGCTGAAGCGTCCATCGGGGCGACACCGCTTGTTGAAGGCCGGCTACCATGCCGGGCAGTCTCTGCCTCGGCAAGGAGGAACAGGCTACCTGCCGATCACGTTCAGGAATGGCGGCAATCGGGCGGAAATTGGCCGGCCCGCGCCCGACCGCAGGGCCAGGCATGCTTGTCTTGCATTGGCTGAGCCGGTACGGTGCGCTCCATTCCCTTCCCTCAACGCAGCACTAGCGCAACGGAGCACTCCCGTGACGTTCAAGCTACCCGACCTTCCCTACGCCTACGATGCGTTGGCACCGCACATGTCGGCCGAGACGCTGCAGTTCCACCACGACAAGCACCACCTGGCGTATGTCGACAACGGCAACAAGCTGCTGGCAGGCTCCGGCCTCGAAGGCAAGAGCCTCGAGGAGATCGTCAAGGGCGCCTACGAAAAGAAGAACGCCGGGCTGATCAACAATGCGGGCCAGCACTACAATCATCTGCATTTCTGGCAGTGGATGAAAAAGGGCGGCGGCGGCAAGAAGCTGCCCGGCAAGCTGCAGGCGATGGTCGACAAGGACCTTGGCGGCTACGACAAGATGCGCGCCGATTTCGTGAACGCGGGCGTGACGCAATTCGGCTCGGGCTGGGCTTGGCTCGCGGTCAAGGGCGGCAAGCTCGAGGTGACCAAGACGCCGAACGGCGAGAACCCGCTGATGTACGGCGCCCAGCCGATCCTCGGCTGCGACGTGTGGGAGCACAGCTACTATATCGACTATCGCAATGCCCGGCCGAAGTACCTCGAGGCCTGGTTCGACAACCTGGTCAACTGGGAGTACGTCGAGGCCATGCTGGGCAAGGCGGCGTGACGCGCAAGGCAGCCGCAGCAACAGCCGGTTCCTGCGACAGCAAGCGGCGGCCGCGCTGAGCGCGGCCGCCGAATTTGCGCGCGGGCTCGCGTTCGTGCCAGCTTGCGGCGTGTGCTGCGAGGAGCGAAGCCCGTGCGTCTGTCTGTTCTCGACCAATCCATCGCCGTGGTCGGCCGTCCGCACGGCACGGCGATCCGCAACACGATCGCGCTTGCCAAGGAATGCGAGGCGCTTGGCTACGAGCGCTTCTGGGTGTCCGAGCACCACAGCAACGAGACCATCGTCGGCACCGCACCGGAGATCCTGATGGCGGCGATTGCATCCGTCACCGGGCGCATCCGCGTCGGCAGCGCCGGGGTGATGCTGCCGCACTACTCGCCGTTCAAGGTGGCCGAGCAGTTTCGCGTGCTGGATGCGATCGCGCCCGGCCGCATCGACCTCGGTCTCGGCCGCGCGCCGGGCTCGGATGCGCGTACGGCTTTCGCCCTCCATCCGCTCGCCAACGAGCGCCCGGCCCAATTCCCCAACGACGTCCGTGATCTGATGGCCTGGGTGAGCGGGGCGCCCCTTCTGCAAGGCCATCCGTTTGCAGCGGTACGTGCCTACCCCGCGGGCGAGACGGCACCGCAGGTGTGGATGCTGGGCAGCTCCGACTACGGTGCGCAGGTGGCGGCCCATTTCGGCCTGCCCTATGCATTTGCCTGGTTCTTTGCCGACGGAGCGGACGGCGCCCGCGCGCTCGAGCTCTACCGCACCCTCTACCAGCCGAGCCCGCTCAATCCTGAGCCGCACGCCGCGCTATGCGTGTGGGCGCTGGCAGCCGAGACCAAGGAGGCGGCGCAATACCACGCGAGCCCCCGGCTGCGCTTCCGCCTGCTGCGCGACCGCGGCATCTTCGCCCCGCTCGAATCGCCCGATGCCGCGATGGCGCGCCCCTGCTCGGAGGCCGAAGCAGCGCGCATTGCCGAGTTGCGCAAGACCTCCTTCGTTGGAACGGGGCCGCAGGTAGCCGAGCGCATCGACGAGCTGGCACGCCGCCTCGACGTGCAGGAAATGGTAGTGGTCACCTGGGCTTACGACGAAGCCGTGCGCACTGAGAGCTACCGCCTCCTGGCGAGGGCGATGGGGATGGCGGGCTAACCCTCCGGAACGGGACTGCCACCGCGATGCGTGATCGCAAGGAGGCGAAGCGAGGACCGCAATCGCAGATGCTCGACTATGTCATCCTGCTGCTGGTCGCGGCCGCGGGCTTCGCCGGCGCACCGTGGTGGTTCGTGCTGATGGGCACCGCGGGTCTGACCGTCGACGCTTGGTGGGTGAAGCTGAGGCTGCTCCGACAACCGCCGAGCGTACCTCTCAGCTCCAAGATCATCACCTACCTCGTGACCGGTATCCTGGCCAACCTCGGCTTCGCCGCATTCGTATTTCTGTGCGGCAGATGGCTGCGTCAGCTCCTGGATTGACGTGCGCCGGAGCAGCTAGGCGGCCTGCTTCGGCATCGGGTCGAGCGTCAGGCCCTGGTACGGCTCGATTTCGCCGATCGCGCACGCGCAGCGCAGCAAGCGCGCCGCCTCGCGCCGACGCAGCGAGGTTGCGCCTGACGCTTTCACCCGCTCGATGAAGGCGACGTCGTGGTCGCTGGCGAGGTCGTGGCGGTTGAGCCAGCACTTGGCGATGAGCGCCGCCAGGACAAAGCCCTCGACCTTGTCGTACCTGACGGAGGCCTCGCGCAGCTCGACGAGCTTCTCGGCCTGCCGGGTGCTGAGCGGCTCCCGGCGCCCCGCCATGTCCTCGAGGAAGTCGGCCTCCCAATCGGTCCAGGCGATGTCGGCAAGCTTCAACAGGAATTGCGCAAGCACCGCCGCCCGCTGCGGATCCTTGGCAAGATCGTTGATTTCCCTGTAATCCGTCACCGCCGAGGCCGTGTGCAATTTGTGGACGAGCTGTGCGGCGCGCGCGAACACCTCGCATCGAAGGCTACCCGATTCGGCACCCGCGCGTGCGGAGCCGCGGCCCGCGGTGAACAACTTGAATCCCATGCAAAACACCGCTACACGGGCCCACCTGATCGATGGGGCGTAGCCAAGTGGTAAGGCAGCGGATTTTGATTCCGCCATTCCCAGGTTCGAATCCTGGCGCCCCAGCCAATTGCCAAAATTCGTGAAATATCAGCTACTTGATCGGTCGCACACTTTTCGCCGCCAGGGGGAGGCGCCGCCCGTGGCGGCTATTTCGTGTCGTCGAGAACCATGCCACTGAGCTCGGCGATGGCGCCGGAGACCGGCCGGAACTCGAAGGTCACCTTGTGACGCCCGGCCGGCGCCTGCACCGCTCGGAACAGACCGTTGGCCCGGTAGATCGGTGCATCCCGGCCGTCCACGTCGGCAACCCACCAGGGATGCCAGACGTCATGCAGGACGACAAATCCGGCTTCGGCCGCCTCTACCTCGATTTCGATACGCGTGTTCTCGTATCTGGCAATTCGCACCCGGGAGAGGGAGCTGGGCTGGCTGGCCACGCTCATGAGCGCCGCATCGAACTCGGGGACCTCCTCCAGAAGCACCGTGCGCGCGGGGTCGAATGTCGGCCAGGCTCCGCTTGCGACCAGGACAGAGAAATCGGTCTGCATCCAATTGGCGACGAAGAGCGCACGAGGCAGGACGTCCGGATTCTCGTAGATGTAGGCCTCGCTCGTGCGCGCGATCAACTTCAGGTCGTCGGCCTTCAGCGTGGTATCGATCTGCTCGATCGGTACGCCGGTCGCTATGAACCTCACGCCCAGCAGATTGGCCATTATTGATCGATAGGACGGGAACAGCCGCGAGAAGACCTTCTGATCCGAGCCCGCAATGTAGTCTCGCGCGCCCGTGGCCTCCGAAACGTCACCCAGGCGGAAGGGATTGTAGCCCAGCGTGTCCTCGAAGCCGTGGATGAGGCCGACGTTCTGCCACTCAAACCCGAGGCCGACGACCTCCACCCTGTCGCGCCACGGTGAGCCGGGCTCCTTCCTCAATTTCTCTTTCAAGAAACGGATCGTTTCGTTGCGGCAATCCGGCTTGAGCACCTCGAACTGCGCCGCCGGCAGCGCGGTGGAATCATTGGGGCCATTGTTGAGCCGGAGATCGACGGCCAGCAAGGCGGCCGGGACGACCACGATGGCACTGCCGCCTCTGCGCAGCCAGACGACCGGCGTCGCAAGCAGCAGGCCCGAGGCGGCAATCCAGCCGATGGCCGCCATCACTGGCTTCCACGCCAGCCCTGTCTTGCCGGCGCTGTAAGCGACAGCAAGCGCCGCCACAAAAATCGACGCGATCAGCGCGAGCTCGACCCATTGCCTGCGATAAGAAGCGAAGGGCATCGATGCACTGGCCCAGCGATGGACGAGATAGCCGGCGAAAATGGAAGCGAGGGCCCCGACAAGGAAAGTGGCATCGACGGGACGCCGGAAAAATGCAACACCGGGCAGATATTCGAAAAGGATGAAGAAGACAGGCGTGTGCGCGCCGACGGCATAGATGAGCAGAACGGCTGCGGCAACGACGAGCACACGAACCTCGCGCGCCCAGAGAAGACCGCGCGTCAATCCAGCCGTGAGGATGAGGAGAATGGGCAAAGTCCCCAGATACACCTGGCTCATGTTCTGGGATAGCGTGAGCTCGTTCTTGTCCCAGGCGACGCTGTAAGGCCCCCAATACTCGATTGCCGGATCGGCCGCCCCGTAAAGGTCTGCAATGACAGCTGTCAGCAGCGAGGCCGGATGCAGCGAGCCGCGGGCTGCCTCAGTGAAGGCGACCGCAGGCCTGTTCGACGATTCCAGGAAAAGATAGGTGACCAGCAGAGGAAACGCGGCAATCGCCGTCGCCGCAACGCCTCCGCACACTAACGGCAGGATGCTGTTGCGGATGGATCGAGCCAGCCCAGGGCTCATGATCCAGTGGCCGATGACATAACCGGCAAGCACGTAGCAGCCGAGGAATGCGACCTGATCGGGTGCAACAACCATGATGCCCACGGCCGCACCCGACAAGACGCCGTAGACGGAGGACGAACGATCCAGCGCCCGCGTAAGAAGCCAGAGCGCGATCGCAAAGAACGCCAGGCTTTGTATCTGCGCGATATGCTGCACTCGCCAGGCTGCCGACGCACCGAACGCGAATGTAATCGCCGCCACCGCAGCTCCCGCGGGGTGCCAGCCCTTGTCCTGGCAGAACTTGAGGACCGCAAGGCCGCCAAGCGCCAGGAGCGAGAGAACGTAGGCATCCAGCAGGGCGAAGCTTGGATGCTTCGTGAAATATGCGAGCAGAAAGGCCGGCGAGAAGATCAGCGATTGGGGATCGGCAATCTGCGGCACGCCAACGAAGCTGCTGGGATTCCAGAACGGCGATTGCCCTGAATGGAGGGCGTTGGCGAGAAACTGCAGCTGCGCCTGGAACAACGCCTTTGCGTCATAGGGAATCGTGACGGCCCCAGTGAGCCAGGGGGAGGACAACAGAAGCCACACCGCCAGGAACACCCCAACGGCAACGCGATATTCCCTTGCTTGGCGCATGCGTATTGAGGCCACTGCTGGCACAGGCTCACCGCCCTCCGCCGGTGGGTTGCTGTGGTGTTGCTCGCAATGAGGGATCCAGTCGGCGTCTGGGCACGAAGGCTGCTGACGGCAGCCGTGCCGCCTTTCTCATTCCTCCCTGAAGATCCTCCCTGTCGCGGCATTTTCTGCCGCCTTTTTGTCGCACACGAATGCTACCAGAGCCCCCGCACGCCCATCAAGCTCGTGATATGCGGCGTATGCATACAGACTATCGGCTGGACATTCGCCCCGACATCCGTTCCAATTGTCCCGTCTCGTCATGATGTTGCACGCCTCGACCCTCGTCGAGCAATCCTCGAGCCCCCTGGGCAAAGAAGGACGCTGCAACGGCAAAGGGAGGAAGCGAGCGGGACCGCTTCCCATGCGCTCGACGAACGTTCGCACCCTTGCACGGTGCGCGCGGGGCGTCGCCAGCAATGGCAGCACAATGAGTTGGATCGAGTACTGGAACGAAGACACGGCAATCTATGTCAACGCGCGTCACAGGCAGGTGCACTACGAGGTCGTCGCGCGCGACTTCCTCCGCTGCCTCCCCCGCGGCGCGCGGGTGGTAGACTACGGATGCGGGGACGCGCTCTCAGCGCACCTCGTCGCTGATGCGTGCTCTCATCTCTTCTTGTGCGACAGCGCACCAAGCGTGCGCAATCGCCTTGCCGATCGTTATCTCTCCCGACCGGACATCAGTGTCGTCTCGCCGCAGCAATTTCATGATCTGCCCGATGGGACGATCGACGCGATCGTCGCCAATTCGGTCGTGCAATACTTCTCCATCGGCGAATTCAAGCGTTTCCTTGCCGTGGCGTACGCCAAGCTCGCCCGGAGCGGGCGGCTCATCCTTGCCGATATCATTCCGCAGCACGTGGGCCCGGTCACCGATGCGATCGCACTCCTAAAGTTTGCACAGGAGAACGGCTTCCTGCTGCCTGCAGCCGCGGGCCTGCTCAGGACGTTTTTCTCGAGCTATCGCCGCACACGCGCAAAATTCGGATTGCTCCAGTTCGAGGAGCAGGAGGTCATCGATCTGCTGGATGGCGCCGGGTTCAGGGCAAGCCGCCACCATCCCAATTTCGGTCACAACGCGCAGCGACTGACCCTGGTGGCGCACGTGGAGAAAGCATGTCGGCCCGCAGAGGACGATGCGCCAGAGGCAACATCGCCCCCTGGGCGGGGCATCGTGTTCGAGCAGTCGAGCGCCGCGGCATCTCTATCGCCGGCGATCGTCGAGAATCGCCCGATCCAGTTGCCCTGACGGGACGACAGCGCGCCGGCCTTGAGGCTACAATCGCAGGGGGCGACAAGCCGGAAGTTGCCGCCGCCGTCAAGCCGTCCCCGCGAAAGGAAGTGCCCAGTGCGCCCTGCCCATCTGTGCCGATCCTGGCTGTTCGTCGACGGAGCCGACGAGACTGCCTTGCTGGCTACAGCGCCCCGGAGCGAGGCCGATGTCCTCGTCCAGGAGTTGGAGGACTTCACTCCACCCGACCTTCGGCCGAAGGCCAGAGCGCTTTGCCCTGAGGTCATGAAGGCTTGGCGGGCTGCAGGCCGGGTGGCGGGCGTGCGCGTCAACCCTCTCGACGGCGACGGCATGGACGATCTTGCCGCCGTCATGCGGGGTGCACCCGACATCATAGGCCTGCCCAAGGTTGCAGAGCCTGCCCACATCGTCCGCCTCGAGCAGGAGATCACCCGCTTCGAGCGGGCCTATGGTCTCCCGGAAGGCTCGACCGCGATCTGGCCCAACATCGAGCTGGCCCGCGGCCTGGTGCAGACGGTCGCGATCGGGCGGGCAAGCAGGCGCACGGTCGCCTGCCTGATGGCTTCCGAGGACCTGGCGACCGACATCGGCGCCGAGCGGGGCCGGGATGGGATCGAGCTCGCCTACTGCCGTCAGAGATTTCTCATCGAATGCGTCGCCGCAGGCGTGGTGGCCGTGGACTGCCCCTATACATGGCGTGACCCCGAAGGCGCCGAGCAGGATGCACGCTGGGCCCGGCGGCTCGGCTACAAGGCCAAGAGCACCGTGGTTGCCGAACACGCTGCTATCCTCAACCGCGTGCTGACCCCTTCGGCCGAGGAGGTCGAACGGGCGCAGGAAATCGTGAGCGCATTCGAGACGGCCCGCGGCCGCGGACAATCGCGTGTCGCGGTGGCTGGCTCGATGATCGAGATGCCTATCTATAACAATGCAAGGCGACTTCTGGCACGTGCCAGCGAGCTTGCCGCTGCGGGAGCACGCTGAGCAATGGAGCGACTCACTCCAATCGCCGCAGAAATCGCAGCGCGGCTCAAGGAACGCCGCGAGACGATTGCTGTTGCCGAATCCTCCACCGGCGGGCTGATTGCCGCCGCGCTCCTGTCGATCCCCGGTGCTTCGGCCTATTTCCTCGGCGGCGCCGTCGTCTATACGGCCCGGGCCCGGCGCGCACTGCTCGCCATCGACGATGCGGCGATGAGCGGCCTGCGCTCGGCAAGCGAGCCCTATGCCGCCCTGGTTGCGCGCACGGTGCGCGAGCGCCATCGTGCAATCTGGGGTCTGTCGGAGACCGGAGCGACGGGGCCCACGGGCAATCGGTACGGCGACCCGGCCGGACACACCTGCATTGCCGTCTCGGGCCCATCCGAGCGGGTTCTCACCTTCAGAACCGGCAGCTCCGACCGCCAGGCCAACATGCAGGCATTCGCCGGGAAGGCGTTGGAGACCCTCCTGCAGGCCCTTCCATCGTAGCGGGCCGAGCCCGACCGCCGACCTTCGCATGAAGTTTCCGGTCGCAATTCATTGCGCGCGTTAAGCCCTTGTTGAGGCTAATGCTTCATTATCCGCAGTGTCAGTTGGTTGCGTTGTGGTGTTTTGGGGGAGTCACTTATGTCAACCGCACTTGCGGAGAGCCACGGCGTTCCCGTGGCGAGGATGGAAGCTTTCATCGAGGAGCTTCGTCTGGTGAAGGCCGGAATTGCAGAAATGCAGGGCCGGCTGGACTACATTCTGAACGAGCTTGCCGCGGAGATTCGGTCTGAGCTGGATATCCAAGGCGAAGAGGCGCCCGAGGCAGATCGGCCGCCGCCAGCAGAAATCGTGCAGCCGGAAGGCGTCGCCGATATGCCGGTTGAAGCGCCGGCCCTGCGAGACACGGCGGCTGGTCCCGCCGAAGCGCTGCCGGTTGCGGCCGAAACCGCTATCGCGATTGAGACGATCTGCAAACCCGCACCTGTGTCGGGAGACCAGCTCCCGCTGGTCCGCGGCATCGATGAGGCGGCCGTGGCTGCCCTTGCTGATCGGGGCGTCACCACCTTCGCCGGCATTGCCGCCTTGTCCGCCGATGACGTGGCGGCAATCGGTCAACTGCTCGGCGACGCCCGCCGGATCTCGAAGGAGTGCTGGATCGAGCAGGCCGCCCTCCTCGCCGATGGGGTTGCTACCGCTCATGCACGCAGCATCGAAAACACGGCACATACAGCCGTCGATGCGTCGCCTGAGGCGGTCGTGCCCGCCGGGGCCGCAGGCGACGTCGTGCCGCGCGCGGAGATCGACGCCGCGCAGGCTGAGCGGGCAAGCATCGCGATGCTCGTACCCAAGGTCGCGGATGTGCCCGTTGCCGAGACACCGGCGGCAGAGATTGTGACCGCTGCCGAGCTTGTCCTCGGATCGGCCGACAAGTCCGCCGATGTGCCGGCCAGCGACGCATCGACTTCTCTGGTGCCTGTGCCCGCAAACGTCATTGTCCTCGCCGAGCGGCGCAACCGCCCGGTCCGGACCGCGCGATCGGTCGCCATCCGGGCCGGGCGCTGGGCAGCGGTCATCACGCTGATCGCCATGGCCGTCGCCATTGCGGCTGCCGGCAGCGGCCTTGCCTCGGGCCAGCGCGAATTGCTGCCGCTCAAGAGAGGCTGCGCCTACCTGATGGACATCTGCTCGCTGCTGCCCGGCATGCCCTCCTGGTCCTGAGCGTCTGCCAGCATCGACCTCTGCTCGGTTGGACGCCGCATCGCGGCGTCCAACCACTTTATGTCCCGAGAAACTCACGCGACCAGTGCTCGTAGTCGGCTGCGCGCGTCACCTGCCGCATGAGATCGCCCGACGCCAGGTTGGTCAGCTCGGCAGGCGCAACACCCTGGCGCAATGCCCTCAACGTCTCATGCACGGCACGCACCGCCGCCTGGAACGGCTGATGGCCCTGCAGACACACACGCACCCTGCGCTGCGCGAGCTCATCGAGATCCATCAGCCCCTTGCCGACGCTGCCGATGATAAGCGGCAAGCCCACGGCGGATGCCACCGCATCGAGTTGCTCATGCGTCTTGACGCCGACGAGGAAGAGCGCGTCAACACCTGCCGCCTCATAGGCCTTCACCCTGCGTACGGCATCATCGATGCCGGTGATGCCGATGGCGCTCGTGCGGCCGGCTATGACAAGGTCGGGATCGCGACGCGCCCGCAGGGCCGCGCCCATCTTGCCAACGCCCTCCTCGATCGAGATCAGTTGCGGCGCCTTGCCGCCGCCAAAGGACTGCGGCAGCAGAGTGTCCTCGATCGAGAGGCCGGCAACGCCCGCCGACTCGAGCTCCTCTACGGTGCGCATGACGTTGAGCGCATTGCCGTATCCATGGTCCGCGTCGACCAGCAAGGCGAGATCGGCGGCCCGCCCGATGCGGTAGGCCTGATCGGCAAACTCGGTCAGCGTGAGAGCGATGATGTCGGGTGCACCCAGCACTGCCAGCGAGGCGACCGACCCGGCGAACATGCCCATCTCGAAGCCGAGGTCAGCGGCGATGCGCGCGGAAATGGCGTCGTGCACGGAAGCCGGATGAACGCACCGGTTGCCCGACATGAGAGTGCGGAACCGCTTGCGACGTTCACTCCAGCGCGACGGCATGGACTGCCCTCCGTTTGCCATCGGCCGACATTACGCGCCCCGGCCGGCCTTGCAAGGCCGGCAGAGCCCGCAACTCCGCCTTGCAGCCCGACCGTCTTCTCCTTTGACGGCCTTGTTGGATATGTTGCCTGCTCCAACGGCGCCACGCCCGAGGGCGAGCAATGAAGACGAGGAGTGCCTGATGCCGGAGGAGGGAACATTCGAGGTCCTTCACGAGTTGGTCGCGCCGGCCAAGCGCAATCTATCGAAGGAGACCTGGGACTACCTGATGGGCGGCGCGGAGACGGAGACAACGCAGGAGCGCAATCGCGTCGCCCTCGATTCCCTGGCATTCCGACCGCGCGTGCTGCGCAACGTGGAGATGGTCGACACCAGCGGCGAGTTGCTGGGACACAAGCTGCGCCTGCCCGTCGTGCTCGCGCCGATAGGCTCGCTTCAGGACATCGTGCAGGGTGGTGGCGAGGCACCGACGCGGGCCGCACATCGTTTCGGCGCCATCCACATGCTGAGCTCCGTGTGTGCGCCGGGCCTGGAGGCAGTCGCTGCCTGCAACGACCATCCGAAGATATTCCAGCTCTACGTGCGCGGCGACGAGGCATGGGTCGACAGCCATATCGAGAGCGCCATCGCCAATCGCTACATGGCGGTCTGCTTCACCGTCGATCTCGATCACTACGGACGCAGGGAGCGCGACCTCGCCAAGCGCTATAAGACGACGTCGCGTCAGACGCAGCCTGCAGACTACCACCAGGCGCGATTCTGCTGGGCCGACATGGCTAGGCTTAGAAGGAAGTACGACCTACCCTTTATCCTGAAGGGCATCTCAACAGCCGAAGACGCGCACATCGCGCTCGATCACGGCATAGAGGCGGTCTACGTCTCCAACCACGGGGGTCGCCAGCTCGATCACGGCAAGGGCAGCATTGCTGCTCTCCCCGAGATCGTCGATGCCGTCGGCGGCCGCGCGCAGATCATCGTGGACGGCGGGTTTATGCGCGGCACCGACATTGTCAAGGCCATGGCGCTGGGGGCAGACGCGGTCGGACTCGGCCGCCTGCAAGGCCTCGCGTTGGCCGCCGGCGGCGAGGCCGGCGTAGTGCGCATGCTGGAGTTGCTGCAGGACGAGGTCAGCCGCTGTCTCGGCCTGCTGGGCGTGACGTCCTACGCCGAGCTCGACAGGAGCTTTCTCGAGCCGGCGGTCCCTCTCGGCCGCTCCTGGCTCGACAGCGCCTTCCCGCTCCTGAAGGAGGGCTATTGAGGTTCCAACCGGCCGTGCTTGGCGGCCGGGGCTTGCACACCTAGGGAAGCGTCAGCACCGCATAGCTCGCGTAGCCGCGAAATAGAGAGCGAAAGTCGAGACGCCCGCCATACTCTCGCGCAACGGCTTCGAGCGCGGGCCCAAGCGTCGCGCGCGGCTGCACGGAGAACTTCCAAAGCCAGGCATAGAGGCCCTGCCTGAAGAGCGCAGGCAGCGCCTCGCACGATCCGAAATCGACGACATGCAGCGAACCGCCCGGCGCCAAGCGACCGGCCGCGCGTCTGAGAGCCGCCTGCCAGTGCGGTATCATCGACAGCGCGTAGGAAATGAAGATGCGGTCGAATCGGTCGATGCCGAAAAGATCGGCAGCGTCGAAGCAGGTCGCATCGGCATAGCGCAGACAGATCCTCGTCTGGAGCCCATGGCGGCGAACCGATGCCTGCCCCGTCCGCAGCATGACGGATGACAGATCGAACCCGAAGCAGCGCGCCTGCGGATAGGCTTGCGCAGCCTTGATCAGGTTTCGCGCTGTGCCGCAGCCGATCTCCAGAATGCTGCCGCCGGCCGGCGGCGCAAGATCGGCGATCAGCTTGTTGCGGCCCAGGAGGTAGTACTCGCGCGTGAGGTCGTAGAAGAAGCGCTGATGGCGATAGATGCCATCGAGGTGGGAGGCGTGCGCCTTGTCAAGCATGGGGGGCATGGGCTCAGGCCAGCACGTAGAGGTGGAAGCCCCCGTAGATCGCCGAACGATCGCGCGCAGCAAAGACCTTCGATTTTTCCTCCTCGTACCGCCAGCGCGCCAGCAGCGGCTGCGGAAGGCGCGTCGGCAACAAGGTCTCCGCGGCCGCGGTGCGGAATATGACCCGCGCGCCCGGTCTTGCGGTTCGCGTGATCTCCTGCCAGAGGCGCGTGAGATCCGCGGGCTGCATCCAGTCCTGCGCATCGAGCAGGACGAACCTGTCCAGCGACGCGTTCGGCTGACGCCCCAAGTGTTGGGTGAACGATGTCAGTTCGATGCGCACGCGGCAGACGCGCGCCCGCAACACCTCGAAATTCTCCTTCTGGAGATAGGGCGGCAGCGGCCCTTCGCCGGCGGGCGCATATGCGCGGGTGAAGGCCTGCCAGGCAAAATAGTTGTCGGAGAAGTCGAACGCGCACGCCAGCTTCTCAAGCCGCTCCCTGACGACGGCGGCGGCCGACGCGGCTCCGCCCGCCAGGGATGCGTACTGAGATGGCGGTATGCCGAGGCCGAACAGCGAGGCGCGATGGCTCAGGATCCAGCGAACGAGCCGCCGGTCGAACAGCGGCGCCAACTCGTCTGCGAAGATCCGCCTCTGCTCCTCGAGCCCGCGTGCCGCCATCAGCCTTCTCGGATCCTTGCCGTACAAGCGCGAGAGCAGATGCCCTGCCCCTATGAACTTGCCGAGCAGACCATAGCTGTGAAAGCCGCGGGCGAAGCGCGTGATGCGGCGCCGGCCGAGTAGATCACGGCCTTCCCAATAGGTCCTGGTGGCGGGATCGAGATGGGCTTTGATGTGCCGATCATAGACTTGCACATTGGCCCCATCGTCGGCCGCTCCGAAGAAGCGGTAGTAAGAGCTGTGATCGGGAAGGTGCCGCAGCGCGGATATCTTGAGCTTGTTGAGCGCCACGTGCGCCGCGTTAAGGTCGACAGCAACGATTTGCTCGGGACCTGAAGCGAGGTAGCTCAAGACGTTGCAGCCACCCGACGCGATCGTTACCACCCGCGAGGCGGACGAAAGCTCGAGCGCCTCGAGATCGACGCGAGGGTCCTCCCAGATCTGGGGATAGACGAGATTGCGAAAGGCAAGCGTGAACATGCGCTCGTGCACGCCCGCCACCGACAAGGCGCTGCTGCGGTGAACGGCATCGTCGAGCAGCTGAGCGCTTGTGCGGTGTGCTGCATCGGCAAGAGAAATCATTGCTCACCTTTCCAGATTCAATTGCAGCGGCTTGCGACGCGGCAATCCGCAGCCGCAGCCCTGCGCGACCCAAACAGCCTCGATCGGACACGGCCCGTGGTAGGCGCTCTGCCTCCCCATGGTGCATGTCAAAGCGGATTCAGATTGCAGCCATGTGACAGTCCGCCAGCGCTTGGGTTGGCGCCGGGCGGGTTGGCTGTGGATCGCTTGAGATCAGGGTGGCCGGGAGCAGAAGGTCCCGTGTCGAGTGACGCCGCGGCGCCGGCCGTCAGCCGCCCTGCCTGCGTGGGTCGGCGACGTCCTCGATGACAAGTTCTCGGCGATCACGGCCGCCCCATGTGTCGCGGCGCAGATGCCCAGCAACGTGCAGCGGCAATCCTCCGGAGGACAGCAGTGCCTCGCCCAGAGCCTGCTCCGCGGACCGGAAGGCGACCGCATCGAGCCGAGATCCATCGCCAGCCTCCAGCACGCACCGCACGTGCGCTTCGCCCACCACCTTGGCGAACTTGACGCGGTGGGCGGGCAGGGCAAACCGGGGCTGCGGATTACCCTGCCCGTAGGGGCCGGCGCGCTCGATCAGGGCCAGCAAATCGTCGGTTACCGCAGCGGGCGTCAGCGCACCGTCGATGTCCAGTGCCGCGGCGAGGCGCGCCGCGCCGGTCGAATGCACGAGTTGCTCGTGCAGGAACACCTCGAGGGCGGCAAATTGCGGGCGCGCAACAGTCAGCCCCGCAGCCATGGTGTGGCCGCCTCCCTTTCTCAGGATGCCCGCCGCGACCGCCGCCCGCACGGCCGCGCCAATGTCCACACCCTCGATGGAGCGCAACGAGCCCGTGCCCTCATCCTTGGCGTCCCAGGCGATGGCGCACGCCGGCCGGCGAAAGCGTTCGACCAATCGGCTGGCGACGAGACCGACGACACCCTTGTGCCAATCCTCGGACCCAACCAGCAGCATCGGCAGATCGGGGGTCGCCTCGATGAGCCGGTCGGCATGCGCAACCGCCTCCTCGAGCATGCGGGTCTCCAGCGCCTTGCGCTCGCGATTGAGCTTGTCGAGCAGCACGGCGATGCGCGCAGCCTCCATCTCGTCATCCGTCGCCAGGAGGCGCGCGCCGAGCCCCGCATCGCCGATGCGTCCCCCTGCGTTGATGCGGGGGCCCAGCACGAATCCCAGGTGGTAGCTTGTCGGCGCAACGGTGAGACCGGCGGCGTCGCTCAAGGCTCGCAGCCCGGTGTTGCGGCGCATGCGCATCACCTGCAGCCCCTTCGTTACGTAGGCCCGATTGAGGCGTTGGAGCGGAACGACATCGCACACTGTGGCCAGAGCAACGAGATCGAGCAGATCGAGCAGGTCCGGGGCCTGACAGTGCGAACCGTAGTACCCACGCCTCTTGAGCTCGCGCGTCGTGGCGACCAGCAGCATGAAGACGACGCCTGCCGCGCACAGATAGCCGAGCCCGGACAGATCATCCTGCCGGTTAGGATTGATGACGGCTGCCACGTCGGGCAGACGCTCGTCGGCCTGATGGTGATCGACGACGATCACATCGGTCCCCAGCGGGGCGGCAACCGCGAGCGCGGCAATGCTGGTGGTGCCGCAGTCGGCCGTGACGATCAGCTTGGCACCTTCCCTCGCGAGGGTCTCGATCGCCTGCGGGTTGGGGCCGTAGCCTTCGAGCATGCGGTCGGGAATGTAGATGCGGGCGTCGAGTCCATGTGCGGCAAGGAACCGCTTGATGAGCGCGGAGGAGCACGCGCCGTCGACGTCGTAGTCGCCGAACACCGCGATCGGCTCCTTGCGCATGATGGCGTCGGCAAGCCGAGCCGCGCCCTTGTCCATGTCGCGCATGCAGCTCGGATCCGGCATCAACGCCTTGATGGTGGGATCGAGAACGACGGGCACCTCATCGAGCCCCACAGCACGGGAAGCGAGCACTCGACCGAGCAGCTCAGGCAAGCCGTGACGCTGGCTGATGGCGGTCGCCGTCTTGGCTGCGGCCGGATCGAGGCGCTCACGCCATTGGAAGCCGCGCACGGATGCGGTGACGCCGAGATAAGCGCCGCGTGCCTTGTCATCGGCCGCAATGATCTTGCGAACTGCCCCCATCCGCCCCGCCACGCTTCTTCCCGGCAATTCTATGCCAGGCAGATGCGGCAGGAACGTGCAGCGCCCGAGTTCTCCCCAGCTTACTGTGCCTAGCGGCTCGGCGGCCTAGATGCTTGGCTTGGTGCCGATCATGCGGAAGCTGGTCTTGATGCGCCGCACCGTGCCGGTCTTGGAGCGGAGCACAACGGTCTCGGTCTCGGCGAAGCCGTGGCGGAAGTGCACGCCGTCGAGCAGCGAGCCATCCGTCACGCCGGTGGCCGAGAAGATGACGTCGCCCGACGCCATCTCGTTCATGTTGTATTTGCGCCTGATGTCGGTGACGCCCATTGAGGCGGCACGCGTCTCCTCCTCCTTCTTGAGGGGATGCAGGCGGCCCTGCATTTGTCCGCCAATGCAGCGCAGGGCGGCTGCGGCCAGCACGCCTTCCGGAGCGCCTCCGATGCCGAGATAGATATCGATACCGGTTTCCTCGGCATCGGTGGTCCAGATCACCCCGGCGATATCGCCGTCCGGGATGAGCTGCACGCCCGCACCCGCTTTGCGCACGGCGGCGATCAGGTCGGCGTGCCGCGGCCGATCGAGGATGCACGCCGTGATCTCCGAGACGGGCACGCCCTTGGCCTTGGCCAGCGCGTTGAGCGTATCGGCGGGGGGCGCGTCGAGATCGATGATGCCGTCGGGATAGCCCGGGCCAATCGCGATCTTGTTCATGTACATGTCGGGCGCATTGAGCAGGCCGCCGCGCTCGGAGACCGCGAGCACGGCGAGGGCGTTCGGCATCGCCTTGGCGCAGATCGTCGTGCCTTCAAGGGGATCGACGGCGATATCGACCTCGGGCCCGTCGCCGATACCGACCTGCTCGCCGATGTAGAGCATCGGACTCTCGTCCATCTCACCTTCGCCGATGACGACGCGGCCTCGGATGTGGACCTTGCCCAGCTCGCTGCGCATGGCATCGACCGCGGCCTTGTCGGCGGCCTTCTCGTCGCCCCGGCCGCGCAGGCGGGCCGCCGCGATGGCGGCCGCCTCCGTCACGCGCGCGACTTCCAGCACCAATACGCGATCGAGCCCGCCGGCTTTGCTGTCGTTCGCGCCCATGCTGCGCCCTCCCCTGTCAACCGGTTCCAGCCAATTCCAGAGCTACATTGGCTCTATGCGTATCATTTGCGGTGTTTCCGACACATGGCCATCCTTGCGGATGGCGTCGAGGGCGCCGCGGATGGCCTCCTCGGTCGTCTCATGCGTGATGAGGATGACCGGCGTGGGAAGGCCCGGCTTCGGCCTGGCATCGATACCGGGCAAGGCCCAGCGCGGCCGCCGCTGCACGATGCTCTCCAGCGAGACCTCGCGGTCGCCCATGCGCCGGGTGATGCCGGCCATGGCACCCGGCCGATCATACACCGACAGGCGCACATAGTAGGCGCCCTGGTGCTGGCCGAGCTTGGCCCGCTTGTAGGGCCTGAGCTTGGCCGCGGGCACGCCGAACGGAGGCATCACGGCGCCCCGGGCAATATCGAGAATGTCGCTTGCCACGGCTGATGCGGTCGCGGACGCTCCGGCACCGGGCCCCGCCAGCAGCAGGTTGCCCGCAAAATCGCTGTCGACGGCGACGCAATTGGTGACGCCCGAAACCTCGGCGATAGCCGAATGCTTCGGCACCATAGCGGGGTGTACGCGCTGCTCGATGCCGCTTTCCGTCATCAGCGCCACGCCCAGCAGCTTGATGCGATAGCCCAAATCATCGGCCGCCTCGATGTCGGACTGCGTGATCGACTGGATACCCTCGATGTGGATCTGGTCGAACGCCACCCGGGTGCCGAACGCCAGGCTGGTCAGAAGAGCCAGCTTGTGCGCCGTGTCGAAGCCGCCGATGTCGAAGGTGGGGTCGGCCTCGGCATAGCCCTTAGCCTGGGCCTCCTGCAGCACATCGCCGAACTGCCGGTGCTCCTCCTGCATCTTCGTCAGGATATAGTTGCAGGTGCCATTCATGATCCCGTAGACGCGACGAACCTGGTTGGCAGCCAGCGACTCGCGCAGCGTCTTGATGACCGGTATGGCCCCCGCCACCGCGGCCTCGAAATTCAGCGACACGCCGTGCTTCTCGGCCAGCCGCGCCAGTTCGGTGCCGTGCCAGGCAAGAAGCGCCTTGTTGGCCGTGACAACGTGCTTGCCGGCCTTCAAAGCGGCCTCGACCGCGCTCTTGGCCACGCCGTTCTCGCCGCCGATCAACTCGACGAAAACATCGATCGAGGGGTCGACGGCCAAGCGCTCGACCTCATCAAACCATCTGAAGTCCTCAACCGGAACGCTGCGCTTCTTGGTGCGGCTGCGGGCGCTCACCCCGGTCACCTCGATGGGACGACCGAGAACGTGCGCCAGCCGGCTCCCGTGCTCTTGCAGCAGGACCAATAAACCGGCGCCCACCGTCCCAAGGCCGGCGACGCCCAATCTCAGCGGCTGGCTCATACGAACTGAAGGCTAGCGTGACGCTTTCTGCGGAATGGGGATCACGTTATGCATCGTTTCCCGCGACCGCGCGAGGAACTTTTTGATGTTCCTTGCCGCTTGGCGGATGCGATGCTCGTTCTCGACCAGGGCAATGCGCACAAAGCCTTCTCCGTACTCGCCGAACCCCAGGCCGGGCGAGACGGCGACATCGGCCTTCTCGACCAGGAGCTTGGAGAATTCCACCGAACCGATCTCGCGGTATTCCTCGGGGATGGGGGCCCAGGCGAACATCGAGGCGGGTGGCGGCGGCACGTTCCAGCCGGCGCGCGCAAAGCTCTCGACCAAGCAATCGCGCCGGCTCTTGTAGGTTCGGCGGATCTCATCGACGCAGTCCTGCGGGCCGTTCAATGCGGCAGCGGCGGCAACCTGGATCGGCGTGAACGCGCCGTAGTCGAGATAGGACTTGACGCGTGCCAGCGCCGCGATCAGACGCTCATTGCCGACCGCGAAGCCCATGCGCCAGCCAGGCATGTTGTAGGTCTTGGACAACGATGTGAACTCGACGGTGATGTCCATCGCCCCCGGCACCTGCAGCACAGACGGCGGGGGGTTATTGTCGTAATAGATCTCCGCATACGCAATATCCGAGAGGATGATCAGGTCGAGCCTTTTGCAGAGCTGGACGGCCTCCGTGTAGAAGTCGAGATCGGCGGTCAACGCCGTCGGGTTGGACGGATAGCTCAGCACAACCGCCAGCGGCCGCGGGATCGAGTGCTTCACGGCACGCTCCACCCCGCGCAGGAACTCAGCTCCGGCATCGGCTGTGCCAAGCCTGGTCTGCCCGCCGGTGGCCGGGATGTGGCGAATGGACGCCCCCGAGATGATGAAGCCGAACTCGTGGATCGGATAGGTCGGGCTCGGCACCAGAATAACGTCGCCCGGAGCGGTGATCGCCTGGGCCATGTTGGCAAAGCCCTCCTTGGAGCCCAGCGTCGCGACGATCTGAGTCTCAGGATCGAGCTTCACCCCGAACCGGCGGGCGTAATACGCCGCCTGCGCCCTGCGCAGGCCGGGAATGCCCTTCGACGCCGAATAGCGGTTGGTGCGCGGCTTGGTGACCGTCTCCACCAGCTTGTCGACGATGTGCTGCGGTGTGGGCATGTCCGGGTTGCCCATACCCAGATCGATGATGTCGGCACCGCGAGCTCGCGCGGCCGCCTTCAGTCGATTGACCTCTGCGAACACGTACGGCGGCAAGCGTTTGACGCGGTGGAATTCTTCGATCACGTGACTAACCGTGGAGCTGGATTGGTCCGAATGTGAGGCTTGTGCCGGGCGAAGGGAAGCCTCACTTCCCCTTCTCGATCTGCTTGGCGGCTTCGACCTGGTGGGTCTGCCCCTTCTCGATCATCTCGCTGACCTTGCCTTCCTGCTCGTCCTTGCTGAGCACTTTCTGAGGAAGTTTGGCGAGATCCGGCAGTTGTGCAAGCGACATGGTCTCGGCGCAGCCCCCCAGCTGGGACGCCACGACGATCAGCGCGATGGCAACTCTCCACCGTGCCAGCATCGAGATCATACCTTCCTGCTCGCGCGGAGCTTTACCATCGTCACAGAGCAAAGTCTTGTCTATTGTTGACAAAATCTAGCCGATTCCCGGTACATAGGCCCTCTATACATAGATATTTTGGGCGCAGTTGCGGCCAGATCACAAAGATCGCGTTATGGTGTCCTCAAGCGTTGGTGCTTCGCCCCATTACCGAGCAGCGGCATGCAGAAAAAAGCCCCCGACACCCTGAAGTCCGTGCCCACCGAGATCAACTTCGGCGCCTACCACATCACCAACCCGGAGGAGCTGGGACGTAACATACTCCGACTGATGGAGGAAGGCGGCAAGGTGCTCTCCGGCTTCCTCGAGCGCACCGATGCGAAATCGGGGCCTTACAGCACCGCAAGCGAGGTGACGGAAGCAACCAAGCTCTTCACCGAGATCGCCCAGCACTGGGTGAACGAGCCCGCCAAGCTCATTGAGATGCAGGGCGCGTTGGCGCGCGATTACATGCAGCTTGCCGGCAACACATCACAGCGCATCCTTGGTGCTTCTGTGCCCCCGGTGGCCGAACCCGAGGCCGGAGACAACCGCTTCAGGGATCCTGACTGGGATCACAACCCCTATTTCGACTTCTGCAAGCAGGCCTATCTCATCACCACCCGCTGGCTGGAGGACGTGCTCGACAAGACCGAGGGCCTCGACGAGCGCACCCGCGCGCGGGCTGAGTTCTATCTGAAGCAACTGGCAAGCGCCCTTTCACCGTCGAACTTCCCCCTGACGAACCCCGAGGTTCTGCGCGAGACCTTTGCGACCAGCGCCAACAACCTGGTGCAAGGGATGGTCAATCTCGCGCATGATATGGAACGGTCCGGCGATCTGCTCAACATCAGCCAGACGGATCTCGACGCGTTCGAGGTCGGTCGCAATGTCGCTACGGCTCCGGGTAAGGTCATATTCCAGAATGAGCTGCTGCAGCTCATCCAATACGAGCCGACAACAGAGAAGGTGCACGAGCGGCCGCTGCTGATCGTGCCGCCGTGGATCAACAAGTTCTACATCCTCGATCTCGGCCCGCAGAAGTCGTTCATACGCTTTGCGGTCAGCAAGGGTTTCACGGTGTTCGTGGTGTCGTGGGTCAACCCCGACGAGCGGCTCGCGTACAAGACCTTCGAGGATTACATGACCGAAGGCATCCTGGCCGCGGCGGATGCTGCCAAGCGAGAGAGCGGCTCCGACAAGGTCAATGTCATCGGCTACTGCGTCGGCGGCACCTTGCTCGGCACCACCCTTGCCTACCTCGCCGCAAGAGGCGAGGAGCCGTTCTCTTCGGCGACATTCTTTGCCGCCCAGGTCGATTTCACCAAGGCGGGAGACCTGCTGCTGTTCATCGACGATGCGCAGCTCAAGAGCCTTGAGGAAATGATGGCCGAGCGCGGCTACCTCGACGGCTCGCGCATGGCGACCGTCTTCAACATGTTGCGGCCGAAGGACTTGATCTGGCCGTACATTGTCAACAACTATATGCTGGGCAAGAAGCCGTTTCCGTTCGACCTGCTGTTCTGGAACCAGGATTCGACGCGGATGACACCTGCCAACCACAACTTCTACCTGCGCGAGTTCTATCACGAGAACAAGCTGGCGCGCGGGCAGATGACCATCGGCGGCGTCAAGCTGGACTTGGCGAAAGTCAGGCTGCCCATCTACGAGCTGTGCGCCAAGGAGGACCACATCGCGCCGGCCAAATCCGTCTTCATCGGCTCCAAGCTGTTCGGCGGCCCGGTGACATACGTGCTGGCAGGATCGGGACATATCGCCGGTGTCATCAACCCGCCCGGCGACAAGATGAAATATCAGTACTGGACCAACGACAAGAAGGCAGCGACGCTGGAAGCCTGGATCGACAGCGCCAAGGAGCACCCGGGCTCGTGGTGGCCCCACTATGCGGATTGGCTCGCCAAACACTCAGGGTCGATGGTGCCGTCCCGCAAGCCGGGTGCACGACTGGGCGTCATCGAGGACGCACCAGGCAGCTACGTCAAGGTCAAGAGCTAGGCCGCAAGGGAAAGGGCCCGGCGGCGCCGATGACGACAGGCTGACTGGGACCGAAATATGAGCCGGCATCAGGGCGGCGTTTCAAAAGCAGATTGAAACGCCGCCCCGGCTTCTTATTCATGGCCTCCACAAGCTTGCGTTTGACCGTTCAGCTGAGATCAGGCGAGATCGAAGCGATCGGCGTTCATCACCTTGTTCCAGGCCGACACGAAGTCGGCCACGAACTTCTTCTGCGAGTCCTCCTGAGCATAGACTTCCGCAAGCGCCCGAAGCTGCGAGTTCGACCCGAAGATGAGGTCAACACGGGTGCCGGTCCACTTCGGTTTGCCCGTTGCGCGGTCGTATCCCTCGAACACATCTCCGGCTTCCGAGGTCGCCTTCCACGCGGTGCTCATGTCGAGCAGGTTCACGAAGAAGTCGTTGGTGAGCTTCTCCGGACGCTTCGTGAAGACGCCGTGTTGGGACTGTCCGACGTTCGCGTTCAGGACGCGCATGCCGCCGACGAGAGCGGTCATCTCGGGTGCGGTCAGCGTCAGCAATTGCGCCTTGTCGACCAGCAGTTCCTCCGCGGAAACCGCGTACTGGGTCTTGAGGTAGTTGCGGAACCCGTCGGCGATCGGCTCCAGCACGGCGAAGGACTCGATATCCGTCTGCTCCTGCGACGCATCCGTGCGGCCCGGCGTGAAGGGAACCTCCACCTTGTGCCCTGCGTTCTTTGCCGCTTCCTCTACAGCGGCGCAGCCGCCCAGGACGATCAGATCGGCGAGTGAAACCTTCTTCCCGCCGGATTGTGCTGTGTTGAACGCCTTCTGAACCCCCTCAAGGGCTTCCAGCACTTTCGCCAGTTGGGCAGGTTGGTTGGCCGTCCAATCCTTCTGCGGCGCGAGGCGGATGCGCGCGCCGTTCGCCCCACCGCGCTTGTCGGAGCCGCGGAAGGTTGCCGCCGACGCCCAGGCAGTCGAAACCAGTTGGGAAATGGATAGCCCCGATGCGAGGATCTTGGCCTTGAGGGCCGCGATATCCTTCGCGTCGATCAGTTTGTGATCGACGGCGGGAATAGGGTCTTGCCACAGGAGCTCCTCTGCGGGCACCTCCGGACCGAGATAGCGCGCGCGGGGACCCATGTCGCGGTGCGTCAGCTTGAACCACGCCCGGGCAAACGCGTCGGCGAACTCGTCCGGGTTCTCGTAGAAGCGCCGTGAAATCGTTTCATAGGCGGGGTCGAACCGCAGCGCGAGGTCGGTGGTCAGCATGGATGGATGGTGACGCTTCGACTTGTCGTGCGCATCCGGCACCGTATTGGCGCCTGCGCCACCCTTCGGTTTCCACTGCTTCGCACCGGCCGGGCTCGTGGTGAGCTCCCATTCGTAGCCGAACAGGTTCCAGAAGAAGTTGTTGCTCCACTTCGTTGGCGTCGTGGTCCAGATTACTTCCGGGCCGCCGGTGATCGTGTCCGCGCCTTTGCCAGTGCCAAAGCGGCTCTTCCAGCCGAGGCCTTGCTCCTCGATGCCGGCAGCTTCCGGCTCGGGTCCCACCAGCGACGCATCGCCGGCGCCGTGGGTCTTGCCGAAAGTGTGACCGCCGGCAATCAACGCCACCGTTTCTTCGTCGTTCATCGCCATACGGCTGAACGTTTCGCGGATGTCCTTGGCCGCCGCGAGGGGATCCGGGTTGCCGTTCGGCCCTTCCGGATTCACGTAGATCAGGCCCATCTGCACAGCAGCGAGAGGATTTTCGAGGTTCCGGGCGCCCGAGTAGCGCTTGTCGCCAAGCCAGGTGTCCTCGGCGCCCCAGTAGACGTCTTCCTGGGGCTCCCAGACATCAGGGCGGCCGCCACCAAAGCCGAACGTCTTGAAGCCCATCGACTCGAGCGCGCAGTTGCCGGCGAGGATCATCAGATCGGCCCACGAAATCTTGTTGCCGTATTTCTGCTTGATCGGCCAAAGCAGCCGGCGCGCCTTGTCGAGGTTCGCGTTGTCCGGCCAACTGTTGAGGGGCGCGAACCGCTGCTGGCCCGCTCCGGCGCCGCCGCGGCCGTCGCCGATGCGGTACGTGCCGGCGCTGTGCCACGCCATGCGGATGAACAGCGGCCCGTAGTGGCCGAAGTCCGCCGGCCACCAGTCCTGCGAGTCCGTCATCAGCGCGTAGAGGTCCTTCTTCAGGGCCTTGAGGTCGAGCCTTTTGAACTCCTCCGCGTAGTTGAACGCCTCGCCCATGGGATTGGACAAGGAAGAGTTCTGGTGGAGAATTTGGAGGTTCAGCTGGTTCGGCCACCAGTCCCGGTTAGACCTGGCTCCAACACTCGTGTGCATAATTGGGCACTTGCCCGCGCTCTTGTCTGTCTTTGCGTCCATGTTTCTCTCCGATCGTGTGTTATGCGTTCTGGAGACCGCCGCCGCCGACGCTAGCGCATGGTTTAAATCAGTTCTAATATGAATAATTGAGTTCTTCGATCAGGCAATCTTATGATGACGCTGCGCCAGCTCCGGTACTTCGACGCGATCGCTCGCCATCAGCACTTCGGCAAGGCCGCTGAGGCCTGCGCCGTCACGCAGCCGGCTCTTTCGATGCAGATCCAGGAGCTTGAGAAGGCGTTGAAGGTACGGCTGATCGAACGCACACGCCAGGGAGCACAACTGACGAACGAAGGGCGCGAGATTGCGCGGCGTGCTGCGCGCATCATCGGCGAGGCCCGTGATCTTGTGGACTACGCGCGCCATCGCAACAGCTTGCTGACCGGCCCGCTTCATCTCGGTGTCATTCCATCCGTCGCACCTTACATCTTGCCGCCGCTGCTACCCCTGCTCCGCAGCCAATATCCCGAACTCGAGCTTCATTTGCGGGAAACGCAGACGGAGGTGCTCGTGCAGGAGCTGGTCGAGGGCAAGCTCGACGTCCTCTTCCTGGCTCTGCCGGTGGAGCGGCCTGAAATAGAGACGCTTGCCTTGTTCGAGGACAAGTTCCTGCTCGCCATACCCGCCTCGCGCCGGACAGCGGGTTCCCTGCGCGCGACGCCCCAGATGCTGGCGCAGGATCGGCTGCTGCTGCTCGAGGAAGGCCATTGCCTCAGGGATCAGGCGCTCGCGTTCTGCAACCTGCGGCAGGTCGAGAACCTCGACATGTTTGGCGCCTCGAGCCTGTCCACGATCGTGCAGATGGTCGCCAACGGCTTCGGCGTGACGCTGCTCCCAGAACTCAGCATCGGCCTTGAAGCCAGAAACGGCGACATCAAGCTGCTGCGCTTCGACAAGCCTGAGCCCCGACGCACGCTGGGGTTGGCGTGGCGGGCAACGTCGCCCCGCAACGGCGACTTCATCGAGCTGGGCAAGCTCATCGACGCGGCGAAGCCAGCCGGCAATGGCCCGACGTGAGCGCGCGCGGTTTGCCTTACGCCACCAGCGCCTGCTCGAGATCAGCAATGATGTCGGCAGCATCCTCCAGACCGACGGACAGGCGAACGACGTCGTCGCCGGCACCCGCCGCCTTGCGCTGCTCGGGCGTCAGCTGGCTGTGAGTAGTCGAGGCCGGATGGATGATCAGGCTCCTTGTGTCGCCGATATTTGCCAAGTGCGAGAAGAGCTTCACGTTCGAGACGAGCTTGACGCCTGCCCCGTAGCCGCCCTTGAGGCCGAACGTGAACACCGCCCCGGCACCCTTGGGACAGATCCTTTGCGCCAACGCGTTGTACTTGTTGGCGCTCAGGCCGGCGTAGTTCACCCAGGCAACTTCCTTGTGCCGGACCAGGTAGTCGGCCACGGCGAGCGCATTCTCGCAGTGCCTCGCCATCCGCAGCGGCAACGTTTCGACACCCATCAGAATCAAGAACGCATTGAAAGGCGAGATCGCCGGCCCGAGATCCCGCAGTCCAAGGACGCGGCAGGCGATTGCGAACGCGAAATTGCCGAAGGTCTCCGCCAACCGCATGCCGTTGTAGCTGGGGTTGGGATCGACCAGCGTCGCATACCTCTTCTTGGCGGACAGCCAATCGTAGGTTCCGCAATCGACGATGACGCCGCCGATGGAATTGCCGTGCCCGCCTATGAACTTCGTCAGCGAATGAACGACGATGTCGGCGCCGTGCTCCTTGGGGCGACAGAGATAGGGCGTTGCCAGCGTGTTGTCGACGATCAGCGGCACACCCGCCTTTTTGGCGATAGCCGCGATTGCAGGCAGATCAACGACTATTCCGCCAGGATTGGCAATCGATTCGCAGAAGACGGCCTTGGTCTTGGACGTTATCGCCTTCTCGAAGGTTGCCGGCTCCGTCGCATCCGCCCAAGCAACATTCCAGTTGAACTTTTTGAACGAATGATTGAACTGGTTGATCGACCCACCATAGAGCTGGCGGCCGGCGACGAACTCATCGCCGGGCTCCAGCAACGTATGGAAAGCCAGCACCTGCGCGGCATGGCCCGACGCAACGGCTAGCGCGGCCGTGCCGCCCTCGAGCGCCGCAATGCGCTGCTCCAGCACTGCCTGCGTCGGATTCATGATGCGGGTGTAGATGTTGCCGAATACCTCCAGATTGAACAGAGCGGCCGCGTGATCAACGTCATTGAAAACATACGACGTCGTCTGATAGATTGGCGTCGCACGCGCCCCGGTGGAAGGATCGGGCGCGGCTCCTGCATGGATGGCAAGCGTGGAGAATCCGGGTACAGCGTTCGCGGCGTCCGTCATCGGCAGTTCCTTCCTATTAGACATGTCCGAACGGCTTCGGCACTGGGAGCCGATCCACGCGCGTCCGTCAACTCATGAATTGAACACTGCCGCGATCGATGGGACCTTGCGTCGAGCGATCCACGGCAAAATTTGTGCACGAAAAGCAGTTTCGCTAGGCGAACTGCTTGCGATCGATAATTGGTTTGTATACTCATCGTTTGTGTTTCGCAGGACTCCCAGCCGTGCTCGCGAAAGCTCCCGAGGAACAATCGTCCGATACCGCGGTCGCGGAGCACGCCTGTCCCAAATGCGCGTGCCGGCTCGCCATTCGTCGTGACGGCGGTGCCGCCACAGTTGAGTACGATCTCCAGGAATGGGCGCGGCTCTGCCAGTGTGTGGAGCGTGAAAGCGCAGCAGCGTGTCCGTGGGTGAAGCGGCACATATGGGCTTGGCTGTCCACGGCGAAGTAGCGGTTCTACCGTGTGCTCTGCAGCACATCTCGATCCCTCGCCAGCACGCTGCACGGCATGGAAGGCGTTGATCGAAGAGGAGTTCGGTGACGGCATCATGTCGGCCATCGACTTCAACTGCGACCGCGAGCAGGGCATCCAGGACTACGGCCTGAAGGGGGCATAGACGTCCAGGCCAGGCTCACGCCGCCCGCGCACCCTCCCATACAGCGAGCGCCTGGCGCGTGGCGGCAACGTCGTGCACGCGCAGGATCTGGGCGCCCTGCTCGGAGCCGATCAATGCCGCGGCCAACGAACCAGGCAGGCGCTCGTCCACACCGGCACCCATGAGCTTGCCTATGAAGCTCTTGCGGGAGGCGCCCAGCAGAAGCGCACAGCCGAGACCGTGATAGAGGCTGAGTGAGCCCAGCAATGCGAGGTTGTGGGCCAGTGTCTTGCCGAAGCCGATGCCGGGATCGACGATAAGGCGCGCGCGGGGAATGCCCGCAGCCTCGCAGGCTTCGATGCGGGCCTCGAGCCAGTCGCTGACATCGAGAACCACGTCATCGTAGGTCGGATTCTGCTGCATCGTGCGCGGGTCGCCGCGCGCGTGCATCAGCACGACGGGCAGGCCGGTGGCTGCTGCCGCCCCGAGGCTGTTGGGATCGTGCGTCAATGCCGACACGTCGTTGATGAGGTGTGCGCCTTCGAGCGCCGCGCGGCGCATGACCTCAGCCTTTCGCGTATCGATCGAGATCAGCGCGCGCGAGCGCTTGGTGAGTGCCGCAATGACAGGGAGAACACGGCGGCATTCCTCGTCAAGGTCGACCGCCTCCGAGCCCGGCCTCGTCGACTCTCCGCCGATATCGAGGATCTCCGCCCCTTCCGCCTCCAGGCGGAACCCGTGCTCGATGGCCGCATCCTGCGCCAGATAGCGCCCGCCGTCAGAGAAACTGTCGGGCGTGACGTTGATAATGCCCATGACGCGCGGGCGATTGAGCGTCAGGCCTGAGATGGGCGGCCGGGGGCGACAAAGCCGCTCCATGAGCGTCGAAAGGCCGCTTGCCGCGCCGCTGCCGTCGCTCAGGAACTCGCCCGCCGTCCGGTAGCTGCGGCGAACCCCGGCCTCCTCACGCTCGATGACCTCGGCGCCGGCAAACAGGAGGTCGCTGCGACCGGCGACCGTGATTGCCGGCGCAGACCCGGGCGCAGACATGCGCCCAATCGGACGAACATAGTGACGCATGCGCACGCTCGGTCCTGGTATTGCATCCGGCTGCAGACATCATGCGCGGCAGGCCATCAAGGCTCGGCTGTGCGGATGCCCGCTGGTCCGCCCTTGATCTTGATGGAGCCCACCTTCTGCAAGGATCTGCCCGTCAGCCCGGAGAAACGGATCACGCTGATCTCCTGCTCCACCATGCACTGCACGAGCAAGGTCTTGCTGTTTGATGACCATGCGATGCCCTGGCACCAGTGCCCGATGGGCAGCTCGGCCGCCTTGGTCAGCTGGACGCCGTTGCGCGCCCAGATCTGCAGCAGCGCGTTGTTGTTGAAGAATGGCGAACTCGGAGCCTTGTTCGAGCCGTTGTTCACGGTGACGGCGACGAACCTGCCATCGGGGGAGATCTTCAAGCCCTCCGGCGTCTGCCCGACGGTCACCGTGTTGACGACGCGCGGCGGATTCAATCTCAGGTCGATGACGCTGATCGTGTCCGCATCTCCGGCGCCGGCACCGATGTTCCCGACCACGGCGATCTCACCCTTGCGAGCGATGTCTATGGCATAGGGGCGCAACCCCGCTGAGATCTCGCGGTTGGTGGCTTCGACCTTGCTTCCGTCGATCGAGAGCACGACGATGCGATGATCGGCATCGCGCGTAACCAGCGCAGTCTTGCCGTCCGGCGCGAAGACCACATGACTGGGCCCCGATTTTTCGTCGCCAACCTTGACGCTGCCGGCAGGCGTGACGGTCCTGCCGTTGATCGTGAAGACAGAGACGGTCCCTTCGTTGCGATTGGCTACCAGCGCAAGCGTACCGGCCCTGTTGATCGAGACGCCTGCGGCGCCCCTGCCGGCCTGCAGCGTGGCCAGAACCTTAGGTGCAGCCGGCGTGCCCTTGGCGACGCCCACGGCAGTTCCGATCCGCCGCAGCAGGCCCGGCTTGACCAGGGTCAAGTCGATGACGGTCACCTTGTCGTCAGCGACGGTCTCGCCCGCATCATTGGGGTCGATGCGCTGGTTCGAGGTGACGAGGGCGATATCCTCTTTCGGAGAAATTGCCACGTTCAATGGCGGGCCGACTTCGCTATTCGGCACATCGAGCTCAGCCAGCACTTTCGGAGGTGATGATCGCATATCGATGATCGAAACGGTGTCGGCAGGCGGGCTCTTCTGCACCTCGACCTTGCCGTCGACGAGTTTGACCTTCGCATCGTTGGCCGATATTGCCAGCTGCGCGGAGGCAGCCAGCGGCACCCCGCAAGCGCCGGCCAAGACCATCAGCACACAAGCAATCGAGCGATCCCTCATACCGACCTCCCCAACCGTTCGCCTCTCCGGCGCTGCAGAAGGCGTGGTGTCAACCTACCATCGCCCGAGGGTCTCCACCAAGGAAACGCTTGGCCCGCTCCGGGTGGCGCGCGGACCGTCAGAGGAAGCGGTATCGTCTCACCACGGCGGTGACCATCGCAGGGATACGTGCTAAGAGGGGCCTGCAATACGGGAAGCAGGGAGTTGCGTGTCAATGTTCACAAAGAAGCCCGAGAAGGATGGCCCTGTCATGGATGCTGGCAAGTCAGGATTTAGTCCCCTCAAGCCGGCTGGAGGCCCGCCACAGGTGCCAGGTGCGAGAACTGGACAGGTGTCACGCGGCGGGGGGACGCCGTCGGTCATCGGGTCAGATTTGACCATCACGGGCAACCTGGAGTCCAAAGGCGAAATTCAGATCGAGGGGGAGATCCAAGGCGACATCCACGCCGCGCGCGTCATCGTGGGCGAGCGGGCCCGCATTACCGGCAGTCTGCTTGCCGACGATATCATCGTGCGTGGCAATGTTGCCGGATCAATCCGTGGCAACAATGTGACGCTGCAGTCCAACAGCCACGTCGAGGGCGACGTGTTCCACAAATCGCTGGCGATCGAGCAAGGCGCGTTCTTCGAAGGCAAGTCCCGCCGCTCGGAGGATCCGACGGCAGTGCAGCGCAACGCCAACGGCATGCCGCCGCCGTCCTAGGACACCTGGCGTGCCGATACGGGCAGGCTCTGCACCTCAAAGCTGCAGAGCCCCCCGTCGGATCTCATAGAGTACCAGCGCGGTGGCGACCGCCAGATTGAGCGAATCGAGCCGTCCGGCCATCGGGATCTTCACCAGCCGCGTGCAACCCCTCGCCAGGGATTCTGACAGCCCTGGGCCCTCGCTGCCCATCAGCAGCAGGGTCGGCGCGCGATAGTCCCCGGCGCGAAAGTCCTCTTGCGCCGACAAATGCGTCCCGACCACGTCGCCGCGCCAGCGCGGGAGCCAGGCAAGAAAGCCACTCGCCTCCATGCGCACCAAAGGCACGCTGAATACGGATCCCATCGTGGCGCGCACGGCCTCACGCGAATACGGGTCGCAACTCGCACCGATCAGCACGACGCCGCTGGCACCGACAGCGTCCGCGGTGCGGATGATGGTGCCGAGATTGCCGGGATCGCGCACACTTTCCAGCGCGAGCCACACCGCATCGTCTGCCACTCTTTCAGGCTCCGGCTCCGCCACCCAGCGTTGCGCGAACACCGCCAGCACGGTCTGCGGATTCTCCTTGGCGGCAAGCTTGGCGAGAACGGCCTGCGACACCTCCAGGCATTCGGCACCCGCCCCTTCCGCCCAGCGCAGCAGCTGCTTCGCGATGCCGCTCGAGGCGCTGCCGGCCAGGAAAGCCAGCGTCTGCGGCTTCCAGCCGGCATCTCGGGCGGCAATGAGCACGGACGCGCCCTCTGCCACGAACAGCCCGGTCTCGCGCCGCACCTTGCGCATCTCCAGGGAGCGGATGAACTTGACCCGCTCATTCTGCAGGCTGGTGACGGCATGCGTGCGCCGCACCGCCGGGTCAGGAGACGGCTTCATCGCGCACCCAGCGTGTGAACATGGAGGTGGGCAGAAGGCGCCCGCCTGCCTCCTCGACGACGGCGAGTTCGCCGCTTTCGACTGTGCCCTTCTGCTCCTTGAGACAATCGCGCACTAGGCCGTCGGTCGCGAGCGCCGACGCCCGGATGGCGTACGTAGTGAGGACCAGGGCAGCGCGCTCGGGCGCCAGGAGCGCGGCGCAGTCACGCAGCAGCGGGCCGAGGTGCAGAAAGACGTCCCAGACCTCGCCTGCCGGACCGCGCCCGAACTTGGGCGGATCGATCAGGATCACGTCATAGGTTCTTCCCCGGCGCACCTCCCGTGCCACGAACTTGCGCGCATCATCCAGAATCCAGCGAATTGACGTGTCGCCGAGCTTGGAGACGGCTTGGTTCTGCTTGGCCCAGCCAATGGCCTTCTTGGAGGCATCGACGTGCGTGACTTCGGCGCCGACCCTGGCGGCGACGAGAGAGGCGGCACCCGTATAGGCAAAGAGGTTGAGGACCCGAGCAGGCCGATCACCGACGCGCTTCACGCGCTCGAGCATCCATTGCCAATGTGGCATCTGCTCGGGAAAAATCCCGAGATGCCGAAAGCTTGTAAGCCGGCATAGCATGGTCACATCGAGCACATGCACGGGCCACGTGTCGGGCATGGGCTTGCTGGGCCGCCAGCGCCCGCCATCACCATCCTCCTCCCCCTTTTCGCCCTTGAAGACAGCGTCCGCCCTCAGCCATGTTCCCGGCTCCAGCACCGGCCGCCACATGGCCTGCGGCTCCGGCCGGTCGACCGTGAAGCGCCCGAATCGCTCGAGCTTGCGGCCGTCACCCGAGTCGAGCAAGGCGTAGTCGGCGAAGCCCGCGGTCTCGATCACGCTGATGCGGCGGTCGCTCGGCGACATCACGACCTCTCATCCAGCAGCACCGCCATCATGATGAGATCATGGCGATGTTGCCTCTCTCGAATTCACGCGTCGAGGCGATCGGCGGCGCCTCCAGGAAGGCGAGGTACACGCGCTCCCGGCACACCACGTCGAGCGCCGCATGGCAGCCGTCGATATGCTCCTCGCGAATTTGCACGATCTCGACGGGCACAATCCTCTGCCTATCCACATCCGGGCGTCATGGTCACTCTCGCGCACCCGTGCGCAGCCGCCATCCCGACGCTAGTCGATGTCCTCGACTTGAGCCGGGGCGGCGCCCGACAAGCGTTGCGCCAACGCCGTCTCAATGAAGGTATCGATGTCGCCGTCGAGCACCCTCTGCGGGTCGGTGCTCTGCGTGCCGGTGCGCAGATCCTTCACCAGCTGGTAGGGCTGCAGCACGTAGGAGCGGATCTGGTGGCCCCAGCCGATGTCGGTCTTGCTGGCGGCGGCGGCGTTGGCCTTCTCCTCACGCTTCTTCAACTCCAGTTCGTAGAGCCGCGATTTCAGCATCGCCCAGGCGATGGCGCGGTTCTTGATCTGCGAACGCTCCTGCTGGCTCGCCACCACGATGTTGGTCGGAATATGCGTGATGCGCACCGCCGAGTCGGTCGTGTTGACGTGCTGGCCGCCGGCACCCGATGCCCGATAGGTATCGACCCGGCAATCGCTTTCCTTGATGTCGATCTCGATGTTCTCGTCCACGACCGGAAACACCCACACGCTGGCGAAGCTGGTGTGCCGGCGCGCATTGCTGTCGTAAGGCGAGATGCGCACCAGTCGGTGCACACCGGACTCGTTCTTGAGCCAGCCGTAGGCATTCTCACCCTTGATGAGAAGGGTGGCGGACTTGATGCCGGCCTCCTCGCCGGCGCTCTGCTCGACCACGGAGACCTTGTAGGCGCGATCCTCGGCCCAGCGGATGTACATCCGCAGCAGCATGCTGGCCCAATCCTGGCTCTCGGTGCCACCGGCACCAGCGTGCACCTCCAGGTAGGTGTCGTTGCCGTCGGCCTCTCCCGACAGCAACGCTTCCACCTCGCGGCGGCGAGCATCGTCGGCCAGCTTGCGCAGGCTGGCCTCGCCCTCCTCCACGGATGCCTGATCGTCCTCGCCCTCGCCGAGCTCGATCAGCGTGATGGCATCGTCAAGATCGCGCTCCAGCTTGCTATAGCCGTTGAGCGCGCGCTCGAGCGCCAGACGCTCGCGCATCACTTTCTGCGCGGCCTGCGGATTGCTCCACAGGTTCGGATCCTCGGCACGCTGGTTCAGTTCGGCGAGACGTTCCGGTGCAGTATCGAAGTCAAAGATGCCTCCGCAGCAAGCCGAGCGACTGGCGCACGGAATCGGCAAGTTTCTGAGCTTCGGCGCGCATGGCAGCCTCCTCAAATTGGGCAACAGCCTATCGGATGGGACGTTCGGTCACCTGGCCCGATATAGGGGTGCATTTGGCCCCTGTAAACGCCGCAGGCACCCGCAATCCCCTGCGACCCTCCCCTCCCGGGCGGGCACTCAGTATACGCTGCGGCCCGCGCTCAGCCCGCGCGGGCTGTCCATCATCTGGTCGGGGGGCGCGAATGTGCCGCTGTCGTTGGTGAAGCCGATGACGGAATAGGCATCATCGGGCTCCTCATAAGGCTTGAAGGCCTCCATGACCGCATCCGGCTCCCCGCCCTGGGCGCGCAGCCCCGTACGCAGGCTCACGCGCACGAGCTTGATGCCGGGAGGAATGCGAAAAGGCACGGCCTTCTTCTCTGCCAGCGCCATCTTCATGAAGTTGCCGAAGATCGGCGCCGCAACGTGGCCGCCGGTCATACCTTTGCCGAGGTGGCGCGGCGTGTCGTAGCCGATGAAGACGCCAACCACAAGGTCCGGCGTATAGCCGACGAACCATGCATCCTTCTCGTCGTTGGTCGTGCCGGTCTTGCCTGCGATCGGCACATTGGGAACGATCTGCTTGATGACCGTAGCGGTGCCGCGCTGGATCACGCCCTCCATGATGGACGTGATCTGATAGGCTGTGTGCGGATCCATGATCTGCTTGCGGTCGTCGGCGAGCTCCGGCTCCGGCTGCCCCTCCCACTTCTCGAACTTGCACCCTGCGCATTCGCGCTTATCGTGGCGCCAGATGGTATGGCCCCATCGATCCTGGATGCGGTCGATCAGTGTTGCCTGCAGCTGCTTGCCGCCATTCGCTATCTCGGCATAGGCGGTCACCATCTTGATCAGTGTCGTCTCGCCGGCACCCAGCGACATGGCGAGCACAGGCAGCAGATCGTCGTACACTCCGAAGCGCTTGGAGTACTCGACGATCAGCGGCATGCCCATGTCTTGAGCCAACCGAACCGTCATCTGGTTGCGGGATTTCTCGATGCCGAGCCGCAGGGTCGAGGGGCCGAACGACTTGGCGCCGTCGTAGTTCTTCGGAGTCCACACCTCCTTGCCCGGGCCTTGCTCGATCTCGATCGGCGCATCGAGCACGATGCTCGTGGGCTTGTAGCCGTTGTCGAGCGCCGCGGCATAGACCAGCGGCTTGAAAGCCGAGCCCGGCTGCCGCCTGGCCTGCAAGGCGCGATCGAACTGACTTGTGGCGAAGGAGAAGCCGCCGACGACGGCATGCACACGGCCGGTGTGCGGGTCCATTGCGACTAGTCCACCGCCGACTTCCGGAATCTGCATCAGCGACCAGGTTCCGGTCGGCTGGGCCGGATTCTTGGGAGAGACCCAGATCACGTCGCCGACGCTCAGCACGTCGGTCACAGCCTTGGGCGCGCCGCGGCCGGAGGCCCTTGCCCACTTCACCTCCTCGAAGGGGATCTCGACCGCCTCGCGGTCGGCGACGTAGTTGCCGTCCGGCTGGCGCGCCGGCCGCAGGCCGACTACAGCCTTTGCCTTTTGCGCCTCGAGCACCACGCCCAGACGCCACGGCTGCAAGTCGCTCGGTATCTCGATGCCACCAAGCACAACGCCCCAATCGCCGCGAACGTCGATGCGCTGGACCGGGCCACGCCAGCCCTTCTCACGATCGAAGGCTACAAGGCCGTCGATAAGCGCTTTGCGCGCCATGCGCTGCAACTTCGGATCGAGCGTCGTCCTCACCGAAAGTCCGCCGTTGACGCGGCCATCCCCGATGCTGGTGCGCTCGGCGCGGCCGTAGAGGCCGTCCTCGCCCACCATCTCGACGAGCCTGCGCCGCACCTCCTCGGCGAAATAATCGGCCGCATAGATCTGCGTACCGAGGGGGCGGATATTGACCTTGAGTGGCTTGGCCTTCGCCTCCTTGGCCTGCGCGGCCGTGATGTAGCCGACCTCGGCCATCTGATCGATGATCCAGTCACGGCGAATGGTCGCTTCCCTGGTGCGGCGGAACGGGTGGTAGTTGTTGGGCGCCTTGGGCAGGGCGGCGAGATAAGCAGCCTCCTCGATGCTGAGCTCGCTCAACTCCTTGTTGAAGTAGTTGAGCGCCGCCGCCGCTACGCCGTAAGAGCCAATGCCGAGGTAGATCTCGTTGAGATACAGCTCGAGGATCTTGTCCTTGGAGTAGGCGCGCTCAATGCGGATGGCGAGGATGGCCTCCTTCAGCTTGCGGTCCAGCTTCTGCTCGCTCGACAGCAGAAAGTTCTTGGCCACCTGCTGGGTGATGGTGGAGGCGCCTTCCGGGCGCTTCTTACCCCAATTCTGAATGTTGTTGAGAACCGCCCGGCCGATACCTGTGAAATCGAGGCCGCCGTGCTCGTAGAAGCGTTTGTCCTCGGCGGAAAGAAATGCCGCGATCACGAGTTTCGGCAGCACGTTGATCGGCACGAAGATGCGCCGCTCGCGCGCGTACTCCGCCATCAGGCTGCCGTCGTGCGCATGGATGCGCGTCATCACCGGCGGCTCATAGCGCGCAAGGCTCTCATAGTTGGGCAAGTCGCGTGACGCCTGCCAGACGATGAAGCCAACGACAGCGGAGGCCGCCAGGAACAACACGACGCCGGATGCGAACGCAAAGCCGAGCAGATTCAACATCCAGTTACGACGCCGCCGCCGCTTCCTCGGCTTGACGGGTGGCGGGAGAATCGGGGCGGGTCTCATTGCATCCAGGTTCCGGTCTTGTTCGCGCTGTTTAGTCGAGGGGGGCCATGCCAGCAAGCGCGACACGAGACGAGCGGCACATTAACACGGAATGTGGCAGCACGAGGCCCATTCCTGTGCCAACCTACAGGTGCCTTAACCATTCACGGCATCGCTACAGCTTTGGCCGCGAAAGCTTGGCGAAGTATTCGTCGACCGCCATGGCGATCGAGTTGGCGACCTGCCTCTGCCAGTCGGGAGAGGCGAGCAATCGCGCATCTTGCGCATTGCTCATGTATCCGAGCTCGATGAGCACGGACGGCGACTGTGTCTGCTTGAGGACCTTGAATGCCGCCGAGCGTGCCGGATCACGCGACAGGGCGATCGCACGCTTCAGGTGGGTCAGCACGCGCCCACGGAAATCGGCGGAGAAATTGGCCGTTTCGCGACGCATCAGATCGATCAGGATGCCTTTGACGTGGTCGGCCTCCTCCTCCACGACGGTCTCCGCGCCGGCGAAGATATCGGACGCGTTTTCCTTGTCGGCCAACATTTGCGCCTCCTGGCTCGAGGCGCGCTCGGACAAAGTGTAGACCGTGGCGCCCCGCACGGTCCGTGCCGCGTCCTGCACACCGACGGTGTCCGCGTGGATGGAAATGAACAGATTTGCGGCCTTGCGACGGGACACCGCAAGACGCCGGTCGAGCGATATAAAGACGTCCGAGGAGCGCGTCATGTGCACATCGTAGCGACCCTTGACGCCAAGGATCGTGCGCAGGTGGCGAGCCACGGCCAGAACCACGTCCTTCTCGATCACGTCACCGCCGACCGCCCCGGGATCGACACCGCCATGGCCGGGATCGATGATGATCACAGGCTTGGCATTCCCCTTGGGACCTGCTCGTGGGACATCGTCTTGATCGTGGCCTCGGGGCTCGGGCGCACGCGGCGCTGGAGGAGCACGCCTGCTGAGGAAACTGTCTCGATCGGTAGGCACCAGGTCGATGTTGAGCCGCACCGACTTGGCGCCGGAACGCGTCGCAAGCGCGGCGGCATCGATGCGTACCGGGCCCGTAGTGTCGATGACGATGCGCGACTTGCCCGGCGCGAACAGCCCGAAGCGGAAGGCTTCGACGACGCCCCGGCCCTGCTGGCCGGCACCTTTCGGAAGGCGGAAGGTTACCTCCTGCATGTCGATAATGACGCGATACGGGTCGGCCAGCGTGAAGATCTGGTAGGGAACCCTGGTTGAAAGCTGCAGGGAGAAGCGGGTGCGCTGCGCGTCGCCCGAAATCTCCACCTCATTGGCGTTGACGGCGCGCTCGTTGACCTCAACGGCCCATCCGGTCGCGGCAGGCTGGGTCACGGCCGCCTCGGTCGCCGGGCCAGGGTCGTTCTTCCTGATTTCGCTGTGCGCCGGGGAAGGTGCGACCGGCATCGTCTTGCGGATCTCGGTCTGGGCATGGCCGACGGTGACAAGCGCAGTGCATGCCAAGAGGATGCCCATCGGCACCCAAATGCCCGCCCGCCTTTGGCCGGCCTCCGGCATGCTTCCCTCACTCCCCTGTCCGTACCGAGGCGCCAATTTAACGCTTTGTTTGCCGAATCGAAGGCTAGATCAAGCCACCGGAGAGCCAAGGGAGCTCCGGCAGAACTTTCTTGCCACGCAGAGGGTGAGGCCTTACAAGAATCTATCGTAAAACCGCCGTATCCGTCTTCCGGCGGCGCTTGCCTAGGTGTGCAACAGGCCCGGAGCATATGCTCGCCGCCTGTGCTGCATGCAACGGAAAGGGGCTCGCTCGGCGCCGATGCGACGGTTCGTTTCGATATGAGCGAGACTCACATGCGCCAAGCCCCGGCAGCCCAACCGCCGGAAGGCGTATTGTGGTTTTCGGCTATCCCGCACCGAACCAGATCCGCAGGGCTCGCCCCACAGCGGCCGAGGGGCGGCGCGGGTCGGTGTGCGGGCCGCCGCATTTTGGTCCGCGAGGTTTGCCCGGCGACCGGGCATCAATTGGGGAGCGCGAGCATTCGAGACGCTCGCAGGCCCTGAACGTCAAGTGGACCATGACGGCATCACGTTTACCATGCAGGGACAATGGCGGCGCGGCGAAGGCTGATTCGAAGGCCCGCGTCAGCGCAAAGTCGGTTGTTTCCTGCGCGCCCCGCAACTCGTCGGTGCATGGGTTCATCCTGAGCCGCCGCGGCCCAATATTCACAACCAAGATCGGCGCAACACCGAGGAGCGTGTCCCGCACGGGCCTCGCTCCCGCTCATGAGCGGCCCCGTGCCGCCCGAGCACGCGCCAAGGACCCCATCACATGGATCACAAGAACAAGATGCTCATTGATGCCACGCACCCCGAGGAGACTCGGGTCGTGGTTCTGCGCAATGGCCGGGTAGAGGAATTCGACTACGAATCAGCCGCGCGCAAGCTTCTGCGAGGCAACATCTACCTGGCCAAGGTTACTCGCGTGGAGCCGTCGCTGCAGGCGGCCTTCATCGACTACGGCGGCAACCGGCACGGCTTCCTGGCCTTCAGCGAAATCCATCCGGACTACTACCAGATCCCGGTGGCTGACCGGCAAGCGCTGCTGCAGGAGGAAGCGGAGGCGGAAGCCGAGGCAGAAGCGGAGGCCGACGCACGCGCCGAGGCTGCCGCAACCGACAGCGAGGAGGTGCACACTGAGCCGCTGGAGGACGAGGCACAACCTGCTCTTCCAGCCGCACAAGCCGAGGAGGATACGGTCAGCGAGCCGCACTCGGAGCCTGAAGCGGACCCTGAAAGCCCGTATGAGCGCCTTGACGCCGTTCAAGCGGACGGAAACGGCGAGGCGGCGGAACCCGTCGCCGGCCACGTCGAGGAGATCGTCGGCGACACCACCGAGGCGCCGGAGACGGTGAGCTCCGGCGATGTGGAGCAGGTCGGCTCGGAAGACGCCATGGAGGAGGTGCCCGAGCGTCCGCGCCGGCGCATGCGCTCCTACAAGATCCAAGAGGTGATCAAGCGGCGGCAGATCATCCTCGTGCAGGTCGTCAAGGAAGAGCGTGGCAGCAAGGGCGCGGCCCTGACCACGTACCTCTCGCTCGCCGGCCGCTACACCGTGCTGATGCCCAATACGGGACGCGGCGGCGGCATCTCGCGCAAGATCACCAACCCGCAGGACCGCAAGCGCCTGAAGGCGATCGCCCATGAGCTCGAAGTGCCGGAAGGCATGGGGCTCATCATCCGCACCGCGGGCGCCTCGCGCACCAAGCAGGAGATCAAGCGTGATTTCGAGTACCTGTTGCGGCTGTGGGAGAACGTGCGCGACATGACGTTGCGCTCGACCGCGCCGTGCCTCGTCTACGAGGAGGGCAACCTCATCAAGCGCTCGATACGCGATCTCTATGCCAAGGACATCGACGATATCCTGGTTGCGGGAGAGGCGGCCTTCACCGAAGCGCAGGACTTCATGCGCATGCTGTCGCCCAGCCAGGCCAAGAACGTCATCAAATACGAGGAGCCCGAGCCGCTCTTCAATCGCTATCAGATCGAGCGGCAGCTGAACGCGATGTTCAGCCCGTACGTGACGCTGCGCTCCGGCGGCTATCTCGTCATCAACCAGACGGAGGCGCTGGTCTCCATCGACGTCAACTCCGGCAAGTCGACGCGCGAGTTCTCCATCGAGGAGACGGCGCTCAACACCAATCTGGAGGCGGCCGAGGAGATCGCCCGGCAGCTCAAGCTGCGGGATTTGGCGGGCCTCATTGTCATCGACTTCATCGACATGGAGGAGCGGCGCAACAATCGCAAGGTGGAGAACCGCCTCAAGGATGCTCTGCGCCATGACAGGGCACGCATACAAGTGGGCCGCATCAGCCATTTCGGCCTTCTGGAAATGTCGCGCCAGCGCCTGCGCACCGGCGTGCTCGAAGGCTCGACATCGCAATGCCCGCATTGCCAGGGCACGGGCATCATCCGCTCCGTCGAGTCCGTGGCGCTGGCCGTGCTGCGAGCCATCGAGGATTATCTGATACGCGATGCGCGCAACTCGATCACGGCGGTGACGACAGCCGAGGTGGCCCTCTACATTCTCAATAACAAGCGCCCGTTCGTGACGGACATGGAGCGCCGGTACGGCATCACCATCTCCGTGCAGGCCAGCGACCGCATGCAAGGTGCCAATTTCGCCATCGAGAAGTCGGCGGTGCAGGCCGCGCCGCAAAAGGCCCAGGACCGGACCGTGGTCAACATGGAATGGGGCTTCGATGGCGAGGAAGCCGAGGAAAGCCTGACCGAGGAGGCGAGACCAGCGGCCGAGGGCGAGGGCGGCAGCCGGTCCTCCCGCCGGCGGCGCCGGCGCGGGCGTCGTGAAGACCGCTCCGAGCCCCCCATGCGCGCTGAGCATGGCGAGTATGGACACAATGGTCATGAGGAGAAGCGCCACGGCGAGACTGCGCGCGCATCCGAAGGCCCCCTTGAGCCCCTGGATGAGCCGCCCGGCCTCGGTGAGCAGCCCTCCCTGGAGCGCACAGAAGCAGGAGGCGGAGAGCCCCGCAGCCGCCGTGGGCGCCGCCGCGGGCGGCGGGGTGGCAGACGCGGCCGCGATCGCGACGCCCCACGCGGCCACGCCGAGGATCTTGCCCGGCAGGATAGCGTTGCTGACAATGGCGGCGGTGCGCAGCACGAGCCGGCAGAAGAGCGGTTCGAGAGCTACGCAGGCGAGGCCGAGCCGGAAGCACGGCCAGAGCCGCACTATGAGACGGCGGGTGCCCACACGAGCCCGACACAGAACTGGCGCGCTGCGGAAGCGGAGCGCGCGGCCGCATCGGAGCCGGAGGCGCCGGTTCACATGCCTACAGCCATGGGTGTGCATGAGGAGCCGGCTCGGGAGACCGAGGCCGCGCAAGAAGAGCCCGCGCGCCCCGCACGCAAGGGCTGGTGGCAGCGGCGTTTTTCAGGTGAGTGAGCCGCGCGCAATGAGCGAAAAGGCCGGGACACAGTCCTGGCCTTTCTCGTGCGTTCGCTCGTTGCTGCCCTGAGGCGGCGGCATCGCCGCGAAGGGGCTCCCGCCGATAGTTGTGGACATGCGCACCCGCCGGTCCTTGCCCCCCTGAGCGCCCGGGTCCAGTATGCTCGGGGCAAAACCGCACAGGAGGGATTACATGCAAGCGATACGTCGGCCAACCGTTCTGCTCGCCGCGGGAACGCTGTTCCTGCTGGCCGGCGGCACCGCGAATGCAGCGACTTGCATCAAGGCGGGCGGCTGGGGCACGGGCGCCCTGCAAGGCTTCGCCTCGTTCATGGCCGAGGCTGCAATGAAGAACTCCGCCAAAGCGCGCCTCGGCGAGGCCGTGAAGATCGGCCCGGTCAGCCAGAAGTGCGAAGTCAAGGGCTTGCTCTACGAGTGCACGGCAACGGCAAAGGCCTGCAAGTAGCGTCGATCCCGGCAGATCAGGACTTTTGGGCGAGGCGGCGCCAGGTGCGCAGGCGGCGCGCGGCCTCGGCCATCTCCTCCGTCGTGCCCGCATAGCAGAAGCGAACGTAGCGACGGCCGCGCTCGAAATCGAAATCGACGCCTGGCGTGGCCGCGATGCCGATATCCTGCAGCATCTCCTTGGTGAAGGCGACGCTGTCGGTGGTGAATTCGCTCACGTCCACGTAGAGATAGAAGGCGCCGTCGGCTGGAAGGATACGCTGCAGCCCGGCCTTGGGCAGTTCCTCGAGAAGGAGCGCCCGGTTCCGGGCATATACGTGCTTGTTGGCCTCCAACTCGTCGATCCCGTCGAAGGCTCCAAGCGCGGCAACCTGGGCTACGGTGGGCGGGGAGATATACAGATTCTGCGCCAGCCGCTCGATTGGCCGAACCAATGCTTCAGGCACGATCAGCCAGCCCACGCGCCAGCCCGTCATCGAGAAGTATTTCGAGAAGCTGTTGATGACGATGGCCTCGTCAGCGTAGGCGAGCGCCGTTTGCTCAGGCGGACCGTAAGCCAGGCCATGGTAAATTTCATCGGAGATGAACCAGATGTTGTGGCGGCGGGAGAAACTCGCAATCTGCGCAAGACGCGCCGCCTCGATCATCGTCCCGGTCGGGTTGGCGGGGCTGGCAATGACCAGGCCCGAAACCTGCTCGCACCTCACGACCTCATCGATCTGTTCCGGCGTCGGCATCCAGCGTGATGGGTCATCGGTGGGAAGGATCACCGGGATTTGCCCAAGCGTGGTGAGGATGTGGCGGTAGCAAGGATAGCCGGGCGACGGCAGGGCGACCTTCGCGCCGACGTCGAACAGCGCAAGGAAGGCCAGCACGAATGCGGCCGAGGAGCCCGTCGTTACCACCACACGGTCCGGCGGCACGACGACGCCGTAACGCTCCTGGTAGTGGCGGGCGATCCGCTCGCGCAGAGCCGGCAGGCCAAGTGCGACGGTGTAGCCCAGCTTTTCCACATCGAGCGCCCGCTTGACCGCCTCCAATGCTGCCCGCGGTGCCGGCGTGCCGGGCTGGCCGACCTCCATGTGGATGACGTCGCCGCCCTGGGCCTGCCGGGCTGCTGCAGCCTGCATGACGTCCATGACGATGAAGGAGGGCACATCGCTGCGCTGCGACGCCCGCAGGGCGTTGCGAGCCGCGGCGCTCAGACTGTTGGACGGCTTATCCATGTGTCGCCTCCGATCCCCGCGAGCCCTCAAACCGCCATGGTTGAGCCCTACCCGCGAAGATGTGATCGACAGTGCGCAATTCTCTGCCGCGGTAGCCTGCCCAAGCGAGTTGGCGTGTCGAAGGCCTGCGGCTTATAGTCGGGATGGCTCAGGTTGCCTAGGCCACGGGCCGCCGGCCCTACTATGCCAGTTGGCTGCAATATTATTACGGATCTCGAGTCCCGCACCGTGCACGCAAGCGCAGCTCACGAACGCAAGCCCTTGATCTGCGCCCGATGGATGCGCCCGTCGGGTGGCGGCGGCATGGCTTGGCCGCGGAAGTGGCGCGCAGCGGCGATGGCAGGCATCTATGCCGTGTCGGTCTGCATCGCTTCCGTGTCCCCGGCGGTGGCACAAGGCATACCCCTCATCCGCGACACGGAGATCGAGAACCTCCTCAAGGACTACTCGCGGCCGATCTTCAGGGCGGCCGGGCTCGGGTCGCAGAACATCTCCATGCGCATCGTCCGGCACGAGAGCTTCAATGCGTTCGTTGTCGATGGCCGCAACGTGTTCATCAACTCCGGAACCCTCATGCAGGCCAAGACGCCCAACGAGGTGATCGGGGTCATTGCCCATGAGACGGGCCACATCAAAGGCGGACACCTCGCGGCGCTTCGGGCGCGCATTGCGCGCGACCAGACCAAGGCCCTGCTCCTGGCCATCCTCGGGATCGGCCTGATGGTCGGTGGCGCGATGTCCGGCGGCGATTCCGCACGTGAGATCGGGAGTGCGGGCAGCGGCGTGCTGACGGGCGGCAACGAGCTGATCATGCGCTCGCTGCTGAGCGAGCGCCGCGCCCAGGAATCCGCCGCCGACCAGGCCGGCTTGCGCTATCTGGAGGCAACGAAGCAGTCTGGCCGCGGCATGCTGGAGACGTTCGAGCGCTTCGCCCAGCAGGAGTTCTGGTCCGACAAGGATCTGGATCCCTTCGTGCGCAGCCATCCCGTGGCGGCCAATCGCCTTGCGCAACTACGCGAAAACGTTGCCAAGAGCCCCTATGCAGACCAGAAGGACCCGCCGCAGTTGCAGCTGCGGCACGACCTCGTGCGCGCGAAGATCTCGGGCTATCTCGAGCGCATGCAGACGGTGCTGAACCGCTATCCTGCCAGAGACAATAGCCTTCCCGCACGCTATGCGCGTGCGATCGCCCGCAACTGCTCGGGCAAGTGCATCCAGGCAATGGGCGAGGTGGATGCCCTGATAAAGGACAGGCCGGACCATCCCTACTTCTGGGAGCTGAAAGGCAATCTCTACTACTGGGTCGGCCAGTACCAGGAGTCGATCCCGCATCTGCGCAAGGCGCTGCAGCTTGCCGGAGGCAATGAGCCGCTGATGCAGGCGGAGCTCGCCCAGTCGATGATCGCGACGGACAACATGGCGCTGGTGGACGAGGCGATAGCCCTGCTGCGCCGCTCGATGCTTGGTGACGAGTTCAACGCCATGGCCTACCACCAGCTGGCCAAGGCATTCTACAAGAAGCAGCAATTCGCGCAGTCGGAGCTTGCCGCCGCACAGGCCCATTTCATCGAGGGCAACGTCAAGCAGGCGCAGATCTTTGCCAAGCGCGCCATGGCCAAGCTGCCGCGCGGCTCGCCCGAGTGGATCCGCGCCGAGGATATCGTCAACTACAAAGAACCGACCTGACACGCGCCAGCGACAACGCGACAGGACGCACCTTCACTCACGGAGAACCCGATGCCCGCCACACCCCTCGCCTCGCTGCTCGACGCGCTCACATCAAAGAAAGGCGCGCTGCTGCTGGCACCTGCAATCCTGCTGTTCGGAGCCACGCTCGCGGCAGGTCAAAATGCAGGACAACCTCCGATCGGCGCTGACAAGGCAACCTCTCAAGCGACCGCGGCGGCGCCTGCGTCCGACCGGCCCGTCGCCGGTGCATTCAGCGAGACGCAGCGCAAGCAGATCGAGGCCATCATCAAGGACTATCTGGTGAACAACCCCGAGATCTTGTTGGAAGCCAACAACGCGCTCGAAGCCAAGATGGACAAGATTCAGGCCGAGCGCATGGCCGTTGCGCTCAAGGAGAATTCCTCCGAGCTGTTCCGCCCGCAGTCCTCGCCCATTGTCGGCAACGCCAAGGGCGATGTCACCCTGATCGAGTTCTTCGACTACAACTGCGGCTATTGCAAAAAGGCCTTCTCGGATGTTGCCAAGGTTGTCGAGAAGGACAAGCAGCTCAAAGTCGTCCTGAAGGAATTTCCGATCCTGTCCAAAGGGTCCGAGGAAGCTGCTCGTGTCGCCCTGGCCGCCAAGCTGCAGGGCAAGTATTGGGAGTTTCATCGGGCCATGCTGGAAAGTCAGGGCCAGGCAAACGAAGCTGCGGCCCTGCGCGTCGCCGAGAAGCTCGGCCTGGACATGAACAGGCTCAAGAAGGACATGGCATCGGCCGAGGTCAAGAAGGAAATCGACGACACGCGCAAGCTCGCCACCAAGATGGGCATCCAAGGGACACCGCATTTCATCATTGGTGATCGCATCATCCCGGGTGCACCCGAGAACTTGAGCGAGCTCATGAGCAAGAACATCGCGGAAGTGCGCAAGGAAGGCTGCAAGGTCTGCTGAGAAGAACCGCTACGGGCCCTTGTAAGCAACGGTACGTGAGCAAGCCGGAACCAGCCTCTGGAGAACCTGGGGGCTCGGCCTTTCGCACCCCGGAGAAAGCTGGTAAAGGGGGCGGCTGGCTGAAAGCACAGGGCTTTCCCAGCACTTCCCGCATACAGCAACCCTCGGGCGCCGGGCCATGCCCAAGCCGATCTTTGTGCTCAACGGACCGAATTTGAACCTGCTCGGCGTTCGCGAGCCGACCGTGTATGGCAGCGAGACGCTGGACGACGTCCGGCTCCGGACGGAAGCGCGCGCCCGCACAATGGGGCTGGCGGTCGATTTCAGGCAAACGAATTCTGAAGGCGAGCTCGTAGGCTGGATACAGGAGGCCAGGGAAAAAGCCGACGGCATCATCCTCAATGCAGGCGCCTATACCCACACTTCAGTCGCCATTCTCGATGCCCTCTCGGCTGCGGAGCGGCCCGTCATCGAGCTGCACCTCTCCAACGTGTTCCGGCGCGAGGCATTCCGCCACCATTCGTATGTGTCTCCTGCCGCACAGGGGCTGATCTGCGGGTTCGGGCCGAAGGGCTATGAGATCGCCGTCGAGGCGATGGCTGATCTGCTGGCCAAAGGGGCAAGCAAGGCCACCTAGAATTGACACGCAAAACGGGACCAACGCAGCGCATGGCAAAGGACGTGAAAGGCAAGGGCAGCGCCGAGCAAGGCCTGATCCGCGAGCTGGCCGAGCTGCTCGACGAAACGGGATTGAGCGAGATCGAGGTTGAGCGCGAAGGCCTGCGGGTGCGCGTCGCCCGCCGCATCGAGACGATCGCCTATGCCGCTGCGCCGGCGCCCTCCACCCCCCAGCCGGCGGCGGCCACACCGTCACCGGCGCCCGCGCAGAAAGCCGCTCCCGATGATCCCGCCAAGCACCCCGGCTGCGTCAAGTCGCCGATGGTCGGCACGGCCTATCTTGCGCCCGAGCCCGGCGCTCCCCCGTTCGTCGACGTGGGAACGCGGGTTGCACAAGGCCAGACGATCATGATCATCGAGGCAATGAAGACGATGAACCACATCCCCGCCACCAAGGCCGGGACGGTAACCGCGATCCTCGTCACGAACGGCCAGCCCGTTGAGTTCGGCGAACCGCTCGCCATCATCGAATAGCGCTCCCGAGCGCCAGCAAATTACCGGAGCCGGCTCGATCCGATGTTCGACAAGGTTTTGATCGCCAACCGCGGCGAGATCGCGCTCAGAATCCAACGTGCCTGCAGAGAGATCGGCATCGCCACCGTTGCCGTGCATTCGACGGCGGATGCCGACGCCATGCACGTGCGGCTCGCCGACGAGAGCGTATGCATCGGTCCGCCGCCGGCGGCGGAGAGCTATCTCAACATACCGCGCCTGCTGGCTGCCTGCGAGATTACCGGCGCAGACGCGATACATCCCGGCTACGGCTTCCTCTCGGAGAATGCCCGCTTCGCCGAGATCCTGGAGGAGCACGGCATAACCTTCATCGGCCCCACGTCCGAGCACATCCGCGTCATGGGCGACAAGATCGAGGCCAAGGAGACGGCCAAGCGCCTGGGCATCCCGGTCGTGCCCGGCTCGGACGGAGCAATCACCAACGAGGCCCAGGCACAACGGGTCGCCAAGCAGATGGGCTTTCCCGTGCTGGTCAAGGCGGCTGCGGGCGGTGGCGGGCGCGGCATGAAGGTGGCGCGCTCGGCGGAAGAGCTCGACATCGCTATCAAGACCGCCCGCTCCGAGGCCAAGGCCGCATTCGGCGACGACAGCGTGTATCTCGAGAAGTACCTGTCCAAGCCGCGCCATATCGAGATCCAGGTGTTCGGCGACGGCAAAGGCAACGCCATCCATCTGGGCGAGCGCGACTGCTCGCTGCAGCGCCGCCATCAGAAGGTGTGGGAGGAGGCCCCCTCGCCGGCTCTCAATGCCGAGCAGCGCAAGTCGATCGGCAGCACCGTCGCCAGAGCCATGCAAAAGCTGAAATATCGCGGGGCCGGCACGGTCGAGTTCCTTTACGAGGACGGCGAGTTCTTCTTCATCGAGATGAACACGCGGCTGCAGGTGGAGCACCCGGTGACCGAGATGATCACCGGCCTCGATCTTGTCATCGAGCAGATCAGGATTGCTTCAGGCGCGCCGCTGAGCTTGACGCAGGACGAGGTTACCCTTTCGGGCCACGCCATCGAGTGCCGCATCAATGCGGAAAACGCCAGGACCTTCATGCCGTCGCCTGGGACGATCACCTACTGGCACCCCCCCGGAGGGCTCGGCGTGCGCGTCGACAGCGGCGTCTACCAGGGCTACCGCATCCCCCCCTTCTACGACAGCCTGATCGGCAAGCTCATCGTGCACGGCAAGAATCGCAACGAGTGCCTGATGCGGCTGAAGCGATGCCTTTCGGAGTTCGTCATCGACGGTATAGAGACGACCATTCCCCTGTTTGTCGATCTGGTGCAGCAGCCGGACATCGCCAACGGCATCTACGATATTCACTGGCTGGAAAAATTCCTGCAAAAACCATAATTGGTTGAAAGGAGTGAAGTCGGAGCGGTCTCCGGCCAAGAGTGCTCAATGGCGTCGCGCGACGACATCGTTATCGAGATTACGCCGCAGGTCCTGTTGAAGGCCTACACGTGCGGCATCTTCCCCATGGCGGAAAGCGCTGAGGACCCGGCGCTCTATTGGATCGAGCCCCAGCAGCGCGGTATCCTGCTGCTCGATCAGATCCACGTGCCGAAGCGGCTTGCCCGCACCATCCGCCAACAGGCGTTCGAGATCCGCGTCGACACCAATTTCGAAGGCGTCATCGAGGGCTGCGCCGCATCGCGGCCGGGCCGGCGCACAACTTGGATAAACTCCAAGATCCGCGGCCTCTATCGCGATCTGTATCGTACCGGGTATTGCCACACGGTCGAAACCTGGCGTGACGGGCGGCTGGTCGGCGGCCTGTACGGCGTGGCGCTGGCCGGCGCGTTCTTTGGCGAAAGCATGTTCTCGACAGAGCGCGACGCGAGCAAGGTCGCTCTTGTCTATCTGAGCGCGCGGCTGATCCGCGGCGGCTTCTCGCTGCTCGATACCCAGTTCGTAACCGACCATCTGCGCCAGTTCGGCACCGTCGAGATTGATCGCGCCGAGTTTCACAAGCTGCTCGAGCGGGCGCTGGCCCACGATGCCGACTTCCTGGCGTTGCCGCGAAGTGCAAGCCCTGAGCTTATCCTAAACATCATCCAGGGCCGGGGCAGCCGCCAGGCCCGCTGATATCCGCCGGCTTCAGCGCGGCACCCGGCGACGCCGCGGCTGCTCGGTGGGGGCAGGCCCGGTCTGGGACGGCGGACTTGCCGTCGGAGTCGTCCCTTGCTGCTGCGGCCGCGGCCCGGCCGACGTGCGCGCTGGGCTGTTGCACTCCGTCAGCCACACGTCGAACACCGGATGCTCGACGGCGTTGAGGCCGGGGCTGTCCGCAAACATCCAGCCGGAAAAGATGCGCTTCTGCTTGCCATCGAGCAGCATCTCCTCGACCTCGACGAAGCTCGAGGTCTTGGGCGGTTCGGTGGGCGCGCGCGAATAGCAGACGCGGGGCGTAACCTTGAGGGCGCCGAATGTGGCCGTCTGGTTGAGCGGCACCTCAAGGCGGGAAATCTTGGCCGTCACCTTGTCAAGCGCAGCAAAGACGGCGACCGCGTTCTCGATACGCTGTGCAAAGACCGGTGCGGCAAACATCGAGGCAAACGCGCACACCACACCGGCACCGGCCAGCGACCGATACCCTGCCTGGGCTGTGCAGCGCCGGTCGCTCGTGTGCGCCATGGTTGGTGTGCAATCGTCTTGCGCGTTGGTGCCGATGTCAGAAAAGGAGCGAAAATGTTGGCGCAAACGTGACGCCAGCACCCGTCCTTAACGGGTCAGCGCGGCTGCCAGGGCTTGTAGTCTCCCGTCGCCTTGGGGCGATGACCGCTGCTGAGAATGCTTCCCGACGGGCGCAAAGCTTCGGCCGTGCCGGTCATGTTCATGCGATGCGGCTTCTGCCACGGGCGCGGCGTGTACTGATCCTCGGTCGGAGGCGTGTCGACGGTGAAATGCAGCCAGCCGTGCCACTCTGGCGACACCTGCGACGCCTCCGCCATATTCCTATAGATCACCCAGCGGCGGGGGACGCCAAGCGGACCAACCCCCTTGCTCTGCACATAGTAGCGGTTGCCGGCAGCGTCGGTGCCGACAAGCTTGCCGCGCAGCGCGGTATAGAGTCGGTTCGACCAAGTGTTGCCACCCCACCAACTGAAGATCTCGCTGAGAATGCCCATGCGTGCGGTTTCTCCGGGCTCACGACTTCCGGGCTTATGGCACTCGTACGAATTGATGTCCATGCCGCCACCCGCCGCGGCAGAACTGCAACACAAGCGTTGCTGGAATCGCAGTAGCCTCGCTGCGCATCGCTTTCGCTTGCTCATTTTCAAGTCTTGACACGGTCAGCCGATAGGCCATGTCAGCCTGTTATTTCGTAGCCATGCGGCTTTCCTTCTGATTCGCCCACAGGTTCTGCCCATATTTGAGCGACCATCTACATCTAGTAGCGGGTTTGACCTACCACCCACAAGACCTCGTGACGACTGCCTACGAATCGTCATAGTTTGGTTTTGCGGACGACGGCCAGCCGGCTGTTTCGTCGCCACCTGAAAGATAGCCGCGCTGCCAGCGAATTCGCGTCCAAGCCTGGCAAGCGCTGATGCGAGGCGAGGGGGAAGAGCTTCGTCGCGCGGCATAGTGTTGCGTCTCGGCCTTGTGTGTGTTTCCGCCCGCCCGGGCACATCTATCCAGGATGTTTCTCGGGGCTGGTGGGCTGCGTGTCCCGACATCGGCGGGAAGTGGCGTTTGCGTGGGGATGATCAGAGCACAAACGAATCGCGCCGCCCGGAGGCGTGCGCGGCCAGCTTCAAGTGGGGGCAAGAAATGCAGATCAATCGGCGGTTCACGACGGCGGGCAAGTCACCTTATGAAAAGATCCCCTTCCGCCGCACCACGTCCGAGATCAGGAATCCGGACGGCTCGGTCGTGTTCCGGCTCGAGAATTTCGCGGTCCCCGAGCATTGGAGCCAGGTAGCGGCCGACATCCTCGCCCAGAAATATTTCCGCAAGGCCGGTATTCCCGCGCGCCTCAAGCGCATCGAGGAGACCCAGGTTCCATCGTGGCTGTGGCGGTCGGCCCCTGACGAGCGGGCGCTCGCCGAGCTTCCCGAAAAGGAGAGGTTCGGAGGGGAAAGCGACGCGCGACAGGTTTTCGACCGCCTTGCCGGCACGTGGACCTACTGGGGCTGGAAAGGCGGCTACTTCACCTGCGAGGACGACGCCCGCGCCTTCTTCGACGAGCACCGCTACATGCTGGCCATGCAGTTCGGCGCGCCGAACAGCCCGCAGTGGTTCAACACCGGCCTGCACTGGGCCTACGGCATCGATGGGCCGGGCCAGGGGCACTACTACGTCGACCACCTGACGGGCAAAGTCGCAGCCTCCGAATCCGCCTATGAGCATCCCCAGCCGCATGCCTGCTTCATCCAGTCGATCGAGGATGATCTCGTCAACGAGAACGGGATCATGGATCTTTGGGTACGGGAAGCGCGCCTCTTCAAGTACGGCTCCGGCACCGGCACCAACTTCTCCAAGCTGAGGGCGGAGAACGAAAGGCTTTCGGGCGGCGGCAAGTCGTCGGGCCTGATGAGCTTCCTGCGCATCGGCGATCGGGCAGCCGGCGCCATCAAGTCGGGCGGCACGACCCGGCGCGCCGCCAAGATGGTGGTGGTCGACATCGACCACCCCGACATCGAGGCCTATATCGACTGGAAGGTGAAGGAGGAGCAGAAGGTCGCCGCGCTTGTGACCGGCTCCAAGATCTGCCAGAAGCGGCTCAAGGCCATCATGAAGGCCTGCGTCAACTGCGGGGTCGACGGCGTCGCGCCGGAGGCGCGCATCTCACATCCCGACTGCTTCGATCCCGCCAAGAACCCGGCGTTGAAGCGCGCCATCAAGGACGCGCGGCGCGATCTCGTCCCGGACAACTACATCCGCCGCATCATCCAGTTCGCGCGCCAGGGCTACAAGGACCTGGAGTTCTCCACCTACGACACGGACTGGGACAGCGAGGCCTACCTGACGGTCTCTGGCCAAAACTCCAACAACTCGGTGCGAGTGACGGACGCGTTCCTGAACGCAGTGATGGAGGACGAAGACTGGTCGCTGACCTCGCGGCTCGGCGGCAAGACGGTGAAAACCGTCAAGGCGCGGGAGTTGTGGGAGAAGATCGGCTACGCCGCCTGGGCCTCCGCGGATCCGGGCATCCAGTTCCACACCACCATCAACGACTGGCATACCTGCCCGAAATCGGGGCCGATCCGCGCCTCGAACCCCTGCTCGGAATACATGTTCCTCGACGACACCGCTTGCAACCTGGCGTCGCTGAACCTGATGATGTTCCGCGATTCCGACAAGCGCTTCGACGTCGCGGCCTTCGAGCATGCCTGCCGGCTGTGGACCATTGCGCTAGAGATCTCGGTGCTGATGGCGCAGTTCCCCTCCAGGAAGATCGCCGAGCTGTCCTACCGCTACCGCACGCTCGGCCTCGGCTTCGCCAATATCGGCGGTTGCCTGATGGCCTCGGGCATCCCCTACGACAGTCCCGAGGGCCGCGCCATCTGCGGCGCCATCTCGGCCATCATGACGGGCGTAGCGTATGCGACCTCGGCAGAGATGGCCAAGGAGCTCGGCGCTTTCCCCGGCTATGCGCCGAACGCAAACGACATGCTGCGCGTGATCCGCAACCATCGTCGCGCCGCTTATGGCCACAAGGAGGGCTACGAGAAGGTCTCGATCGCACCGGTGCCGCTCGATGCGTCGGCCTGCCCGGACGACCGTCTCGTTGAGGCCGCGCGCCGCGCCTGGGACCAGGCCATCGCACTCGGCCAGGAGCACGGCTACCGCAATGCGCAGGCAACCGTGATCGCCCCCACCGGCACGATCGGCCTCGTCATGGATTGCGACACCACCGGCATCGAGCCCGACTTCGCGCTGGTGAAGTTCAAGAAGCTGGCCGGCGGCGGCTATTTCAAGATCATCAATCAATCCGTTCCCGAGGCTCTGCGCACGCTGGGTTACAGCGAGGCCGAGATCGCCGAGATGGAAGCCTATGCGGTAGGCCACGGCTCGCTGGCGCAGGCGCCCGCCATCAACCACACGACGCTCAAGGCCAAGGGCTTCACCGACAAGGTGCTGCAGAAGCTCGAGGGGTCGCTGAAGACGGCGTTCGATATCAAGTTCGCCTTCAACAAGTGGACGCTCGGCGAGGAGTTCCTGACCGGCACCCTGCAGATCCCGGCAGACACCTTGAACGAGCCGGGTTTCGATTTGCTCACGCACCTGGGCTTCTCCAGGAAGGACACCGAAGCGGCCAATGAGCACGTGTGCGGAGCCATGACGCTGGAAGGCGCGCCGCACATCGCTGAGGAGCACCTGCCCGTGTTCGACTGCGCCAGCCCGTGCGGGCGCAAGGGCAAGCGCTTCCTGTCGGCGGCAAGCCATATTCACATGATGGCCGCGAGCCAGCCCTTCATCTCGGGTGCCATCTCCAAGACCATCAACATGCCGAACGAGGCGGGCGTAGAGGATTGCAAGGAGGCCTACATGCTCTCCTGGCGCCTCGCGCTGAAGGCCAACGCGCTTTATCGCGACGGCTCCAAGCTGTCCCAGCCGCTCAATGCGCAGCTCCTGCCTGACGACGAGGACGAGGCTGAGGAGGTCGCCGAACAGATGATGGCCGACAAGCCGATGGCGGCGCGCGCGACCGTCACCGCCGAGCGTATCGTCGAGCGCATCGTGGAGCGGGCGCGCGAGCGCGAGAAGCTGCCCAACCGGCGCAAGAGCTACACACAGAAGGCCACCGTCGGCGGCCACAAGGTGTATCTCCACACCGGCGAGTATGAGGACGGGCGGCTGGGCGAGATTTTCATCGACATGCACAAGGAGGGCGCCGCCTTCCGGTCGCTGATGAACAACTTCGCCATCGCCATCTCGCTCGGCCTGCAGTACGGCGTGCCGCTCGAGGAGTACGTGGACGCCTTCACGTTCACCCGCTTCGAGCCGGCCGGCCTCGTGCAGGGCAACGACACGATCAAGAACGCCACCTCGATCCTCGACTACATCTTCCGCGAGCTGGCGGTGTCGTACCTCGGCCGTAACGACCTGGCGCACGTCGACGTGAGCGAGATCGCCAACACCGGGCTTGGCTCCTCTGACGAGGAGCTGGAGGAGGATCAGGCCCCGCCGCCGGCCGCCAGGTTTCTCTCGCGCGGGCTGCTGCGCGGACAGGAGAACCGGGTGCTGGCCCTGCGCTCGACCTCGAGCGCTGTGGCCATTGCGGCGACCCGGACCGAGCCGGCGAGCCCCGTGGCCTCGCTGCAGCAGGAGGTGACGACCGCCTTCGCCCAGACCACCAAGACGGAAGTAACGCAGCTCGCCCAGCAGCTCGCCGACCAGTTGGCGCTGCGGCAGAAGACCCGCATTGCCAGGGAGGCCGCCGAGGTCGTCCGCGCCGCCAAGAGCAGCGTGGAGGCCGACCGGATCGCCGAGGCCAAAGTCAAGGGCTATGAGGGCGAGAGCTGCCGGGAGTGCGGAAATTTCACGCTCGTGCGCAACGGCACGTGCCTCAAGTGCGACACCTGCGGCAGCACGAGCGGGTGCAGCTGAGGGAAATCTGAACAAGCATTGAGGCTGATCAACGGCCCATTGACGCAAGGCGTTGTGACAATTATGTGAAGCCGCCAGCCGGGCCCGGCACGCGTGCGAACAAGCCGGCGGCTTCACATCCAGGCGTGCACAGATCCAGTGCGTAGCAATTCGCGGCGGTTCTGACTTTTCAGGGGGACAGGTCATGGAACTCTCGAATTATGAGTTGGTGCGCTATCCGTCCGGTCAGCTCGTCATCACCCGCTCCGGCGTCAATGCTCAGGGCGCACCCTCGTCGGGACCGCGCGATGTCGTCGGCGCCTTCACCAGCGAAGCCGAGGCCCAGAGCGCGCTGGCGCGCCTGATCAATGCGTCCGCCAGAAGCGGCGAGGCATCGAGCCGGACCGCGATGGCCGGTTGATTATGGCGCCGCCCCCATGGGCGGCGCGGTGCGAATCGGTCTTGTGTGCGTTGACCTGAGGGATGGGGAGCACTCATGACCGTACACCCGCCGGCAACGCGGCATCCAAGCATCTATCTGCTGGGCGATCACCTCGACGCTGCCCTGGCGATGGGGGAGGATCTGCTGACCGAGCGTGTCATGCTGGCGGAAGCCGTGCAGCACCTCAGCATGCCGCGTCTGATGCGCCAGAGCCGCGAGATCTCCGAGTTTCTCGGCACCGTGCGCACGCTCGAGCTTGCCATGACGGCGCGGCTGCTGCAGGCGCGCAAGCGCGCCGAGGAGATGAAGCGGAGCGAGAGCAGGCTCAAGCCGCTCATTGCCCTGTTCGTTGCCGGCACCGCCCCGCTGGTCGATGCCGCAGCGGAGCTTGGGGACACCACCACGCGCGATTTCGAGACGGGCGACGTGGGAATGGCCTTCCTGCGCAGCCGGGGCGTGATCGCCCGCGATGCGGCGGGGCTGGGGCGCCTGACACAGATTGCCGTGACCGAGGAATACCTGGTGGCGGGACGTGTGCGGCTTGGCACCCTGCTCGATCTGGTGGCTACCTTCCTCGATACCCTCGATCTGCTGTTCGACCTCTACGCGGAGCCGGATACCGACCCATCCGCCCTGCCGGCCAAAGAGCCGAAGGACGCCGGCTCGCCCCCCGCCAATATAGTCCGCTGAGCGGTGCTGCCCCTCCCGAGGACGACGGGGGACACGTCCAACTCAGCACTTGCGGAGCACGGCGGACAGCTCCTTCATCTGCGTGGCCTGATCGGGGATGACGGTCACGAGCTGCTCGCACCGTGTGCTCACCACCGTCATTCTGGCCTCGAAGAACTGCCCGCTGAGCTGCACGCTGAATCCATCGCTGGTGAAGGCTCCGTTCACGGTGCCGTTGAGCGAATAGATGTTGTCGCTCCACCGGCCCGTTATCCTGGCACCGTCGATCTCCATATGGGTTGCCGCGTCGAAGGCATAGCTCAGGCCCTTGCAGCGCAGGTTCTGGCGCATGCGCGAGCCGTCGTCGCTCGGGAAATAGGTGATGACGCATTTGAACTCCTCGCTCGGCCCGGACGCGGGAATGATCCTTCCGTCCCCTGCCCAGCGGCCGGCGAAGCTTGCAACGGTGGAATCCTGACCGGCGACCGCCCTGCCGCTCGCAGCAAATGCAAGCAGAGCCAATGCGCATGCCGTCGTTGTTGCGAAATACGCGCGCACCATGAGTAACCCCCTCGTTGATTGTTGGACCACCCCGGCCCGTCGATCCGAGGGGCGGGCGGCCTGGCCACAAGGGGACACCATAGTCGTGCTCAATTTAAGACGGCGTTGCGCATGATCGTCGGCCGGGCACGCCGCTGCAGGCGCAGGCTTGCCGGACGCGGCTGCCGCTGACACTCTGGCTGCGTCTCAATGTCAATCAGGTGCGGCCCATGCCCCTCCCCCAAACGCCGGCTCTGGTCGTCGACTGCGTCGTGTTCGACGCCGCCGTGCGCCTTCTCCTCGTCCGCCGCAGGAACCCGCCGTTTCAGGGCGCTTACGCGCTGCCGGGCGGCTTCGTGGAGATCGGCGAGACGGTCGAGCAGGCCGGCCGCCGCGAGCTTTTTGAGGAAACCGGAATAAGCGTGGGCAGGCTGCGGCTGATCGGGGTCTACTCGGACCCGGATCGCGATCCCAGGGGCCACATCTGCTCGGTTGCATTCCTTGCCCGCGTCAGGCGCGCCGAGCCGACCGCAGGCGACGACGCAGAGGCAGCGCTGTGGGTCTCGAACCGGCGCAAGCTCTCGCTCGCCTTCGACCACAGGAAAATTGTTGCTGATGCGTCGCGCCTGCTGAGCGCGTCCAGGAGCGCCAAATAGCAACACCCCGGCCGGGATGGACCGGGGTGCCGCCACTGTGCTGACCCGGGCTGAAACGGGAGGTCATCAGCCGGATCGCGCAAGAAACGTGCGCACCGCGCCAAAGTTCCCTGCCGCATGCCCCTTTGGGTCACGCAATCGCCGCCTCCAGCATCTCCGCCTGACCGTACCGGTCCGGCACCCGTGCCCGATCGAGCTCCGAGAGCAGGCCCTCCAGAGCGACGGCGAATTTGTGCGGATTGAAGCCGCGCTCCATGTTGAGGCGCATGCCAGCCGCCACCTTGAGCGCAGGGGCAAGCAGGGCGAGGCCGCGCTTGAGGAAGAGGCTGCGCAGCCGCGAGCAGGTGAACACCTCCGCGAAGGCCCGGAAGCGCAGGACCAGGGCAAGCCGCCCGGCCGGGTCATCGCCGAAGGCGAGCCAGACGGCGTGATCGATCTCGCGCAGCTCTGCGTGCGACAGACCGCGCAGCAGGGCAAGCCCGCGACCGCTGTCGATCAGAAAGCGCATCGGTACGGCGAGCTTCTCGGGTGCGACGAGCGGCAAGTCGGAAAAGTCGACGGCGGCAGTCATGGCATGTGCTCCGCTTGCAGGCCTTAGACCCGGCTGACGTCGCCGAAGATCGTCCAGGGCGATCCGGTCATCATGATGATCTCGCTCGGGCGGTTGGCGATGAGGACGAAATCGACGTCCTGGCCCACGAGGCCATCGCCCGAATTGATGATCTCGGATCTGGAGAACCGGTATTTGCGGCCGTTGTCCGCCTCGATGACGCCGTAGCCGATGTCCTCGCGGTACTTGGTGATCTGTCCGTGCATGACTCTCTCCCTTGGGTGCTGCAGACCGAACCGAGGGCGGTGCCGGTCTCGCGTTGTGAGGAGAGATTGACCGATCACTGCCGTCTGCGCTGTTCCCGGCGAAACATGACTTGTGCGCTTGCAGGGAGAGAAGAATCCGCCTCCCGGAATGCATCGCACACACCTGTTCCACCGGTAACAGCAGGCCCCATTCCCCGCGCGTAGGGTCACGACATTGGGCACGGCCCGGCAGGCAGCGGCCAAGGCGGGCAGTGCTTCAGGCAAACGGAGGATCACTCATGCAATCCCACAACAGCGCCCCATCTGGGGGCCATCGGCAAAGCCCGGGCAGCGAAGCCGCCAAGCGGCTTGCCACCATTCTCGGTCTTGGCCTGCTCGGCATGGCCGGCATCGCCATCTCGATCTATGCCAGCCCCGGCCAGGCAACCCAGAACAAGCTGCCCTTGCCGACGAACGCTGCCGTGCAGACCGCGCAGCCTGCTGCGCCTGTTCCCGCAGCGCCTCAGGTTGGATGGGTCGCCGCCGCTCCCGGACGGGTCGAGCCCAAATCCGGCCAGATCCGCATCGGCACCGGCATCGCCGGCCGCGTCATGGAAATCGCCGTGCACACCAACGATCGCGTCACCGAGGGTGAGGTTCTGATCCGCCTGGAGGACAAGGAGGCACGCGCCCGTCTGACGGCTGCCGAAGCGGAAGTCGCCGCACGCAAGCGCGAGCGCGATGCACAGCCCGCAACAGCCGGACGCGACGATATCCGCAAGGCTGAGGACGCAGTATTTGCCGCCGAGCGGACCGTGACAAATGCCCGCTTCGAGCTCGATGCCGTGCTTGCCGCCGATCGCAAGTCGCCCGGCAGTCCGCAGGCGCTGCTGCAGGCCCGCAAGCGACTGGCCGAAGCGAAGGACAAGCTGCGCCGGGAGCACGTGGCATTCGCCGCGGCGCATGCCCGGGCCACCGTACCCGCTCCCAATCGTCTCGAAGCTGCCTTGATTGCCGCGCGCACCGAGGTGACCATGGCCGAGGAGTTCCTCGACAAGACCCGCATCCGCGCACCCATCACCGGCAGCGTGCTGCAGGTGAACGCCAAGCGCGGCGAGCTGGTCGCCCCCTCGCCCGATGTGCCGCTGCTGACCATGGGCGACATGACCGTGATTCGCGTGCGTGCCGAGGTGGACGAGCAGGATGTCGCGAAGATCAAGCTTGGTCAGAAGGCCTTCGTACGCAGCAGTGCCTATCCCGGAAAGGATTTCGAAGGCAAAGTGACGGAGCTCGCCCCCTCGCTCGGCTTGCCGAGAATGGGATCGCGCGGTGCGCGCCGGGCAACCGACGTGGAGGTCATGGAGGTCATGATCGACCTTGACGGTCCAGTGCCCCTGCTGCCCGGCATGCGTGCCGACGCGTTCTTCCGCTAGGGCAGGACGTCGGGGCTGGAGCTTCAATCCGTCTCTATTGCCTTAGGCCGCTGCAACACCCGCCGGGGTTGCCCGTGCAATGCACTGGCCCCCGGCGGTGACGTCAGACAACGGTAGGATTTCGAGTGCAATACTCGGCCGGCGAGGGCATGGGACAGGACTGGAGACGGACGTGGGTTATCTATTTCTCACCATCGCGATCGTCAGCGAGGTCGTCGGCACCGCCGCGCTGAAGGCGTCAGAAGAATTCACCAGGCCGATACCTTCCATCATCGTGCTGCTCGGCTACGCCATCGCCTTCCTCTGCCTGTCCCTGACGCTGCGAACGATCCCGGTCGGGATTGCCTATGCCATATGGGCAGGCTGCGGGATCGTCCTCGTTGCGCTGGCCTCCTACGTGCTGTTCGGACAGAAGCTCGACGCCCCGGCGCTGATCGGCATTGCGCTGATCACGGCAGGCGTCATTGTCGTCAACGTCTTCTCGCGCAGCATCACCCACTGACGATGGTGGCTGGCCGGCGGGCTCGCTGGCCCGGTCGCCCTTCGCCCTTTCCTTCCACACCATTTGGCGGCTAGCCTGCACCGAAAGGAGGGTGGTTCCCATGATGCGACGCGCGTCTTCCTGGTCCGAGCGGGGATCGGCTGCAGTCAATGCCGGCGATCTCAAGGTCGCCAAGGAGTGCTTTCTCCAGGCCGTCAAGGCGGAGGGCCGCAATGCGAGCCACCGGCTGCACCTGGCGATCGTGCTGGAAGGCCTCGGCGAGTCGGAGCCTGCGGCCGAGCACCTGACAGCGGCGCTGCGCATCAACCCCAAGCTGGAGGACGCCGCTCGAAGGCTGTGCTCTCTCGTCGGCCGTCATGCTTTGCCCGAGGATGTGCAGCTCGATCCCGTCGGATTGAGGGCCGCGCTGCGTCACGACAGGATCGACCGCGAAATCGTCGCACAGGCCGCGGTGCGATTCCTTTCCGGACGCGCCCCCCTGCGTGAGGTGCTTGGCGATGGCCGCTCGGCAGGCTGGCTGGCAGCAGCACGCGCTTTGTGCCTCGACAAGACGGCGCCGTTGCTCAAGGATGATCTGTTCCTCGACGTCCTGCGCACCAGCGTCATCGCCGATCTCGATCTCGAGCGCCTGCTGACGGCCGTGCGCCGCATCCTGCTGCTCGAGGTACCGGCACAGCGGTTCGAGGACCGGGGCCTGGTCGCCTTTGTCGTGGCGCTGATGCAGCAATGTTGGGCCAACGAGCATGTGTGGGGCGTCGACGCCAGCGAAACGCGCCGCCTCGCCGGCGAGCCGGTCGATGTCGCCGCCCTGCTGGGCGGAGACGTCGAAGCCGGACGCAGGCTGATGCTGCACGCACTCTATATGCCCATTGCCCGGATGCTCGGGCGCGAGATCACCGCCGGCGAAGCGGGCAAAGTGCGGCCGAACGCGCTGCGGGAGGCGATCGTGCCACGCCTGGCGGCGGATGAGGACGAACGCGCGCGTTCCGCCCGCATGCTGCGGCTCGGGCCTCCCGACGGCGAAACCTCGCGCCGGGTGGCCGCGCAGTACGAGGCCAATCCCTATCCCCGCTGGACAAGCTTGTCGGTGCTGCGCCAAAGCGACTTTCGCCGTCTGCTCGACGGGATGTTCCCGCCCGCGCGGCTTGCATTCCTCGATCACCCATTCGAGGTGCTCATCGCCGGCTGCGGCACCGGGATGCAGGTCGTGCAGGCCGCGCTCGAATACGGGCCGAACGCCCGGCTGCTGGCGATGGACCTGTCATCTGCAGCGCTGGGCTATGCCTCGCGCATGGCAGAGCGCTATGGCCTCAAGAACGTCGAGTTCGTGCAGGGCGACCTGCAGCGCGTCGACACTTTCGGCCCACAGTTTCTCTCGCGTTTCCACGTCATCGAATGCGTCGGCGTGCTGCATCACCTTGCCGAACCGCTGCGGGGCTGGCGCACGCTGCTGCAATGCCTCGCGCCCGGCGGACTGATGCGCATCGGGCTGTACAGCGCGCTGGGGCGGCGCAACCTTGCTGAGCTGCGCAAAGATCCTGCCTATCCGGGCCCCGTCTGCGACGACGACAAGCTGCGTTCGTTCCGGCAGGTGCTCGTGGCGCGGGAGGCCGAGCGCGCCAGCAAGCTCAGCCTGATTGCCGACTTCTACACTACGAGCCAGTTTCGCGACCTCCTCTTGCACGTCAGCGAGCACGGCCTGTCGATTCCCGAGATCAAAAGCTTCCTTGATGCAAACAAACTGGCCTTTCGCGGCTTCCAGCTCGGCAAGGAGCCGCACGCCCTATTTCGTCAGCGCTATCCGGCCGACGACTGGCCCGGCAGCCTCGATCACTGGGCAGAGCTGGAGGAGGCATTTCCCTACCTCTTCCTCGGCATGTATGTGTTCTGGTGCGACAGGGCATGAAGCGCCGAGGATAGAGGATCGGCGGTCGCCGCCTCGCCGAGAGGAAGAAACAGGCCGCGCCCGAGGGCGCGGCCTGTCTTGCGGCACCGATCGCCGGCGTCGTCAACGGAGGAGAAGAGCCGCCGGCGATGGCCTTCCTCCCGCAACCTGCCAGTGTCCCCAATCCGAAGTTCGCCCACCTTCGCGGCACCCATGGTCGCGAACTTCGGATTCAAAGTGGACACCAGATTCCCATGATTTCCAGTGTGGTTCATAATTCAGAAGTTCCCTCGCAACCTCGCCGCAAAGACGGGGGAACTTCTGAACCACCACACTAGTGGCTGCTTGCGGTACGGCGCATGACCGGCAGCCTGAGCCATGTCATGCTTTCGCACCACGAGCTGTTGCCACAATGACGGGATTGCACTCCTGATCGCGCGGCTGTCGCGCCCGGCAACCCTGAGGACCACAAGCCAAACGCGGCCCCGATTACGGCGCTGACGGCGACGACCATTCTCAGGTTGGGCAGGTTGATCGTACGCATCGATCGCTCCTGTTGTGCTCACCTCGACCCCTGCAGTCTCGCCCATAAGGCTCCCGCCCGCTGTTCCCTCGGGAACACCCCTTTCTGCATCTGCCGTTCATTCTCGCCCCCGCGCCGGCCGGCACGATTGGGGGCACCGCCAAAGGGAACTGTCACATGGCCGGCGTCTTCCGCGGCGCAGGCGCTGGACCCGGCGATCATCAAGACCGATCTCGCTCTGGTGTGATGATCGAGAAGTTCGCCAGTTCTTGTGGCGGGGTGGGAGCGAACTTCCGAATCGCGACACTAGATCCCGGTCCTGCGCCTGGAGTCTTCGGGTCGAGCGGCGGCGGGTGTCTGTGGCGCGCTGCCGTCCGCCGCCGCCACCAGGTACCAGGCCTCCTCCGCTCCGAAGCCTTTGATATCTATCGCTCCGCGCGGCTCGAGGACGAAGCGCCCCTCGAGTCGTGCTCTTGTCTGCTCGGACACCAGGATCCTGTTGGCCTGGCTCTGCCTTTCCAGGCGCGAGGCAAGATTGACGGTGTCTCCCCACACGTCATAGGTCAGCCGCTTGGCACCGATCACGCCCGCCATCACTGGGCCCGACGCGATGCCGATCCTCAGCGCCAGCGTGACGTGCTCCACGCGTGCCAGGCACCGCACCGTCTCCAGCATGGCGAGCGCCATGCCGGCGATGCGCTCGGCGTGATCAGGCACCGGCTCGGGCACCCCGGCAGCCACCATGTAGGCATCGCCGATCGTCTTGATCTTCTCCACGCCCCACCGTTCGGCCAGCGCGTCGAATGCACTCATGATCGTGTTGAGAAGCTCCACGGTGCGGGGCGGCCCGATATGCTTGGCGATCGCAACGAAGCCGACGAGATCGGCAAACATCACGGATCCCTCGCCCACTTCGTCCGCGATGGTCGCGCCCGGCACGGCCTTGAGGCGTTCCACGATCGGGCGGGGCAAGATGTTATGCAACAGCGCATCCGTCTCCGCCTGCGCGCGCTCGGCGAGGCGGAACGCATAGTAGACAACCAGCGCGATGAAGCTGAAGGTGGTCACCACCGCGGTGACGTAGTGCGCACTGATCTCGGACTCATCGACCGTAAGCACGGCACGGCTCTGGGGGAACCAGAGCCATCCGGCCAGATGCAGCGCAAACGAGGCCAGGATGAAGGCTCCGACCAGCATGAGCCGCTCAAGCCCCATGATCACGAAAAATACCGCGCTGGCGGAAAAGTACTGCAGGTGCAGACCGGCATCGCGGCCCAGATAGTAGGTAAGAACGAAGATCCCCATGATCTCCGAGGTGGCAAGGACCAGCGCCGCAGCCAGATCACCGAAGCGGTGCAGGAAGGGGACCGCCAAAGCCACGGCAGCCATGACGAGGTTGATGAGGATCACAGGCTTCCAGGTCTGCAAATCGAGAAAAGCCTGCTGTACTGCATAGAAAAGGGTGAAGGCCGCGATGACGTAGGCCGTCACGTTCAGGATCTTGAGACGGCGGCGGATGAGCGGGGGATAGCCCGCGGTCCCATACGCAGACAATCGAGCGAGCCGCGCCTGCCAGGCATACAGCCTGCCGCCGTCAAGCCTTCCCTTCAGGGGCTGCCACGGCATGCATCGCTCCTCCTAGTCCAGCAGCTGCGACTATCGGCCATGCTGCATGGAGCCTCAACCGCTCGCGATTGCCCAGGTCATACCACCATGGGGAGGGCGCGGGAGCCTTCTTGTTCACCAAGCGCCCGACGCGTGCGACTTGCCCGCTCGACAGGAACGGGCACAGGCCTACATGATGTCCCCAATTATGGCGGACAGCGGCCAACGAGGGTAGGATCGGCGGCGATGGATCAGCGCGGAATCGTGGAACTGCTCGGACGGACGGCATTGTTCGGGGCCCTGAGCGAGGCAGACCGGCAGACGATCGCCGGCCGCATGCGCCGCGTCCAGTTCGAGGCCGACCAGATGATTTTTTCGCGCGGCGATGCCGGCCGCGAAATCTACCTGGTCATCGAGGGGCGCATTCGCCTGTCGGTCCTCTCGAGCGACGGCCGCGAGCTGTCCTTCGATCATGCGGGGCCCGGCCATGTCTTCGGCGAGATCGCTACGCTCGACGGCGGGGAGCGCACCGCGGGTGCGACGGCCATCACGCGCGTGCAGGCCATGGCATTGCCGCAGCGCGCGCTGCTGGACCTGATCGAATCCCATCCCAAGGTCGCCACCGCCGCCATCCATTTCCTGTGCGCACGCTTGCGCGAGACGGACCAGCGTCTGGAGGCCATCGCCCTGCATCGCATCGAGGTGCGGCTGGCGAGGCTGCTGCTGTCCGCGCTGCGGCTGCAGTCTCCCGGCGCCAAGGGCCCCAAGGTGCCACTCGCCCTCGGCATTTCGCAAGGCGAGCTGGCCCTGCTGATCGGCGCCAGCCGGCCCAAGGTCAACATCGCGCTCACGATGCTGGAGGATATGGGCGCGATCACCAAGGCCGGGTCGGGCTACACGTGCGACACGGAAATGCTGGAAAGCGTCGCCGACATGGAATGAGAGTGCCGACTGCGGCCCGCCAACCCCCGAACTCACCTTCAGGGTCTCTGTTTCTCCCGGAACGGTGCCGAAGCTGCCGCCAGCCTAACGTCCCAAGCGTACGAACTCGAACGAAGGGGCGGCATGCCGAAGGCCACAGTTAGAGCATTTTCAGTCCGACCGGAATCGTAGGGGATTCACAAACGCTGCGAACAGTGATTCTTGTGCTGTCGTCTTTCACAGCGGAGGGCGCCGGCGATGGGCTGGGTTTCGGGGCAGGCTTATTCG
>WBUN01000036.1 GCA_008933705.1 Hyphomicrobiaceae bacterium
CATCACCCCTCACCAAGACTTCTCTTTCCTTGAGACGAACTGGCGATGCTCGCTCAGAGAGCATTCGCCTGCGCGACGGTTGCGATCGCGCGCATGGGTCAAGCCGATTTGGCTGATTTGTCGAGCGCCATCCGCGCCGAAGCGAGCATCCTAGTGAAGGATGTCCTTCTGTCAACTTCGGCCGCCATCGAAGCTTGAGCGCAGCGGCGCACAAATGGCCGGCGCTGAGGAGCAAATTCAGATTGAAAGATCAGTCGGGCTGGTGACGCAGCGTTGCGCCACCAGCCCGTGAGAGCGCGACGCTCCCGAAGTCTAGCAGTGATGATGCCGGTTAGTTACCGGGCTTGCATGTGCGCGTTGCCTGATCCCATGTCTCACCCGCCTTGCAGTCCTGGGGTCCTTTGGGCTGCCCCTGCGCCAGCGCAGGCAGAGTGAACGCGGCGAGAAAACCACCCAACAGTGCGGCTGAAACGAGCTTTCGCATGTCAGCGTCCTCCATGTCGTTTACGATAGATGCGGACTATCGGCCGAGCCTTCGGCCGCCGCAGCGTTGGATCGACACATCTTCTTGTGCGCTCCAACGTCGAGATGAAAACGCTGTCGCTCTCGGGTCGGTTCCTGGCTCGACGTTTTGCGTCTCGCGCACGGCGGTGGCAGCCGCGCTTCAGCTTGGGTGCTGCAATGAGAGGCGCATCGATCGATTTGGTGTCCCCTGTAGTGGGGTAGGACGGCGGTAGAGGCTGTCGACGGGTTGAATTCCCATAGCTAGAGTCTCATCGTCGCGATACGCTGACCTTCCGATAGGGTCGCCCCTTTCATCGGCAGGTCGAGTGAATAGCGATCGATCCAGGGATTGCAGCGCTCCATGAACGCGAAGACCTCGGCTCCTTTGCCAGCCGCGACCACAACCCGCTACGGCATCGCGCATCCGGAGCGGGTCGAAAATCCATTGTGGGAGCAGGCCATCCGGGAGGAGTGGTCGGGCTACGCGTTGCGCAAGCACTTGGGCATTGAGCTCGACGGCAGTCGGTTCCGCCACGACTTCTCGCATTCGGCCTCTCGCGACGCAACGCCCGGACCGTTCTGGAGCTGGCAGCGCTTCGGGCGCACCAGCACGCCGCTGCCCGACGGGCGCGTCATCCATGTCGGCGGCGAACACGAGGATAGCTACGATCCCGACTTCTGCATCTACAATGACGTGGTCGTCGGCTATCCAGACGGCCGCAGGGAATTCCATCTCTATCCGAAGGATGTCTTTCCGCCGACCGACTTTCACAGTGCAACCCTCGTCGGCCACGAGATTGTCCTCATCGGTTCGCTCGGCTATCGCGACTTGCGTCGAATCGGCGAAACGCAAGTATTGAAGCTCGACACGCGCACCCTGCGCATCGCGCGGGTCGCGACGCACGGCGAGACGCCCGGCTGGATTTCGCGGCATTTGGCGGAGAAGCTCGGCGAGACGGCCATTCTCGTCGTCGGCGGCATGGTGGACGGGCAGGACGGCTACGCGTCGAATACAGGCATTTTCGAGCTCGACCTGACGACGATGGCGTGGCACCGCCGGGAGCACGGCGACGTGTCGATATTCCCCGTTTCGGCCGCGGTCTACCGCAAGAGCAAGAATCCGCGCTACGGCTCCGCCAATCCGGAGCGCAGCGAGAATCCATTCTGGCTCGCAATGGCGCGCCACCGTTGGCCGCCAAGCCGGGCGCGCCTGCACTTTGGCGACTTCGCGCCGCCCCAACCGGAGCTGGTCTTGCCGGAAGATGACGCCGGCCGCGATGCGGAATTCGGGACGCCGGAAGCTGCCGCCTGGGCTGCGCGCATAGACGCTGCGTTGGAGCGCAGCAAACTCAAGCGCACGATCGACGATATCGTGTGGACGGCGGCGCGGGAGGCGGCCTTGGCGTTGACGCTGCCCGACGGACGCCAGCTGCTGATCGGAGGCGAAGTTCCCGACTACGACGACGAGTATGCGGACCCGTGGGTCTACAACGACGTGATCGTCACCCATGCCGATGGTTCGATCGGAATCCTGACCTATCCGAAGGAGGTCTTTCCCCACGTCCACTGGCCTGTCGATGCGGTGGTGGCCGAGCATGTCTACATTTTTGCCAACCTTAACCGGAAGCACCATCCGAACCGCTCGCGGGCGCCGGTGGTTCTGCGGCTCGACACGGTGACCTACGAGATCACGTGGATCTCAGTGGCTGAGCCGTCTGTGCGGGTGGACGTGTATCCGGGCTCGGCGGTGCGAGACGGCAACCGCGTGGTTTTTCCTGTCGTGAGACTGCGTGCGGCGGATCCGGAATTGGACATCGCTTTCGACCTCGAGACACGAACGTGGGGCGAGCCGGAGCCGTCCGGCCCCCCGCCGCCGAAGATGTAGCGCCACCACGACGCAGCTTGAGCACTCTCACAGCACAGGTCGGCATCGCCGAAATGGAAGCGGCATCGACGGCGTTAACCCGTCGTCAACCCTGATTGCCAGGACAAGCCTCAGCGCGAAGGCAGAGTCCCAGCTTAGACCAAGTCGTTAGCACCTCTGCGATACAACTATCTGCTTACATACCATCTGCCAGCGCTACATCGCTGCGGGGACCAACAGAAATGCAAGTTGCGCCGCATCGCGTGGGCACTCGGCACCTGATTGCCAAGTACTGGCGCCCTGACATCGTTCTGCTCATCGGTGCGCTGGCATTGAGCGGTGTGGTCTTCGGCGTCAACAGCATGACCCTCAGCAAACTGCGTGAAGAAACGCTTCGCTCCGTCGAAACCAACATGAGGAGCCAGGCCATCGTACTTGCCGAGGAGGGCGATCGGTCGTTCAAGGTGCTCGACTTGGAGCTGTCAACCATTGCAGACCAGATCGCGCGCCTCGGTGTAACGGATGGCGAGGCCCTGCAACGGTTCGCCGACCACAACTTTCACCTGTTGCTCCAGGGCAAGAAAGCGACATTGACCCACGTCGACGCAATCACGCTGATCAGCGCCGACGGCAAACTCATCAACTTCTCACGCTATTGGCCGATACCCAATGTCGATGTGAGCGATCGCGACTATTTTCGAGTCCTCAAGTCCGACGCAAGTCTCGCGACCTTCATCAGTCGTCCGGTTCAAAACCGTGGCACCGGAACCTGGACCATCTACCTCGCGCGGCGATTGAACACGCCCAATGGTGATTTCATGGGCCTGCTGCTCGGCGCTGTTACGCTCGAGCACTTCGAGCGGTTCTTTCAGTCCGTCTCGCTGCAGGAAGGCGGCGCCATCGCCCTGATGCGTCAAGACGGCATGCTGCTGGCGAGATACCCGCGCACCGACCAGGTCGGCCAAGTCCTGCCGATAAAGACGAGGATCGAGCGCGGAGAGACCTTCGATGCTCGCCAGGCTCGCAGCCCCGTCGATGGTCGGATCAGGATCGTGTCGGCAAGGCCGCTGGCGAGCTACCCGCTGGTCGTTGCTGTCAGCCAGAGCGAAGACAGCGCATTGCAGAGCTGGCGTGTCCTGGCAGATCAGTCGACGTCGATGGCGCTCGTCAGGACCTTCTTTGTACTCCTGCTGGCTTGGGCGGCATGCCGATGGTGGGCGAAGCAGAGGAGCCTCACCGAACAACTCAGGATCCAGAACCTGCGATTTGACACGGCCTTGGACAACATGGGCGCAGGCCTGTGCATGTTCGACGCCGACAAGCGGCTTGTCGTGTGCAATCAGAAATATGGCAACCTCTATCAGTTGCCGCCTGAACTGTTGAAGCCGGGGACGCCGCACAGTGCGATCATCACCCACCGTGTGCGGCATGGCATTCTCAAGGGGGATCAAAGTGAGCGCGCGGCGCAGCAGAAGCTGTCCGCCCTGGGCAGCCTCCCGGCCGACGCAGCATCGAGCAGGATCGATGAACTCGCCGATGGCCGACTGATCTGCGTCGCACGACAGCCCATGCCAGGCGGCGGATGGGTTGCGACGCATGAGGATGTGACCGAGCGAGAGCGTCTCAACAGTCAGCTCGAGCAGAACAACAAGCTGATCGCCGAGCGCACATCGCATCTGCAGGCCATCGTCGACAATTTTCCAGGTGGGATCGGGCTCTTCGACAGTGCCCTCCGCCTGCTTGTCTGCAACGAGAAGGCCAAGGTTCTTCTCGATCTGCCGCAGCATCTGTTTGCCGACGGGCCAACGCCCCTCGAAACCCTCTTGCGCTATAACGCCAACCGGGGCGAGTACGGCCCCGGCGATGCCGAGCAGCAGGTCGCCGAGCGGCTGGCCTTGGCCACCAACCGGACGACCTACGAGTTTCAGCGCGAGCGCCCGAACGGCACGGTATTGGATGTGCGAGGAGTGCCGCTCGACGATGGCGGTTTCCTCACGACGTACATGGACATCACGGAGCGGCATCGGTCGGAAGCCAAGATCGCGTATATGGCGCGGCACGATACCCTGACCGGCCTGCCCAACCGCGCTGTCCTGCGCGAGCGCCTGGAGCAGGTTATCAACGGCACGCGCGAAGGAGACGGTCAATTCGTCCTCCACATGCTGGACCTCGACCGCTTCAAGGAAGTCAACGATACGCTCGGCCACCCGGTCGGAGATGCGCTGCTGAAGGCGGTGGCGCAACGCCTCCGTGCCTGCCTGCGAGAGACAGACATGCTTGCCCGATTGGGCGGCGACGAACTTTGCATCGTGCAAAGGGTAACCGACCCAAGCATGGAAGCTGCAGCACTTGCCAACAGAGTCCAAGGGGCAATACGGGCGCCCTTCGACCTCGGCGATCACCACGTGACGGTAGGGGTCAGCATTGGCATCGCGATCGCTCCGGCCGATGGCGACGACCCCGACCAACTGATGAGGCACGCCGATCTTGCCCTCTACCGCGCCAAGAGCGAAGGCCGGGGCGTGTACTGCTTCTTCGAACGCGAGATGGATGCGCGGATGCAGGCACGACGCATTCTCGAGCGTGATCTGCGAAACGCCCTTGCCGAGCGTGAATTCGAGCTGCGGTATCAGCCCGTCTTCAGTCTCGAACGCAACGAAGTGTGCGGATTTGAGGCTCTGCTGCGCTGGAATCATCCCACGCGCGGCATGGTCTTCCCTTCGGACTTCATTCCGCTGGCCGAGGACACGGGCCTGATCATTCCCATCGGAGAGTGGGTCCTCCGACAAGCGTGCGCCGAAGCGGCGACCTGGCCTCACGAAATCAAGCTTGCCGTCAACCTTTCTCCTGCTCAGTTCAAGTGTCGATCCGTGGTCCAGTCGGTCGTGTCTGCGCTGGCTGCGTCCTCGCTGAGCGCGGACAGACTTGAGCTTGAGATCACGGAGTCCGTCATGCTGAAGGATTCCGAGGAGGCCTTTTCGACGCTGATGCAGCTGCGCGACCTCGGTGTGCGCATAGCCCTGGACGACTTCGGCACCGGCTTCTCGTCGCTCAGCAACCTGCGCAAGTTCCCCTTCGACAAGATCAAGATCGACCGCAGCTTCGTGCGCGACCTTTCGCACGTCAATGTGAGTGCCCTCGCTGTTATGCGTTCCATGACGCAGCTGGGTATCAGTCTGGGCATCGCCATAACAGCAGAGGGCGTCGAGACGAAGGATCAGCTGGAACAGCTTCGCGCCGAAGGCTGCACCGAGATACAGGGCTATTACTTCAGCCCTCCCACGCCCGCTTCTGAGATTGCCGAACTCCTTGTCAAACGCATCGGCGCACAGGCCGCGTGACCCACCTGCCTCAGGACCGCGATCCGCGTTCACACACCGCTGCGAACGAATGGGCGCGCTATCGCTTCCGTCATGCCCCGACCCAGATCAATACCCTCTTGCCGCCGCGGAACACTTCGAGGCGATACTTGCCCATCTTCGCCATCGCCTGCTCGAAGACGTCCTGGGGTGTCCGCACCGCTGTATCATCTATCCCGGTGATGACGTCGTCGGGCTTCAGGCCGCTGTCGGCGATCGGACCGGCGTCGATCGCCAGCACGCGCGCGCCGTGAACCATGCCAAATGCGGCAAAGCCGGGCAGAATCGCGCCGAGTGTGGCGCCTCTGAAGGAGCTCAATGTCATGGGCGGGGACTCAGGAACCGGCTGCACGTGGATATCGGCCACGGTCAGCATCAGCTCCCTTCTTGTCCCGCCGGAGACCAGTTCGACCTTCAGCTTCTGACCGATGGGCGTCGTCGCAACACGGGCAACGAAATCCGTATGTCCGCGCACCGGCTTGTTGGCGACCGCAACGATGACGTCGCCCTCCTTGACGCCGGCCTTGGCGGCGGGCGAGTCCGGCACGACGAGCTTCACTGCGGCGCCGCGATTGATCGAGAGGCTCATTTGCCGTGCCATCTCGAAGTTCAGATCCTCGGAGATGATTCCGAGCATGCCCCGGCGGAACGTACCCTCCTGCACCAGCTCGACGGCGATTGCCTTGGCCATATTGATCGGAATGGCAAAGCCAATTCCCTGGGCCCGCGACTTTGCGCCCGCGATGGCCGTGTTGATGCCGACCAAACGACCATCGACGTCGACCAGCGCGCCGCCGGAGTTGCCGGGGTTCACGGCCGCATCGATCTGGATGAAATCCTCAAATATTTCGTAGCCGATATCCGTGCGCATCAATGCGCTGACGATACCCTGCGACGCGCTGCCTTCAAGCCCGAACGGGTTGCCGACGGCCACGATCTGGTCGCCGACGCGAAGCGTGTCGGAATCGCCGAGCGGGATCGCGGACAGGCCCTGGAGCGGAACCTTGAGAACCGCCACGTCGGTTCCCACATCGGTCCCAAGCAGCTTCGCCTCGACCACGCGGCCATCATAGAGCCCGACGTCGATGCGCACGGCATCGACGATGACGTGATGGTTGGTGACGATGATGCCGTTTCGGGCGTCGATGACGACACCCGAGCCGCCGCTGCGGAACCGCTCTTTCACCGGGGCCGGCGCTGCCATGCCGCCCGTACCGCTCGACACGCCGACGGTGACCGGTCGCTCGCGCTCTCCGGCGACCCGCACGCTGACGACCGCCGGGACCACTCTTTCGAGCATCGGCGCAAGGGAGGTGCCCACACGCATCTTGGACCGCTGCGCCGATTGCGCGCCGCCGAGTGTCCACAGCGTGCCGAGGACGAGCAGGCCGAGGATCAGGACCAGAGCCAGCCCGGTCGCGGTCAACCTCTGCACCACCTTCACCGACACCATCACCTCACTCCATGTCGATCGCACTCGTGGCCCTGGCCACCGCCCGCCCTTCAGCGGCGCATTCGCGCAACCGAGCGCCGGATTGCGGCGTCACGGATACCGGATCACCGCAATCCAATTCGCCGGGCCAACCGTTACTTCTTCGTGTCGACCATTGCCGGGACGGCCACGCCCTCAGCCTGGATCCTTTCGAAGAACTTCTTCGCGTCGAAGCCCGCCGGCATGCTCACACCCTCGGCCTGGATCCTCTCGAAGAACTTCTTCGCGTCGAGCGGCTGCTTGTCCGAGACGCCCTCGGCCTGGATCTTCTCGAAGAACTTCTTGGCGTCGAAGCCCGTCGGCATGCTGACGCCCTCGGCCTGAATCCTCTCGAAGAACTTCTTCGCATCGAAGTCGGTCGCACCGGCCGCCCAGGCGGAGCCGGCGAACAGCGAAAGGGCGACAAAGGCGGACGCAATGGTCTTCATGGTCATTCTCCTGTTTGCATTGAGGGGATGGCGGAACGCATCCATGCGAACAAGATGGCGTCACCTGCGATCGCGTCGCCAATATCGTTGTCCTTTCGTTTCGATAGATTTCAGGTATCGATCGCCGACTCGAAAGGGCTACACCGCGCTGCGAAAGGGCCGGACGCTGCAAGCCGGCCGGACCCCCGCCATCGTCAGCCCGCGCAGGGGCGACTGGTCGCGCATCCTCGAACGTGCGCACACTGCGCCGGCGCATCATCCCATCGATAGCTCTTGGCCGTTCGCACGAAAGCACCGACGGCCGGGGAGTATGGCCGGCCCCGCACGGTCACCAGACTGACCGTCCGGTACACCTCCGGCTCGACCAATGGCCGCAGCAGCAATCCCGGCACGGTCACGGCGTACTCCGGCATGTACGTGAAGCCCAGGCCCGCGAGCACCATGCATTGAATCCAATCGTCGCGTTCGCTCGTGTAGGGCCTTTTCAGCTCCACGCCGCCGATCTTCTCGCGCACGTCGCGCAGGTATTCGTAGTACTCGCAGTTCGCCCGCGCCAAATATCTCTGCCCATGCAGATCCTTGACCCGAACGGCATTCAGGCGTTCGAGGGGATGGCCCGCACCGATCGCAACGACGAAACGTTCCCGGTAGAGCGGCAGCGCGTGAAACCGATCATCCAGGTTGCTGGGGCGGCAGAAGATGGCAACGTCGATTTCGCCTTTGAACAGCAGCTCCTCCAACGTGCTTGCTGGAGCGTCTTTGAGGTAGACCTCCACGCCCTTGTAGCTCTCGATGAAGCCCGAGAAGAGATCAACCAGCTTGTGGGGCCCGATCGTGCACATGAGGCCGACGGTCAGGGTTGTCTCCTCCAGTTTGACGAACGTCTTCGCTCGCCGCTTCGCATCCTCCATCTGGTTCAGCACCTGCTCGAAGTAAGGCCGCATCATGCGCCCCAACTCGGTGAGATGCGTGTTGCCGCGCTCGCGATTGAGCAGGGGGCCACCCAGTCTCTCCTCGAGGTTTTGGATGGCCCGCGTGAGGGCCGGTTGCGAGACGTTGCAGCGCTCTGCGGCGCGCGTGAAGTTCAGGGTCTCGCAGACGGCCATGAAATATCGAATCTCGTGGAACTCCATAGCGCTAACCCCGAAAGACGCCCGCCCGCAGATCACCGTTAGCATGCGCGCGCGGATGACGGCGATGCATTCCGGCTATGTCTTTCATGCCTGAGGCAGGCGATTGAACATCGTCGATCTCGGGGACGGAATGGCTCGGCCGTGGTGGCCCCCTACTGGACGAGCCTGTAGCCGCCGTCCTCGGTCAACAGGAGCCTCTCGCGCGAAGCGTTCCTCTCGATCTTTTGCCGCAACCGATAGACGTGCGTCTCGACCGTGTGGGTGCTGGCATTTGGGCTGTAGCCCCATACTTCCTGCAGCAACGCTTCCCGCGTCACCACCGTCTCGCTCATGCAAAGGTATCTCAGGAGAAACGCCTCCTTCTTCGTCAGACGGATCTTGGACCCGCCCGTGTCCACCAGCGTCTGCGCAGCGGGCTTGAATCTGTATGGCCCAACCGCGAAGACCGCATCGTCGCTCTTCGCGCGCTGGCGGAGGAGGACGCGCATGCGCGCGAGCAGAACGCCCAGCCTGAGCGGCTTGCTGATGAAATCGTTGGCGCCGGCTTCCAGGGCCAGGATGATGTCGGCATCAGCGCAGCTGGCGCTCACGATGATCGTCGGCAGATGAAACCCGCTCTTGCGCAAGATCCTGCACGCCTCGCGGCCATCCAGGTCCGGGAGATCGACGTCCAGAAGCACGATGTCGAAGTGCCTGTTCTTGATCGCGTCGATGGCCTGCGAGGCGGTCCCGACCGTCACGACCTGCAATTCGCTGACCGCCAACTGCTCGCCCAGCAGATTGCGGCACTCTTCGTCATGGTCTGCCATCAAGACCTGTCCGGGAGAACGCATTGTCGATGCACCTGATGCACTGATCCTGTTCTTGGGATTTGGCTGCCGAGTCGGCAGCCGGCATGCGCAATTCTCCGCGATCGATGGCCCGCGGCAATGCCGTGCGAGGCATCTATTCCATAGCCAAACGTTATCGACGGCTTGAGGCGCTCGACCACTTTCGTGCGAACGACCGCCCGCTCCGTGAGTCGCTTACGTGTCGCCCGGCCTCGCAGGCCGCGGTTCATGAAGCGAGCGAACGATGTCGTGGATCGGCATACGGCGGCGGAAGTCGGGATCGACAAAGCGCGCGAGGACAGCGCCGTCCTTGTCAACAACGAACGTTGCCGGGATGGGCAAGAACCAGCCGTCGTTGCCCTGAAACCGGCCGAGATCGACGCCCAGCTTCAGATAGGCATCCTTGAGCTCATCGCCCAGCCAGAACACCAGGCCAAGGGAGAGCGCGTATCCGAGGTCGCGATCCACCAGGACCGGAAATGGCGCTCCGCAGGTATCCTTGAGGGCACGGGCGCGCTCCGGCGATTCCGGAACGATCGCAACCGCGCTGGCACCAAGGGCGGTGACGGCGGGATAGGCCTCCGACAAGGTCTTCAATTCGAGACGGCAATAGCCGCACCACGCACCGCGATTGAAGCTGACAATGAGCGGTCCCGAGGCCCACAGCGCCGAGAGGCGCACGAGATGGCCTTCCGTGGCTGGGAGAACCCCATCGGGAAACCCGTCGCCGACCGCCGGTGCGTAGTCGGCGGCCCCGTTCTGCGCAATGCGCTGGACCAGGCAGTCGTACGCCGCTTCAACGTCAGGCAGGTGCTGGCGCGCCGCGCGCGAATAGGCGGCCAGCTTGTCGTCGAGCAGCGTATCCGATCCGGCCACCGTCCCCCAGATCCGACGCAGCTCCTCCAGGGATGCTTTTCGCTCAGTCACGGCTCGTTGCCACTGCTTGACGGAAGACTTCGGACAAAAAAGGTCACTCTGCAGCTCGAAGGCGCATGTCCGCGCAAGACGCATACTATGGAGGATACCTGCAGCGTTGGGCTATGGAACACATGCTTGAACGGTATCGTCGCCTGCTTCTGCGCCTGTCACCCCATCGCGCGCGCCAGCCCCCAGTCACGAGCTGACTCGCAGCCTCCATGAATCCTCGCTGCAATCCTCACGCCTCATAACCAACCGGCATCGAACCGCATACCATTCGGCATTTCAGGCACAAGGCCTGCTCCCGCATGCTGCGCCCAACATCATGCCATCGCACGTCGAAGGCAACTGGAGAGGAGATGAGAAGCATCGATCGCCTCCGGCATCGCCAGGCAGTGAGCGCCCTTCGGCTGCGGCATGCTTGGCGCCCAGTGCGGGAGGCGATATTGTTGGTGTCCTTCAACCTGGCCCGGATGCACCGATGCCCACCAGGACTTTGGACGAGGCTTTCGAGCACGCCCGCACACTCGACGCACCGCTGGCCGAACGGCTCGATGCCTATGCCGAATCGCTTCGCGAGCTGAACAGGCCCATGGCGGAAGCCGTCGACCGGCTGGTGTCCAGGCTCGTCAAGAGCAAGACGGCGATTGGAGCACCGGCGGAGGGCGAGGCCATGCCCCCGTTCCTGCTGCCCGATCACACGGGCCGGCTTGTTGCGCTCAAGGATCTCGTCAGCCAAGGTCCGATGGCGATAACATTCGCACGCGGGCATTGGTGCCCATACTGCAAGATCGCCGTGAGCGCCTTGGCTGAAATCGCTGATGAGGCTGCCGCCATCGGCGCACGCATCATCGCCATCGTCCCCGACCGCCAGGAATTCGCGGCGAAGCTGAAGGCCGAGGCCAGCGCGCCATTTCCGATCCTCACCGACATCGACAACGGCTACGCCCTCTCGCTGGGCCTCGCGTTCTGGGTTGGAGAGGAGATGCAGCAGCATATGCTGGCGCGGGAAAGCGATCCCAGCAAATCCCAAGGCAATGACAGCTGGTTCGTTCCGGTCCCGGCCACATTCGTCGTGGGAAGGGATGGCACCATCGCAGCACGTCACGTCGATCCCGATTATCGCAAGCGCATGGAGGTCGATGCGGTTCTGGATGCCCTGAGGACCGCTGCCCAGGCCTAGAGCGAGATCGTTCTTGATGGAAGCAGTTGGCTTCCATTCAAGAACGTGAATCTCGCTCTACACCAAGGAAGCAGAGCAGGATTCACGCTTCAGCCGCCACGTTGCTCGTGGGGCGGCGCCATTCAATCTGAAGCGATCCTGCTCCAGCTACGCCAAGCAGCCGGACCAGTCTCGCGCCCGCAGCAGCTTCATGATCGCGTCCCCCACGGGCGCGCGCTGGCGGCCCGAGACGCCGTACAGGGATACCTCGCGGCTCATCTCCAGATCCAGAACCGGCACGCGGCGCAAGGCCGGGTGGAGGGCGGCAGTTTGCGGCAGAAGGGCGATGCCGAGGTTGGCTTCGAGCAAGGCGACCAAGTCATGCACCGAGCCGATCCTGTGGCCGTTGTCGGTGGCGACGCCCCGCTCATCCAGGGCCTGCGCCAGCGTCTTAGCCGATTCACACTGGGCGCAGATCAGAACCTGCTGATCCGAGAGCTGACTGAGACTGACCCCCTTGTCTTTGGCAAAGGGGTGGTCCTGGTGCGTCACGAGCTCGAACCTCTCCTCGAACAGCCGCCACGCATCGAGCCGATCCCACTCTTGGCCAAGCGGGCCGGCGATAGCGAAGTCAGCACTCCCCTTCTGCAGAAGCTCGCAGAGTTCGCCCGCATTGCCACGCATGATGGTCAAGTGCATACCAGGGAAAGCCCGTTGGATCTCCGCGAGTGGCCCAGCGAGCAGCCGCATTTCGATTGTGTGCGAAAGGGCAAGTGAGAGTGCCTGGCTTGCGCCCTGCTTGAACGAGGAGGCGAGCGACTTGGCTGCGAGCGCGCTCTCGTAGCACTGCTGCATGAGCGGCAGCATGCGTGCCCCGAGGTCGGTCAGGTGCGTCAGCTTGCCCTCGCGCCGCAGCAGCTCGCCGCAGAACTCCTGCTCGAGCTGCCGGATCGCCCGTGTCAGCGCGGGCTGAGAGACATTGCACTGCTCGGCCGCCCGCGTGAAGTTGAGCGTGCGCGCCACCGACAGGAAATAGCGGACTTGATGCATTTCCATAGCGCGCCCCTCACGGCTCCGCCGCGGCGAACGAACCGCACGCAACTGCATCCAACCTCATGCCAGCGCATCATCCAAAGCGGCCGCCGGTTCACAGCCTATCTTGCGCGGCCTGGGAGGAGCCCGCAACACGGGCTGCGAGGAATTGTACCCACGCAATGGGCAACTGGTTTGGCCGCCGCAAAGAACTTCGGGTGCGGGGCCGGCAGTCATAGGCAGCCGGCATCGAAACCCAAGCCACTCGGCATTTCAACCCGCAGGCAAACCTCGACATTGTTGCGTGGTCAACGGCGGCCGAGCTGCCGGCCACCGATAGCCAGGAGAACCCATATGACTGCCACTACTGCCAGCCGGTCGATCTGGCGGTGCCTCGCAACGGCCGGAGCCATTGCAGCGGCCATGTCGATCGCCCCTCTCGCCGCATCAGCCGGCACCTGCCCCGCCAACAAGGTCGTCGCCGACGGCCAGGGCCAGAAGATGAACCCCGCCAAGGCCAAGGGCGTCACCGACAAGGTGCTAGCCGCATCGATCTCAAGAACGAGCCCGTAATGCTCAAGGAGCATGCGCTGCGCCTGCGCCGGCTCGTCATCCAGCCGGGCGGCATCGTTCCCTGGCACGCCACACCGACCGTCCCGCCATCATCTACATCATCAAAGGTACGATTACGGAGTATCGCAGCACCTGCGCCACGCCAATCGTGCATCGTGCCGGCGACGTTGCAGCCGAGGTCAAGGGCACGCCGCACTGGTGGAAGAACACCGGCAGGAGAACGGTCGTGCTGCTCTCGGCGTCGGTCTCTTGCTCCTCACGGCTGCCGTCCTTGCATCGCAGCTCAGTATGGGGCCGGCAAGGCCGCGCATGCAGAGCCGCGACCAGGCTGATGCTCGTTCGCACGTTCCCGAGTTTAATCCCGGTGCTCGAGATCGCCGGCCGTCGGTCTTGGCAAAGGGATGCGCGTCCTCCCCGGACGTTTGACCACTCCTGCGCGCAGCGACACTCCAGCGGCTCCCATGTCATGCATCGACCCCATGCCGAAGCGGCATTTCCGTTCGCGGCGCGCAAGCCTGATCATCGGCTTGTCTTCGCCACGGCGCTGATCGGGAGAAAACCATGAAGACGGCCGTCCTGGGCTTTGCATCCGTCCTGTCCGGCGGCCTGGCTCTCGCGCCGCTGCTCGTGCAGACGGACAGGATGACGCTGCAGGCGCTGGAGCTGCCAGCAGCGGAAACGGCGGCGGCCGTCATCACCGATGTGTGCGGCGACGCAAGCGGGTGGCTGTCCGCCAACGGTCATGATACCAAGCGGTACGAAGCGAGGTCCGATTGCCTCTCCGCGCCCGGCCTGACGATCGCGAGTGTACGCTGAGCGGTCTTGAGGATCGTTCGCGCCCGAATGCTCGACTGATCGCCGGCAACGCTGAGGGTCAGAACACCAGCATCGACGCAATCCAGAAATAGATCAGCAGCGAAAGCACGTCCTGCACGACCGTGCCGAGCGGGCCCGAACCCAGCGCCGGATCGTAGCCGAGCCTGGCGAACACCCAGGGCAGCGCAAAGCCGATCGCGGTCGCGACGCTGCTTGCCGTCGTCAACGCAATGGCAACCGTCGCTGCGAGTGCGGCGCTTCCGAACGCCAGCCAAACCATGGGGTAGGCAAGCGTGCCGAGGGCGACGCCGATCAGAATGCCGGTGCCGACCTCGCCGACGAGAAGGGGTGCAAGATCGGCACTCGTGAGCGACAATCCGCGCACGGCCACCGCTTCCGACTGCGTGCCGACCGCATCGGCAAGATAGACGATGGCCGGAATGAAGAATGCGACCGCGATATGAGCGGCGAGCGCTGCCTCGAAGCGCGCCATGGTCATGGTAGCGAGCGCGCTTCCGGCCATACCGACCAGCAACCAGGGCAAGCGATAGAGCGCACGCCGGTGCGGGGGTGCGGCGAGAGCCGCCTGCGCGGCTTCCGACCTGCCCATAATGCCGACCATGTGATGGAGGTCTTCGAGATGCTCGTCGCGCAGGATCGAGATCAAGGCCGACGCCGGCACGGCGCCTATGAATCGCCCATCGGCATCGCACACCCCAAGCACCGAGAGGTCGGCATGGATTGCCACGCTTGCCGCCTCCTCCCGATCCGTAGCGGGCGTGACGAGATGAGAGTTGATATCTGTGGCGATCTCAGCGAGCGGCGTCGTCGAAGGGGCAGCGAGCACATCGGCGATGCTGGCGAAACCGGCGAGCCGGCCATCCGTCACGAGAAAGACATGCGAGGCGTCTTCGTACCGGCGACCGACGAGCCGCTCGCGCACGGTACCCGCGCGCTCGTCGGCACCAGCGGTGGGCACGGCCTTGACGAGGTAGTGCGCTACGCTCTGAGCGGGTGGCGCTTCGTCGTTGACCGATCGCGAGATGGTTGCATTTGCGGGCAAGGCTGCCATTTTGCCACCGTCCGTTGGATGACGACCGGAACAGCCACACGCGCGACGACGAGGCGTGGCCGAACGAGGCGAGCCCCTGCACGCGGCCCGCCTTTGCCCTATCTCGCCCGGCGACAAATTGGATGGCAAGGCGTTCGAGGCTTGTCCAGGGGTGGAGACGGCGAATCTGGGGCGTGCGCCCTCGCGGGAAGCCGCGATCAGCCCGAATGGGACCCTCACGCACACCGGCCTGGCAACGCCAACAGGCGTTCCGGCCGAGTGCCGAACAGCAGCGAGACAGCCGGCTTCGGGGGCGATGCGGGGCGATCCCGAAGCCGGCCATCGGGCAGCGCATGACGCATATACTGCCGGCGGCAACATATGTGGGGACCGATCGCGCGACAATGGCGTGCTGTGCATGTGCAAAATGATACGTTAACGGATCACCCGTCGCGGACGCGCCTAGCCCCTGGGTGAGGCGAAACAATTCCGCGATGACGACCAAGACAATCAGCGTGCGGACGTTGCCGCCGGCCGACCACAGGTGTTGACCGCCAGCTTCGTCGCCAGTGCAAGCTGCCTTTGCGGCCGGTGAACATCGACCGCACCAGATCCTCGCCATGCACGCCGCTCATGATGAGCACGGCGAGAACATGGACACCGACAAGGGCCCGCGATCGGCGGCAGCCTCGCAGCCCTCGCTTCTGCGGCGGCCGTGGTCGGATGCGAGGGCCGCATGGTGCGCTCCTTTCGCGTCTTGGCACGTGACGGGACCGACCATATGAAGGCTGCGCTGAAACCGTGCTGAGCCCGGCCGTTACCTTTTTGTAAGCTTCTGCCGGCAAGGCTCCCTCCGCCGGATTCGTTGCCGGAAAGATGAGCGCGGTCTGCTGCTGCTGCGCCATTCGCCCAAGAGGGATCGAGAAACCTGGCTCGGGCCAGGCAAAGGAACTCCTCATGAAGCACTTCGTCCGACTGGCCATGCTTGCTCTGTGCCAATGCATGGCCGCCGCTGCAGTCTCGGCGAAGGACGGCACGCACAAGCAGGAGCTTCAGGCCGTCGTGCATGGCGCACCCGACCATCCCTCTGAGGTCTGGCTGCTCGCCGCAGGCGGGCGCATCTATGACAACTGGTGGGAGGCGCTTGACCACAAGAAGCCTCAGGGCACCAATCCCGCCTATCCGTCCGCGGGCAAGAGGACCGGCGCCACGACGTGGCGGTGCGTCGAATGCCACGGATGGGATTACAAAGGAAAGGACGGCATCTACGGCTCCGGCGAGCGCTTCACCGGCATCAAGGGCATCGGCGACGCCATAGGGCGCAGCCCATCAGAGATCGTCAAGCTCCTGCGCGCAGCCCCGCACAACTACACGCCCGCCATGATCGCGGACGATGAGCTTGCGCGCGTCGCAGCCTTTGTCAGTGCCGGGCAGCATGACACCGATCGTCATATCGACCGGACGACGGGCAAGGTGCGCGGTGACGCTGCGAGAGGCGCGGGCTTCTTCCAGACCCTCTGTGCGACCTGCCACGGCTTCGACGGGCGTGCACTCAACTGGGGGACAAAGGAAAGGCCGGGCTATGTCGGCACCGAGGCACGAAAACTGCCATGGGAGGTTCTGCACAAGATTCGCAACTCGCACCCCGGCGCGGCCATGATCAACCTGCGCGCGCTCCCGCTTCAAGACGCGATCGACGTGCTGGCCTACACGCAGACATTGCCGGACAAGTAGAGTTGATGGCACACCCACTGCGGCGGCGGCGCCGCCAGCGCGCATATACCGCAGGCGAGACAGGTGTGCAGGCAAGTCTCCCTCTGCCACCTGAGGCCGGACAGCCAGGCCCCTCCCGGCACGCGTCTCTGCACGAAAATTGATGATATATACCAATTGGTTATGCCGTCTTCTTTGTCTGCTTGTTGTTGTGCGTCTGCCTCCTTGGCCGCGCCTGCCTCATGGCCGAGGCATCATGAACTCTTGATCCCGTGCCAACGCGATCGTGTCTTGACCGACGTGAGGTCACCCTCCAGATAGCGCGGTTGTGCCTGAACAGCTTGGCTGGTGTTTTATGCGCACCGTGCTTGCCGTCCTGATTGCCATATCGCTGGCGTTCGCGCCGGTCGCGTCGGCGCTTGCCGGAGGGCACGGGCACGGCAGCGAGATGGCCGAGATGAGCGACTGCCACAAGGAGAAGCTGGCATCGTCCGATTGCCCGTGCTGCACGACCTTGTGGAAGTGCCCCGAGCAGGCCTGCCTCCTGAAATGCCTCAAGCTGCTCGGTGAGCTGCGTCCGGCGCTGCAGCATGCGTCGGTTGCGCCGGTGCGCGGACCGCACGCTGTCCCGGCAAAGCCCCCTGACTGGGCCCACAAGCCGCCTATTCCCCCTCCTCGATCCTGATCCCGTTCGCGTTGCCTGACCCGGGAGCGGCCTCGCGGCTGCGCCCGCGCACACAGGTGTTCCCGCTGCAATCCCCCTGGGTGCGCAGCCATCACGCTCGAGCAGGATCAAAGATGATGCCGCATAGATTTCTTGTTGCTGCAGCCACAGGGCTTGCAGTCCTCTTCACCTCGGCTGCCGTTCTCGCAAGCGCCAAGGACTACGAGTTCCAGCCGGTTGCTGCACAAGTCAAGAACGGTGCGGGCAGCGAACTCTCCGTCCGTCTCATCCACAAGGCGACCGGCAAGCCCGTCGAAGGGGCGGTCGTGTTCCGCACCCGGCTCGACATGTCGCCCGACAGCATGGCGGAGATGACGGCCAAGCACGTCGCAATGCCGGGCACCGAGCCGGGCGTCTACCGCTTCAAGGCCGATCTGACGATGGCCGGCGGCTGGGCACTGAAGCTCCAGGCGAAGGTGCCGGGCGAAACCGAAACGGTCGAAGGCACCGTCGTCTTCAAAGCGAAGTAGGTCACGCCATGTCGCGCAAGCTCGCAGCGGGGACCGCCATTGTGGCGGCCCTCACTTCGGCCGTAGCCGGCTACCGCATCGGTGCCGGCGCATGGCCATCGCCCCTCGCGTCCCTGGAACTTAAAGCGGCAGTCCCTGTTGCCGGGAGGCTCCATGAGCCCTCGGAGCGCAAGGTGCTCTACTGGAAGGATCCGGACGGCCAGAACGACTTCGCGCCCGCCCCCAAGGAGACGAAAGACGGGCGCGCCTATGTGCCGGTCTACGAGGACGAGGAGACGGGCTTCAAGGGCATCGCGCAGCCGAAGCCAAAGACCGATCGCAAGATCGTCTACTACCGCAACCCCATGGGGCTGGCGGACACCTCGCCCGTGCCGAAGAAGGACTGGATGGGGATGGACTACATCCCCGTTTATGAGGGTGAGGAGCAAGACGCATCAACCGTCAAGGTCAGCCTCGACCGCGTCCAACGTGCCGGGGTGCGCACCGAGGAAGCTCGCCTGCGCATGCTGGCGCAGCCCGTCAGATCACCCGCTATCGCCAAGCCCGACGAGCGGACGCTGCGCACTATCACGCTTCGCGCCGACAGCTTCATCGAGAAGCTGTACGTCAACGAGACGGGACGGCAGGTGAAGGCAGGCGAGCCGCTGTTCCGCATCTACAGCCCGCAGATGGTGTCGGTCCAGGTCGATTACCGGATTGCCGTGACGGCTCCGGGCAAGGGCCCGCGCGACGAGGCCGGCGCGTTGCAGCGGCTGCGCAATCTGGATGTGCCCGAGAGCGTCCTGCAGCAACTGCGCACGAGCCCCAACCCCTCCATGTCCATCGACTGGCCGGCCCCGGTCTCAGGCGTGGTCCTGCAGAAGAAGGCTGTCGAGGGCCAGATGGTGAAGGCCGGAGAGGAGCTCCTCCGTCTAGCCGACCTCACCAGCATCTGGGTGATCGCAGACGTTGCCGAGCAGGACATCGGCGCGATCAAGATCGGCGCGCCCGCCAAGGTCACGTTCCGCGCCTTCCCCGCCGAGATCTTCGAAGGCAAGGTCACCTTCATCCTGCACGAGCTCGAAACGGCGACGCGCACGGGCAAGGTGCGTATCGAGGTCGGCAATCCGGATCATCGCATCAAGCACGAAATGTTCGCCGACGTGGTGATCGATGCAGGGGCGCAGGACGGCGAGCGCCTGGCCGTCCCCAACTCGGCCGTGATCGACAGCGGCAACCGCCAGGTCGTGATCGTCGACCGCGGCGAGGGCCGCTTCGAGCCGCGCGCCGTCAAGCTTGGCACGCGCGGTGACGGCTTCATCGAGATCCGCGAGGGCTTGAAGGCCGGCGAGAACGTCGTGGTGGCCGCGAACTTCCTGATCGACGCCGAGAGCAACCTCAAAGCCGCCCTTCAGGCCTTCACCGCCGAGCCGGCGCCCAAGGGAGAGGTCAAGCCATGATCGCACGCTTGATCCGCTGGTCGTCCGCCAATCTGGTCCTGATCCTGATCGGCGCCGTGCTGGCGGCCGGCGCCGGGCTCTATGCCATCAGGCACGTGCCGCTCGACGCCATTCCCGATCTCTCGGACACGCAGGTCATCATCTACACCGAGTATTCAGGCCAGGCGCCGCAGGTGGTCGAGGACCAGGTCACCTTCCCCCTTTCCACAGCCATGCTGTCGGTGCCGAAGTCCCGCGTCGTGCGCGGCTTCTCGTTCTTCGGCGTCTCCTTCGTCTACGTGATCTTCGAGGAAGGAACCGACATCTACTGGGCGCGCTCGCGCGTGCTCGAATATCTTTCCGCAGCGACACGCACTCTGCCGTCCGGCGTAATCCCCAGCCTCGGACCCGACGCCACCGGAGTCGGCTGGGTCTACCAGTACGTGGTGACGGCTTCCCGGCGCACGCTCGCCGAGCTGCGTGCCATGCAGGACTGGCAGGTCCGCTTTGCCGTCGCCAAGGCCGAAGGGGTTGCCGAGGTCGCCAGCGTCGGCGGCTTCGTGCGCCAATACAGCGTCGTCGTCGATCCTCGCCGTCTGCGAGCCTTTGACATTCCGCTCACAAGGGTCCGCGAAGCGATCCGGGCCTCCAATATGGATGTCGGCGGACGGATCGTCGAACTTTCCGAGACCGAGTTCATGGTGCGCGGCCGCGGCTACCTGCGCGGCATATCGGACATCGAGCAGGTCGTACTCAAGACTGAGGGCGGCGCGCCCGTCCTCGTGCGCGATGTGGCCCGCGTCGAGCTCGCCCCCGATGAGCGCCGCGGCGTGACCGAGATGAACGGCGAAGGAGAGGTCGTCTCCGGTATTGCCGTCCAGCGCTACGGCCAGAATGCGCTTTCGGTGATCGCCAACGTCAAGGCACGCCTTGCCGAGATCAAGCCGAGCCTGCCCGAGGGCATCGAGGTGGTGCCGGTCTACGACCGCTCGGATCTGATCTACCGTGCCATCGACACGCTCAAGCGGACGCTGATCGAGGAAAGCCTGATCGTCGCGTTCGTGTGCGTCGTCTTCCTGCTGCACGTGCGCAGCGCGCTGGTGGCCATCATCACGCTGCCGCTGGGCGTTCTGATCGCCTACGTGTGCATGAACGCACTCGGATTGTCCTCAAACATCATGAGCCTCGGCGGCATTGCCATTGCCATCGGCGCCATGGTGGATGCGGCCATCGTCATGATCGAGAACGCACACAAGCACCTGGAGCGCGCGCCGCCCAACAAGCCGAGATCCGAAATACTCATCGAGGCCGCAAGCGAGGTGGGCCCGGCCCTGTTCTTCTCGCTTCTCATCATCACGGTCTCCTTTTTGCCGATCTTCACGCTCGAAGCGCAGGAGGGGCGCCTGTTCAAGCCGCTCGCCTTCACCAAGACCTTCGCCATGGCGGCAGCTGCGCTGCTTTCCGTCACCCTGGTGCCGGCGCTCATGATCCTGTTCGTGCGTGGGCGCATCGTTCCGGAGCACCGCAACCCCATCAATCGCTTCCTCATCTGGATCTATCGGCCCGTCATCCGCGGCGTGCTCAGGGCCAAGGCGCTGACGATCGGTGCCGCCTTGATCGTGCTGGCGGCGAGCGCCTGGCCGGCCACGAAGCTCGGCTCCGAGTTCATGCCGAACCTCAACGAGGGAACGTTGCTCTACATGCCGACCACGCTGCCGGGCATCTCCATCACCAAGTCTGCAGAGCTGATGCAGACCATGAACAAGATCATCAAGACGTTCCCGGAGGTGGAGTCGGTATTCGGCAAGGTCGGCCGGGCGATGACGGCGACCGATCCTGCGCCGACCGAGATGTTCGAAACCGTGGTCAACCTCAAGCCGGAGGGGCAGTGGCGGCCAGGCATGACGGTGGAGCAGTTGATCAACGAGATGGACCGGGCCCTGCAGTTTCCAGGCGTCTCGAATGCCTGGACCATGCCGATCAAGGCGCGCATCGACATGCTGGCGACCGGCATTCGCACCCCGGTCGGCGTCAAGGTGATCGGCCGCGATCTGAAGGTCATCGAGCAGCTTGCCCGCGAGATCGAGGCTGCCATCAAGACCGTGCCGGGCACCTCAAGCGCCTTCGCCGAGCGCATCATCGGCGGCTATTATCTCGAGATCGAGCCTGACCGCACGCAACTGGCGCGGTACGGTCTGATGGTCGGCGACGTGCAGCAGGTGATTGCATCGGGACTCGGTGCCGAGACGGTCACGACAACCGTTGAGGGCCGCGAGCGATACGGGGTCAGCGTACGCTACCCCCGCGACCTGAGGTCCGATCCGGAGGCCATAGCCCGGGAGGTCCTGGTGCCGTTGCAGAGCGGCGCGTCGATCCCGCTGGGGCAGGTCGCCAAGGTGCGCCTCATCCAGGGCCCGGCCTCGATCCGCACCGAGAACGCTCAGCTTGCCGCCTACATCTTCGTCGATGCCCGCGACCGCGATCTCGGCGGCTACGTCGCCGACGCCAAGAAAGCGGTGGCCGCCAGCGTGAAGTTTCCGCCCGGCTACTTCGTCGTCTGGAGCGGGCAGTTCGAGTACTACGAGCGGGCCAAGCAGCGCCTCGCGATCGTGGTGCCGCTGACGCTCGTCATCATCCTGCTGCTCCTCTACCTCAACTTCGGCCGCATGACGGAGACACTGATCGTCATGCTGTCGCTGCCTTTCGCCCTGGTGGGCGGCCTGTGGATGCTGTGGTGGCTCGGCTTCAACCTGTCGGTTGCCGTGGCGGTCGGCTTCATCGCGCTGGCCGGGGTGGCGGCAGAGACCGGGGTGGTCATGCTGATCTACCTCGACCACGCGCTCGAGAAGTGGCGCCGGGCGGCGAGGACCGAGGGTCGTGCATTCACCAGCGAGGATTTGCATGCGGCGATCATGGAGGGCGCCGTCGAGCGCGTCAGACCGAAAATGATGACCGTCGTCGCCATCATGGCCGGCCTGCTTCCGATCATGTGGAGTCATGGCACAGGCTCGGAGGTCATGCAGCGCATCGCCGTGCCGATGATCGGCGGCATGGTGTCATCGACCATCCTGACGCTCGTGGTCATTCCCGCGATCTACGCGGTCGTGAAGGGAGGAATGGTCCGCGCTCGCTCGCCACACAAAGCGCCCGAGCTGGAGTCAGCTGTGAGTTAGGGGCTCTGGCAGCGGCATCCAGGGGAGCGGCACGTTGCGCCTGGAGATCACTGGTGAGATCGGCAAGGGCGTGAAGGGCTTCAAGAAGCTGTCCAGCACCGGATCATTCGGCGCCTCGAACAGGCGTCACGAGTGCAACTGATCGCTCAGCGATGGTGACCTGACCTCACAGCGGCGACGAGCGGCCGCCTGCGGACTTTCTCGCCCCGTATGCAATCCCATCGACTCTTCGCGTGCGCCCGAGGTAAGGTTGGCGACCACGGACGATTGGTGAGAGGCGGCCATGGTCGAAACACTGGGTGAGATCCTCCCTTTTGCGGCGCGCAGGTACGCCGATAAGACCGCCCTCCTCGCCGACGGCCGCAGCTTCTCCTTCAATGAGTTGGAGGCCCGCTCCAGCGTGTTTGCCAACGGGCTTGTCGCTGCAGGCGTGGATGTGGGCGATCGCGTCACGCTCTACGGCCCCAACTCCTGGCAATGGATGGTGGCCTACTACGGCATTGCCAAGGCCGGCGCGGTGGTCAACCCCGTCAACGTCATGCTCACCCCCGAGGAGGTGAGCTACATCGTCGGAAACGCCGGCGCCCGCGTTGTCATCGCCTCGGCCGACAAGGCGGCGCCGCTGCTGGACATGAAGGCGAGCGCGGGCCTCTCGCACGTCGTCACCTGGGGTGACAAGGTCCCGGCCGGCGCCACACCTTTCGAGCGCTGGCTTGACGACGGCAAGACCGCATTCTCGCCTCGTCCACGCAGCCCCAAGGACGGTGGCGCCATCTGCTACACCTCGGGCACCACGGGCCACCCCAAAGGCGCCGTGCAAAGCCAACGCTCCGTCATCGCCGCGGCCAAAGGCATGGCACTGATGGGCAGCCGCACCGCTGCCGACATTGTCGTCAGCCCGCTGCCCTGCCCGCACGTCTACGGCTCCATCGTCGTCAACGCCGCCATGCTGACGGGCTCGACCCTTGTGCTGCTGCCGCGCTTCAGCGAGGAGGGCGTGCTCGAGGCCATCCAGAAGAACCGCGCCACCATCTTCGACTGCGTGCCGACCGCCTACTATTACCTGCTCGCCCACCCGAAGTTCGGCGCCTACGATCTCTCCTCCCTCAACCGTTGCACCGTCGGCGGCCAGACGCTGCCTGTCGCCAAGTCGCGCGAGTGGACCGAGCGCACCGGAGTGCCCGTGCTCGAGCTGTGGGGCATGACGGAGCTTGCCGGTGCCGCCACCTTCAACCCCTACTGGGGGGACAACAAGCCAGGCACCATCGGCCTGCCCATGCCCGGCATGTACTGCAAGATCGTCGCCGTCGACGACCCCGACAAGGAGATGGCGACCGGCGAGCGCGGCGAGCTGATGATCAAGGGCCCGCTGGTCATGGATGGCTACGCCGGCGACGAGAAGAGCACACGCCAGACCATCCGGCCCGACGGGTGGATGCACACGGGCGACATCGCCACCGTGGACGCGGACGGCTACTACACCATCGTCGACCGCAAGAAGGATATGATCCTGACGGCGGGCTATAACGTCTACCCTGCCGAGCTGGAGCGTGTCCTGTGCATGCATCCTGCCGTGGCGCTCGCCGCCGTGTGCGGCGTCCCCGACGAAGCCAAGGGAGAACTGGCAAAAGCCTACGTCATGCTCAAGCCGGGTGCGTCCGCCTCCGGCAAGGAGCTGGTCGAGCATTGCCGCCAGCACCTGGCTGCCTACAAGCTCCCCAGAGCCGTGCAGTTTGTCGCCAACGTGCCCATCACCGCATCCGGCAAGATCATGCGCCGCCTCCTGAAGGATGTGGACGACGGCACGCGCACCGCGGGCGAGCAGCGTCAAACCAAGCCCGCCTGACGCGCCAACGCCTGCGTCACGCAATCTGGCCTTTTGTCGGAGGCTTTTGCCGCGTAGACTGACCGCAGCATGCGCTCGGCCGAACATACCCCGGAGCACAACGGGACGGCCGCAAGGAACGCATGCGACGAAGGAGGAGGAAACGTCATGTCGATTGCTAGGACTACCGCATTGTCGGCAGCTCTGGGCCTTGCCCTGCTTGCCATTCCGGGCACGGCACAGGCGCAGGAGCGGCAGGTGAAGATCACAGGCTTCGGCGCCATGTCGGGCGTCGTGCGCTCGTTCGGCATCAACTCCAAGGCCGCGCTCGAGGCTGCCGCCGATCGGATCAACCGGTCGGGCGGCGTCACGCTCGGCGATGGCGCAAAGGGCAAGATCGTCATCGAGTTCCTCGACGACCGCTGCAACGCCGAGGAAGGCATCTCGGTGCTGAGGCGCATCGCCTCGAGCGAGGCGCTGGTCGCCGTCGGTCCGACCTGCTCCAACGTGGCCGAGCCCCTGTTCGGCATCCTGCAGAAGAAATTCGGCGACGCGGGCGACACCGGCCTGCAATTCCCGATCTTCACCGATGTGGCCATCAAGATCGGGCTCGCCAAGATCTCCGAATGGGCGTTCCGCAACGTGCCCAACGAGACGGAAATGTACGCGACGCTCTTCAAGTGGCTGAAAGCGACGAAGCCCAATCTGAAGACCATCTACGGCGGCGTCGAGGAGAATTTCGCGCACTCGCGCGCCACCTGGTACGCCGTCATGAAGGAGGTGGCAGCGAAGGAAGGCTTCGAGATCAAGGGCGAGTCGAAGTGGCTGCTGGAGGATACCAATTTCTCCAATCAGGCGCGCGAGGCCAAGAAGGCCGAGGCTGACATCATCGCCATTGCGGCCCATCCGTTCTCGACGTGCGGCATGCTGAAGGAGATGGCACGTCAGGGTGTGAAGCCGAAGCTGCTGATCGGCCTCACCTCGTCCTCGAGCACGGAGACGCTGCAAGGCTGCGCTGGCGAGGCGGAAGCCATCATCATCCCCACCAGCTTCGCCCCCATCAACGATCAGGCGCGCGCTGCCGCCGACGCCGTCTCCAAGTTCAAAGGCAGCCTCGACCTGCACTCGGGCGCGGCCTGGGAGAACGTCTTCATCCTCAAGAAGATCATCGAGGAGCAGAAGGTGATGGCGAAGCCTGACACGGTCAAGGCCGACCGCGAGAAGATCCGCGCGGGCCTTGCCAAGCTCACCGTGACGGACGGCCTGATCGGCAAGTCCAAGCGCACGCCCGACCGCGAGGCCATCAAGCCCTACCTGTTCGTGCACGCCAAGGCCGGCAAGTGGGAGGTTCTGCACACTCCGGCGGTCAACTGATCCGAGCACAAGCATTGGTGGGACATAGGCGACCCGGCGGTCCGCAACGCGAGCCGCCGGTGTCTTTGGAGCGGAAGCGGTGCTCTTCATCGACCTCTTGCAGTCGATCGCCGACGGCCTGCTGTTCGGCGCCACCTACTCGCTGATCGGCATCGGCTTCACGCTGGTGTTCGGCGTCATGCACAAGATCAACATGGCGTACGCGGCGGCATCCGTTGCCGGCGCGTATGCCGGCCTGACGCTGCTCAAGCTGGCCGGCCTGCCGCCCTTGCTGGTCATCATCATGGCTTGTCTGGCGGGGGCCGTGTTCGGGCTCCTGACCTACGTGCTGTGCTTCTGGCTGATCCCGCTCTCGCACCCGCTGGCAACTCTGATGTCCACGGTCGGCATGCTGCTGCTGATCGACGAGATCGTCGTTCATCTGACCGCTGGCATGCCGGTCAATTATCCCACAGTGATGGGCGGCATGGTCAGCCTCGGCAGTTTTCTTCTGCGCGGCGATCTCATGTTCATATTCACCATCGCGGTCCTCGCCATGGCCGCGCTCATGTACCTGATCTATCGCACCAGGCTCGGGCTGGCGACGCGTGCGGTCTCGCAGCAGCCCGTGGCGGCGCAGCTCTGCGGCATGCGCCTCGGCCAGGTCAACGCGCTCACCTTCACCATCTCGGGAGCGCTGGGTGGAATTGCCGGCTCGCTCATCGGCTCCGCCGTCGGCCTCCTTTCGCCGCTGCTGATCGCCCCCCTCACCGTGAAGGGCCTGATCGTCACGGTGATCGGCGGCCTTGGCAGCATCCCCGGCGCCATCATCGCCGGTCTCCTGGTCGGTGCCGCCGAGAACGTGTTCCAGTTCGTGCGCGGCGTCACCGAACGCGACATCTACGTGATGCTCCTGCTTTTCGTGTTCCTGGTGTTCCGCCCGGGCGGGATACTGGGCGCGGATCCTGGACGCAACTGAGGGCGGGGCGGGCGCAATGGATTTCTACCTAGGCCTCCTGCAGATCATCGGCGTGCACACCCTGCTCGGCCTGTCGGCCTACGTCGTGCTGTTGACCGGCCAGGTGAGCCTCGCCCAGGCCGGCTTCATGGCGATCGGCGCCTACGTATCGGCCATGCTGACCGTCCTCGCCAAGTGGGCGCTGGTCCCCGCCCTTCTCACGGGCGGCGCGGCGGCCGCCGCGGTTGCCTGCCTGGTCGGCTTCCCCGCGTTGCGGGTGCGCGGGCTGATGCTGGTGGTTGCGACGCTGGCCTTCGGGGAAGCGGTGCGGCTCTTCTTCTTCAATTTCGACTACCAGATCGCCATGGGCGGCATAAAGGTCGGTCCGCTGGGCGGCGAGGGCTTCCGCCAGATCCGCTACTTCCCGGAGAACGGCTGGACCACGTTCCAGGTCATGGTGTTCATCTGGCTGACGGTCGGCGTGGTGATGACCGCCTTGTGGTGGATGGACCGCTCCCGCGTCGGCGCCGTGCTGCGCGCGGTCGGCGAGGACGAAGTCGCCGCCCAGAGCGCCGGCCTCAATCTCACGGCCGTCAAGGTTTCCGCCATGACGCTCGGCGGCTTCATTGCCGGCGTCGCCGGCGGCCTCTACGCGCACTACACGACGCATATCGAGCAGGGCAATTTCAACGTTCTCGTTGCTACCTTCGCGATCGCCTACCCGATCCTGGGCGGCCTTTCCAACGTGTTCGGAACGCTGGCCGCCGTCGTCTTCATCCAGGGCTTTCTGATCGAGGGACTGCGCTTTCTCGGCGACTGGCGCAACCTGCTGTTCGGCGCGCTGATCGTGCTCGCCATGAACGTGCGGCCCGGCGGGTTGCTCGACGCCCAGACCATGAGCAAGGGGCTGTCCGCCCTGCGACGCCTGCTCGATCCGGCCTATGGCAGCGCCGCCGCGCGTCAGGCGATCGACGGCCTGAAGGATGCCGGGGCGATGTTCCGGCGCCTGATCGCCAAATGGAAAGGCGCGTTCGGTGCTTGAGCTTCGCCAGCTCTGCAAGCATTTCGGTGGCGTGAGGGCCGTCGATCAGGTCAGCTTGCGTGTCGCCAAAGGCGAAATCTTCGGGCTGATCGGACCCAACGGCTCGGGTAAGAGCACGACCGTCAACCTGATCGCTGGTCTCCTGCTGCCGACGTCGGGACGCATCGTTCTCGACGGCGAGGACATATCAAGCCTCGCCACGCACCAGCGCGTGGCACGCGGCATTGCCCGCACATTCCAGAACATCCGCCTGTTCGGCCAGCTGACCGTCTGGCAGAACCTGTGGGTGGCGGAAAACCGCGATCGCCAGCAGCGTGCACAGCCTGTCATGCCGCGCTGGTTCTGGGGCTGCGAGGGCGATCGCGAGCGCCTCGGCATTGCGCTCGAGTTCTCCGGCCTCGCCCACAAGCGCGACGATCTCGCAGCAAACCTGTCGTTCGGCGAGCAGCGCCGCCTCGAGTTGGCGCGCGCGCTGGCGTCGCAGCCGAAGCTCCTTCTTCTGGACGAGCCGGCAGCCGGCATGAACGCGCAGGAAATCGAGGAGCTCGATGCCCGCATCCGCCGCATCCGCGATGCGGGCGTGACGGTGCTGCTGATCGAGCATCACATGGAGCTGGTGATGGCAGTGACCGACCGCATCGGCGTGCTCAATTTCGGCCAGAAGATCGCCGAAGGGTCACCCGCCATGGTGCAGAACGATGCCAAGGTGCGCGAGGCCTACCTCGGCACGGCCGCGGCGTGAGAGGAGGCACATGCTCCAGGTCAGCGACGTTGAGACGGCCTACGGAAAGATCAAGGCGCTGAAGGGCGTCTCGCTCTCGGCCGCAAAGGGGCGTATCACCTGCCTTCTGGGCCCGAACGGGGCCGGCAAGACCACGCTCATGTACACGATAGCTGGCATCCTGCGGCCCCTGCGCGGCTCCATCCGCCTCGACGGCCAGGAGATCGCCGGGCTCACCAGCGCAGCCATCGTTTCCAGGGGACTGGCCCTCGTGCCGGAGAACCGGCTGGTCTTCCCGCAAATGAGCGTCAAGGAGAACCTGGAGGCCGGCGCCTACAGGCGCAAGGACGCCGCCGGCATCGCTGAGGATATTGCGCGCATGTACGCGCGCTTTCCGCGGCTCCAGGAGCGGCGCGAGCAGCTCGCGGGCACGCTTTCGGGCGGCGAGCAGCAGATGCTCGCTGTGGCGCGCGCACTCATGTCGCGTCCTCGGATCCTGCTGATGGACGAGCCTTCGCTGGGCCTCGCGCCGATGATCGTCGAGGAGGTGTTCAGCATCATCAAGAGCCTCAACCGCGATGGGGTAACGATCTTCCTGGTGGAGCAGAATGCGCATATGGCTCTCGGCGTCGCGCACCACTTCTACCTCATGGAGCAGGGCCGCGTGACGTTCTCGGGCGAACCCGGCAAGCTCGCCGAGGATGAAGTGATCCAGCGTGCCTACCTCGGAACGAGGCGCGCGAGTGCCTGACAGGCGGATGCCCGCAAGCCGATGATCGACATCATCCAGAACACGGTTGACGGCGTCATGATTGGATCGTCGTACGCTCTGCTGGCGCTTGGCTTCACGCTGATCTTCGGCACCATGCGCCGACTCAACCTCGCCTACGGCCCAACCATCATGGCGGGTGCCTATCTCGGCACCTATGCTTTCCTGGCGCTGGACATCGGCGTGCTGCCCGTAGCCCTGCTGGTCGTCGCCGGTGCGGCCGTCGCCGGCCTCTACGTGGAGCGGCTGTGCTTCCGTCCGTTCGGCGAGGGCGCCGCAATCGCCTCCATGATCTCGAGCTTTGCGGTGTGGATGCAGATCGAGGAGGCCGCCTCGCTCGCGCTGCCGCATCACCTGAATGCATTTCCGCGACTTGTCTCAGGCCAGCCGATCACCGTCGGCCCGTTCTTCTTCCGCCTCGATCACCTGGCGATGCTGGCAGTGGCGGCAGCAGCAGCCGCGCTGGTACATGTCGTGTTGCATCGCACCCGCTTTGGCCTCGGCGTGCGCACCCTCATCGATCACAGGCGCGCGGCCGAATTGGTCGGCGTGCCGGTGACGCATACGCTGACGCTGGCGTTCCTGCTGGCATGCGCCATTGGCGGCCTCGCCGGCTTCCTCATCGCCGCCAGCGAGGCACAGATCACGCCGATGTTCGGCATGTGGGCGACGACCAAGGGGCTCATCGCCATGATGATCGGGGGGCTGGGCTCTGTTCCCGGCGCGATCATGGGCGGCCTGGCCCTTGGCGTCATCGAGGCCCAGGCGCAATGGCTATTCGGGCCACAGGTGCGTGATCTGATCGCGTGGGGCGTGCTGTTCGCCGTGCTGGCCTTGTGGCCCGGCGGGCTTCTGGGCGGACGGCAGGTGGCCGAGCAGCAAGCCGTGCAACGCCGGGTGTGAGGCATGGACGACTATCTCGTCAGCGTGCTCAGCAATATCGGGATCATCTCCTTCGTGGCCCTGTCGGCTTATGTGCTGCTGCTCGCCGGCGAGGTTTCGTTCGGCCAGCAGGCCTTCTTCGCGCTTGGTGCGTATGCGGCCGGAATAGCGACCGCCATGCTGCGCTGGCCGTTGGCGCTGGCGCTCTGCCTGGGCGTGCTTGTCGGCGCGCTCGCAGCAGCGGCCGTCGGACGCGCCACCCTGCGCCTCAGCGGGCTCTATTTCGCCATGGCCACGCTGGCATTCGCCGAGATGATGCGCATCGGCTTCGAGCTGTTCACGTGGCAGGTCGACGTGGGCGGATCGCTGGTGGGGCCCAACGGCCCCGACGGCTTCGGCGACATCCGCTACCTGTTCGAGAACGAGATCACGCCCGCCCAATACATGCTCGTCGTATACGGGCTGCTGGCCGTCGTGCTGGCCGCCCTTCTTGTCCTCGACCGCTCGCGCTGGGGACGTGTTCTGCGCCAGGCCGGTGCGGACCCGGTGCTTGCCGAGCTGCAGGGCATCAGGGTCGTGCGCGTCCGGCTCGTGGCGGCGGCGGCGGCCGGCGCGCTGGCAGGATTGGGCGGAGGTCTCTACGCGCACCTGCTGACTTACGTCGAACCGCGCAATTTCGACATCATGCTGGGCGTGCACAGCCTGGCCTACGGCCTCATCGGAGGCCTCGGCACGGCATTCGGCCCCGTCCTCGGCGTCCTCATCGACATAGGGTTGCTGGAATCCTCGCGCCTGTTCCAAGGCTACCGCATGATCGCATTCGGCGGCTTGGTTGCGGTGCTGTTGATCGCGCGGCCGCGCGGCCTGCTCGACGAGCGCGCCGTACACTGGATCTCCTCGCGCGCGAAAGGCCTCTTTGATGCTCTTGCGGCTCGACGGCTTGACCATCCATTTCGGCGGCGTTGAGGCGCTCTCGGCGCTCGACCTCTCGCTCGAGCCCGGCGCCAGCCTCGGGCTGATGGGCCCCAATGGCTGCGGCAAGACCACGCTCTTCGGCGCCGTCAGCGGCATGGTCCGCCCGACCAGCGGCCGCATCCTCCTTCACGGCGAGGATATCGTCGGATTGCCCGCGCACGCCATTGCCAGACGCGGCGTCACGCGCACGTTCCAGACCGTCCGTCTCTTCGAGCGGATGACGGTGCTGGAAAACGCCGCACCCGCCGTCATGCCCGCTGACCCGCGCGCGGTGCTGCAGACGTTGGAACGGGTGAAACTCGCTTGCCGACGCCATGTGCTGGCGGCCGAACTCTCGCTTGCCGAGCAGCGCAGACTCGAAGTAGCCCGCGCTTTGGCGCGGGAGCCCCAACTCATCCTCATGGACGAGCCGACGGCCGGCCTCAATCCCGAGGAGACGGACGAGATGGTTGCGCTCATCCGCGACGCGGTGCTGCCCCGGTGCGCCTTGATCCTCGCGGAGCACAAGCCCGACGTCATCGCCGCACTGTGCCCCGCCGTCCTGCTGCTCGACCGGGGACGCAGGGTCATGCAGGCGCCTCCCGACGAGCTTTATGTGAGCGCCGCGTTCCGCAACTCCTATCTCGGCATCGCCGGGGGCACGGCAGTTTACAAAGGCAATGAAGCCGAGGAAGCTGGCCGCCAAATGAAGGAATGACCCCGTGCCCAGAAGTCTCCATTTTGCTCTCGCTGCCGCCCTTGCCGTCATCGCCGGCGCAGCGCCCGCAACGGCCGCCGACCGTGCCCGCGCGGCCGTCGCCTGCAAGGCCGTGGATGAGAGTCTGACCTACGAGTGCACCATCAAGCTCACCAACCGGCGCACGGGCGCGCCCCTCGAGAACGCGGAGCTTGTCATTGGCGCCGACATGCCCTCCATGCCGATGGCGCACAACGTCAAGCCGGTGACCGCCACCGCAACCACCAACCCGGGGGAATACCTGGCCCGCCTCTCCCTGGAGATGACCGGCGACTGGGCCTTGCGGCTCAGCGTGTCGGGGCCGCTCAAGGATCAAATGGTCGAGGTTCTGAACTTCACAGAGAAGGGCAGCGGCCCCCGCGCGCGCAGGGCACGGCCGCACTGATCGCTCGTCTGTCGCCCGCTGGAACCCGAGGTGGTGCCTTTGCGACGATTGAACTAACATTTGCGGATTGAGCCGCCGCCCGGCGGCTGCGTACGGCGGCAACACAGCCCATGCAATTGTGAAAGGATGATCATGAAGCCCTTCATTGCCGCGGTCGTGCAGACGGCGTCGGTCGCGTTTGATCCGGCCCGCACCATCGAGAAGCTGGCCGACTACACGGCAAGAGCGGCCTCCAGCGGCGCCAAGCTGGTCGTCTTTCCGGAAGCCTTCGTGGGCGGCTATCCGAAGGGACTGGATTTCGGCGCCCGCGTCGGCTCGCGCACGCCTGCCGGCCGCGAGGCGTTCCGCGTCTATTATGACGGGGCCATCGATGTGCCAGGCCCGCACGTGACCCGGCTCGGAGAAATCGCTGCAGCACACGCGGTGCACCTGGTGACGGGCATCATCGAGCGCGACCAGGGCACGCTCTACTGCACCGTCCTGTTCTTCGGGCCGGACGGCACGCTTCTCGGCAAGCACCGCAAGCTCATGCCCACGGCCGCCGAACGCCTGGTGTGGGGCTTCGGCGACGGCTCGACGCTACCCGCGTTCGATACGCCCTTGGGCAAGCTCGGGGCCGTCATCTGCTGGGAGAACTACATGCCGATGCTGCGCATGGCGATGTACGCCAAGGGTGTCACGCTCTATTGCGCTCCCACGGCGGATGATCGGGAAACCTGGCTTGCAACCATGCGCCATATCGCGCTCGAGGGCCGCTGCTTCGTGCTCTCGGCGTGTCAGTTCACACGCCGCAGCGACTATCCGGGCGACTATCCCATCGACGGCAATCCGCCGGCCGACACGGTGCTGATGCGCGGCGGGAGCTGCATCATAGGCCCGCTCGGGCAGATGCTGGCCGAGCGCCGGTTCGACGAGGACGCCATCATCACGGCCGAGATCGACCCGGGTGAGGTTGCGCGCGGCAAGTACGATTTCGACGTGACCGGACACTATGCACGCCCCGACGTGTTCCGCCTGATGGTCAACGAAACCGCCCAGCCGGCGGTACAGACCAACGCGCCCGCGGTGTTCGGGGTGCGCGGCGACGTTTGAGGCGCACCTTCTGCGCCGGCGCGGCCATTCTCTGCGTCATCTGACTTCCTCGCGCCGCGGGCGAGCGGAACGCGACAGCCGCCTGCTGGAGCGGGAAGCCTTGTTGCGGATCGAGGCGATTGCTTCCAATGCCTCCTTGCACCAGGAAACGTATCCCCGCTCCGTCATCAATCCCACTCTGAGGCCCAGAAGCCAGCCGGTCTCGCGCACGCCCATCTCCCTGCCCGAATACCGCTTCGCCAGGATGCGCTCGTAGATGGCGAGGCGTGCTCGGTGCTTGGCGAGTCGATTGGCGATCTCGGTCGCCAGCGCATCGAGGTCGACACGATCCAGCGCATAGAGTTTGACGAGCATGTTGTCGCGCACGGGCGGGCGCTCGCTCAGCTCGCGCGACCACACCTCAATGCGATCCAGTCCGGCATCCGTGATCGTGTAGATCGTCTTGTTCGGCCTGCCGCTCTGGATCACGTCCTCGCAGTCGACCAGGCGATCCGCGCGCAGCTGCTGCAGCTCGCGATAGATCTGCTGGTGCCTTGCGCGCCAGAAGAAGCCGACCGAGCTGTCGAACATCTTGGCGAGCTCATACCCCGTCATGGGGCGCTCGGTCAGGCACACCAGAATGGCCTCGGCCAATGCCACGTCGCCTCCATCGCCCCGATTCGGCTATATGAACCTTATTGCATATACGGCAATTTGCATATAGGCTCGTCAATGCACGGGATGCAGCACTTGGAAAAGTGCTTGGACATCTCCCAAAGAGACAGGGAGGACACGATGGACTTGGCTCGGAGCGCGGTCGTAGCCGCGTCGCTGTTGCTTTTCTCGCCCGCCGCCCTCAACGCGCAGACGCCCGGTGTCACCAAGGACGAGATTCGCATCGGCCAGAGCATGCCCTACAGCGGAAATGCCTCCGCCTATGGCGTCGTCGGCAGGGCGATGGCCGCCTATTTCGAGAAGCTCAACCGGGAGCAGGGCGGAATCAACGGGCGCAAGATCAAGCTGATCAGCCTCGACGACGGCTATGCCCCGCCCAAGACCGTGGAGCAGACTCGCCGCCTAGTGGAGCAGGACGATGTGCTCCTCATCTTCGGCACGCTGGGCACGCCCACCAACACCGCGATCCATCGCTACTTGAACACCAAGCGTGTCCCTCATCTCCTGGTCACCAGCGGCGCGCAGAAATGGGCAGATCCCAAAGCCTTTCCCTGGACCATGCCGGGCATGGTCTCATACCAGACAGAAGGGGCCGTGTACGGGCGTCACCTGCGGGCGGCCCGCCCCGATGCCAAGATTGCCCTGCTCATGCAGAATGACGATTTCGGCAAGGACTACGCGGCCGGCTTCCGGCGCGGTCTTGGCGATGCGGCCAAGACCATGATCGTGGCAGAGGCCACCTACGAGGTCACCGATCCCACGATCGACTCGCAGATCCTCGCCTTGAAGGCGTCCGGAGCAGACGCCCTTTTCAGCATAACGCTCGGCAAGTTTTCGTCGCAGGCCATTTCACGCGTCTACGAAATCGGCTGGCGGCCGCGGGAGTTCTTCGTTCCGACCTCCAGCACGTCCATCAAGGGAATCCTGCAGCCGGCCGGACTGGACAAAGCCGTCGGCATCATCACCAGCAGCATCGTCAAGTCGACCTCCGACCCGCAATGGAACAGCGACCCGGGCATGCGCGAGTACCTGGCCTTTCTCAAGGAATACCTCCCAGCGCAGGACCCGAACGACACCAGCATGATCACGGGGTACAACTCGGCAATGATCCTGGCGCAAGTTCTGAAGCAGTGCGGCGACGATCTGAGCCGCGAGAACGTGCTGCGGCAGGCCACCTCCATTCGCAACATGACCCTGCCGATGCTCCTGCCCGGGATCAAGGTCGACACCGCGCCCGACGATTACCTGCCGTACCAGACTTTGCGGCTGCAGCGTTTCGACGGCAAATCCTGGAGCCTCTTCGGCGAGCCGATTTCCGAATGAGCCGGCGATAGGAGAGACGCAGCCGTGCCCATGCCTTCCATCCTCGAGGACCGCCTCACACTGCCTGTCATCGCGGCGCCGCTCTTCATCGTGTCGGTGCCCGAGCTCGTCATCGCGCAGTGCAAGGCGGGTATTGTCGGCTCCTTTCCCGCCCTCAACGCGCGGCCGAAGGAGCTGCTGGAGGAGTGGATCGTCGCGATCAAGAGCGAGCTCAGCGCCTATCAGAAAGCCCATCCCGGCCGGCGCGTTGCCCCGTTCGCGGTCAATCAGATTGCGCACGCCTCCAACGACCGGCTGGAGCATGACGTTGAGGTGTGCGTCAAGCATCGGGTGCCGATCATGATCACGAGCCTGCGCGCGCCGGCCGGTGTCGTGAAGGCCGCCCATTCCTATGGCGGCATCGTGCTGCACGACGTCATCAACCTGCGTCACGCCATGAAGGCTGCGGAAGAGGGCGTCGACGGGCTCATTCTGGTGTGCGCAGGAGCCGGCGGGCATGCCGGCACGCTCAGTCCGTTTGCACTTCTGGGCGAGGTACGGCAGAGGTTCCCGGGCACCATCGCACTCTCGGGCGCGATCGCCAACGGCGCCAGCATCCTTGCGGCGCAGGCCATGGGCGCCGACCTGGCCTACATCGGCACCCGGTTCGTCGCCACCCATGAGGCCAATGCGCAGCCCGAATACAAGAAGATGCTGGTCGACGCGGCGGCGAGCGACATCGTGTACAGCTCGCTCTTCAGCGGCGTGCACGGCAACTATCTGGCACCCAGCATCACGGCCGCCGGCCTCGACCCCAGGAATTTGCCCGAAGGCGACAAGTCGAAAATGAGCTTCGGCTCCGGCGGCAGCAGCAAGAGCAGGGTCTGGCGCGACATATGGGGAGCGGGGCAGGGCGTCGGCAGCATTGCCGACGTGCCGAGCATCGCCGAGTGCGTGGCACGCCTGCGCCGGGAGTACGTGGCAGCCTTCGCCGAGCTTGCCAGCCGCAACCTTGTGGGCGTGGCGCAGGCCGCGGCTGCGGAGTAGCCTCTCCAGGCCCATCGTGGCACGCACGCGGAGGACGCATGCTCTTCAGCGGTGACCGCAAGGTCGACTACGCCAGCCTGGAGAAGACGATCGCAAAGGCGATCACCGGCTTCGCGAAGCTCGGCCTCCGCCCGGGCAGCGCGGTCGCGCTCATGCTGCGCAATGACATCGCCTTCTTCGAAGCCGCAGCCGCCATCAATGGCGCCGGGGCCAACACGGTCCCGATCAACTGGCATCTCAAGGCGGCCGAGGCGGGCCACATACTGCGCGATTCCGGCGCTTCGGCTTTGGTGTGCCATCGGGATCTCCTGCCGCAGATCGCCGGTGAGGTCCCCCGAGGTCTTCCGACCTTCATTGTCGAGACGCCTCCTGAAATCGCACGCGCTTACAATACTGGTCCCGCACCGAACATCGACCAGATCGAGTCGTTGCCATGGTCGGAGTGGGTGCAGACACACCAACCCTCCGAGGCGCCGCAGGGGCGCGGCGGCTCGATGATCTATACCTCGGGCACGACGGGGACGCCGAAAGGGGTGGTGCGCCCGAGACCCGGCCCTGCGCAGCTGGCGGCCATGGATCGTGTCAGCGCCATCACGTACGGGCTGAAGCCGGATGACGACATCGTCGTGCTGATGAACGGCCCGATGTATCACTCGGCTCCCTACTCCTACGCCATGCTCGCCTTCCGGCACCGGTGCAGCATCGTGCTCCAGCCCCGCTTCGAGCCGGAGGACCTGCTGCGGCTGATCGAGAAGCATCGCGTCACCCACATGCACATGGTGCCGACCATGTTCGTGCGCCTGCTTCGGCTGCCCGATGAGGCCAGGCGCCGCTATGATCTGTCCTCGCTGCGGTTCGTCGTGCACGGCGCTGCGCCTTGTCCACCCGAGGTGAAGCAGGCGATGATCCGGTGGTGGGGACCGGTGATCAACGAGTACTACGGCTCGACGGAAACCGGCATTCCGGTCTGGCATTCCTCCGAGGAGGCGCTGCGCAAGCCCGGCACCGTCGGCCGCGTTATCGAGGGCGGCATCGTCCGCATCTTCGATCCCGAAGGTCGCGCCCTGCCGCCGGGCGAGATCGGCGAGATCTATGTTCGCCAGACTGCGCTTCTCGACTTCACCTATCACGGCAATGCGGCAGCACGCGCCGAGGTGGGCCGCGAGGGGCTCGTGACCGTTGGCGACGTCGGCTACCTCGACGAGGACGGCTACCTGTTCCTCAGCGACCGCAAGCGCGACATGGTCATTTCCGGCGGCGTGAACATCTACCCGGCAGAGATCGAAGCCGTGCTGATCACCATGCCCGGGGTTCGCGACTGCGCCGTGTTCGGTATTCCGGACGAGGAGTACGGCGAACGGCTATGCGCCTGCATCGAAGCCGAGACGGGCAGCTCCATCGACGCAGCAGCCGTGCAAGAATTTATCGGCACGAGGCTGGCCAACTACAAGGTACCGAGGCTTGTGCGCTTCCTGGACGCGCTGCCGCGCGAGGACAGCGGCAAGATCTTCAAGCGGCGCCTGCGCGAGCCGTACTGGCAAGGTCGGACACGACAGACTTGATTGCCGGACGGCACCATGCAGCAGGAAGCGTCCTTGGAGGCGACGGCGCGCCTTGCTCAGACGTCGCTCTGATAATCGGCGTAGGCGTTGTACACGCTCTCGATGTGCTTGCGCATGGCGGCCGACGCAGCCTTCGGGCTGCCCTGAACTATGGCGTCGAGTACAAGCTCGTGCTCTGCATGCGACTTGTCGAGGCGTCCGACAGTGCGGAATTGCACTCGGCTGAACGGCGCGATGCGCCCTCGCGTTTCGGCGCCCAACCAGCTGGCATCACAAGGAACGAACGGGACAAGGATGTCTCGTGCGGGCGAGCGCGTGAGCTTGGCAAGAATGCTCGCGCGCCCACCGCCGGAACCTCCCTACACAGCCGGATCGTCGATCAGCGGATCGGGCCTGGCGAAGGCCTTGAGGGCTTCGATATCTCGAATGTCGATGATCGAGCCGCGCACGTGCACACCGACCCTGGCGAGCTCGGCCAAGTTGCGCGACAGGTTTTCAGGGCGCATGCCGAGCAGGTTGGCGAGCACCTTCTTCTCGATCGGCAACTTGAACGAGCCGGTTCGTCCCATTTGCTCGTCATGGGCGATGATCCAGTTGGCAAGCCGCTCGAGGCTCGTGCGAAGGCGCTGATTCTTGAGGTCCTTGACAAGGTTGCGGTAGCGAAAGGCCAGCTCCGCGACGACGGCGCGAGCAAAGGCAGGGTCCTTGTCGAACACATCCCGGACGGCTTGCGCCGGTATCAGCACCACGACCGACGGCTCCACGGTGCGGGCTGATTTCAGATAGAGCTGATCAAGCACCACAGCGGCGAGAATGAACGCGCTCGGCGGCTTGAGAAGGGAGAGCGTGGTCGCCCGATCTGCGCTCTCGGAAAAGAACTCCACCGACCCCTGCACCAGCACGTGCAGGAAGTCGGGCCGCTCGCCCTCGTGGATAAGCACCACCCCTTGGGGAAACCGCTGCAGGTATCCCGCTCCGATCAGGGCCTCGAAGTGCGCATCCTGCATGCCGCCGAACAGCGGCAACGCGCGCACGATTTCGGCGTCGGTGGCTCTCATGACGAAAATCCAGCACCGGTCAAAGTGGCCAAGAATTTGATAAATATCAATTGAAAAGATGACCAGAAACAATTTTTGAATGTACTATTAGCACGAAATGATTTGATTCAGTGCATTTTCCTTGCAGAGCAGCATTCGTGTCGCACTGCGAAGTTGATTTGCGTCAATGTTGGTGCTTCCCCCCAGGAATACTCGAAGGCGCCGAGAAATTCATCGGTGCTCCGGGACGGGGAAAGCAATCCATGAACGATGTGACGGGCATCCGGCAGAGCGACCAAAGCCGCGCTCTGTGGCTCTCCACGATTGCGTTCACTATTTGTTTCGCGGTGTGGACCATCTTCTCGATCATCGGCGTCCAGATCAAGAAGGATCTGGGACTGAACGATACCCAGTTCGGCCTTCTTGTCGGCACGCCCATCCTTACCGGCTCGCTGATCCGCCTGATGCTCGGCATATGGACCGACCAGTACGGGGGACGCATCGTCTACACGGCCGTCATGCTGTCGGCCGCGGTCGCCACTTGGCTGCTGACCTTCGCCTACGACTACCCGACATTCCTGCTCGCCGCGCTCGGCGTCGGCATCGCCGGCGGCTCGTTTGCCGTCGGTATCGCCTACGTGTCCAGGTGGTACCCCAAGGAGAAACAGGGGACCGCACTCGGCGTGTTCGGCGCCGGCAACGTCGGCGCGGCGGTCACCAAGTTCATCGCCCCGTTCATCATGGTCGCCTACGGCTGGAAGGCGGTCGCCAACATCTGGGCGGTGGCCATCGCCGTGATGGCCGTCGTCTTCTGGCTCGCCACCAAGGATGACCCGCAGCTCGAGGCCCGGCGCCGCGCCGGCGTGAAGCCCGATTCGCTCTGGACCATGATCGAGCCGCTCAAGAACGTGCAGGTGTGGCGCTTCTCGCTCTACTACTTCTTCGTGTTCGGCGCATTCGTGGCGCTTGCGCTGTGGCTGCCGCGCTACCTGATCGGCGTCTACGATCTCGACATCACCACCGCCGGCATGATCGGCGCATTCTACTCCGTTCCCGCCAGCCTCTTCCGCATCTACGGCGGGGTGCTCTCCGACAAGTACGGCGCGCGCCGCGTCATGTACTGGACGTTCGGCGTGTCGGTGGTCGCCTGCTTCATCCTTTCCTATCCGCCGACCACCTACATCGTGCAAGGCATCCGCGGGCCGATGAGCTTCCGCCTCGAGACCGGCCTCCTCGCCTTCACCGTGATCGTGTTCATCCTCGGCTTCTTCATGAGCCTGGGCAAGGCTGCCGTCTACAAGCACATCCCCGTCTACTATCCGCAGCATGTCGGCTCAGTCGGCGGCGTGGTGGGCCTCGTCGGCGGCCTCGGCGGCTTCGTCCTGCCGATCCTGTTCGGCGCACTCAACGACCTGACGGGCGTGTGGCAGAGCTGCTTCATGGCGCTGTTCGCCGTCGCCGGTCTGGCGCTGGTGTGGATGCACGTCTCCATCAGAGCCATGGAGCGCGAGGCGCTCGGACCGGAGCTCAAGAAGCTGCCCGAGCTGCCGGAGATGCAGGAGATCCATGGGCCGAGGCAGGTCGGCGTGTTGGGTCCGCACCTCATCGAGGACTGGCGCCCCGAGGACAAGGAGTTCTGGGACACCAAGGGCCGTGCCATCGCCCGCCGCAATCTGCTGATCTCGATACCGGCACTGCTACTGTCGTTCGCGGTGTGGATGGTGTGGTCGGTCGTCGTGGCCAAGCTGCCGTCGATCGGCTTCACCTACAGCACCGACCAGCTCTTCTGGCTGGCGGCGCTGCCCGGCCTGTCCGGCGCCACGCTGCGCATCTTCTACTCGTTCATGGTGCCGATCTTCGGCGGCCGCCTGTGGACCACGTTGACCACATGGTCGCTGATCATCCCGGCGCTCGGCATCGGCATGGCCGTGCAGAACCCGGACACCCCCTACTGGCTGTTCCTGGCGCTGGCGCTGCTGTGCGGCTTCGGAGGCGGCAATTTCGCATCCTCGATGTCGAATATCTCCTTCTTCTTCCCCAAGGCCGAGAAGGGCAATGCGCTGGCGCTGAACGCCGGGCTCGGCAATCTCGGCGTCAGCGTCGTGCAGTTCGTCGTGCCGCTCATCATCACGGCCGGCGTGTTCGGCTGGTTCGGCGGCGCACCGGTGATGATCAAGGAGGCCGGCAAGGAGGTGCCGCTGTGGCTGCAGAACGCCGGCTACGTTTGGGTGCCGTTCATTGCAGCAAGCGCCTTTGCGGCCTGGTTCGGCATGAACGACCTCGCCTCGGCCAAGGCCTCGTTCGCCGAGCAGGCGGTGATCTTCCAGCGCCAGCACAACTGGATCATGTGCTGGCTGTACACTGGAACCTTCGGCTCGTTCATCGGTTACTCGGCGGGTTTCCCGCTGCTTGCCAAGACGCAGTTCCCGGAGGTCAACGCCCTGGCCTATGCCTTCCTCGGGCCCCTCGTCGGCGCGGTGTCGCGCTCGATGACGGGATGGATATCGGACCGGTACGGCGGCGGCCGCGTGACCTTCTGGGTGTTCGTCGGCATGGCCGTCGGCGTGGCCGGTGTCCTCTACTTCCTCGGCATCAAGAGCTGGCCCGGCTTCTTCGCCATGTTCCTGTTCCTCTTCTTCGTGAGCGGCGTGGGCAATGCGTCCACCTTCCAGATGATCCCCGCCATCATGCGCAAGGAGATGGATCGCCTGATGCCGGAAGGCGACGCGGCCGCGCGCGTGCGGCAGTCTGAAAAGGAAAGCGCCGCCATCATCGGCTTCAGCTCGGCCATCGCCGCCTATGGTGCGTTCTTCATCCCGAAGAGCTACGGCACCTCGATCAGCATGACAGGAGGGCCGCAGGCAGCGCTGTGGGGCTTCCTCATCTTCTATCTGAGCTGCATCGCCATCACCTGGTGGTTCTATACCCGGCGCGGCGGGCTGCTGCGTGACATCGAGAGGGGCGGACCATCGCCTTCCTCGCGTACGCCCGCCGCTCAGCCAGCCGCATGATTGGGGACAACAGATGAGCCATTTCCTCGACCGCCTCACCTTCTTCAAGCGCATCGAAGGCGAGTTCGCCGACGGTCACGGCATCACCACGCGCGAGGACCGACGCTGGGAGGACGGCTACCGCAAGCGCTGGCAGCACGACAAGATCGTGCGCTCCACGCACGGTGCCAACTGCACCGGCTCGTGCTCCTGGAAGATCTACGTGAAGGGCGGCATCGTCACCTGGGAGACGCAGCAGACGGACTATCCGCGCACCAGGCCCGACCTGCCCAACCACGAGCCGCGCGGCTGCTCGCGCGGTGCGAGCTATAGCTGGTATCTCTATTCCGGCAACCGCGTGAAATACCCGCTGGTGCGCTCGCGGCTGCTCAAGCTGTGGCGCCAGGCGCGGGCGGTGAGAACGCCCGTCGCAGCCTGGGCATCGATCGTGGAGAGCCCCGAGAAGCGCGCCGCCTACACCAGGAAGCGCGGCCTCGGCGGCTTCGTGCGCGCGACCTGGGATGAGGTGACGGAGATCATCGCCGCCGCCAACGCCTACACCGCCAAGACCTACGGCCCCGACCGCGTCATCGGCTTCTCGCCGATCCCGGCCATGTCGATGGTGAGCTATGCCGCCGGCTCGCGCTATCTCTCTCTGCTCGGCGGCGTCGCCATGTCGTTCTACGACTGGTACTGCGATCTGCCGCCGTCCTCGCCGCAGACCTGGGGCGAGCAGACCGACGTGCCCGAGAGCGCCGACTGGTACAACTCCGGCTTCCTCATCCTGTGGGGCTCCAACGTGCCGCAGACGCGCACGCCGGATGCCCACTTCTATACCGAGGTCCGCTACAAGGGCGCCAAGAGCGTCGTCATCTCGCCCGACTACTCGGAAGCCTCGAAATTCGCCGACCTGTGGATCTCGGTGAAGCAGGGCACCGACGCGGCGCTGGCCATGGCCATGGGCCACGTGATCCTGCGCGAGTTCCACATCGACCGTAAGGCCAAGTACTTCGAGGACTACGTCCGCCAGTACACCGACATGCCCATGCTGGTGCGCCTGGTGAAGCAGGGCGACCGTCTGGTGCCGGATCGCCTGCTGCGCACGTCGGACTTCGAGGGCGCGCTCGGCGAAGGCAATAACGCCGAGTGGAAGACCGTCGCCTACGACGAGACCTCGGGCAGCATCGTCGTTCCGCACGGCTCGGTGGGGTTCCGCTGGGGCGAGAAGGGCAAGTGGAACCTGGAGGAGAAGAGCTCGACCGGGGCGGCCACCAAGCTGCGGTTGTCGCTTGCCGACATCAAGGATGAGTTCGCGGCTGTCGCCTTCCCCTATTTCGGCAACCGCGAGCACGACCATTTCGCCGGCACGGACCACCCGGACGTTCTCGTCCGCAATGTCCCGGCCAAGCGCGTCAAGCTGAAGGAGGGCGAGGCGCTGGTTGCCTCCGTGTTCGACCTCTTCGTCGCCAACTATGGCGTGGACCGCGGCTTCGGCGGCGCGCACGTCGCCAAATCGTACGACGAGAACGTGCCCTATACGCCGGCATGGGCGGAGAAGATCAGCGGCGTGCCGCGCGACCAGATCATCCAGGTCGCACGCGAGTTCGCCTTGAACGCCGAGAAGACCAAGGGCCGCTCGATGGTGATCATCGGCGCGGCGATGAACCACTGGTTCCATTGCGACATGAACTATCGCGGCGTCATCAACATGCTGGTGATGTGCGGCTGCGTCGGCCAGTCGGGCGGCGGCTGGTCGCACTATGTCGGCCAGGAGAAGCTGCGGCCGCAGTCGGGCTGGCTGCCGCTCGCCTTCGCGCTCGACTGGAGCCGCCCGCCGCGCCAGCAGAACTCCACCTCTGCCTTCTACGCCCACACCGACCAGTGGCGCTACGAGACGCTCGATGTCGGCGAGATCGTCTCTCCCACCGCGCCGGCAGGGCCGTGGGACGGCGCGCTCATCGACTACAACGCGCGCGCCGAGCGCATGGGCTGGCTGCCGTCAGCACCGCAGCTCGAGACCAATCCGCTCGAGGTGGCCAAGCAGGCGGCGGCTTCCGGCAAGGAGGCCAAGGACTACGTGGCCGACGCCCTCAAATCGGGCGCGCTCAAGATGTCCTGCCACGACCCCGACAACCCGAGGAACTGGCCGCGCAACATGTTCGTATGGCGCTCCAACCTGCTCGGCTCATCGGGCAAGGGCCACGAGTATTTCCTCAAGCACCTGCTCGGCACGACGCACGGCGTGATGGGCAAGCAGCTCGGCGAGATGGGCGCCCAGAAGCCGACGGACGTCGTCTGGCACGAGAAGGCGCCCGAAGGAAAGCTCGACCTGCTCGTCACGCTCGACTTCCGCATGTCGACCACGTGCGTCTACTCCGACATCGTGCTGCCGACCGCCACCTGGTACGAGAAGAACGACCTCAACACCTCCGACATGCATCCCTTCATCCATCCGCTGACCGGTGCCGTGGACCCGGTGTGGGAGGCCAGGAGCGACTGGGAGATCTACAAGGCGATCGCCAGGAAGTTCTCCGAGGTCGCGCCCGAGGTGCTGGGTGTCGAGAAGGACGTTGTCCTCACCCCCATCCTGCACGACACCCCGGCCGAGATCGCGCAGGCTCTCGACGTCAAGGACTGGAAGCGCGGCGAATGCGAGCCGATCCCCGGCAAGACCATGCCGGCGGTCACCGTGGTCGAGCGCGACTATCCCAATCTCTACAAGCGCTTCACGGCGCTCGGGCCGCTCATGTCCAAGCTCGGCAACGGCGGCAAGGGCATGGCCTGGAACACCGAGCACGAGGTCGACTTCCTCAAGCGCCTCAACGGCGTGGTCACCGAGGAGGGCCCGACCAAGGGCATGCCCAGGATCGAGAGCGACATCGATGCGGCGGAGGTGATCCTGACGCTCGCGCCCGAGACCAACGGCGAGGTGGCGGTGAAGGCGTGGGATTCGCTGTCGAAGACGACGGGCCGCGACCACACGCATCTCGCCATCCCGAAGGAGGACGAGAAGATCCGCTTCCGCGACGTGGTCTCGCAGCCGCGCAAGATCATCTCCTCGCCGATCTGGTCCGGACTGGAGTCGGAGAAGGTCTGCTACAACGCCGGCTACACCAACGTGCACGAGCTGATCCCGTGGCGCACGCTGACGGGCCGCCAGCAGCTCTACCAGGACCACCTGTGGATGCGCGCGTTCGGCGAGGCGCTCTGCGTCTATCGGCCGCCGATCGACACGCGTTCCGTCAAGCCGGTCATCGACACCAAGCCCAACGGCCAGCGCCAAGTCGTTCTCAACTTCATCACCCCGCACCAGAAGTGGGGCATCCACTCCACCTACACCGACAACCTGCTGATGCTCACCTTGAGCCGCGGCGGCCCCATCGTGTGGATCAGCGAGAAGGACGCGGCGCAAGCCGGCATCGTCGATAACGACTGGATCGAGGCCTACAACTCGAACGGTGCGCTTGTTGCCCGTGCGGTCGTCTCGCAGCGCGTGAAGCAGGGCATGTGCCTGATGTATCACGCGCAGGAGAAGATCGTGAACGTGCCGGGCTCGGAGATGACGGGACAGCGTGGCGGCATCCACAATTCGGTGACGCGCGCGGTGGTGAAGCCCACGCACATGATCGGCGGCTACGCCCAGCAGTCCTACGGCTTCAACTACTACGGCACCATCGGCACCAATCGCGACGAGTTCGTGATCGTGCGCAAGATGGCCAAGGTCGACTGGCTCGACCGGCCAACCGTCGACCAGCCCGGCGCGCTTTCGGTCGCTCCGAAACCGGAGGCCGCAGAATGAAACGCACACTGCGGTGTCATCCCGGGGCTTGTCCCCGGGATCCAGCTACCAGCGAGCGCCCGTGGGCCGGATTTCGCAATTCATTGGCGCGGCGACTCGCAGCGCCCTGGATCGCGGGCACAAGGCCCGCGATGACAGGCAAGAGCAAGCTGAGAGGGCAACCCCTATGAAAATCCGCGCGCAAATCGCCATGGTGCTGAACCTCGACAAATGCATCGGGTGTCACACCTGCTCGGTGACCTGCAAGAACGTCTGGACCAGCCGCGAGGGCATGGAATACGCGTGGTTCAACAACGTCGAGACCAAGCCCGGCATCGGCTATCCCAAGGATTGGGAAAACCAGGACCGCTGGAACGGCGGCTGGACCAGAAAGCGCAACGGCAGGATCGAGCCCAGGATCGGCGGCAAGTGGCGGGTGCTCGCCAAGATCTTCGCCAATCCCGATCTGCCGGAGATCGACGACTACTACGAGCCCTTCACTTTCGACTACGAGCACCTGCAGAAGGCGCCCGAGCTCGAGGCATTCCCGACCGCCCGCCCGCGCTCGCTCGTCACCGGCGAGCGCATGGAGAAGATCCAGTGGGGCCCGAACTGGGAAGAGATTCTCGGCGGCGAGTTCTCCAAGCGCTCGGCCGACTACAATTTCGAGGGCGTGCAGAAGGAGATCTACGGCCAGTTCGAGAACACCTTCATGATGTATCTGCCGCGCCTGTGCGAGCACTGCCTCAATCCGGCGTGCGTGGCGGCCTGCCCATCCGGCGCCATCTACAAGCGCGAGGAGGACGGCATCGTCCTGATCGACCAGGACAAGTGCCGCGGCTGGCGCATGTGCGTGTCGGGCTGCCCGTACAAGAAGATCTATTACAACTGGTCCAGCGGCAAATCCGAGAAGTGCATCTTCTGCTACCCGCGCATCGAGGCGGGCCAGCCCACCGTGTGCTCGGAGACCTGCGTGGGGCGCATCCGCTATCTCGGCGTCGTGCTTTATGACGCTGACGGCATCGAGAAGGCGGCGAGCGTGAAGGACGAGCGGGCGCTTTACGAGGCGCAGCTCTCCATCTTCCTCGACCCCAACGATCCCAGGGTGATTGCGCAGGCGCGCGCCGACGGCGTGCCGGACGCGTGGCTCGAGGCGGCGAAGAAATCGCCCGTGTGGAAGATGGCGATGGAGTGGAAGGTCGCCTTCCCGCTGCATCCCGAATACCGCACGCTGCCGATGGTCTGGTACGTCCCGCCGCTGTCGCCGATCCAGTCTGCGGCCGAGGCCGGCAAGATGGGCAGCGACGGTGCCATGCCCGATGTCCGCTCGCTGCGCATCCCTCTCAAGTATCTGGCAAACCTGTTGACGGCCGGCGACGAGGAGCCGGTGGCGAAGGGCCTCGAGCGCATGCTGGCCATGCGCGCCTACATGCGGGGCAAGACCATCGAGGGCGTCATCGACGAGAAGATCGCCAGACGCGTCGGTCTCTCCGGCCTGCAGATCGAGGACATGTACCAGGTGATGGCGATCGCCAACTACGAGGACCGTTTCGTCATCCCGACCGTGCACAGAGAGCTTGGCGAGGATGCCTACGACCTCAGGGGCTCGTGCGGCTTCTCGTTCGGAAACGGTTGCTCGGACGGCCGCACGGAAACGACCCTGTTCGGCGGCCCCAAGAAGAAAGCCAAGACGCCGATGGAGGTGGCGTGATGCGCAAGACCCTGAAAGTGCTCTCGGCCCTGCTCAGCTACCCGACCTCCGGGCTGCAGGCCGCGGTGCCTGAGATGCGGGCGGCGCTCGACGCCGAGGGCCGGCTGCCGCGGAAGCACCGCGACCGGCTGGACCGCATCATGGAGGAGATCGCCGGCGGCGACCTCTACGATCTGCAGGAGCGCTACGTGCTGCTGTTCGACCGCACACGCTCCCTGTCGCTGCACCTGTTCGAGCACGTGCACGGCGAGAGCCGCGACCGCGGACAGGCGATGGTCGATCTCAGGTCGCTGTACGAGCGGCACGGGCTGACCATGACGTCCAATGAGCTACCCGATCATCTCCCGCTGTTCCTGGAGTTCCTGTCCGAGATCCCCGAAGCCGAGGCCAAGGAGCTGCTCGACGAGACATCGCACGTGCTGGAGGCGATCCGGCAGCGTCTGAAGAAGCGCAAGGTGCCCTACTCCTCGATCTTCTCCTGCGCCCTGGCGCTGGCGGTCGATATTGAGCAAGGCGCGGGCCGCAGCGTCCCCTCCCCCCTTGTGGGGGAGGGACAGGGT
>WBUN01000037.1 GCA_008933705.1 Hyphomicrobiaceae bacterium
CGCCGCTCGCTCCGTCGAGGCCCTGTGGACCGCCATCGGCCAGCTCACGAGCACGTTTGAGCCCGGTGAATGCGCAAACTACCTCCGCCATTCAGGCTATGTACGGTCAAGCTGAATCTGCTCTAGGGTCCCCGCTCTCCAGTTGGAAGCAGAGCATTCGCAATCCCGTCGCGGCCGAGAGGGGCTTCGGAGAGCGTCCGACTTGGCTTCTGGCCGAGCGCGTCGTCGAGGTAGGCCCGCACCTGTGCCTCGTGCCAGTACTTGACGCCGACAGCCGGCGTCGCCGCGGCGGGGCGACCGGCGCGACGCACCGGGCGGCCGGCCGTAGCCTCCAGCCTGCGGCCGAGGTGCGTGAAATAGCCCATGTTCTCCGGCTCCTCCTCGCACCAGACCATCTCGGCGCGCGGATGCGCGGCGAGCGCGTGGCGCACGGCCTCCATCGGGAAGGGATGGAGCTGCTCGATGCGGACCAGCGCGACGTCGGCGTCAAGGCCCCGCTCGGCGCGGGCCGCGTGCAGCTCGTAGAAGACCTTGCCGGTGCACAGCACGACGCGGCGCGCATCCTGCACGGAACCGTCGGCGATGACGGTGCGAAAGCCCGTGCCCGCGCCGAATTCCTCCAGGCGCGAGACGCAGGCCTTGTGGCGCAGCAGCGCCTTGGGGCTCAGCACCACCAGCGGCTTGCGGAAAGGGCGATGCATCTGGCGCCGCAGCGCGTGAAAGAAATTGGCGGGCGTGGAGGCGTTGACGATTTGGATGTTGGCACCCGCGCAGGCAGCCAGCAGGCGCTCGGGACGGCCGGTCGAATGGTCGGGGCCGCCGCCGTCGAGCCCATGCGGCAGCAGAATGACAAGGCCCGAGGCGCGCAGCCAGCGGTCCTCGCCGCAGGCGACGCACTGGTCGAAGACGGCCTGCGCGACGTTGAGGAACTCGCCGAACTGCGCCTCCCAGACGACGAGGCGGTGGGGATCGGCGAGGCTGATGCCGTACTCGTAGGTGAGGACCGCATTCTCGATCAGCGGCGTGTTGTGGATCTCGGCCGCCGCGCCGGCACGGGCGGCGATGGGCGCGAGCACGAGATGGCGCACGCCGGTGGTCTGATCATGCAGCTCGAGGTGGCGCTGCGTGAAGGTGCCGCGCACGGAGTCTTGCCCGCCGAGGCGAACCGGCGTGCCTTCGTTGAGCAGCGAGGCCAGCGCCAGCGCCTCACCGGCGGCCCAGGCGATGCCCGCGCCGGCGTCGATGGTCCTGCGGCGATCGTCGAGGAAGCGTGCAACCTTGGGGTCGATCGTCAGGCCTTCGGGGACGGCCGTGATGGCATGGCCGAGATGGCGAAGGGTTTCGAACGGCAGGCCCGTTTGCGTGAAGGCCAACATGTCGGCCTCGGTGCCGGCGCCGAGGCCGGACCAGATGCCGTCGAACCAGTCGGCATGATTGACCTGGTAGGATTTGGCGGCCGCGAAGGCCGTGCGCATCTCGTCGGCAAGCCCGGTTGCGGCCTGCATGGCCGGACCGGTGTCGATGCCATCAGCTTCGAGGGAGCGGGCGTAGAGCTCGTGCACGGGGGAGCGTGCGTCGATGGCGCGGTAGAGCAGCGGCTGGGTGAAGCGCGGCTCGTCGATCTCGTTATGGCCGGGCCGGCGATAGCACACCAGATCGATGAGGATATCGGCGCCGAACGCGGCTCGATACGCGGCGGCCACGCAGGCGACGCGGTGCACCGCATCGGGGTCGTCGCCATTGACGTGCAGGACCGGAGCCTCGATCAGCCTGGCGATGTCGGTGGGATGGCGCGCCGAGCGCCCATCGCTCGGATTGGTGGTGAAGCCCACCTGATTGTTGATGATGATGTGAATAGTGCCGCCGAGGTCGAAGGGGGAAAGTTTCGAGAGCTGCAGCATCTCGGCGACGAGACCCTGGCCCGCGAAGCTCGCATCCGTATGCAGCAATAGCGGCAGCACCGTGCGGCGGCCGTTCTCGCCGCGGCGGCTCTGCTTCGCACGCGCCCGGCCTTGGGCGATGATGGGCACGATCTGCAAATGCGAGGGATGCGGGCTGACCGACAGCCGCAGCTTGCGGCTGGCGACCATGCGCTCGCCCGAGTAGCCCAGGTGATAGGACACGTCCGAGGAGATGCCAAGACCCTCCGGCACCGCAGGCTTGCCGAGAATCTCCGCGATGAGCGCAGTCAGCGGCTTGCCCATCACGGTGGCGAGCATGTTGAAGCGGCCGCGGTGCATCCCGCCAACGACCGCCTCCTCCACGCCGAGGCCGACAGACTGGGCCAACAGCGCCTCCAGGAGAACGATGAAGCTCTCCGCGCCACCGAGGCCGAACAGCTTGCCGGCCGGAATGCGCGTCGTCAGGCCCTGCTCGAAAGCGTGCGCGCGGGCGAGATGCGCGAGCATCGCAACGCGCTCCGCCGCGGGCAATGCGGGAGGTGCGCTCTCGGCCTGGGCCTCGAGCCACCGGCGCTGCGCACGGTCGTGGATGTGGCCGATGTCCCAGCCGATGCTGCCGCAGTAGGCCGCCTCGAGCTCAGCGATGCGTCCGCGGATCGCCGCCGGGTCGATGCCGTGCTGGCGCGGGTCGAGCTCCGGCACATCGGCGACGGGGGCGAGGCCGAGCGGATCGAGCCTGGCCCTGAGATAGCCGTGCGTGCGGTAGGCCGCAGCCAGTGCTGCTTCAATGCTGGAGGAGAGCGGCGCAAGCGATCGTCGCGCGGCCGCGGCCTCGCCAGGCGACGGGGCGAAGCAGGCCTCGAGAGCGCCGGGATCGCCGCCGCCGACGAAGGTGCCGTCGATATCGTCGGGGCGCATGGGGCGGTTCATCTCTACTCCCTCGGCCGTGCCGGCTCGGACGCTCGTGCGCAGCACTCTAGAGGCGCCGACAGCCGGCAAGCAACGCGCGGCATGGTGAACCCATGCTTTCCCAATTCGATCAAATCAGCGGGAAATACGCAGCACATTTGTTACGGATAATGCCGGTAATCAATGAAACATGGCCTCAAGAGTGCCATCGTGCGCCTGACGCGGCGCCGCTTGGGGTAGGGGAGAGAGGCGCCGCAACCGTCGTTCCCTACCGCGTGCGCCCCCGCCCGGGCGCGACTCGATGGGTTGGAAAGAGGAGGCATGCATGACGCGCTTCCAGGAAGAAGAACAACTCTTGACGCAGCTTCGCCAGGCCTTTGGTGCCGGCGGTCGCGGATACTCGGCCCAGTTCGACTGGCCTTCAGGCGTCGTGATCCTGAGCCGCGGCCAGTTCCGCGGGATATGGAGGTCGAAGGATGGCGCCTACTCGTTCACGCCCGGCGGCTACGGCACGGCCACGTACTCGGCGATGAGCGCACAGGAAGCCGTGCGCTTCACGCTCGAGCACGTGTGCAAGGACGCACGTCAGAAGAGCCCCTCGATCTGACCCTTCTCGTTGAGTCTGATGACGTTGGCCGAAGGCACCTTGGGCAGACCCGGCATGGTCATGATCTCGCCGGTGATGGCGACGATGAACTCGGCGCCTGCCGCGAGACGGACCTCGCGGATCGGCACCACATGGTCCGTGGGAGCGCCGCGCAGGCTCGGATCGGTGGAGAAGGAGTACTGCGTCTTGGCCATGCACACGGGCAGGTGGCCGTAGCCGGCCGCCTGCAGATCCTTGAACTGGTTGCGCACGCTGGTGTCGGCTACGATCTCTGACGCGCGATAGATCTCGGTGGCGATGGTCTTGACCTTGTCCCACAGCGGCAGATCGTCGGCATACAGAGGCTTGAACTTGGCGCCGCCGCTGTCGGTGACGTCGACCACGTGGCGAGCCAGGGCCTCTATACCCTTGCTGCCATCGCTCCAGTGCGTGCACACGAACGCCTTGGTGCCGGCGCTCTCGGCCGCCTTCATGACCTCGGCGATCTCCTTGTCCGTGTCGGTGATGAAGCGGTTGATGGCGACAACGGGCGGCACGCCGAACTTGCGCACGTTCTCCAGGTGGCGCTTGAGGTTGTCGCAGCCCTTGGCGACGGCGGCCGCATTCTCGTTCTTCAAGTCGTCCTTGGCGACGCCGCCGTGCATCTTGAGCGCACGCACGGTGGCGACGATGACGGCTGCCGACGGGGTGAGGCCGGCCTTGCGGCACTTGATGTCGAAGAACTTCTCGGCGCCGAGGTCCGCGCCGAAGCCGGCTTCGGTGACGACGTAGTCGCACAATTTGAGCGCGGTCTTGGTGGCGAGCACGGAGTTGCAGCCGTGCGCGATGTTGGCGAAGGGACCGCCGTGGATGAAGACGGGGTTGTTTTCCAACGTCTGCACGAGGTTCGGCATCAGCGCGTCCTTGAGCAGCACCGTCATTGCGCCGTCGCCCTTGAGGTCGCGCGCGAGAACCGGCTTCCTCTCGCGCGTGTAGCCGACGACGATGTTGCCGAGGCGGCGCTCCAGGTCCTTCAGGTCCATGGCGAGGCAGAGTATCGCCATCACTTCCGAAGCGACCGTGATGTCGAAGCCATCCTCGCGCGGGAAGCCGTTGGCGGTGCCGCCGAGTGAATTGACGATCGAGCGCAGCGCGCGATCGTTCATGTCCATGACGCGGCGCCAAGTGATGCGGCGCGCATCGAGGCCGAGCTGGTTGCCCCAGTAGATGTGGTTGTCGAGCAGCGCCGAGAGCAGGTTGTGCGCCGAGGTGATGGCGTGGAAGTCGCCGGTGAAGTGGAGGTTGATGTCCTCCATCGGCACGACCTGCGCATAGCCGCCGCCTGCCGCACCGCCCTTCACGCCGAAGCAGGGCCCGAGCGAGGGTTCGCGCAGGCAGCTCATGGCCTTCCTGCCGATGCGGTTGAGGCCGTCGCTGAGACCGACGGTGGTCGTGGTCTTGCCCTCGCCCGCCGGCGTGGGGGTCACGGCGGTGACCAGGATCAGCTTGCCGTCCCTGTTCTTCTGCGCGGAGTTTATGAAGTCGAAGGCAACCTTGGCCTTGTAGGGACCGTAGTTGAGCAGCGCATCGGCCGGCACGCCGATCTTGGCGCCAACCTCGGCGATCGGCTTCATCCTGGCTTCACGCGCGATCTCGATATCCGACTTCACCGACATGGATGCGTTCCTTTTGCTAACTCGATCCTGCGTTCCCCTGTTCGGGGCAATTCAGTGTTGGCGCTGTTGGAGCTTCGCGCGCTGCTTTCCCTTCTCTTGCCGCGGGTGGGAATGAAGTGGATCGGCTGCTGCGCGCTGCCTGCCGACTGTCGCCGTCCCTGATTTGCCCCCCACCTCCCGCCCCTCCGGCAAGGGAGAGGCGAGACCAGGCGCAGCGAGAAAGCACGTGTCGCGCATGGTCTTGGCCGCGTGTCAGCCGGCTGCCTTGGGTGCGGGCTTGTCGAAGACGTCGCCGGCCTTGACGCCGGTCGCTCTTGCCCACTCGGCCGCGGCGATCTTCTTGCCGTCGCTGCCGCGCACGCGCTTGGCCAGGATGGCGCCGCCAGCAGCGGCGATCGTCATGCCGTTGCCATCGATGGAGAGAATCTCGCCCGGCTTGCCGGTGCCCGCGACCTTTGCGCTGTCGAAGATGTCGACCTTGCCGCCCTTGATGGTGCCCCACGCACCCGGAGCGGGGTTGGCAGCGCGAATGATGTTGTAGACCTCAGCGACAGGCCTGGCCCAGTCGATCTCGGCCACATCCTTCTTGAACCAGCTCTCGTAGGTCTTCTTGGAGTGGTCCTGCACGATCTTCGGCGCCTTGCCGGCGCGCACCAGATCGATCGCTTCCATCATGGCATCGACACCGATGGGGAAGAGCTTCTTGAAGTAGACGTCGCCCAGCGTCTCGTCGGGGCCGATGTCCACCTTCTTCTGCAGGAGGATCGGCCCCTCATCGAGGCCCTCGTCGGGCCAGAAGATCGTGAGACCTGTCTCGGTGCGGCCCATGGCGATCGGCCAGTTGATGGAGGACGGGCCACGGTGCAGCGGCAGAAGCGAGGGGTGATACTGGATGGTGCCGAGCCTCGGCGCGTCGAGCACAGGCTGCGGCACGAACAGCGTCACGTAGGCCATGACGCACAGATCCGCGTTGAACGACTTCATCAGCTCGAGCGCTTCCGGTGTCTTCCAGCTCTTGGGCTGATGCACGGGCAGACCCTTCTCCCTGGCGAACACCTTGAGCGGATCCTCGGCGCGGCCTGCCTTGTCGGGGGCGCAGAACACTGCGACGACGTTCTCTTTGCGCTCGAGCAGCTTCTCGAGCACGGCCTTGCCGAAGGCCTCCTGTCCGTGGACGACGATGCGCATCTGTTTCTCCGTGTTTGCTCCCCCTCCCCGTGCGTGGGGTGAGGATGGGGGTGCAGCAACAAACGCCAGCGTTGGAGTGTGTCTCTGCTCCTCACCCTCGGAAAGAATCCGAGGACAGGCCCCGACCCTCTCCCCGCTGGCGGGGAGAGGGTTTGTTCCTATTCAGCAGCTTCCTTCTTGAGAGGTGCCGTCGCACCGGCGTCCTTGAGGGACGCGATCTCGTCGGCCGAATAGCCAAGCTCGCGCAGAACCTCCTCGGTATGCTCGCCCAGCAGCGGCGAGCGCTTCACATCGGAGGGGCTGTCGGAGAGCTTGATGGGGTTGCCGACCGACAGATACTTGCCGCGCGTCGGGTGATCGACCTCCACCATGGTGCCGGTGGCAAACAACGACTTGTCCTCGGCGATCTCCTTCATCGACAGGATGGGGCCGCAGGGGATGTCGTATTTGTTGAGGATGTCCATGGCCTCGAACTTGTCCTTGGTCATGGTCCACTTCTCGATGCGGCCGAAGATCTCGTTGAGCCGCGGCAGCCGCGCAGCCGGCTTGGCATAGTCGGGATGCGTCTTCCAGCCGGGCTCGCCGATGACGTCGCAGATCGCCTCCCACACGGGCGCCTGCGTGATGAAGTAGATGTAGGCGTCGGGGTCCGTCTCCCAGCCCTTGCATTTCAGGATGCGCCCGGGCTGGCCGCCGCCGGAGTCGTTGCCGGCGCGCGGCACCGCCTTGCCGAACGGGATGCCCTCGCCGTGCTGGCTGTACTCGGCGAGCGGGCCGTGCGCGAGGCGCTGCTGGTCGCGCATCTTCACGCGCGCCAGGTTGAGGACGCCGTCCTGCATGGCGCAGGTGACGCGCTGGCCCTTGCCCGACATGGTGCGGTGGTACAGCGCCGTGACGATGCCGAGCGCCAGGTGCAGGCCGGTGCCGCTGTCGCCGATCTGAGCGCCGGTCACCAGCGGCGGGCCATCGCGGAAACCGGTCGTGGAGGCCGAGCCGCCGGTGCACTGGGCCACGTTCTCGTACACCTTGCAGTCCTGGTAGGGACCTGGGCCGAAGCCTTTCACGCTGGCGTAGATCATGCGCGGGTTGAGCTGTTGGATGCGCTCCCACGTCAGCCCCATGCGGTCGAGCGCGCCGGGGGCGAAGTTTTCCACCAGCACATCGCACTTCTTCACCAGGCGCTCGAGGATCTCCATGCCTTTCTTGTTCTTGCTGTCGATGGTGATGGAGCGCTTGTTGTGGTTCAGCATCGTGAAATAGAGGCTGTCCACCTTCGGAATATCCTGCAATTGCCCACGCGTGATGTCGCCGACGCCGGGGCGCTCGACCTTGATCACGTCGGCGCCGAACCAGGCCAGAAGCTGCGTGCAAGTTGGTCCCGACTGGACGTGCGTGAAATCCAGGATCTTGACGCCTTCGAGTGCTTTCATTGCATGCTCCACTATTTCTTCTTGACCACGCTTTGCGGGTTGAGGTTGCCGATGCGGCCGCTTTCGCTGCCGGCCGTTGGATCGATCGCCGCGTTGATGAGGGTCGGCTTGCCGGAGTCCATGGCCGCGTCGACAGCGCGCTTCAGCTCGTCGGGCGTCGTCACGTGGACGCCGACGCCGCCGAAGGCTTGCATCATCATGTCGTAGCGCGAGTCCTTGACGAAGACGGTCGTCGCCGGGTCCGAGCCGCCAGCGGCATTGACGTCGGTGCCGCGATAGATGCCGTTGTTGTTGAAGACGACGATGCAGACCGGCAGCTTGTATCGGCAGATGGTCTCGACCTCCATGCCGGAAAAGCCAAAGGCGCTGTCACCTTCGACCGCGAGCACCGGCTTTCCGGTCTCGATGGCCGCCGCGATGGCAAAGCCCATGCCGATGCCCATGACGCCCCAGGTGCCAACGTCGAGGCGCTTGCGCGGCTGGTACATGTCGATCACGCCGCGCGCGAGATCGAGCGTGTTGGCGCCTTCGTTGACGAGAATGGCATCCGGCCGCTCCTTGATGACGGTGCGCAGGGCACCGAGCGCACCGTGGAAGTCCATCGGCGCCGAGTTCTTCATCAGTCGCGGCGCCATCTTGGCGACGTTCTCCTCCCTTTTCGCCTTCACGGCGCCGGTCCAGTCGGCAGGCGCGGCCGGCCAGTTGCCGCCCATGCCGTCGACAAGAGCCGACACGCAGGACCCGATATCGCCGACCACGGGGGCAACGATCTCGACGTTGGAGTCCATCTCCCTGGGCTCGATGTCGATCTGGATGAACTTCTTGGAATGCGGCGCGCCCCAGGTCTTGCCCTTGCCGTGCGACAGGAGCCAGTTGAGGCGGGCACCGATCAGCATCACGACGTCGGAGTCTTTGAGCACGGTCGAGCGCGCCGCGCCCGCGCACTGGGGATGCGTGTCCGGCAGAAGGCCCTTGGCCATGCTCATCGGCAGGAACGGAATGCCGCTTCTTTCGACCAGGGCGCGGATGGCGTCATCGGCCTGCGCATAGGCCGCACCTTTGCCGAGGATGATCAGGGGGCGCTTGGCGCCCTTCAGCACTTCGAGCGCCCGCTTGACTGCGGCGGGCGCCGGGATCTGGGCCGGCGCCGCATCGACGACCTTGACGAGCGACTTGGCGCCGGCGTCCGCATTCATGACCTGGGAGAAAAGCTTGGCCGGCAGATCGAGATAGACACCGCCCGGGCGTCCCGAGACGGCCGCGCGGATCGCGCGCGCGATGCCAATGCCGATGTCGGCGGCGTGCAGCACACGGAAGGCCGCCTTGCAGAGCGGCTTGGCGATGGCGAGCTGATCCATCTCCTCGTAGTCGCCCTGCGCCAGGTCGACGATCTCGCGCTCGGACGAGCCGGAGATCAGGATCATCGGGAAGCAGTTGGTGGTGGCGTTGGCGAGCGCCGTCAGGCCATTGAGAAAGCCTGGGGCGGACACCGTGAGGCAGATGCCGGGCCGTTTCGTCAGGAAGCCGGCGATGGCGGCGGCATTGCCGGCGTGCTGCTCGTGCCGGAACGAGACGACGCGGATGCCCGCGGCCTGTGCCATGCGGCCGAAGTCCGTGATCGGAATGCCGGGCACGCCGTAGATCGTCTTGACGCCGTTGAGCTTGAGCGCATCGATGACGAGGTGAAAGCCATCCGTCAGATCCTGCTCTCCTGCGGCTGCATTTGCGTCAGTGCTTTGCGCTGTTGCAGACATTTCGCTCCCTTCCTCAGAATTCTTCTCTGTAGCGGCCGGGCGATGCGCCCTACGGCGCGAGAGCCGCGGCCTGCTCGTGCCGCACGTAGACGCTCTCGGCTTCGAGCGCGTCTTCCGCCGCTACGGCTCTTGCTGCTGCACCGTCCGCCATGGCCAACCCTCCTTGTTCCCACCCTTGATGTTCGTCTTGTCGTTCTTGTTCAGTCGATTTCCACGAAGCGATCGACGTGGTCTCGCAATCGCAGCGTATGCTCGCGCACGAGCCGCTCGGCGCGCTCCGTATCGCGCGCCTCCAGCGCCGCCACGATCTCCTTGTGATCGACGATCGAGCGCTTGGCGCGATCCTGCTCGAAGATCGTGCGCTGGCGGATGGCGCGCACGTGGAAGAACAGCTTGTCCGTCATCTCGGCGATGAGCTGGCACTTGCCGAGGTTGATGATGGCCTGGTGGAAGCGGATGTTGGCATCGGAATACTCGCCCATCTGCCGCGCCACCTCGTCGGCCGAGAAGCTGTCGACCAGATCGTGCAGGTTGGCGAGCTCGGCATCGGACGCTTCCTTGGTGGCAAGCCGGGCAGCCATGCTCTCCAGTGCCGCCCACACCGTGATCATCTCGAGGATCTCGGCCTTGGTCTTGCGCACGATGAAGATGCCGCGCCTGGCGACGATGCGCACAAGTCCTTCCTGATCGAGCTGGGCCAACGCCTCGCGCAGCGGCGTGCGGCTGACCCCGAAGCGCTGCGACAGGTCGCGCTCATCGAGCCGCAGCTCCGCCTCCTGGGCGTAGATGTTCATGTTCATGATCGCGGACTTCAGCGCCTCGTAGGCGCGCGCCTTGAGGCTCAGACCTTCGCCGATCGGCGCGATGTGAAGCTGGGTGCCTGCCACGTTGGAGCGCTCCCAATTCTGGAGTTTTCGTACCGCGCGACACGGCCCGCACGGCCTGGTTTCTGGTATACCATACACCACCATGACGGCAGCGCCAAGCACCAAGGATCAACAAATGTAAGCTGGATCGCAGTTTCCAGTATTGCGCTCGGCTCGCGTTTGGCACATGGTATACCAGACGTGCCGGGATGAAAGCCAGTCAACCTTGAAGGTTCCGGGGACCATCATCCCCACCGCGGCACGCAGGGAAACGACGGGAAGGTATACCGTGGACGAGATTACCTCGCTGATCGGCGGCTTCAAGGTCGCACTCTCCTGGTACAACCTGGCATTGATGATGGTCGGCATCCTGCTCGGCGTCATCATCGGCGTGCTGCCGGGTCTTGGCGGCGCCAACGGCGTGGCGATCCTGCTGCCACTGACGTTCACCATGCCGCCGACATCGGCGATCATCATGCTCTCCTGCATCTACTGGGGAGCGCTGTTCGGCGGCGCGATCACCTCGATCCTATTCAATATTCCCGGCGAGCCGTGGTCGGTGGCGACCACATTCGACGGGCATCCCATGGCGCAGAAGGGCCGCGCGGACGAAGCGCTGACGGCAGCCTTCACGTCCTCCTTCGTGGGCGCGCTCATCGCGGTGATGCTGATCACCTTCCTGGCGCCGCTGGTTGCCAAGTTTGCGCTGCAGTTCGGACCTGCGGAATTCTTCTCGGTCTACTTCCTGACGTTTGCGAGCTTCGTCGGTATGGGCAAGGGCTCGCCCTTCAAGGTGCTGGCGTCGATGTGCCTCGGCTTCGCGCTGGGCTCGGTGGGGCTCGACAAGGTGACGGGCACGCTGCGCATGACGTTCGGCCACGACGAGCTGCTGGTCGGCTTCGACTTCCTGATCGCGGTCATCGGCCTGTTCGGCATCGGCGAGATCCTGTCGTCGATGGAAAGCGGCCTGAAGTTCTCGGGCAGCCACGCCAAGATCCGGCTGGATGCCGTGCTGCAGACCTGGAAGAAGCTGCTTTCCTACTGGATCACCTCGATCCGCTCCTGCGTCATCGGCTGCTGGATGGGCATCACGCCGGGCGGCGCGACGCCGGCGTCGTTCATGAGCTACGGCCTGGCCAAGCGCTTCTCCAAGAGCGGCGACAACTTCGGCAAAGGTGAGATCGAAGGTGTGGTGGCGCCGGAAACGGCGGCGCATGCCGCAGGCACGAGCGCACTGCTGCCCATGCTGACGCTCGGCATTCCAGGCTCACCGACCGCGGCCGTGCTGCTCGGCGGCCTGATGATATGGGGCCTGCAGCCGGGGCCGATGCTGTTCGTCGAGCAGAAGGACTTCGTGTGGGGCCTGATCGCCTCGATGTATCTCGGCAATATCGCAGGGCTCCTGGTGGTCCTCACCTGCGTTCCGCTTTTCGCGGCCATTCTGCGGGTGCCGTTCTCGATCATCGCCCCCGTCATCCTCGTCATCTGCGCCGTCGGCGCCTACACCGTGCACAACTCCATGTTCGACGTCTGGATGATGCTGGTCTTTGGTGTGATCGGCTACATTTTCCAGAAGCTCGGCTATCCGCTGCCGCCGCTCGTGCTCGCCATCGTGCTCGGCGACAAGGCTGAGGAAGCGTTCCGTCAGGCCATGCTCGGCTCGCAAGGAAATGTGTCCATCTTCTGGTCCAACTGGCTGGTCGGCTCGATCATGACGCTCGGCGTCGTCCTGCTGTTCTGGCCGCTGGTGACCTGGCTGGGACAGAAGCGCAAATCCAGGTCCGGAAATCTGGCCGCTGCCTCCGCTGGTGCGGCGGCGGTCGATCGGGACAAGTAGCCAGAATCAACACCAGCAAGGCTCTAAGGAGGAGGAAACCATGGTGCGAGCATTGCAATCGACGGCTCGGGCAGGCATCGGGGTGGCCATGATCGCCGCCGGCGCCGCGCTGCTTCCAGCCGCGGCGCAGGCGTGGGAGCCGACCAAGCCGGTGCAGTTCATCATCCCCGCCGGCACCGGCGGCGGCGCCGACCAGATGGCGCGCTTCATCCAGGGTGTGGTCGCCAAGAACAACCTGATGAAGCAGCCGATCATCACGGTCAACAAGGGCGGCGGCGCCGGTGCCGAAGGCTTCCTCGAGGTCAAGAAGGCGAGCGGCGACGCCCACACCATCATCATCACGCTGTCCAACCTGTTCACAACCCCGCTCGGCACCGGCGTGCCGTTTAGCTGGAAGGACCTCACCCCGGTCGCCATGCTGGCGCTCGACCAGTTCGTCCTGTGGGTGCCGGCCGACACGCCCTACAAGACGGCGAAGGAGTACATCGACGCGGTCAAGGCCGGCGATGACAAGTCGTTCAAGATGGGCGGCACCGGCTCCAAGCAGGAGGACCAGATCATCACGGTGGCGCTGGAGAAGCTGACCGCGCCCAAGAAGTTCACCTACGTGCCCTACGGCGGCGGCGGCACGGTGGCAACGCAGCTCGTCGGCAAGCACGTCAACTCGAGCGTGAACAACCCGATCGAGGCGGTGTCGCAGTGGAAGGCGGGCGCGCTGCGGCCGCTGTGCATCTTCGACTCCAAGCGCAGCATCTACACCGCCAAGGTGACGGCCACAATGGCATGGTCCGACATCCCGACCTGCAAGGAGTCGGGCGTCAACACCGAGTACCAGATGCTGCGCGGCATCTTCATGGCGCCCGGCGTGAAGCCGGACCAGGTCGCCTTCTACGTCGACCTGTTCAAGAAGGTGATGGCCACCGCCGACTGGAAGACGTTCATGGAGCAGGGCGCCTTCAACCAGACCTTCATGTCCGGCGACCAGTACAAGACCTGGGTGGCCGCCGCCGACAAGCTGCACTACGACCTGATGAAGGAAGCCGGCTTCCTGGCGCCCGGAAAATAACGCGCTCGGCCGGGGCCGCGTGCCGGCCCCGGCTCTCAACCTGCATGCATCCCAGCTGAGGCAGAGCCAACATGCACAAAGACGAAAGCGCCGACGAAGGCAGGTCCCTGTTGTCGAACCGTACCGCTGAAGTTGTGGTGGCGCTGCTGCTTCTGGGCGTATGCACCATCGTGATCTTCGACAGCACGCGCCTCGGCTTCCATTGGCGCGAGGGAGAAGGGCCCGCGCCCGGCTACTTCCCGTTCTATATTGCCGTCGTCCTCGGCATCTCCAGCCTCATCAACTTGTTGAGTGCGCTGCGTGGCGTCGGCGGTGGCGAGACCTTCGTGGCGATGCGCCCGTTCGGCCGCGTGCTGGCGGTGCTGATCCCGAGCATCGTCTTCGTCGGCCTGATCCAGTACATCGGCATCTACCTGGCCGCCGCCACGTTCATACTGCTGTTCATGGTGGTGATCGGACGTGAGAACCCGCTGAAGGCGCTGGCCATCGGCGTGGCCGTTCCGCTTGCGCTGTTCTTCATGTTCGAGAAGTGGTTCCTGGTGCCCTTGCCGAAGGGACCGGTGGAAGCCTGGCTGGGCTTCTGAGCACGCACGGCGCAACGCCGAAGCCAAGACAATTCCGCTGGGTCACGTGTCCGGGGGTCAAACCCTATGGGCAGGGCTGCCGTCGTGGACCAACCGTCCTGGAGGGTCTGGCCCCGCACGCCCGTGCGTAGCGCACCCCCAAAGCGAAACAGCGGCGTGGCAGCCGCTGTTTGCATTGTTCGTCTCGTCCGTCCGGTTGCCGCCCTATTCGGCCGGGGTCTTTTGTTCCCCGGCTTCCGCGTGCGCGCGTTCGTGCCATTTCATGAGGATCCAGCCGCCCACCAGCACGATGGCGGTGCAGAGTATCTGCATGGTGTATTCGGTGGCCTTGTGGCTCAACCCGTAGCCGGCGCCGAGCGCGTCGAAGAACGGCCTGCTGACGGTGTCTTCCATCACCAGCTCGCCGGCAATCCACCCGAGCAGCGCCGCGCCGGCCCACACCAGAATGGGGAAGCGGGTAAGCAAAGCCATGATCAGCGTGGCACCTGCCACGATGAGCGGGATCGAAACCACCAGGCCGAAGACGATCAGCCAGGGATGCCCCTTGGCGGCGGCCGCGATGGCCAGCACATTGTCCAGGCTCATGACGATATCGGCGATGGCGACAGTCTTCACCGCACCCCACAGATTGTCCGAGCTTTCGATGCTTTCCTCGTCCGCCTCTTCCTGCACGAGCAGCTTGATGGCGATGTAGAGAAGCAGGATGCCGCCGACCAGACGCAGCCACGGCAGGTCGAGCACGTATTGAAGGATGATGGTGAAGAACACGCGCAGGAGAACCGCCGCGCCCGCGCCCAGAATGATGCCCCACATGCGCTGGCGCCGTGGCAGGGCGCGGCAGGCGAGCGCGATGACGACGGCGTTGTCGCCGGAAAGGAGGATGTTGATCCAGATGATCTTGAGTATCTGGATGCCCATCGGCCCATAGTCGCCAAGACCGGCACTGATCACCCCAACATATTGGTCGACCAACTCGGCGAACCCGACCAGCATCAAAGCAACCTCCTGTCCCGTTTCATCCCGCGATGGTGCGGCTCTTCAAGGCCGCACGCTTATAGTGGCAGGCAACCCTTCGTGTATATGGCGCACGTTGCACGCGCGCGCCAAGCTGCTTGTCGAGCGCAAATTCTCGCTATGGCTCCCGGAACGGCAAGCAGTACCGGGCGATTGCCCCTCATGCTAGCGTCCCAATCCGCTTCCAAGTCATCTACACCCGGGCCCATCCGTCGTGCTGTCCTCGACACCCTGCCAAGTTATGGCATATGGTATGCCAGAGCGCCACTACCGGTTGGTGCTGACTTGCCGATGCATACCAGACCGAGATCAGTCCATTCAGGCATTCAGGCATGAACGACATGGCAAGAACCAGTGACAGCGCCCGCAGCGATGGGGGCCGGGCCATCCACCCAGGCTCGGGCAGGCGCAAGGCGCCACTGTTTCCCAAGGGCCGCGTGCTGCGGGCGGGCGAACGGGAGGCGGTCAGGGCGATCCTGGGCGAAGGCCCCCGCGAGCGGGCTCTCCTCATCGAATACCTGCACCTGATCCAGGACCGCGAGGGCTGCCTGCCCGAGGGCCACCTGCACGCGCTCGCCGAAGAGCTGAAGATCCCGATGGCGGAGGTGTACGAGGTCGCCACGTTCTACGCGCATTTCGACGTGGTGGCAGAGGGCGAGCCCCGTCCGGAGAAGATCACCATCCGTGTCTGCGACAGCCTGAGCTGCATGCTGGCCGGCGCCGACACGCTGGTGCGCGCGTTGCAGAGCGAGCCGATGGCGGGCGTGCGCGTGGTGCGTGCGCCTTGCATCGGCTCGTGCCATACGGCGCCTGCGGTGGAGGTGGGTCATCACCACCTCGACCATGCGACTCCGGCCAAGGTGAAGGCCATGGCGCTGAAGGGCGAGGTGCATCCCGAGATGCCGCCCTACCAGGATTTCGATGCCTACGTGAAGGCGGGCGGCTATGGCATTCTGCGCTCGTGCCTGTCGGGCGCGCGCAAGGTCGAGGATGTGATCGCGGCGCTGTCCGACGGCGGCCTGCGGGGGCTCGGCGGCGCCGGCTTCCCGACGGGGCGCAAGTGGAGCCTCGTGCGGGCGGAGAAAGGCCCGCGGCTGATGGCCGTCAACGGCGACGAGGGCGAGCCCGGGACGTTCAAGGATCGCATCTACCTCGAGAAGGAGCCGCACAGGTTCCTGGAAGGCATGCTGATCGCGGCTTGGGCCGTGGAGGCCGAGCAGGCCTTCATCTACATGCGCGACGAGTATCCGGCGATCCTGAAGATACTGAAGTCCGAGATCGCCAAGCTCGAAGCGGCAGGGCTTATCAAACACACCAAAGTGCACGTCCGCCGCGGCGCCGGCGCCTACATCTGCGGCGAGGAGAGCGCCATGATCGAGTCGATCGAGGGCAAACGCGGCTATCCGCGCCACCGGCCGCCCTACGTGGCGCAGGTCGGCCTGTTCGGCCGGCCGACGCTCGTCAACAACATCGAGACGCTCTACTGGGTGCCGGCCATTCTGGAGAAGGGTGCGGCATGGTTCGCAGGCCAGGGCAAGAACGGCGCCAAGGGCTTGCGGTCCTATTCGGTGTCGGGCCGGGTAAAGAAGCCGGGGATGGTGCTGACGGCGGCCGGCTCGACCGCCCGCGATCTGATCGAGCTGTGCGGCGGCATGCTCGACGGCCATCACTTCAAAGGCTACCTGCCGGGCGGCGCCTCGGGCGGCATCCTGCCGGCGCACATGGCCGACATCCCGCTCGACTTCGGCCGCCTCGAGCAGCACGGCTGCTTCGTCGGCAGCCATGCGGTGGTGATCCTGTCGCACAAGGACGACATGAAGGCGGTGGCGCTCAATCTGATGCGCTTCTTCGAGGACGAGAGCTGCGGGCAGTGCACGCCCTGCCGCACCGGCACGGAGAAGGCGGCAAAGCTGATGCAGTCGCAGCGATGGGATGCGGATCTGCTGGCCGACCTGGCGCAGGTGATGGGCGACGCCTCCATCTGCGGCCTTGGACAGGCGGCGCCAAACCCGCTCAAATGCGTCTTCAAGTATTTTCCGGAGGATCTGAGATGACCATGCGCATCTGGCCCGTAGTGGCCTGCATCACGGCTTTGGGCGCAGGCGTGGCACTGGCCCAGCACGGCGACAAGGGGAGGCACCACCAGCCCTACGCCGGACAGCAGAGCCGCAGCGTCGCCAGCCTTTCCGCCGAGGACGTGCAGGCTTTCCTGGACGGGCGCGGCATGGGGCTTGCCAAATCGGCGGAGATCAACGGCTATCCCGGACCCATGCACGTCCTCGAGCTGGCGGACGAGCTGAAACTCACGGGCGAGCAGCGCCGCGCCGTCACGCAGGCCTTCGAGCGCATGAAGGCCAAGGCAACCGATCTCGGCGCCCGCTACATAGCGGCCGAGAAGGCCGTCGACGACGCGTTCAAATCGGGCAATGCCGATGCGGCCGTGGTCGCCGCGCGCGTGGCTGAAGCCAACAGGCTCCTGGGCGAGGTTCGCCTGTCGCACCTCGTCGCCCATGTCGAGATCACGCCGCTGCTGAGCCCCGAGCAGCGGGCGCGCTACGCCGAATTGCGCGGATACGGCGGCGGTGCCGCCCCAATGCACGGATCGCACAAGCACTGACCTGCACCGGAGAAGCCGCATGACCAGCAAGATCACCTTCGAGCTCGACGGCCGGCAGGTTGAGGCCGAGGCGGGCGAGACCATCTGGCAGGTGGCGCAGCGCTACGGGACCAGGATCCCGCACCTGTGCTGGCATCCGGCACCCGGCTACCGGGCCGACGGCAACTGCCGCGCCTGCATGGTCGAGGTAGAAGGAGAGCGCGTGCTGGCGGCCTCCTGCCAGAGGAAACCTGCGGCCGGCATGAAGGTGAATACAGCCTCCGAGCGGGCCAGGAAATCGCGCCAGATGGTGTTCGAGCTCCTCCTCGCCGACCAGCCCGAGCGCGAGACGAGCCACGACCCGGCCTCCAAGTTCTGGAGCTGGGTCGACGCCATGGGCGTCACCACCACGCGCCGCTTTCCGCGCGACGACAAGCCGAAGGCCGACGTGACCCATTCGGCCATCTCCGTCAACCTCGACGCCTGCATCAACTGCGGCCTGTGCGTGCGCGCCTGCCGCGAGGTGCAGATGAACGATGTCATCGGCATGGCCTATCGCGGGCACGGCGCGAAGGTGGTGTTCGACTTCGACCGGGGGATGGGCGAGTCCACGTGCGTCGCCTGCGGAGAATGCGTGCAGGTGTGCCCGACCGGCGCGCTGATGGAAAAGAGCCTGCTCGATCAGGCCGGCAAGCGCATCAACTACGAGACACGCTCGGTGGATACGCTTTGCCCCTATTGCGGCGTCGGCTGCCAGACCAAGGTGCACATCAAGGACAACAAGATCCTCTACGTCGACGGACGCGACGGGCCGGCCAACAACAACCGGCTGTGCGTCAAGGGCCGCTTCGGCTTCGACTACATCCACCATCCCGACCGGCTGTCCAAGCCGCTGATCCGCCGCGACGGCGTCGGCAAGAACGCCAACATGCAGATCCGTCGCGAGGAGGTCGGCAAGTACTTCCGCGAGGCGACCTGGGAGGAGGCGCTGGAGCGTGCAGCCAAGGGGCTCAAAGCCATCCACGCGCGCGAGGGCGGCAAGGCGCTGGCCGGCTTCGGCTCCGCCAAGGGCTCCAACGAGGAGGCCTATCTGTTCCAGAAGCTGATCCGGCAGGGCTTCGGCACCAACAACGTCGATCACTGCACCAGGCTGTGCCATGCCTCCTCGGTGGCGGCGCTGATGGAGGGGCTGAACTCGGGCGCGGTGACGGCACCGTTCACGGCCGCCAAGGACTCAGACTGCATCATCGTCATCGGCGCACGGCCGGCGGAAAACCACCCCGTCGCGGCGACGTTCCTCAAGAACGCTGCCGCGCGCGGCGCCAAGCTGATCGTCATGGACCCGCGCGGGCAGAACCAGGGCATCTCCCGCTACGCCAGCCACGTGCTGCAGTTCAAGCCGGGGCGCGACGTGGCGCTGCTCAACGCCATGCTGAACGTCATCGTCGAGGAGGGCATGGTCGATGTCCAGTACGTGCAGGCGCACACGGAGGGCTTCGAGAGCCTGAAGGCCAACGTAGGCAACTTCACGCCCGAGAAGATGGAGCCGGTGTGCGGCATTCCCGCAGCCACCATCCGCGAGGTGGCGCGCCTCTACGCCCGCTCGGAGCGCTCGATCATCTTCTGGGGCATGGGCATCTCGCAGCACACGCACGGCACCGACAACGCGCGCTGCCTGATCGCACTCGCGCTCACCACCGGCCAGGTCGGGCGACCCGGCACCGGCCTGCATCCCCTGCGCGGGCAGAATAACGTGCAGGGCGCGTCCGATGCGGGCCTGATCCCGATGTTCTTCCCCGACTACAAGAGCGTGGAGAACGCCGAGATCCGCAGCATGTACGATGAGCTGTGGGGCACGCACCTGCCGCCGAAGCGCGGGCTGACCGTGGTCGAGATCATGCACGCCATCAACGACGGCGTGATCAAGGGCATGTACGTGCTGGGCGAGAACCCGGCCATGTCCGACCCCGACGTGCAGCACGCGCGCGAGGCGCTGGCAAAGCTGGAGCATCTCGTCGTGCAGGACATCTTCCTCACCGAGACGGCCTGGCACGCCGACGTGGTCCTGCCGGCCTCCGCGCACGCCGAGAAGTGGGGCACCTTCACGAATACCAACCGGCAGGTGCAGATCGCGCGACCTGTGCTCGATCCGCCCGGCGAGGCAAGACAGGACTGGGCGCTGGTGCAGGCGATTGCGCAGGGCGTCGGCCTTGATTGGAACTACCAGAACGTGTCGGACGTGTTCGCCGAGATGACCAAGGTGATGCCCTCGCTCAAGAACATCACCTGGGAGCGGCTGCTCAAGGAAGATGCCGTCACCTATCCCTGCGATGCGCCGGACAAGCCAGGCAACGACATCATCTTCGGCAATGCATTCCCGACCGCGTCGGGCCGCGCCAGGATCGTGCCGGCGGACCTGGTGCCGCCCGACGAGCTGCCCGATGCGGAGTATCCGCTGGTGCTCACGACCGGACGGCTGCTGGAGCACTGGCACACAGGATCGATGACGCGGCGCGCCTCCAACCTCGACGCGCTTGAGCCGGAGGCGATCGCCGGCCTAAACCCGCGCGAGATGGAGAGGCTCGGCCTCGCACCGGGTCAGTTCATCAAGGTGGCGACGCGGCGCGGCGAGGTGGTGCTGAAGGCACGCGCCGATCGCGACGTGGCGGAAGGCATGGTGTTCATTCCGTTCTGCTTCGCGGAAGCCGCCGCCAACCTGCTCACCAACCCGCAGCTCGACCCCATGGGCAAGATTCCGGAGTTCAAGTTCTGCGCCTGCAAGGTGGAGCGGGCGGAGATGATGGCGGCGGCGGAGTAGCAGCCGCCGCAGGCCGCTGCGCGCGCTGCGGTCAAGCTTGACGTCCGCAATGTGCGCAGGATCCAGGGGAAGCTTGAGACCATCCGATCGGGATCGCTTCAGTTGTCATCCCGGAATTTCGCGCAAGCGAAATATCCGGGGCCCCGCGGCTGAAAGCACGACCGCTTCCCCCGTGGCGAGCTTGGTCGAACCACGGCCGGGACGCGGCCGCCCTCGGGCCGTCCTTCGACGGGCTCAGGGCGGAGCGGGGGTGTGAGACCGAGCGGAAACGTGCAACGCTTCTCCGTGGTGAGCCCGTCGAACCACGGCCGGGATGCGGGCCGTCCTCGGGCCGCCCTTCGACGGGCTCAGGGCGGAGCGGGGGGTGAAACCGAGGGGACACGTGCAACGCTTCTCCGTGGTGAGCCTGACGAACCACGCGGCCGCAACGGTGCCTCACAGCCGTCCTTCGACGAACTCAGGATGGGGTTGCGTCGCAGCCCCAGGGTCCAGGCTCTTCGCTTCGCTCCGGCCTGGATGACATCTGGCATGCGGCGCACGCCATTCCACCGTCACCGGAAAGATCCTAACGCTGGCCGCGCCAATCCCCGCCTGCCGCGGACGTGGCATGATGCGCCTGCCTCGCTTCACGAGAGGGCCCGCTGCAGCGGGCCGCGTCTCGGCCTGCGAAGCGGGGGTCGCAGTCCGAAAAGCGCGGCGGGCCGGCCATGCGAACCCGTGGAGCGCCAGCCGTGGCTTCGGACAGCGGCAATGGGGCGTTCGAGTCCCATCTTTCGCGCTTTGAGGTTCATCGGGCCTCGAACGCCTCATTCCCTCTCGCTGGTACCCGGATTTTTCCGCGTACCAGGGTATCTCCTGTGGTTGCGTCGATTGCCGCTCAGGCCGGGCGCTTCTTCAGCAGGTAGCGCTGCAGACCTTCCAACACGAGCTCGCGCTTGTGGTTGTGGATGGTCGAGGCGAGCGTCAAGACGCCGGTGGTGCGCTGGGGCTTGAGCTCGCTGACGGTGAGGCGGGGATAGAGCGTGTCGCCGACATAGACGGGCTTCATGAAACGCGAGGACTGCTCGATGAACCCGATGAGAGAATCCTCGACCAGGAACGGAAACTGCCCGGCGCCGGCTGCCGTCTGGATCAGAACCTGAAAGCCGTGCGCCAGCAGCGCGGGATGGCCGTGACGGCGGCAGAACTCGCGATCGTAGTGAATGGGGTGATTGTCGCCGGAGGCGGCCTGGAAGGCGGAGAACTGCGCCTCCGTGACGGTGCGGGAAGGGATGTAGAAGGATTCGCCGAGCGCGAAGTCCTCGAAATAGCGGGTCGGTGCGAGGCGGTGGCCGGCAGGATCGAACGGCTCGGTCATGGCAGCTCCTCGGCAATCACCCGGAACGGCTACTCGGCAGCCGCACTCGCCGCACGGCGCTGTCGCGCCATCAGCCACAGCGCGGCACCGGTGACGACAGCCATCAGCGGCATGGCCGCGAGGTTGATGACCGCCCAGCCGGCCTTGGCGGCCAGCACGCCCGACAGCGCCGCCGCGGTTGCCGTGGCGGCATAGACCATGAAGTCGTGGCTCGCCTGCACCTTGGCCCGCTCGGCCGGCTCGTAGGTGGTGGTCAGCAGCGTCGAGCCGCCGACATAGGTGAAGTTCCAGCCGAAGCCGACGAGGATGTTGGCGATGAAGAAGTTGGCGAAGTCGACGCCGGCCAGATTGACCAGCGCGCAGCCGAACTCGATCAGGCCGCCGGCGGCGATAATCGGCAGGACGCCGAAGCGCGCGATCAGGTGGCCGGTGAAGAAGGAGGGGAGGAACATGGCGACGATATGCGCCTGAATCACCGTGGCGCTGTCGGAGAAGCCGAAGCCGCAGGCGAGCATGGCGAGGGGCGTTGCCGACATGGTGAGCGTCATTACCGCGTAGCCGAAAACGGACGACGCCAGCGCCACGCGATAGGCAGGTTGGCGCGCGATCTCACGCATCGGCCGTCCACCGCTGGCAAGCTCCTCCGCCGTGAGGCGCGGGATGCGCACGAGCTGAACAAGCGCCAGCACGGCGAGCGAGAAGATGCTCGACGCCAGATAGACGCCGGCGAAAGTGACCGGCGCCAGCCAGTCGGCCGCCCACTTGGCGACCTGCGGCCCGAGCAGCCCGGCAAGCACGCCGCCTGCCATGACGAGCGAGATCGCCTTGGCCCTGTACGCCGGCTCCGCGCCGTCCGCGGCCGCGAGGCGGAAGTACCAGAAGAATGCGGCCTGGACGCCCTGGAACACGGAGGCCAGGCACAGCAGCGGGAAATCGCGCTGATAAAGGGCCACGCAGCCGATGAGGCCGAACAGAACGCCGCTAAGGGCACCGAGGGAAAACCCGGCGCGGCGGCCGATCACAGCCATCAGCAGCGAGGCGGGAATGGTGGTGCCCATGATGCCGAGATGCACCAGGAAGATGGGCACCGTCGCCAGCCACTTGTGGTCGGCGTCGAGCAGCGTGTAGGCCGCCAGCGGGGTCGCGGCGATGCCCATACCCTGGACGGACATGAACAGAGCCTGGGACAACGCCAGCACGGCGACGTTGCGGCGCCGGGGATCGACGAGTATGGCAGCAAGGCTCATGGCAGGCGTTCGCCCTGGTCGCAGCGGTCGCGAGTTCGACAAATGTTGAGGCTACGCTGCATAGCGCGGCTGACCGGCCGTGTCTCGCATTTCCGGCCGGATAAGCCAAGGTCGCGAAGTTCGGTCGCAGCAAACCGCAGTATAGGACCACAATGAGGGTGCCGCCGATGAACCCGCCCATTCCGCGCGCAAAACTGTTTGGCAATCCGACGCGGGCGCAATGCCAGATATCGCCTGATGGCCGCTGGCTGTCATGGCTGGCGCCCAAGGACGGCGTGCTCAACGTCTGGGTGACGCCGGCGGACGACATGGCCGCCGCCCAGGTCATCACCGACGACCGCAAGCGCGGCATTCGATTCTACGGCTGGATGCCCAACGGCACGCACGTCCTCTACATCCAGGACGAGGGCGGCACCGAGGACTGGCACGTCTACGTCGCCGACATCGCCTCGCGGGAGGTGCGCAACCTGACCCCGCTTGCCGGCGTGCAGGCGCAGCTGCACGGGCTGAGCCTCGACCATCCAAACATGATGGCTGTCGGCCTCAACGAGCGCGACAAGGCCTGGCACGATGTCTACCGCATCGACATCCTGAGCGGCGCACGCGAGCTGGTGTTCGAGAACACGCAACAGCTCTCGCGCATCGTGCTCGACCGGCAGCTGCGACCGAAGCTGGCGTCGAAGACGCGCGCGGAGGAAGGAGGCCGCATCCGCTATCGCATCGAAGGGAGCAGGCTCGAGCCGGTCGGCGTGGTCGAGCACGAGGACGATCTGACCACCTACACCATCGGCTTCACGCGCGATGCCGGCACGGTTTACGGCGTTTCGTCGGCCGGGCGCGACAAGGCAGCCCTCTTCGCGACCGACTGGCAATCGGGCCGGGAGACGCTGCTGGCCCAGCATCCCAAGGCCGACATCGGGCACGTGCTGACCCACCCCGAGACCGACGTGGTGGAGGCCGCTGCCGCACTCTACCTGAGGAGCGAGTGGATTCCGCTCAACGAGCGCATGGCGGCCGATCTCAAGAAGCTCCACGGCGAGCTGCCGGGCGAGATCGGGATCGTGGACCGGACGCTCGACGACAGCCGGTGGATCGTGGTCGCCAGCGCGGCGGAGGCGCCCGCCACCTACCACCTCTACGATCGCGGCAAGGGCACGATCACGGAGCTGTTCGCGAGCCGGCCGGAGCTGAAGACCTGCCGCCTGGCGCCGATGCAGGCAGAGGTCGTTCGCGCCCGCGACGGGCTCGACCTCGTGTCGTACCTGACGCTGCCGGCCGGCGAGAAGAAGCGGCCCGAGGTGCCGCTGCCGATGGTGCTGCTGGTGCACGGCGGACCATGGGCGCGGGATGCCTACGGCTTCGATCCGCAGCACCAGTGGCTGACGGACCGCGGCTATGCCGTGCTGTCGGTCAATTTCCGCGCCTCGACCGGCTTCGGCAAGGCGTTCGTCAATGCCGGCGACCTGGAATGGGGCCGCAAGATGCATGATGACCTGATCGATGCCGTGAACTGGGCCGTAGGCGAAGGCATCGCCAGCAGGGAGCGCGTTGCGATCATGGGCGGCTCGTATGGAGGCTATGCCACGCTCGCCGGGCTCACCTTCACGCCGGAGGTGTTCTGCTGCGGCGTCGACATCGTCGGGCCTTCGAACCTGGAGACGCTGCTGGCGACCATCCCGCCGTATTGGGCGGCCTTTTTCGAGAACCTGGCGCGGCGCGTCGGCGATCCGAGGACCGAGGCCGGCAGGAAGCTGCTGCGCGAACGCTCGCCGCTGCACCATGCCGGCAACATCACCAGGCCGCTGCTGATCGCCCAAGGCGCCAACGATCCGCGCGTGAAGCAGGCGGAGGCCGATCAGATCATGGATGCCATGCGGGCCAAGGGCTTGGCCGTGACCTACGTGCTCTACCCGGAGGAAGGGCACGGCTTTGCCGTTCCACAAAATCGCCAATCGTTCTACGCCATCGCCGAAGCCTTCCTGGCGGCACACCTCGGCGGGCGCTGCGAGCCGGTGGGACAGGACTTCGAAGGCGCAAAATTCGAGGTGCGGGAAGGAGTAAGCCACGTCGCCGGGCTGGAGGCGGCGCTGTCGCAACGCGGCTGAACGGTGTCACCGAATTGATTGCCACTGCGCCGCCATCAGACTATGGCCGCATGGGTCGGGATTATCTAGTGTCCCGATACCGAAGTTTGCCGAAGTTCGCTGCCAGCGTATGGAGCGGACTTGGGAATGAAGTGGGACGCGAGGTTCACAGGTCGAGCGGGGTTGAGCTGCCTCGGCAGATCGGGCTCGGCAGATCAGGGAAGCAAAGCCATGGAATCGAACGTTGCCAAAGCGGCCGCGATCGGCATCACGGGTGTGGGTGTGGTGGTGGGCTCGGTGTTCTACGCGTTCCAAGCCCGGCCTATCGTCCCCGGCAAGATCGTGATGGCGACCGGCAACACCCACTATCATCAGCTGGCGGAGACGTACCGCGCCGATCTGGAGCGCAACGGCGTGCAACTCGAGCTGCGCCGCACCACCGAAGGGTTCGGCACGCTCAGGGCGCTGGTCGACAAGGACTCCGGCTTGAACGCCGGCTTCGTCAAGGGCGGCCTGGTCGGCAGCCTGCAGGGGCGGCTGGCGACGACCAAGGCCAAGGGCCGGCACGCGGAGCTGTCCACGCTGCGGTCTGTCGGGCGCATGTTCTACGAGCCGATCTGGGTGTTCACGCGCGAAGACCTGCCGATCGAGAGCCTGCGCGACCTGAAGGGCAAGCGCATCCTGGTCGGCACGCGCGAGAGCGGCACGCGGCGGCTTGCCAGCGTGCTGCTGAAGGCCAACGGCGTGCTGCGGACCGACTCGACCTTTATCGAGGAGGAGTTGAAGCCGGACGCCGCACAACTGTTCGACGGCTCCACGGATGCAGCCGTTCTCGTGCTGCCGCCCGACGACGACAAGATCCAGCAGTTGCTGCGCGTCGACAACATACGGCTGATGGACTTCTCGCCGGAGTCCGAAGCCTACACCAACCGGTTCCCCGCGCTGACGAAGGTCGTGCTGCGGCAGGGAGCGGTCGAGTTCAATCCCGTCATCCCGTCCGCCGACATCACCCTGCTGGCAACGACGGTTGCGCTGCTGGTGCGGCCCGAGATGGATCCAGCACTGGTCAGCCTCCTCACGCAGGCGGTCATAAGCCATCCGAAGCCCGGCTTCGACAAGAACGGCGATCCCGTCCTGTTCTACAAGGCAGGCGAATTCCCTTCCTCCAACGATCCTGAATTTGCCGTCGCGAGCGATGCAAGGCTCGTCTACAAATCGGGCGAGCTGCCGCTCATGCTGCGCGTGCTGGCGCCGACCAACCAGCGCTTTGGCGTGCCGTTCTCGGTCACGGCCTTCGCCAGCGCACACGGCGCCAAGCTGATCCTGCTGATTCCCATCCTCGCCGTCGTTCTGCCGCTCATGCGCATAGTGCCGGCGATGTACGTGTGGTTCATACGGCGGCGGCTGATGTACTGGTATCGCCAGCTGAAGACGCTCGAGCACAGCCTCGACAGCGGCGGGGCCAAGTACGACCATGCGGCGCATCAGGCGGAGATCGAAAGAATCGACTCGCATGTGCGGCGCATCCGCGTGCCGCTGTACTTCTCCGACCGGCTGTACGACCTGCGCGGGCATATCGATCTCGTTCGCCAGCGGCTGGCGGACCGCACGGCCTTGACCAAGATGGCGGCGGAATAGGGCGCCCCGCCTGGTGTTGTCGTCGGGAGGGGAGACCCCATGCTGCAATAGATCCTCACGCTGCTTGGCGGAATGCGGCGAGGAGGAGCCAGAGGACAGTCAACCGGCAGGAGGCCAGCCATGACAGATCAGATGTCGCAAGCCGAGGTCGATGCAGCGGTCGCGGAGGCCAAGAAGCAGATTGCCGCAAACTGGGGCTGGTTCCTGGCACTGGGCATCCTCCTCATCCTGGCAGGGGTTGCCGCGATTGCGTTTCCGTTGCTGTCCACCATCGCTACCAAGATCGCCCTGGGGTGGATATTTCTGGCCGGCGGCATCATCCTCGTCATTCATGCGTTCTCAGCCAGCGGATGGCGCGGCTTCCTGTGGAGCCTGCTGATCGGGCTGCTCTACCTTGTGGCGGGCGGCTATCTCGCGTTCTTCCCTCTGACCGGCATCGTCACGCTGACGCTGCTGCTGGCGGCGCTGTTCCTCGCCGAAGGCATCCTCGAGGTGATCATGGCTTTCCGCGTGCGGCCGCAGGAGGGCTGGGGGTGGGTCTTGCTGAGCGGACTGGTCGCCATCGCCATCGGCGTCCTGATCACGCTCGAGCTGCCGAGCTCCGCGGCGTGGGCAATCGGGCTGCTCGCAGGCATCAACCTCATCTCGACGGGATGGGGCTTCGTGTTCCTGTCCCTGGCCGGCAGGCGAGCGGGGCAGAGTGTGCCGGCGGCGGCATGATTTCGAGCAATCCAGGAAGATTGGGGGCGGGTGGTCGTGATGAGTACCGCGGACTATGACGTGCGTCAGGTGATCGAGAGCTATGTCGAGGCTCTGGGGCAGCCCAACGGAACTTTCGTGCGGGATGCCTCGGAGCTTGCCTATTCCAAAGAGGTCATCAAATACGCGCTGCAGTTCTGCATCAGGTCGGCGACGGCCGACGAAGCGCGAGCGGCGCTGCGCAGCGCCTATATCTCGCTCGGCAACTTCCAGCAGCTCACAGCCGAAGAGAAGGGCGCCGTCGCGCTGCTGAGCGAGGTGGGAGAGCCGGCAGCCGAGGGGAGCGAGCTGCAGCAGGAGCAGGCGCGCCGCTTAGGCCCCGTAGCCGTGCCCCTGCAGGCCGTAATGGACAGGCTCAAGGCCGATCTTGCAATCCTCACCCAGGAGCTGAAGGAGTTGCCGGGCGGCGGGTGAGGCAAGCTCGCAAGACGGAGCATTGGAGGGCGGCGACCGCGAGCCGACCATTGTGCTGCGCCAACAGGCTGGAGGGAGGCGCCATGCTCCGATGCACAAACCTTGCTGCACCAAACCGGGGTCGCGGTAACAGCCGTGCCTTCCGTTTCGGTCAATCACCCGTTGGGGAGATCCGGAACTCCACGACCTCAGGCAAGCCTAGAAGCTCCTTCGATAGAGTCTGAGCGCTGGCGCGACCGCGGCTCCTGATCACCATTCGATATTCGAAGAGTTGCCCGCCATCGATCAGCCGGGAATGCATGTTGGCAATGGTGAAGTCATGCTTCCCGACGAGGCGACGAAGGCTGTCCTCGTCCATCACGGCATCGCGTTTGAACCGCACGTGATAGTGGGCATAGAACTCGCTCGGCATGCGGCTCTCGATCAAGCGGAAAGCGCTCAAGACGAGGAGACTGGCAACGGTCCCGATCACGGCAGGGAACCAGAAGCCTATGCCGACGAGGATCCCAATCGATGCCGTCATCCAGATGGAGGCTGCAGTCGTCAAACCACGAACAGTCAACCCCTCCTTGAAGATCACACCAGCACCAAGGAAGCCGATCCCTGTCATGATGCCCTGCGCCATCCGTGTCGGGTCGGTGCGGATCGCATCAATCGCAACCTGGGTCATCCACTGGTTCTGATAAACGGTGACCAGCATGAGCAAGGCGGAGGACATGCAGACGAGGGCGTGCGTTCTGAAGCCGGCGGGGCGCCCGTGGAAGCTACGTTCAAGGCCGATGACCGCGCCGATCACCAGTGCGCCAAAGATGCGCATGACCATGACGAACAGCTCATGTTCCACCGCGCTTCCCCTATATCGCTCAATCCAGGTGCAGCGGCGCCATCATTCATACCACAGGCGCAGCGGGGGTATGGCTCAACAGAGCCATTCTATCCAAATCACGCAAGAATGAGGTCTCTGCGCCTCGTGCCAGGGCGCTACTGGACGGGTACAGGCGGCACCCGGAAGCTCAGACCAACACTGACCGTGTGCAGGGCGTGGGTGTGCCTGTAAATGTCCCCGTCGGGGCTGCGAGAGGTGTCCGAGCCGAAATTCATGTGAAGATATTCTGCCTTGAGCGCGGTGTTCGGACCCAGCACATACTCGAGCCCTCCGCCAAGCGCCCAACCGGTCCGAACTCCGGAGTCGTCGATAAGGCTGCCTGGATAGATGACGAAATCGATATCCGCCGCTCGGACTTTGATATCTGCCACGGCGAGGCCGCCCTTGACGTAGACCAGGGCGTCGTTGGCGGCATAGCCGAGCCTGCCGGTCAGCGTGCCGTACCATCCATACTTCACGGAGCCGAAGTCCTGGTCGCCCAACGGGCGATTGAGGGTCTTGGCATCGGCAACTGCAAGCCTGCCGAAATCGCCTTCGGCACCGACGACCAGATTGCCCTTCTGCCAGTTGACACCGGCGTGGACGCCGCCGAGCCACCCCTTGGGCTGGAGCTCGAAAGGCGTATTGCAGTAGTTGCCGCTCAGAGCTGCGCCGCAGGAGAATGCGCCAAAGGGCGGGAAGCCGGAGGTGATGACGGTCCCGCCATCACGGATGGATGTGTCGCCCCACCCGTAGCCGGCGTGCATGCCGACGTATACGCCTGACCAGATAGGTGCTCCCGGCGAGCTGGCCGCCGCGCCGGGCGCCGTCAAAGCCGCAACGGCGGCGCCAAGCACTCCCCCCAAATACTGGCGTGCGCCGCAACGCCGAACCATGGCGCCCTACTCCGAACCAAGAGGCGTCGCATCTGCCCGATGCGGGTGTACCGCGGGCCGACCCTGCCCCACTCGACGAAAACCTGATCGTGCCCCACAAAAAAAACAGCGTTACCGGCCGACGATGGCACAACCCATCGTAACCACTGCTTATTCCCTAGCATTCAGCACACAGAATCGCAGTTGCCAGAACAGCACACTTCTGGAAGATTCCGGCGCTGATGATCGATCGCCATCGCAGCAATTCCGGGGTTGCGGGCTCGGCGCGTGAACAATCCCCGCTGTGGGAACCAAAGTCATACTGGCGCGTTGTTCGTGGGTTTGACCTCGGGTACGCACCCTGGTCACGATGATTGCCCTTCCAGCGCATGGGCGCCAGTGGCGTCGACAGACAGGCTCTTGCGGGGCGGGCGGCAGGGGGGTGAACCCGTGTGATGAGCGGCACCATTCTTGTCATCGGTGAAGACGGTCCCCGCCGCCAGGCGAAAGCCAGCGCGCTCAGAGGCGCGGGCTACACCGTCGAGGAGGCCGGGACGGCGGCTGCCGCACTCGAGCTCTTGATGCAAGTGCCGATCGATCTCGCCATGGTTGACATCGAGCTGCCCGACATGCACGGCTTCGAGCTGCGCCGGGCGATCAAGGCGACCTACCCCTCCATTCTGGTTCTGAAGACGTCGGGCACGTTCGCCGCTTCTGTGGGGCCGGTCATCGAGCTGGGAGCCGATGCCTATCTCGCCGAACCGATGGAGGACACCGAGCTGGTAGCCACGGTGCGGGCGCTGCTTCGGATGCGCGACGCAGAGACAGCACGCACGGAGACCGAGCTGCGGTTCGCGCAGTTCGCCGAAGCCTCACCCGACGTCCTGTGGATCTACGATGCCGGGCGCAACGCCTTCGACTACGTGAGCCCGGCGTTCGAGGAGCTGTTCGGCCGCAAACGCGAGGACGTGCTGTGCGAGCCGTCGCTCTGGCTGTCGAGCGTGCATGCGGGCGACCGGATAGCCGTCGCCGAGATCGTTCGCCGATGCCTTGCGGGCGAGCGCGTCTCGATCGAGTATCGCATCGTCCGGCCGGACGGCAGCGAGCGCTGGCTCAAGGACGTGGCGTTTCCCATAAGGGAAGGGGTGGGCGCGGTCCGGCGCGTGGCAGGCCTCGCCAGGGATGTCGCGGGCGTCAAGGAGGTAGAGGCGCAGCGTGAGCTCCTCATTCGCGAGCTCAATCACCGGGTGAAGAACACCCTGGCGATCGTGCAGTCACTGGCGGGACAGTCGCGCTTGGCCGCAGACTCCCTGGAAGAGTTCGAGCGTGCATTCACCGGGCGGCTGCACGCGCTCGCCAAGGCGCACGACCTGCTCACCCGCACGAACTGGAAGGGCGCCACGCTGGAGGAAATTGCGCGCGAGGCGGTCGCGCCCTTCGGCGAAGCCAAGGGCGCCGGATCGCGCATCGCCTGCCAAGGCCCGGTCGTCTGGCTGGACCCGAGCACGGCCGTGACCTTGAGCCTCGCGCTGCACGAGCTTGCGACCAATGCCGCGAAGTTCGGGGCACTGTCGAACGCCCACGGTCAGGTCGACATCCGCTGGGCGGCCGACGATGAGGCGGCACCGACCGCGATCGATCTTTCGTGGACCGAGAGCGGTGGTCCGCAGGTGAAGCAGCCTGCGCGCAGGGGCTTCGGCTCGATGTTGATCGAGCGGGCGCTCGGCTACGAGGCAGAGGGCGATGTGAAGCTGGAATTCCTCCCCCAAGGCCTGGCGTTTCAGGTGCGCTTTCCCCTGTCCTCCAAAGTCAGCCTGGATTGATCGGCAGTGCCGGCAGCATCATGCCAGCTTCGAGAACGCGATATGATTCCGCATACGGTAAATGCGCGCCTCTGTCCTCGCTCCCCCGGCTTGTGAGATAACAGTACGACAACGGATAATTCATGCACGCTGACATACAAAAGCAGCGGCGGACGCAACCCCGGATGGCTGATTGAACGAGAAATCTTGCAGTGCACACAAGAATTCGTCCCACCTTGGATCAATCCAACCGTGTTCCGGAAAAGCCTCCTTCTCTTTTCCTTTATGTTTCAAATTTACTCTCCCGGGCATTTGGCGCGCTCGGTGGGGATCTAGCGTATGAGCCGATACACTCTATTGCGCGAGGCGTTGGGCCGCCTGGGGCGCTTTCAGGACGATGGCTGGGAGGCCATCAGCAAACGTATTGGGAAACTCCACCGCCAACTCGGAAAGCGCATAAGCTCCCCGCGAAGCTTCATCTCGAGGCTCGGAATAACAATAACGTGCATCACGATACTCGTGCCTCCAACCGCGTATGCTTTGCTGAGCATTAATCAGTTGCAGAGCCGCGCGATCGAGCAGGCCTCCCTCGGCGCCCGGCACGTCGAATCCCAGCTCACCAAGCACCACGGGAGCGATTCTCTCAGCCAGGTATCGACCAGCGTCGTCTACGCTACACCCGGTGCCAACAGCGCCGTGGTCGCAAGCTGGCTCACGGACACGGCCGGCACGACGCTGATGTTCAGCGGCTCGGGTGAATCCTGGCCCGAACTCCGCGCACGCGTCCCCGTCCGCGCCGTGGACTTCCAGGGATACTTCAACGTGGCGGTCAGCACTCGCGATGTGTTCATCGGGACCGCCTACGTCTCCGCTGCATTCCTGCTGCTGGGGCTTGCAGCCTACTACTGCTTCCGGCGCCTGCCGCTCGCCGCGCTCGACGAGGCGCTGCATCTGCTGGAGGCAAAACAGGACGAGTTGCTGAACCAGAGGGACAAGCTCGAAACGCAGAACCTGCGCTTCGATGCCGCGTTGAGCAACATGTCGCAAGGGTTGTGCATGTTCGACGGCGAGCACAGACTGGTGGTCTGCAACACACGCTACGCTCAGATGTACGGCCTGCCGCCGGAGCTCGCCTGTCCGGGCACCTCGTGGCGCGACATCATCGACCATCGGATTTCGCAAGGGCTGCACAGCGGGAAGGTTGCGGAAGAATACTTGCGCGATCTGCTCACGCTCATCTCGGAGCAGAGGCTGGCAAACAAGGTCGTCGAGCTCAACAATCGCCGTGTCATTGCCATCCGGCACCAGCCGATGCCGGGCGGAGGGTGGATCTCCACCCACGACGACATCACGGACTACCGCCGCATCGAGGCGCGCATTGCCCACCTCGCCAACCATGACGCACTGACGGATCTGCCAAATCGGCTGCTGCTGCGAGAGCGCCTGGAACGGGCGCTCGCCACCATGCGCGACCACAAGGGCGTGGCGGTGCTGTCGCTGGATCTCGATCGCTTCAAGGACGTCAACGATCTGCTGGGTCACACCGTCGGCGACGAATTGCTCAAGGCGGTCGGCGACCGGTTGCGCCATTGCGTGCGCGATTCGGATTTCGTCGCACGGCTGAGCGCGGACGAATTCGCCATCGTGCAAATCGCGACCGAGCAGCCCATTGCCGCCACGGCGCTGGCGAACCGCATTCTCGAGGCAATCAGCGATCCGTTCGATATCAACGGCCACATGATCAATGTGGGCACCAGCCTCGGCATCGCCATCGGCGCGGGCGGCGGCGCCAGCATGGACCAGCTCCTCAACAACGCGGATCTCGCCCTCCAGCGAGCCAAGCGCGAAGGGCGCGGGGTATATCGCTTCTTCGAGCCCGACATGGATGCGCACATGCATGCGCGGCGACAGCTGCAGCTCGATCTGAGCAAGGGCCTGGCCAACGGCGAGTTCGAGCTGCACTACCAGCCGCTCGTCAATCTCCAGCGCAACGAGATCAGCTGCCTGGAGGCGCTGCTGCGCTGGCACCATCCCGAGCGCGGCAGCATCTCGCCTGCCGAGTTCATCCCCCTGGCGGAGGAGACGGGCCTCATCGTGCCGATCGGCGATTGGGCCCTGCGCCAGGCATGCGCAGACGCGGCAACCTGGCAGGAGGACATCAAGGTCGCGGTCAACCTCTCGGCCGTGCAGTTCCGCAGCCAGCATCTGGTGGAAAGCGTCTTCTCCGCGCTGGCGGCTTCGGGCCTGCCGCCCCGCCGGCTGGAGCTCGAGATAACGGAATCGGTGCTGCTGCAGAACAACGAGTCGACCCTGGAGACCCTGCACCAGTTGCGATCGCTGGGTGTGCGCATTGCCATGGACGATTTCGGCACCGGCTACTCCTCCCTCAGCTATCTGCGCAGCTTCCCCTTCGACAAGATCAAGATCGACCGTTGCTTCGTCGCCGACCTCGAGGACGCGACGGAGGACTCCCTCGCCATTCTGCGGGCGGTTGCGGGCCTCGGCATCAGCCTCGGCATCGAGACGACCGCCGAAGGCGTGGAATCAAGAGAGCAGGTGGAGCGGGTGCGCCAGGAAGGCTGCACGGAGATGCAGGGCTACTTCTTCAGTCCGCCGCGGCCGGTGCGAGAGATCGTTTCGCTGCTCAAATCGCAGGTCAAGAAGTCGGCGAGCGCCGCCTGAGGCATTGCACCCGCACCATTGCGAAATGACGGACCGCAGGTCCGGCAATGGCTACGACGACCGCCGGGCTGGCAGGAGCGGCCTCCGTCATCTAATAAGACGATGCGGCAATCGTTGCGGCTAGGCTGGGCTGCCGCCGTGGCGCACTCGCAGGGCAGGAACCGTCTGAGGCGGCGGCAATGGGCAAGCGCATCGCCATCATGGGCGCCTTCGGCATCGGCAATACCGGCAACGAAGGCACCCTGGAAGTCATGCACGCGCTTTTGCGGCGCATGCACCCCGACGCCGACCTCACGTGCATCTGCACGTATCCCGACCGCGTACGGCACGACCACGGGATATCAGCCATTCCCCTGTTCCTCCACCCGACCGCCACGCTCTTCAGAACGGTAAACAGGGCACTGCTGCGCGTGCCGGCGGCATTGATCGATGTCTATCGCACGTTCAGGCGGGCCGGCGCTTTCGATGCCATTATCATTCCAGGGACGGGCGTTCTGGACGACTTCAGCACGGCGCCCATGGGCTGGCCCTATGCCGCCTTCAAGTGGAGCCTCGCCGCCAAGCTTCGCGGCATACCCGTTGCCCTGGTCAGCGTCGGCGCCGGTCCGATAACCAGTGCGCTCAGCCGATGGTTCATGCTGCGCTACGCCGGCATGGCCTCCTACCGGTCCTATCGCGACGACAACTCGAAGCGCTTCATGGAGAGCATCGGCTTCGATACGGCGAAGGATCCGGTCTATCCCGATCTCGCCTTCGCCATTGCGACCGAGCCGTTTGCGGCCCCCCCGCGTGCAGAGCCGCCTTTCACCGTCGGCATCGGCGTCATGGCCTATGCCGGCTGGCGAGGGGTGGACGCAGGCATCTATCACGCCTATCTGCCCAAGATCACTGAGTTCGCACTCTGGATTCTGGACGGCGGGCATCGCGTGCGCCTGCTCACCGGCGACGACGTCGACCAGCCGACCGCAGAGGCCGTCCTGGCTGCCATCAGAGAGGCGCGGCCGACCCTGCCGCCCGACGCGGTGCAGTTCGATCCGCCGCACACGCTCGGCGATGTCATGCGCCAAGTAAGCGAGACCCACGTCGTCGTGGCCACCCGCTTCCATAACGTCGTCAGCGCGTTGAAGCTCGACCGCCCCGTTGTGTCCATCGGCTATTCGAAGAAGAACGACGAGCTGATGGCCGAGATGGGGCTCGGCGAATTCTGCCAGCATATCGAGCAGCTCGACGTCGCGCTGCTGCAGGCGCAGTTCGCGCGCGTCCTGGCCGGCCGCGACGCCTATATCAAGGGCATGCAGGCGGCGAACGCGCTGCTGCGTGCCCGCCTTGCGGAGCAGGAAGCCGTTCTCGCCAGCCGCATCGGCCTTGCTTGATGGACGAGGCGCCGGATCAGCGCGACAGCCCAGCACTGCGGCGCAGCCCTTCGACCGCATCCAGAATCGACAGCAGCGCGTTGGTGATGCGGGCATAGGGAACGATCATGACAAGCTCGCGCGCAATGGCGGGCCTGAGCGCCGCCAGCAGGCCTGCGAATACGCCGACACCGAGGAGCACCTGCAGCGCGACCGTCACGGCAAGCGGCAGCGGCGCGAGCGCATGCTCCGAAAGCTTGACGATCACCGCCATGACCGCAGCCATCGCCGTCGGCGCACCGACGGCAATGGAGAATTGGCGGGCAGACGGACCGAGCAGCCTGCGCACGACCAGCCAATAGAACGGAACGATTGCCAGCGTCAGCACGCCGGCAATCGCGAGCGCCAGGCCGACCGCTTCGCCGAGCCTCGCGCCAGCTACGGCGGCCGAGACCAGCACCAGCATCAGCCCGAGCCGCCAGGCCAGACCGAGCGCGCCGGCCCCCTTCGCGACCAGCAGCGCGCTCGACAGGGCATAGAAGGCGTACCAGGTCGCAGCCACGCAAAGACACTGCAGGATCGGAATGATGGCGAGCCACTTCGATCCCAGCACCAACAGGACCAGCGTGGGCGCTATGGCCAGCAGTCCGAACGAGATGGACGTGTTGATGACCATCATCATCTCGGCGGCCAGAAAATAGCCGCGCGCCAGGCGACCGTCATCGCCTTGCGCCTGCGCGCGCGACAGCATCGAGACCGCCGGCAATCCCAGCACCGGCAGCACGTGCAGAACGGGGATGCTCGCCAGATTGTTCGCAACCGAATAGAGGCCGAGGCTCGTGGTCCCGCTGAACAGGCCGAGGATCACCTGGTCGAAACGCTCGCTGACGCGCACGATGGCCGTCTGCGCCATCTGAAATTTGCCGAAGTGGAGAAAGACGCCGAATTCGCGGACGCGCAGGCGCAGCGCGACCGGATAGGCCGCAAATCCGTATGTCATGGCAAGTGCCGTGCGCACGACGGATTGAACGACGAGGCCGATGACAAGCGACCATACGCCCGCGTCCAGCAGGGCAAGAGCGAACGTGACCACGGTTCCCGCGAGCAACGCGCCGGTCTCGATGATGCTCGCCAGCCGGAAGTTGAGATCGCGCTTCAACAGGAAGATGAAGATGAGGCCAAACCCGTCGATGGCAAAGGTGAGCGCCGCGGTGCGCAGAACGGCTGTCAGGCGCCCTTCGGCAAAGAACTGGGCCAGCAAGGGCGCCAGCAGGCACAGGGCGAGGGAAAGTGCCAGCCCAAGCGCCACATTGAACCAATAGAGGCTCGAAATCTCCTCGCGGCTCGCGTTCTGCCGGTGGATGAGCGAGATCATCGTGCCCATGTCGGCGAGCGGACTTGCGAGATAGGTGACGGCGACGGCGAGCGCCATCAATCCGAAGTCATCCGCCTCGAGCAGGAAGCGCACGAGCACGCATACGCGCAACACCTGCACCGCGCCCGACACGGCGGCAGCAACCAGCGACCAGCGAGCGCTGGCGCGTGCGCTGGCTTTGAGGTCCCCATGCGGCTCATTCGCCGTCTCCGGCGCTGACTGGACTTTGATCGGCGCGTTCTCGTTCATTGACCTGTCGCTGATGGCGGGCTTCCGGCGACGCCCCTCGCCGGCGTCATGCTCAGGCTTGCCGTTTGTGGGCGCCGAGATCCTGCGGGTGTCCATGCCGGGACAAACCCTTCAGTCTCTTCCAAATCCGATGCTTCAGCGAGAACGCGGTGCGGCCTGCGATCGAGGAGAGGCAGCGCAGCCTCTGCTCCAACGTCAGCCCTTCGACGTGCATGACCGCGCGCGCATAGGCCTTGGAGATGGCGAGGCGTCGCGGCGCGTGCTTGTTGGTGCCGGGCGCCACGTGCTCCTGCTGCTCCTCGGGCGAGAGATAGAAAGTGCCGCCCTGATGAATGCGCCGGAAGAACAGCGTCTCGTCTATCGTCTTGAACCGGCCCATCAACGCGAGCTCCGCCAGCACCACGGTGTCACTGCCGTAGTACGGCTCGAACAAGTGGGTCTTGAGGAGGGCGGCACGCCGGGTGAGGCCGTAGTGGTGATCGCCGATGTAGACATCGCGGCCGAAAGGCTTGAAGCGCTCGGCCGGATCGTCCTCCTCCGCCACGTGCGCGTAGAGCCGGAACTCGTACGGGTTGTCGTCGTCATGGCCGCCAAAGTTCTTGTAGAACTTGAACTGCACCTGCTCGCCCTCGTCGCCGATGAACTGGGTCAGCGAGTGGCACAGAACCAGGCCGCGGTCGCGTTCCAGCTCAGCCAGGCACTTCTCGAGGAAAGTCGGGGCCACGATGTCGTCATGACCGCACAGCAGCCAGTATTCTCCGCGCGCCATGTGGACGAGCAGATCCGTGTTGGCGTTGGCGCCGATATTGGTCTCATTGCGCGAGTACACGACGCGCGGATCGCGAGCGGCGTAGGCGCGGCAAATCTCCTCCGTGCGATCGGTGGAGCAGTTGTCCGAGATGATGAACTCGAAGTCGCGGAAGGTTTGCGCCAGAATGGAATCGAGCAGTTGCTGCATGTGACGCTCGCCGTTGTATATCGGCAAGCAGACGGACACCTTCGGCGGGCTCATCGTCAACATCTCGTCTGGTCCTGGCAGAGCGCCCTCTCAATCCCGAATATGCAGTCGTCCGACGCGCGGTTCCATGCGGGTCGGGACTTTGATTGTTCGCCGCCCGAGCTGCGGTCGCGGGCCGCCTTGTGAGGGTGCGACAGCGCCTTCGCGGGTGTCGGCCATCCAGGCCCCGAGGCCAATCACGAACAGGAAGAACATGAAAAGCTGGCCCCAATAGTGAACGGTCAGGCCCTGCACGCTGAGGACGATGACGGTCACCGCCCAGCTATTGCGCGCCATCAACCGTGAGTACGACTCTGTCGGGGTTGTGCGGAGGTACACGCTCAACAGCATGAAGGCGATGCCGAGGACAAGCGCGCCGACCGTCGGGACACCGCCGAGAAGGCCGATATTCAGCCAGAAATTGTCGACCGACTGGGACATCCAGCTCGGGCGCGACCAGCCGTCGAACCCGACGCCGAACCACGGGCTTCGCGCGACCGCGGCGGACCCATACTCCCAGATGGAAAGTCGATAGTATCCGCTTGCTGGATCGAGCGTCGACGCAAGGATGATCGAGAGGACACCGCGATTGGAGACGAGCGACACAAGCAAATAGCCCGCCGATACGATCGCACTGCTTATGAGCACCCGGTGCGGCACGCGTCGCGTGAGCCTTTCCCAGACACAGAGCGCAACCGCGAGCAGGAAAGCGATGTAAGGGCCCGACGACAGGGAAATGAACACTGCGCCCGCGATGACGAGCAGCCGCCACCACCGCTGCACGCCGTCATACAGGAAGTAGACAAGTCCGGTGGCCCCCGCGCAGAACGTTCCAAAGAGAATCGGGTGATCGAACGTAGAGAACGGCCGCATCAGCCCCAGCCGCCTGTATATGCTGGCGTAGGAAACCTTGATCCACACCGGGACCTCGCCGCCCATCACCATGCTGGCGATCTCGTGCGCGAAAGAATACCCGATGAGGGCCTCGGGCACGGCAATAGCCGCAGCGACCAGCACTGTCGCAAAGTATGCCGCTGCCGCCCGCATAAAATCAGGGAAGGTGCGGACATAGGCGCGGGCTATCAGATAGGCACCGACGGCTTCCACGGCGAGCGAGCCACCGAAGTAGAGGCCCTTGCCCAGCTGGTGGTTCACGATGATGGACAGCCACAACCATAGCGCAAAGGCTACGACAAAGAAGTCGCTCGCGAGAAATCTGGCCGAGCGATCCCGCATGAGCTTGCCGAGCGCGAAAGGAATCATCACCAGCACGAACATGCGCGCCGGATAGAGCGTGGCGTCGAAGACCTTGACTGCGAACCCGCTCGGCAACGCCAGGAAGGCGAAGAACAGAGGCACAATTGCCTGCGGCTTGGACGCGGCGCGTGCAGCCGTCCCTTGCGCCACCCGAGGGCCGCCCCTCACGATGTGATCAGCGATCGCCATTGCGTCCGCGATTGTCTCGACTTCAAGAGCCTCGTTCTCCGCCGCCCCGGTCCCGCCAGCATACGCCTCTCATGCGCGGAGTGCATGTTGCAAAAGAACAGTGCCCTGCAAAAGCAGTGCCGCCCCCTGGCAGGTCAGGCCCGCGCGTACTCCGCCTTGCGCAGTGATGCCTTCAACTGCAGGGCCGGCGCTTCGATGAGCTTGTTGGAGATGTATGCCAAGCCCACCGTGACCGCCGCCGAGGCGGCCAGAGCGGTCCAGAAGTCCGTCGTAACGGTGGCGACGATCTGCTGCACCGGGAATGCGTAGAGATAGATTCCATAGGAAAGGTCGATCTTCGGCGTCAGCCAGGACGGCAGGGTCAGGCGACCAAGCAGGATCACAATGGCGGCGAAGGCCAGCAGGCGGCCCAGCGTCGAGCTCTGCAGGATCAAGGCCATGCCGGCGACGGCGATGCACAGCACCGGGCCCAGCTCGAAGAAGCGATCGCGCTCGCACGCGGCCATCAACGCGCCGGCAAGAAACAGCATGGCGAAGAGCGTGAGGTGCCCGACGAGCACGCCGGGCAGCACGCGGCGTGGATCCGCCTCGACGGCAAAGAAGGCAACATAGATGGCCGCAACCGCAAACAGGACGTAGATGGCGTAGGTGCGGAAGCGGCAGACGGCCAGAACCACCGCGAGCAGGATGTAAAGGTCGACCTCGTAGGGCAGCGTCCACAGCGAGCCGTTCATGGCACGGGGAAACGCGCTCGCTTCGAAGACGCCGGGCAGCGTCGGAGAGATGCCGAAGAGCAACGTCATGTTGCGCAGGACAAATGCGCTCACAGAGCCGTCGAGCAGGAAGTCCAGCATGGCCAGGCTGGTCGTCGCTGCGCCGAGGCAGACCATGAAGACGACGCACGCCGCAAGGGCCGGGTAGATGCGCAGCACGCGATTGAGCAGGAATCTCGGGCTGGACTGGCCTCGAAGCAGGCTGCCGGCATTCAGGTAGCCGCTGATGGCGAAGAAGATGTAGACGCCGAAGCCTCCGAACGTCGCGGCGAGCCCAGGAAACAGCGGCTCCGGAAGCTTCAGCAGTGCGTGCTGGTGAGACCAGAGCACCGCACCTGCAGCGATCAATCGCAACAGGTCAAAACTGTTGCGCGCGCGATCAGACCGACCTTCGGGCAGGCTCCCCACGCATTCACTCCCCGTTGGCGAAGACGTTCGCAGGTGGAAACCTCTAACACGGCCTGCCAGGGTGAAAAGCGTGAAACCCGGGTGCGGTTAATTGCGGTTAATGAGGCCGGCGCGCGACATCCGCGTCGCATTAACCAATGCATCATCCGTGAATTACTGCGGCGCTCTCCCGTGTTGAAGCTTTCCGTTGCCGGGTGAGATACTTGCGACGCGGGAAGCCGAGCGGGCTTAGCGGACGTGGCGGCCGGCGTATGAGGGGCTCGTGGGGTCCGACAGCAGGAAATATGTTGCGCCTCGCGAGGGGCTTGGGTTGCGCGCGCGCTCCGCATTGGCGGGACCGGCCAACGCCGGGTTCACGCGTGAGGGGGCGTCGGCGGCCGAGACGGCAGCGGGGCCCGCTGCAGCGCCCGCAACGCCAGCCGTGAGACTGAGCATCATCATTCCCACCTTCCGCCGCCCGTCGGTCCTGCGCACGGCCATCGAGAGTTGCCAGCGCCAGACGTATGCTGGCGCGACGGAAATCGTCGTTGTGGACAATTGTCCGCTGGCCAGCGCGGGCGAGGTCGTCGCAAGCCTCGGCCAGGGCTCGCGCATTTCCCTTCGCTACGTACATGAGGCGCGCCCCGGCGTGTCGTTCGCACGCAACGCGGGAGTGAGGGCGGCCGCCGGCCGCTATGTGGCCTTCATCGATGATGACGAGGTGGCGGCGCCCGGCTGGGCGGAAGCGCTGATGCGCCACGCGAGCACAGGCGCCGAGGCCGTCTTCGGTCCGGTCGTCCCCTCGTTCGAGAGACCAGGGGATTGTCCGGAGGCGGCTGCGCGTCTGTTCACGCGGCGGCTGCAAGCCCGTGACGGCGAGGATGTCACGCATCTGCGCGCCTATCTGGGCACCGGAAACTCGCTGTTCGAGAAGGCCACCTGCTTCCGTGATCCCGATCCCTTCGCGACCGACTTGAGCGCATTGGGCGGCGAGGACACCGAATTCCTGGCCGCGCTGGTCGGCCGCGGCGTCCGCCTCACCTGGGCTGCGGATGCCGCGGTCACCGAGCATGTACCGGCCGAGCGCGTGACGCTCGACAGCCTGGCGAGCCGGCATTTCCGCAACGGCCAGATCCGCTCGCTGGTGTGCTTCCGCAAGGGAGGACTGGCGCAGCTCGAAGGCTTCGCCTGGATGGGCGTAGGGCTTGCGCAGGCGACAGGCTTCGGGCTGGCGAGCCTTGCGCTTGCGCCGTTCCGGCCGCAGCTTGCCCGCTACTACCGGCTCAAGGCGCACGGCGGTGCCGGCAAGATTGCCTGGATGCGGCCCTTCTGGAAGGCCAGCTATGGGTCTGCAACAGCGCGCGGGGGACCGGATTCGCAGACTGAAGCCGCCGTTCCCTCGAACGGCCCCGATCCGCTCGTCAGCATCATCGTCGTGAGCTATCGCACGCGCGAGATGACGCTCGAATGCCTGCGCTCGGTGAAGCGCGAGACGCACCGGGCGAGCTACGAGCTGCTGGTGGTCGACAATGCCTCCAACGACGGCTCTGCCGAGGCGATCGCCAAGGAGTTTCCCGACGTGCGGCTCATGGCGCTCGGCAGCAATGTCGGGTTCGCGCAGGGCAACAATATCGCGGCACGGGAAGCCAGAGGAAGATATCTGCTGCTGCTCAATCCCGACACGGTTGTGCTCGACGGCGCCATCGATCGTCTCGTCGCCTTCGCACACACGCGCCCTCAAGCAGGCATCTGGGGCGGGCGCACGCTCTACGGCGACGGCAGCCTCAACCCGACCTCCTGCTGGCACCGCATGACGTTGTGGAACGTGTTCTGCCGCACGACAGGGATGGCGGCACTGTTCCCTCGCAGCGAGTTCTTCAATTCGGAGGCCTACGGCGGCTGGGATCGGTCGACCGAGCGCGAGGTGGATGTCGTCACCGGCTGCTTCTTGCTCATCGGCCGGGAGCTGTGGGAACGCCTCGGCGGCTTTGACCCGAAATTCTTCATGTACGGCGAGGAGGCGGATCTGTGCCTTCGCGCGGCCAAGGTCGGAGCAAAGCCGGTCGTCACACCGCACGCGACGATCGTGCACTACGGCGGCGCCTCCGAGCAGGCCGAAACGGAGAAGACGATCCGGCTGCTCGCGGCCAAGGCAGAGCTGATCAAGCGTCATTGGCCCTGGCCCAGCCGGCAGATCGGGCTGTTCCTGTTCTCGCTGTGGCCTCTGACGCGGGCGATCGCGCTGACCTTGGGCGGTGCTCCACGCCAGGCTCGCGCCGAAACGTGGTGGCAGGTGTGGCAGAGGCGCCGGAGCTGGCGGCTCGGCTATCGGTAGGGCAAACGAGCATCCAACGCCAAGCGGCTGATTTCATTTGGGAGCGCGCGAAATTAAGCATCACGACAAATTCGCAAAATAGCGTCTCATCACGGCACAGTTCGCGCACTAGCCTCGACGTCGTCGCAATTCGGCGTCGGGGTACATGTTGCAGTCACCATCAGTCGTAGAGTTCCTGGGCGTCGGCTTCCACACCATGACGCTCGATGGCGCCGCGCGGGCGCTGCTGGCAACCTCTGCAGATGAGCCGTTCCGCTACGTCGTGACGCCCAACGTCCAGCACATGGTCATGATCCTGGAGGATCGGGCCAAGTATGCCCCGCTGTACGACAAGGCATGGCGCACCCTTTGCGACAGCCGCGTGCTGGCACGACTGGCGGGACTTCGGGGTCGCCGTTTGCAGGTCGTAACCGGGAGCGACCTGACCGCGCGTGTGATCGAGGGGGCCAACGCTGCGGGGATGAAGGTCGCGATCGTCGGCCCCTCAGCCGAGGACTGCGCCAAGTTGCGCGCCCGCTATCCTCGGCTCCTCGCCGCGTGCCATACTCCGCCGATGGGCTTCATCGAGCACGAGGCCGAGATTGTCCGCTGCATCGACTTCGTCGTGCGCGAGCGGGCCCCGCTGGTGTTTCTTGCCGTCGGAACGCCGCGCCAGGAGCTCCTGGCCAAGCGCCTCGCGGAGCATGCGGGCGCGACGGGCATCGGCCTGTGCATCGGCGCCTCGATCGATTTCCTCACCGGCAAGCAGCGCCGTGCGCCGGTGTGGATGCAGAAGGCCGGGATCGAGTGGCTGCACCGGCTCCTTTCGGACCCGGTGCGCCTCGCCTCAAGGTACCTGGTGGAGTGCCCCAAGATCTTCCTGCTCATGCTGCGTGAGCATCGCCGCGTCTCGCAGCCGTAGGGCCAAGGGCTCAGCGATCGGGAAGGCGCTCGGTGGGGAGAATCTCGAGCGCCGCAATGCGGCCTTCGCGCAGTACGCGCACCGCCACCCGCCGACCGATCTTGCTGCCGTCGAGGATGCGGGCGATATCGTCGATGCCCGTCACGCTCTCCTCATCGAGACCGACGATGACGTCGCCCGGCTCGAGCCCCCCGGCATGGGCAGGGCTTCCCACCTGAACCTCAACCACGCGCACGCCGGCCTCCTGCGACAGACCCACCTGCGCCCGAAGCCGTTGCGGCAGACGTACCTGGTCGCCGGCAATGCCGAGCTTGGCACGGCGCACGCGGCCGTGCTGCAGCACCTGCGTCAGCACATGCTGAGCGGTGTTGGACGCCACCGAGAAGCATATGCCCTGTGCGCCCATGATGACCGCGGTGTTGACGCCGATCACCTCCGCGCGGGAGTTGACCAGCGGTCCGCCGGAATTGCCGGGATTGAGCGCGGCATCCGTCTGGATGACGTCGCCGATCAGCCGTCCGTTCTGGGCGCGCAGCGAGCGGCCGACGGCGCTGACGATGCCGGCGGTGACGGTCGACTGGAATCCCAGCGGATTGCCGATGGCGATGGCGATTTGCCCCGGCTTGACGCGCTTGGAATTGCCGAGGTGCGCTGACGGCAGGCGTTCGCTGGTCTCCGCGCGCAGCACGGCAATATCGGTGTCGGCATCCCTGCCGAGGATGCGCGCACCGACCTTGCGGCCATCGGCAAGGGCGAGCTCGATGGCAGATGCGCCTTCCACGACGTGATTGTTGGTGAGCACAAGGCCGTCTGGAGACAGGATCGTCCCGGACCCCGAACCCTGCGCAATCTGTCCGCCGCGCGCACCGCGCACCTGAACGTGCACCACCGACGGCGATACCGTCTCGACCACGCCGACTACGGCGCTCGAGTAGGCATCGAGCAACTCTTCGTCCTGGCCCTTGTGATGCGGCTCGGACGCACTATTGCGATCCTTGCGCCACAACTGCATGTGGCAACCTCCGAATGCGGCAAACCCCTCAACCGGCTCCCGCGGTAACCATATATAGGATGGCATCGCCCATCCGGGGAGGGGCTGGGGCGCCCCCGGAAACGACGAAGGCGCGGCCGACGAGCCGCGCCCCCCAACTCCCACCAGAGAAAGCTATGCCCCGGGGCTCAGAACAGCGAGCATAGGGTGGCGGCGCTCGAAACATCGTGGTTACCCGTCGCCTCCTCGACGTTGAGCGATTTGACGACGCCGTCCTCGACGATCATCGAATAGCGCTTGGAGCGCACGCCCAATCCGCGCGCCGTCAGGTCGATATCCAGGCCGATCTTCTTGGCGAATTCGGCGCTGCCGTCGGCCAGCATCAGGATCTTGCCGTCGGCGTTGGAGTCCTTCGACCACTGGGTGAGCACGAAGATGTCGTTGACCGCGGTGCAGGCGACGATATCCACGCCCTTGCCCTTAAGCTCAGGCTGCTTTGCGACAAAACCCGGCATGTGCTGCCTGTGGCAGACGCCCGTGTAGGCGCCGGGCACGGCGAAAAGGGCTACCTTCTTGCCCGCGAACACCTCGGCCGTCTTCATGGGCTTCGGGCCTTCCGGCGACATCGTCATGAAGGTTGTGTCAGGCAGGCGATCGCCGACCTTTATCGTCATGGGGTGGTCCTCTCGAGCGGGATGGAAGAATTGCGACGTGCGCCGAAGGCGTTGCACTGAGCCGAACTTATGCGGTCCTGCAGCTCAAGCCAAGCCGAAGGTCAGGGAACCGTCCAGCTCATCTCGGTGGCCCCGGACTCGCTGACGAGCGTCAGCGTGAGCACCTTGCCCTTGAATTCCTTGGCATTGCCTCCTCGCGCCAGGTCGGATGCGAAGCGCACGACCCCATCGGGTTGCTCGGTCCTCGTCGGCATCGGAACGAAGAGGCCATCCGGTGCCTCGACGAAGAGCTGAGCTCCGTTGGAGCCGCCTGGAAAGGCAGCCTCGACCACCAATCGCGCCTCGGACCCATCCAGCGTGGCCATCACGCGCTTGAAGTCAGGGTCGCCGCTGCGTCTGGCAGACTGCTGCCGCGGCACGCGCTCCAGAGCCGCGGCGATGGGCTTCAAGGGCGGGCCGGACAATCCCTTGGCCGGTATGGTCACGGCCATGACGGCTTCGGAGGGGATGCAGATGTCGCGGCAGACGCCAAATTCCATGGTCAGCTTGAGAACCACCGGCTTGGCTGCGTCCCGCGGCGTCACCTCCACCGGGAACACCATCGAACCCTTGTAGCCGATGGTCTCCGCCGCGGGCTCGGACAGGCGCAACGGCGCGGGGTAAAGAACCTTGACGGCGCCGACGTTGTCGGAGGCCGCCCAATCGAAAACCGGCGGCACCCCGGCATCGCCGGGCACGCGCCAGTACGTCTTCCAGCCGTCCGCCAGGCTGATCTCGATGCCGGCAAGGAAGCTGGTGCTCTGCTTGGCAACGCCGGGTCCTGCGATGAGCCGGACGCGTGCGGCATGCAGCTCGGTCCAGGGACTGGCCAAGTCGGCCCCGGCCTGGGATTGCGGCGAAGCTGCGGCTAGCAGGGCAGCCAGGATGGTGCCGCAACTGAAGATCCGGGCTGTGCTCATGCGCTCCTCATTGTTTGCACGATCCTATGTCATCAATAGTAGAATTCAATTCAAGCCTCCTCGATTTGTCCGTGATGAATGCCCAAATCCGGCGGCCGATCTGCCTCAGGTTCAGCCCCTTCACAGGTGCGCCGTTCCGGCGCTAGTCTTAGCCATGCGCATGTCAAAGAAGCGGAATACCGACAACGCCGGCTATCTCGACGGACAGCTGTTGATTGCCATGCCCATCATGACCGACAAGCGGTTTGCGCGTTCGGTCATCTATCTGTGTGCGCACTCGGCCGAAGGCGCCATGGGCCTGATCATCAATCAGCGGGCGGCACACATCAGCTTTCCCGAGCTGCTCGGACAACTTCGCATCAGCGCGACCAATGAGGCGGGCGAGGGAACTGCGTCCGACCTGATCGACATGGATGTTCACGTCGGCGGCCCTGTCGAGACGGGACGCGGCTTCGTTCTGCACAGCTCGGACTATTTCGCGGCCGACTCGACGCTGCCGATCGACGACGGCGTGTGCCTGACCGCCACCGTCGATATCCTTAAGGCAATTGCCGGCGGCAAAGGCCCCAACCGTGCCATCCTGGCGCTCGGCTATGCCGGCTGGCGGCCAGGGCAGCTCGAGAGCGAGATCTCGGCAAACGGCTGGCTGCATTGCCCGGCCGACCTCGACCTGCTGTTCGACTGTAGCGTGGAGGAGAAATACGATCGGGCGCTGTCGAAAATCGGCATCGACCCCTCCCACCTCGTCAGCGAAGCCGGCCACGCCTGATCGCATAGCCCGCCTCCCCGGCGTACGCACTGATCTCGTCATGTTCCTTGTGGCTTGCTGCCGCCGTCGGTCGCTGGCGGTGCCGGCTTGGGCTCACCGGTGTGGCTCGCGCCGGTCGATCGGCCCGCAAGCTTGGCGAGGCTTTCGGCAATCTTGGGCGGCAGCGTGGAGAAGTCCGGCGCGGGGCGGCCGTTCGCAGTACGCGGGGGC
>WBUN01000038.1 GCA_008933705.1 Hyphomicrobiaceae bacterium
CTTCAACAAATTGAAGCACTTTCGACGCCTCGCCACGCGCTACGACCGCCGAGCCTGCCACTTCCTCGCCTTTCTCTGCCTCGCTGGAGCCATGCTATGGATGCGCTGAATGTCGATTCAGCCTAGGCAGGCGCTGCCCTGCTGGGCCGTGTTCATGCGGAAGGCATTGTCATGAAGGGCTGGCTGTCGCAGATCGTGATCGGCATCATCGTCACCGTCATCGGCACTGTCATCGCCGACTCCATCCTGCGGGGCTCCAAGGGCGGCAAGCACTACTTCGGCGGCCACTTCACGAGCTCCGCGCGCAGCGGACGCTGAAGGCCGGCAGCGATCCCGATCAGCGGCTGAGCCGGTCGTGCTGTGCCGGCCGGGGCATCCTTCTTTTCGACGCGCCGATCTCTGCGACACGAGATGCCTATGATCGCAATTGCCGTGGGCAGGAAAGGAACCGTTAACGGCTGACGGCGTTTCGTGGAGTCGGAGGCAGATGGACCGAGGTGGGGCCGTTCACCGCAGGGGTATCAGCATGATGGCGCATCCGCGCGGCTTCCGGGCCGACAACGGCAGGCACGACATTGATCTGGCGGCGCGCCTGCAAATGCTGATGGCATCGAGCGGGGCCGACGTTCGCGAGGCGCTGTGGGCCCTGCAGCTCATCGAGCGCAAGGCCGCGGTGGAGCGGTGGCGCTCGGGCGAGCTGCGCGGGCCGCGCCTCCAGCGCAAGCAGGCTCGCCGAAAGGCCTGACGGCAGATCCGCCCCAGACGCGCGTTGCGGCCAATCAACACAAGCCGGCCGCGGCGGCCTCTTCCAGACTGTTTACAAGCGCTGCCCGCCGCTTGGCCCCGGACGGCTGCCCAGCCTATTGTCCGGCGCACCCGCGGAGCGCGGCAGCCAGTCGCAGAAACAAACCGCTTCGATCAAGAAGGCTGGCCCCGCTTCGCTTTATGAGCATAAGCACGTTCCGCAGGGAGCGGCATTGCCGGCGCTTCCACTTCCTGCGCGCAACCCTGCTTCGAAACCCGCGACAAGGACCACGCGATGACACGCCTTGCCAGGACGCTCGATCGGATGAGGCCGCACTACGACGTGGTCGTGGTCGGCTCGGGCTACGGCGGCGGCGTCTCGGCCTCCAGGCTGGCCCGCGCAGGCAAGCGCGTCGCCGTGCTGGAGCGCGGCCGCGAGTTCGTCACAGGCGAGTTCCCGGCCCGGTTTCCCGACCTGCGTCACGAGATGCAGCTCTCGGGCAAGCGCGTGCGCATGGGACAGCCCACCGGGCTTTACGATGTGCGCCTTGGCGACGACATGCACGTTCTCGTGGGTTGCGGGCTCGGCGGCGGCTCGCTCGTCAACGCCGGCGTGGCACTGCGGCCAGACCCGCGCGTCTTCCGCGACGGGGTCTGGCCCGGCCAGATCGCCCAGGACGGCCTGATCGACGAGGGCTTCGCGCGCGCCAATCGCTGGGTGCGCCCGGCGCGTGATCCGATCGCCGCCGAGCACACCAAGTACAAGGCCCTGCACCATGCCGGCGCTGCCCTCGGCAAAGCGCCGGTGGCGGCACCGGTGGTGGTCAACTTCGAGGAAAGCGTCAACTGCGCCGGCATCGCCCAGCCGGCCTGCACCCGCTGCGGCGACTGCTGCGGCGGCTGCAATGTCGGCGCGAAGAATACCGTCGCGCTCACTTACCTCCCCGACGCCGTGCGTCACGGGGCCGAGATCTTCACGCACGCCAAGGTGCGCACCGTGCTCAGGCAGCGGGACGGGCGCTGGCAGGTGGCGCTGGAGCGCCTGGATGCCGCCGGAAGCTCGCTCAATGTCACCGCCGACATGGTCGTGCTGGCCGCCGGCACGCTGGGCAGCACCGAAATCCTCCTGCGCTCGCGCGAGCGCGGGCTTGCGGTCTCCGACCGCCTCGGCCAGCGCTTCTCGGCCAACGGCGACATCATCGCCTTCGGCTACGGCGCAAAGGTGCCGGTCAACGCCATCGGCGTCGGATATCCGCCCAAGGTCGCCGGCCTCGAGGTCGGTGCCTGCGTCTCCGGGCAGATCGAGATCGTCGACGAGGACGATCTCGCCAACAGCCTCACCGTCCAGGAGGGAGTGATGCCATCCGCCCTGGCGCCGATGCTGCCCGTCCTGTTCATCCCCAACGGCCGGCTGCTCGGCGCGCTGCAGAGCCTGATCGCCGGCGTCTACAAGGGCCCGTTCGCCGGCCTGCAGACGTTCTTCGCCGTCTCGCACGACAGCGCCTCCGGCCGCTTCGTGCTCGAGGACGATCGCCTGTTGCTGTCCTGGCCGACCGCCAAGGACGAGCCGGTCTACCGCCGGCTCGACGCGGCGCTCGAGGCGCTCGTGAAGCGCAGCGGGGGCAGCTACGTGAAGAACCCGCTGGCCGGCACGATGATGGGCCAGCAGCCCGCGACCGCGCATCCGTTGGGCGGTTGCGGCATGGGCCACGAGCGCGGCGATGGCGTGGTGAGCCACAAATGCCAGGTGTTCGATGCACGCGCCGGCAGCGACTCCACAGCCGTGCACGAGGGGCTGTACGTCGTCGACGGATCGGTCATGCCGCGCTCGCTCGGCGTCAATCCGCTGCTCACGATCACGGCGCTGGCCGAGCGTGCCATGATCCACCTCGCCCGCGACCGCGGGCTGTCCTTCGACGACGGGCCGGTGCGTGGCGATCCGGTTGCCGCCACAAGCCCCGGCAGCGTCAGCGCCCAGCGGTCATGACCAGACGGCAGCGCTTGGTCGCCGATGTCCATGGCGCTGCCCAAGCTGCGGAAGGTTGCCGACGTGTCAGATGACGCCAGGAGCGCAAGCTCTTCGGCTGAGCGCGTTGTCGCATTGCTCGGAGACGAGCGGGCCGCTGCTCTCCAGTGACGCGCAGCTTGACATGCAGTAAAATTACTGCATGTTGCTCAGCGTGGACGACGACCAGCTGGACAATGTCTTCAAGGCCCTCGGCGATCCGATCCGCCGCCGCATCCTTGGTCGCTTAGCGAAGCGTCCCGGACAGTCCTTGTTTGAGATCTGCGTCTCGTCGGTTGCAGAGGATGGCCGCACCCTGTCGCGACAGACGATCTCGCAGCATCTCGACATGCTGGAGAGAGCTGGGCTTGTCCAGACGCATTGGAGCGGACGCACCAAATTGCACACCCTCGATAATGCGCCTCTACGCAAGGCAGCCGTTGCCTGGCTCAACAAGCATCTGAGAAAAGGAAACACAACATGAAGATCTATGTAATGAGCGTTTTCGTTGACGATCAGGCCAAAGCCTTGAATTTCTACACCGGGAAGCTGGGCTTCACCGTCAAGAACGATATCCCGCTTGGCGATCATCGCTGGCTGACGGTTGTGTCGAGGGAGGAACCAGACGGAACCGAACTCCTCCTTGAGCCGAGTGAGCATCCTGCCGTTGGGCCATACAAATCTTCGCTTGTGAACGATGGGATTCCTGCGGCGTCCTTCAAGGTTGATGATCTTGAAAAGGAATTCGAGAGATTGCGCGACCTAGGTGTAAAATTCACGCTAGAGCCGATGGATGCGGGCACCGTCAGGATGGCTGTCCTTGATGATACATGCGGCAACCTCATTCAGCTCGTCGAGATGGTCAAAGGAAGGTGAGAGCCCAACGTCAATCGGGTTGCCTCGCACGTCCCCAACCGGTCTTGTCGGCCGGGACCGCGCACCCACAAGGCATCCAAGCAACAAAAGCCGCCTTTGGATGAACAATCGAAAACACGATCGAGGAGCACGCCCGTTTAGAGGATGCGCTGCCTCGGGCTTCCCGCGCCTCTCGACGCTGGCAATTGGCATCCTTCTGTTGGGTTGCGCGTCCCTCGTATCCGGGAGCTGTGCCGGGGGTGGCGGAGACCCTGTCGAAGTCTCACGGCGCATCAAGGTTCGCGGCGCGGAGCTTTACGTGGAAATCCAGGGGTCCAATCGGAGTGCGCCATTGCTGCTGTGGCTGCATGGCGGCCCGGGCGGCCCCGAGCGGCCGCTATTTCGCTATTTCAACAGCGATCTGGAGCGCCACTTCCTTGTGGCCTACCTCGATCAGCGCGGCGCGGGACGCTCTTTCGACCGGACGGCCGACACCACTCGGCTTACTGTCGCGCAGCACCTGGAAGACCTAGGTGTTGTCATCAACGATTTGCGCCGAGCGTATGCCAAAGAGAAGATCTATCTCGTCGGCCATTCATGGGGCACCGTGCTCGGTCTGCTGCATGCCAAGGCGCACCCCGAGACCGTAGCTGCGCTGATCTGTGTGGCGCCAGTGGTGTCGTTCAGCGAGCAGCAGCGCCGGGAATACGACTTCGACCTGGCAGAGGCGAAGCGTCGAGGCGAGTCCGATACGGTCGCCGAATTGCGAAAGCTTGGCGTGCCGCCCTATCAAACGGTCGACAAGGTCGCTGCGCTCGAGCGGATCACGATGCGCTACGGGGGCGTTGACTTCGAGCCGCGCAATCGCACCGCGATAGCCATTCATGGCGTGTTGCTCGGCCTTGCAACACCGTGGGAGATACCGCGGTTCATCGAAGGACTTCATGTCACCCAGCGGGCCATGCATGCGGAGCTGCTCGGCGTTGATATGCGCAGGGAAGTGAGCGCGATCGACGTTCCCCTGTTCTTCTTCCTTGGCCGCCACGATCGCCACGTCGATGCGGATCTGGCAGCCGGCTACTTCGAGGCGCTCCGTGCTCCAAAGAAGGTCCTGCGGTGGTTCGAGCGGTCCGCGCACAATGTGCCCTTCGACGAGCCGCGCCTGTTCAACGAACGCGTCGTGCAAGCGATTCAATCGATTGAGCACGGTCGACTTATTGACGATCGCGCGCCGCGAGCGCGGCGAGATTGATCGTTGCTGCCAAGGCTGGAGAAAACCCGCCGGGGATTGGCGCGGGTGACTGCCGCGACGAAGAATACTCCGGCTTCGGGCCAGACTCTGCCGATCACGTGACGAATGCCCGTTTCCATATGGGCGCGGTGGACGAAGGCCCTTGGGCTCAACCGAAGGCGGCCGTCATGCCGTCCCCCTGGGCTTCGTTGCCCGCGGTGGCTGGCGACAACGGTCAGTGAGCGCCAGATGCCCGCCGCCCGAGCGCCGCTCTCAGAAGCGGCAGCCGATCGTTCCCGAAATACATGTCCTCCCGGTCGAGGTAGATCGTGGGGGAGCCGAAGCCTCCACGCTCCATCAGCTCATCGGTGTTGGCCCTGAGCGTGTCCTTGATGGCCGGCTGCGCGATGCCTGCGAAGAAGCGATCCTGGTCGAGGCCTAACCGATTGCAGACGTCTGCGAGCACTTCGTCCTTGGAGATGTCCTGATCGTCGCGCCAGTAGGCTTCGAATACGGCGCACGCGAAGGGGACGAGCTTACCCTCGGCATCCAGCAGGATGCAGCCGCGCATGGCCTTGACGCTGTTGACCGGGAAGACGGTCGGCGGTGTCTTGATGTGGAGGCCCGCGAGGCGCGCCCAATCGGCCATGTCCTTCTTGTAGTAGCGCGCCTTGGCAGGGATGGGCTTCTCGCGCGACTGATAGACGCTCGGGTTGATGGTGTTGAAGATGCCCCCGACCAGGATCGGGCGCCATCGAATCGTCTCGCGGAACTCGCGAGCGAGCGGCTGGATGTTGTGAAATGCGAGATACGTCCATGGGCTCGAACAATCAAAGAAGAACTCGATCATGCCTCTAGCCTCGCCATGTGATGTGCCAGGGTGATGTGCCAGGATACCACCTTAGCGCGGCACGCCCGCAATGCCGTGTGCTGTTCCCAAGGCCGCGAGCGCGCAGGCAACGTCTGCGCGCAGCCGGACTCACTTCCATCAGTTGTTGCAACAAAGCGGCTTCCGGGCGAAGCTGCATTGGCAGGAGAAAGGGGGGAGCTCGTCATGTTCTCGCACGTCATGGTCGGGGCCAACGATGTAGCGGCCTCAAAGAAGTTCTACGATGCCGTGCTCGGCGTCATTGGCGTCCGGGAGGGTAAAGCCGATGCGAAGGGCCGCATCTTCTATCGCACCAAGACCGGCGTATTTGGAATCAGCAAGCCGATCGACGGCAAGGCGGCGACGCACGCCAACGGCGGCACGATCGGCTTCGCCTGCGACAGCCCCGAGAAGGTCAAGGCCTTCCATGACGCTGGCGTCGCGAACGGGGGCAAGAGCATCGAGGATCCGCCCGGGTGGCGCGAGGGCGATTTCGGCAAGCTCTATCTCGCCTATCTGCGTGACCCGTTCGGCAATAAGGTCTGCGCGCTGCACCGCGGCTGACCGCCGTGCGCCGCATGAAGGCGGTGCTGATCGACCGCCGCACATGATGTCCTTAGCGTCGCCCTGTGCTGTCCAAGCTGCGGAAGGTTGCCGACGTCAGGGATGGGCCAGTGCTGCCGTCACCGGCTGAGGCACTACCCTCGCCTTTTGACATGAGGTCCGCGTCGGCTCAATAATGGCGTGTCTTGACCACCGCGCCGCGGGGGCGTGCGTCCAAAATCCGGGCGTTGAATAGGCGGCTCACCAGACGGCCGCACGCGTGTCCGCGATCGGTGACTAGTACGATCGTCCGGAGCCCCGCATTTTCGCTAATGGCTTGGTCAAGCGAAATCACCGATGCCCGCGATCTTGCGTTCGCGGGCCATGCTTCGTGCGCATCTGCAACGGAGGCTGGGTTCGGCCGCTTTGCGGACATGCTCGTCCCGCTTGTCCGCCCGGCCAGCCGCGCCCGTGCATCTGCCAGCCCAGGCGATGGTGACCCACCTCAGGCGATCGTGACGCCGCCGTCGGCCACGATCACCGACCCGGTCATGAACGAGGCGGCCTTCGACGCGAGGAAGGCGACGATGCCGCCGATCTCGTCCGGCTCGCCGATGCGCCGCAGCGGCGTCGTCTCCAGGCGCGGCTGCAGATTCGCGCTGTCCTCCCACAGCGCACGGGCAAAGTCGGTCTTCACGAGGCCCGGCGCGACGCAATTGATGCGCACGTTCTTTGGCCCCCATTCCACCGCCAGATTGCGGGCCAGCGCAAAATCCGCGGCCTTCGAGATCCCGTAGGCGCCGAGAATGCCCGTGCCGCGTATGCCCCCGATCGAGGAGACGATGACGACGCTGCCGCCCCCGTGCTCGGCCATGCTCGGGATGGCGAGATTGCACAGCCAGATGTTGCTCTTGACGTTCGAGCCCATGATCTTGTCGAAGGCCTCATCCGAGAGGCCGGCGAGCGGGCCGTAGTACGGGTTGACGGCGGCGTTGCACACGAGCGTGTCGATCCTTCCCCACTGCTTGAGCGTGCCCTTGACGAGGCCTTGCACCTCCTCCTTGCGCGAGATGTTGCAGGGGATGACGATCGCCTCCCCGCCGCTCTGCCTGATGGCGGCCGCCACCTCCTCGCAGGCGTCGGCCTTGCGGCTGGAAATCACCACCCTGGCGCCGAGCGAAGCCATGATCTCGGCCGCCGATCGACCGATGCCTCGGCTCGATCCGGTGATGATGGCGACCTGCCCGGCCAGATCGAACGGATTCTTCATGGCGTGATGCGCCCTCCTTGCCCTTTACGTTAACTTGTTGCCAACGGCGCGGTCCGCGCCTAGGCTCCTGCGATCATAGAGACCGGCCCGACAATCAGACAAGGACGGCGATGGGAGAGGAACGACCCTGGGAGAAGAGCTATCCGCCGGGTGTGCACTGGAATGCGCCGATCGAGACGGCGCCGCTGCCCGCGATGTTCGACGCCTTCACCGAGAAGTGGGGACCCAAGGCGGCCCTCGAGTACCGCGACCGCGAGATCACGTTCGCCGAGCTGCGCGCCTGGGCCGATGCCGTCGCCTCGGGCCTCATCGCGCAGGGCGTCGGGCCCGGCACGACGATGGCGCTCTACCTGCCCAACACGCCCTACCACCCCGTCATGTTTTTCGCCGCGCTGAAGGCCGGCGTGCGCCTCGTGCACCTTTCCCCTCTCGATGCGGAACGTGAGCTGGCCTTCAAGCTGAAGGATTCCGGGGCGCGCATCCTCGTGACGACCAACGTCGGCCTGATGCTGCTGATGGCGCAGGGCCTGCTGGCTGGCGGCCATGTCGACAAGCTGATCGTCGGCGATGACACCGCCTTCGGTCCCTCGGCGGTCCCCACCACGCCGATCGCCGAGGGCGATGCGCGCATCGTGCGCATCGACAGGCTGCGTCAGGACGGCGAGAGCCTGCCACCGCGCCAATGGCCGACGGTCAGCGTCGACGACATTGCCCTGCTGCAGTACACCGGCGGCACCACGGGCAAGCCCAAGGGCGCCATGCTGACGCACGGCAACCTCAGCGCTGCCTGCTCGATCTACAAGCTGTGGGCCGATCCGCAGCGGCTATCGGCGCCGGGCGAGGACAAGGTCATCTGCGTACTGCCGCTGTTCCACATCTACGCGCTCACCTCCGTCATGCTGCGATCGCTCGCCGACGGCAACGAGCTGCTCCTGCGCATCCGCTTCGACGTGGAGACGACGCTGCGCGACATCGAGGTCAAGAGAGCAACCATCTTTCCTGGCGTGCCGACCATGTGGATCGCGCTAGCCAATATGCCCGGCATCGACAAGCGCGACTTCTCCTCCCTGCGATTTGCCGCCTCGGGCGGGGCAGCGCTTCCCGTCGATGTGGCCGAGCGCTTCCACAAGCTCACCGGCCATCGCCTGGGCGGCGGCTGGGGCATGACGGAGACGTCGCCGGCGGGCACCAGCCTGCCGCGCGAGTGGACGGGCAAGGCCGGCTCGGTCGGGCTGCCGCTGCCCGGCATCACCATGGAGATCGTGGCGCTGGACAACCCGCGCCGCGTGCTCGCCCCCGGCGAGCGGGGCGAAATCCGCATCAAGGGCCCCAACGTCACCAAGGGATACTGGAACGCGCCCGAGGAGACGGCCGCGTCCTTCGTCGACGGCTTCCTGCTCACCGGCGACATCGGATACATGGACGAGGACGGTTACTTCTATCTGGTCGACCGCAAGAAGGACATGATCATCTCGGGAGGCTTCAACGTCTATCCGCGCAACATCGAGGAGGCGGTCTACGAGCATCCTTCGGTTGCCGAGGTGAGCGTGATCGGCGTGCCCGACGCCTACCGCGGCGAGGCCGCCAAGGCGTTCGTGCAGCTCAAGCCCGGCGCGCAGCCCTTCACGCTGGATGAGCTGCGCGCATTTCTCGCCGACAAGCTCGGCAAGCATGAGCTGCCCTCGCACCTGGAGTTCCGCGACACGCTGCCGAAGACGGCGGTTGGCAAGCTGTCCAAGAAGGAGCTGATCGAGGAGGAGCGGCAGAAGGCCAAGGCCGCCGCCGAATGAGGATTCTTGGCAACCTTGCGGTTGTCATCCTCGGGCTTGTCCCGAGGATCCAGCGGACCGCGAGCGCCGGAGCAAGCTGAGAAATGGATGGTCGGGACAAGCCCGACCATGACAACGACACAGGGAAGGACATGACAATGGTCGACGCAGTCATCGTTTCCACCGCCCGCACGCCGATCGGCAAGGCCGTTCGCGGCGCCTTCAACCTGACCCACGGCGCCGACATGGGCGGGCACGTGATCGAGCACGCCATCAAGCGCGCCAAGATCGAGCCCGGCGTCGTCGAGGACGTCGTCATGGGCTGCGCCAATCCCGAGGGCGCGACCGGAGGCAACATCGCCCGGCAGGCTGCCATCCGCGCCGGCATCCCCGTGACCGCCGCGGCCATGACCGTCAACCGCTTCTGCTCCTCCGGCCTGCAGGCGATCGCGCTTGCGGCCCGCAGCATCACGCAGGACGGCGTGCCGGTCGCCGTCGCCGGCGGCCTGGAGTCGATCAGCCTGGTGCAGATGAACTTGAACACGAAGTTCTATCGCAACGACTGGATCGTCAAGCACAAGGCCGAAGTCTACATGCCGATGATCGAGACGGCGGACGTCGTGGCCAGGCGCTACAACATCAGCCGCGAGAAGCAGGACGAGTACGCGCTCACCAGCCAGCAGCGCATCGCCGCCGCGCAGAAGGCGGGCCGCCTCGACGCGGAGATCGTGCCCATGACCACGGTCATGGCGGTCGAGAACAAGGAGACGAAGGAAGTCTCCCAGAAGACCGTGACGCTCGAGCGCGACGAGGGCAACAGGCCCGACACCACGCTCGAGGGTCTCGCCAAGCTCAAGCCCGTGCGCGGCGACGACCAGTTCATCACCGCCGGCAACGCCAGCCAGCTTTCCGACGGCGCTTCAGCCTGCGTGCTGATGTCGGATAGGGAGGCCGCGCGCCGCAATATCAAGCCGATGGGCGTCTACCGCGGCTTTGCGGTTGCCGGCTGCGAGCCCGACGAGATGGGCATCGGCCCCGTCTACGCCATCCCGCGCCTACTCGAGCGCACGGGGCTCAAGATGGACGACATCGGCCTGTGGGAGCTGAACGAGGCCTTCGCCAGCCAGGTGCTCTACTGCCGCGACAAGCTCGGCATCCCCATGGATCGCCTCAACGTCGACGGCGGCGCCATCGCCATCGGGCACCCCTACGGCATGAGCGGCGCCCGCATGACCGGGCACGCGCTCATCGAGGGCAAGCGCCGCGGCGTGAAATACGCCGTCGTCACCATGTGCATCGGCGGCGGCCAGGGCGCCGCCGGCCTGTTCGAGATCGTTTAAGGGGAGGCAGACATGGATCTTCGCTTCAGCGCCGAGGAAAATGCATTCCGCGACAAGCTGCGCACCTTCTTCCGCACCAAGGTCCCGGCCTCGATCCGCGACAAGGTCAACGAAGGCCGTCATCTCGACAAGGAGGAGATGGTCACCTCGCACAAGATCCTGCACGCGGAGGGGCTGACCGTGCCGCATTGGCCCAAGGAATGGGGCGGCGCCGACTGGACGCCGGTGCAGCACTATATCTACACGGAGGAGCTGCAGTTCAACGGCGTGCCGCAACCGTTGCCGTTCAACGTCTCCATGTGCGGCCCCGTCATCATCGCCTTCGGCACCGAGGAGCAGAAGAAGCGCTTTCTGCCGCGCATGGCGGCCCTCGACGACTGGTGGTGCCAGGGCTTCTCGGAGCCGGGCGCAGGCTCCGACCTCGCCGGTCTCAAGACCACCGCCGTGCGCAAGGGCGACCATTACGTCGTCAACGGCCAGAAGACCTGGACGACGCTCGCCCAGTATGCCGATTGGATCTTCTGCCTGTGCCGCACCGATCCGAGCGCCAAGAAGCAGCTCGGCATCTCCTTCCTCGTGTTCCCGATGAACTCGCCGGGCATCACCGTGCGGCCCATCGTGACCATGGACGGCGGGCGCGAGGTCAACGAGGTGTTCTTCGACGACGTCAAGGTGCCGGTCGAGAACCTGATCGGCCAGGAGCACCGCGGCTGGGACTGCGCCAAGTTCCTGCTCGGCAACGAGCGCACCGGCATTGCCCGCGTCGGCTACTCCAAGCAGCGCGTCCAGAGGATCAAGGAGCTGGCCTCGCGCGTGATGGCGGGCGACCGGCCGCTGATGGAGGATGAGCGCTTCCGCGAGAAGGTGGCCGCCGTCGAGGTGGATCTGAAGGCGCTGGAGATGACGCAGATGCGCGTGCTCTCCGAGGAGCGCCATCGCAAGGGCAACACGCCCAACCCCGCCTCCTCGATCCTCAAGATCAAGGGCAGCGAGGTGCAGCAGGCGACCACCGCGCTGCTTCTGGAGGTCGCAGGCCCGCTCGCCCTGCCCTATCAGCCGGACGAGGACGACGTGCAGTTCGGCTCCAACGAGCCCCCGGTCGGTCTCGACTGGGCGGCCCCGGTGGCGCCCGGCTACTTCAACTATCGCAAGGTCTCGATCTACGGCGGCTCCAACGAGATCCAGCGCAACATCATCGCCAAGGCCGTGCTCGGCTTCTGAGCCGCCACGCGCCGCAAGCACGACCTCGTCCTGAGCCTGTCGAAGGACGCGCCAAACACATTGCCCTCGTGGTTCGACGGGCTCACCACGAGGGTCTCCGGGAAACGAGACATGGATTTCGATCTCAGCGACGAACAGCGCCAGTTGAAGGACAGCCTGGAGCGGCTGCTCGCCGACAACTACGGCGACCTCAACCAGCGCATGGGTTACATGAAGGAACAGAAGGGCTACAGCCCGGCGATCTGGCAGCAGTATGCCGAGCTCGGCCTGCTGGGCGTGCCGTTCGCCGAGGAGCATGGCGGCCTTGGCCAGGGCCTGACCGAGACGATGATCATCGCCGAGGCCTTTGGCCGCGCGCTCGCCGTCGAGCCCTATCTCGCCACCGTCGTGCTCGCCGGCGGCGTGCTGCGCCATGCCGGCAACGAGGCAGTGTTGAAGGAGCTGGTGCCCTCCATCGTCGAGGGCAAGCTGACGCTTGCGCTCGCGCATCAGGAGCGCCAGGCCCGCTACGATCTGGCCGACACGGCGACGACGGCGCGTGCCGACGGCAAGGGCGGCTACACTCTGGAAGGCGACAAGTGCGTGGTGCTGCACGGCGACACCGCCGACAAGCTGATCGTGACGGCACGCGTTTCCGGCGCGCGCAACGAGCGCGGCGGCATCGGCCTGTTCCTGATCGACGCCAAGGCCAACGGCGTCACCCGTCGCGGATATCCGACCCAGGACGGCATGCGCGCCGCCGACGTCACACTGTCCGCGGTGCGCGTGGGCCCCGAAGCGGTGCTCGCCGGCCCGGAAAAAGGCCTGGCGGTGATCGAGCGTGCCGTCGACGAGGCGATTGCCGCATTGTCGGCCGAGGCGGTCGGGGCCATGGCGGCACTGCACGAGCTGACGGTCGACTATCTCAAGACGCGCAAGCAGTTCGGCGTGCCGATCGGCTCGTTCCAGGTGCTGCAGCACAAGTCGGTCGACATGTTCACCGCGCTCGAGCAGGCGCGCAGCATGGCCTACTACGCCACCATGATGGCGGCCGAGCCGGATGCCGACGAACGCCGCAAGGCGATCTCGGCGGCCAAGGTTCAAATCGGACGCTCGGCCCGTCTCGTCGGCGAGACGGCGATCCAGCTGCACGGCGGCATCGGCATGACCATGGAGTACAAGGCCGGCCACTACTTCAAGCGGCTCACCATGATCGACATGGCCTTCGGCGATGCGGATCATCACTTGCGCGTCCTCGCCAAGGCCGGCGGGCTGAGCTAGCGCGCGAGTTGTCCCATGTGACGTCACCCCCGCGTCGTGTTGGAGGCGCGTCTTCGACGCGACGCGGGGGTGACGCTGATGGGCGTGTTCGAGCGGTCCATCCTACCTGACGTCATTCCCGCGAAGGCGGGAAGCCAGGTCACATTGCAACGCAGGTGCGCGTGCCGCTGAAATGCCGCGCGCGGCTGCGGGGGCGATCTGCGGCGAGCATGGCCCGCGCGGCCCGATGACCTGGGCCCCCGCCTTCGTGCCGGAGGCGCGTCTTCGACACGACGCGGGGGTGACGGTGGTGAGTGGGGCGCCCGGGTTGCCCCATCTGACGTCATTCCCGCGCAGGCGGGAAGCCAGGTCACATTGCAACGCAGGTGCGCGGGCCGCTGAAATGCCGCGCGCGGCTGCGGGGGCGATCTGCGGCGAGAATGGCCCGCGCGGCCCGATGACCTGGGCCCCCGCCTTCGCGGGGGTGACGTTTGTGGAGAGGGATGCGCGCGAGCGCCTCACCATCGCAGTGAAATCCAAGCCGATCATCCAACACTGACGTCATGCCCGCATCGCACACCCACTCCGCCCTGAGCGCGTCGAAGGGCGGCCGCGCCGGTCGTGGTTCGACAGGCTCACCACGGAGAAGTGTTCGAGCCGGAAAGGGAACCTAACACTGACGTCATTCCCGCGAAGGCGGGAACCCAGATCACGTCTCAACGCAGGTGTGCGTGCCGCTGGAATGTCGCGCGCGGCGGCGAGGGTGATCTGCGGCAAACGTGATCCATGCGGCCCGGTGGCCTGGGCCCCCGCCTGCGCGGGGGTGACGTTTGTGGAGAGGGATGCGCGCGAGCTCCTCACCATCGCAGTGAAATCCAAGCCGATCAGCGAACACTGACGTCATTCCCGCGTCGCACACCCCGCTCCGCCCTGAGCGCGTCGAAGGGCGGCCACGCCGGCCGTGGTTCGACGGGCTCACCACGGAGGACCGTTCCGGACCGCCTCGCCACGCCGCGCAGGGGGCAAAGAAAGTCGGGCACCTAGACAAGGGGGGCGGGGAGAATGCCCAGGTGCCCGACGGCCGCCGGGCTTTCCGCGGTGGAGAGTCGCCGACCCGGCTATGTGCATCAACGAGCCGGACCGGGATACTCCGTCGCGCTACTGCCGGGGTGCGCCCGAACCGCGGTGCATGGCCCAGCGGTGGCCGTGACCACGCGGGCCGTGATGTCCGCGCGTCTCGCGCAGCACGATGCCGGCCAACGCCTTCTGCTCGTCGCTCAGCGATGCATAGAAGGGCTTGAACGCGTCCGCGAACGCCTTCATCTGCTCGGCGCGCCTGGCCATGCGCTGGCTTGCGCGCTCAAGCCGGTCGGGCAGCGACGGCGCAGCGCCGCCTTGCGCACGCAGCTGCTCGCGTTCCGCGCGCGCCTTCTCTCGCTCGGCCGCCGCGGTCCGCATCTGCGACTCCACCGGCGCCCACAGCTTGAGCTGCGCCTCGTTGAGCTTGAGCGTCTCCTTGATCATGGCCATGCGGCCATCCTGCAGGCGGGTGAGCATCTCGGGCGACGGCCGCGGGAGGCCTGCGCGCGTTTCCGCCTTGGCCGGCGGCTGGGCGGGTGCCTGGGCCAGGGCATACGTGACGGGAACGGCCGCCGCCAGCAGCGCAGGCGCGAGCAGTCTCGGCAATCGGGATTTCATGCGTCTCATCTCCTTGATGGGCTCTCGCCCCGCTCGTGATCTTCGTTCGGGAAAACGATTGCGCGGCGCTGTCCCGTCGCCGGCGAACGTTAAATTGCGTCCATGATCGGGGAACGCCCCAACGGCGCCTCGCAGCCGTCCTTCGACAAGATCAGCGACGGGGGCGTTGCGGCCGCTGGGTCCCGGCGCTCCGGCCGGGCATGACAGGCGGGTAAGTGGCCGGGGCGACAACGGCGCGGTCAGCCGAGGCCCGGCAGCTTGAGCCCATGCTGCCTCGCGCACGCGATCGCATCCTCGTAGCCGGCGTCCGCATGCCGCATCACGCCGGTGGCCGGATCGTTCCACAGCACGCGCTCGATGCGGCGTGCGGCCTCGGGCGTGCCGTCGCACACGATCACCATGCCGGCGTGCTGCGAATAGCCGATGCCGACGCCGCCGCCGTGATGGATCGACACCCACGTCGCCCCCGACGCGCAGTTCAGCAGCGCATTGAGCAGCGGCCAGTCCGACACCGCATCCGAGCCGTCGCGCATGGCCTCGGTCTCGCGGTTGGGGCTTGCCACAGATCCGGAATCGAGATGGTCGCGGCCGATGACGATCGGCGCCTTCAACTCGCCCTTGGCCACCATCTCGTTGAAGGCGAGACCGAGCCGGTGCCGGTCGCCGAGGCCTACCCAGCAGATGCGCGCCGGCAGGCCCTGGAACTTGATGCGCGCGCGCGCCATGTCGAGCCAGTTGGCGAGATGCGCGTCGTTGGGCATCAGCTCCTTGACCTTGGCGTCGGTGCGGAAGATGTCCTCCGGATCGCCCGACAGCGCCGCCCAGCGGAAGGGCCCGACGCCGCGGCAGAACAGCGGTCGGATGTAGGCCGGCACGAAGCCCGGGAAGTCGAAGGCGTTGGCTACGCCCTCGTCCTTGGCCATCTGGCGGATGTTGTTGCCGTAGTCGACCGTTGGGATACCTCGCTTGTGGAACTCGAGCATGGCGCGCACGTGCTCGGCCATGGAGCGCTTGGCGGCCTGCGCCACGCCGTTGGGATCGCTGCCGCGCCGCGCCTCCCAGTCGGCGAGCGTCCAGCCTTTGGGCAGATAGCCATTGACCGGATCGTGCGCGGAGGTCTGGTCGGTCACGATGTCGGGGTGCGCGCCGCGCCGCACCAGCTCGGGGAAGATGTCGGCGGCATTGCCGAGAAGCCCAACGGACAGCGGCTTTCGCTCTCGGCACGACGTCTCGATCATGGCAAGCGCCTCGTCGAGGGAGCGCGCCTGCGTATCGAGGTATCTGGTTTTCAGCCGCATCTCGATACGGCTCGGCTGGCACTCGACGGCCAGCATCGAGGCGCCCGCCATTACCGCAGCCAGAGGCTGCGCCCCGCCCATGCCGCCGAGGCCTGCCGTGAGAATCCATTTGCCGCCGAGATTGCCGCCGTAGTGGCGGCGGCCCGCCTCGGCGAACGTCTCGTAGGTGCCTTGCACGATGCCCTGGCTGCCGATGTAGATCCACGAGCCGGCCGTCATCTGCCCGTACATCATCAGCCCCTTGCGATCGAGCTCGTTGAAGTGCTCGAGCGTGGCCCAGTGCGGCACGATGTTGGAGTTGGCGATCAGCACGCGCGGGGCATCGGGGTGCGTCGTGAAGATGCCGACCGGCTTGCCCGACTGCACCAGCAGCGTCTCGGTCTCCTCCAGCGACCTGAGCGCGGCGGCGATGCGGTCGAAGCTCTCCCAGTCGCGCGCGGCGCGACCGATGCCGCCGTAGACCACGAGCTCGGAGGGCTTCTCGGCCACCTCGGGGTCGAGGTTGTTCATGAGCATGCGCAGCGGCGCTTCCGTCGTCCAGGTCTTGGCCGACAGCTCCGTTCCGCGCGGGGCGCGAATGACGCGGGCATTGTCGATGCGGGTCATGTCCACCTTCCTCGTCAGCCTTCCCGGGCGAAGCGCAAGCATGCGCTCATGATCGATTGCAGCGTCGGCAGGATGCCGGCGGCGTAGGCGGGATCGTAGGGTGTCGGCCAGCAGCCCTCGTCCACCGGACCGACGCTCTCACGCATGTAGCCCCGGCAGGCGAGCTCCATCTGCACCGCGTGCACGCAGCTATCGGGCACGCCGTATTTGCGGGTGATGTAGCCGCCCTTGAAGCGGCCGTTCACCACCGACGAGAACGGACTGGCCGAGGCGATGGCGGCGACCGGCTCAGCCAGCTCCAGATCGCAGGCCGCGCCCGAGTTGGTACCGATGTTGAACACCGGCAGCTCGCCGGGGAACAAGCGCGGGATGACCGAGCGGATGGAGTGGCAGTCGTAGAGCACCACGCGCGGGTACCGCGCCTTGAGCCGGGCGATCTCGGCGGCAAGCGCCGCATGGTAGGGCTCGAAGTAGGCCGCCCTCCTCCGAGCGATCTCCGCCGCATCCGGTTCCTGCCCCGCCCGCCACAGCGGCTCCCCGTCGAAAGTGGTCGACGGCACCAGCTCCGTGGTCGCCTGCCCCGGATAAAGCGACACGCCCGAAGGATCGCGGTTGATGTCGATCACCGTGCGCGAGATGGCGGTGTGCACGATGGTGGCATCGAGGTCGCGCACGAAGCCGTAGAGCCTGTCGATCCACCAGTCGGCGTCCTTGCGCGCCAACCACGGCGACGCGCAGCGCGCCTCGATCTCGGGCGGAATGTCGGTGCCGGTGTGCGGAAAGCTGACGATCAGCGGCGCATGCCGCTGCTCCACGCTCAGCCAGCTCGCTCGTTCAGCGGCCATGTGCCTCTCCACTCCCTGCTGCTCCAGGCCACGTTGCGGGGTCAGACACTGGAAGGCTGACCCCATAGCTCCCATCCATCACCTCCACGCCTCCGGCAGCGCGATACCCGCTGCGTCGATGACGGCGCCCGAGCGCACCAAGCCTGCCGCAGCGGCGATGTCGACGGCGATCAGCCGGTCGTGCTCCAGATGCGGCACCTGCTCCCGCAGCACGGCCCGCACCCGCTCGATCGCTGCACTTGAGCGCAGCGGCAGATGGAAATCACAGCCCTGGCAGGCGGCCAGCAGCTCGATCGCCAGAATGTGGGCCAGGTTCTCGGCCATGGGCAGCAGGCGCCGCGCCGCATGCGCCGCCATCGACACGTGATCCTCCTGGTTGGCCGAGGTCGGGATCGAGTCGATGCTCGCCGGCGCCGCGCGCTGCTTGTTCTCAGAAACCAACGCGGCCGCCGTCACCTGCGGGATCATGAAGCCCGAGTCGAGGCCGGGCGTGGGCGTCAGGAACGCCGGCAGCCGCGACAGCGCCGGATCGACCAGCAGGGCGATGCGCCGCTCGGCCAGCGCGCCGACCTCGCACAGCGCGAGTGCCATCATGTCGGCCGCAAACGCCACGGGCTCGGCGTGGAAGTTGCCGCCTGAAAGCGCCACGCCTTCCTCGGGAAAGACGAGCGGGTTGTCGGAGACGCCGTTGGCCTCCGTGCCGAGCAGACTCGCCGCATGGGAGAGCACATCGAGCGCCGCGCCCATCACCTGCGGCTGGCAGCGCAGGCAATAGGGGTCCTGCACGCGGTCGTCGCCGGTGAGATGCGAGGCACGAATGCCGCTACCGGCCATCAGCTCGCGCAACGCTTGCGCGCACTGAAGCTGGCCGGGGTGCCGGCACAAGCGATGGATGCGTGCATCGAACGGTGCGTCCGAGCCCTTGGCGGCCTCCGTGGACAAGATGCCCGTCACCAGCGCCGTTTGCAGCAGCTTGCCCGCCTCGAACAGCCCCGCGAGGGCATAGGCGGTCGAGAACTGCGTGCCGTTAAGCAGGGCCAGGCCCTCCTTCGGGCCGAGCGTCAGCGGCTCCAGGCCGTGGCGCTGCAGCGCCGCTGCCGCCGGCAACCGCTTGCCGTCCACCAGCACCTCACCGACCCCGATCATGGCGGCGGCCATGTGCGCCAGAGGCGCCAGATCGCCCGACGCGCCGACCGACCCCTGGCACGGCACCGCCGGGAGGACATCCTTGTCCAGCATCGCCTGGAGCATTGCGATCGTCACGGGGCGCACGCCGGAGGCCCCCTGCGCCAGGCTCGCCAGCTTCAGCGCCAGCATCAGCCGCACGATTGCGCGCGGCATCGCCTCGCCGACGCCGGCCGCATGCGAGAGCACGATGTTGCGCTGCAGGCGCTCCAGGTCGTCCGCCGCGATGCGCACGCTGGCAAGCTTACCGAAGCCCGTGTTGATGCCGTAGACCGGCTCCTGCCTGGCGATGATCGCCTCGACCGCCGCGGCGCCCTTCCTGATCGCGGATGCCGAGGCCGGGTCGAGCGCGACCACCGCGCCCTGGTAGATCGCGTGCCATTCGCTCAAGGCCACGTCGCCGGGCTGCACAACGACACGCGGGACAGCGGTCACCGGCCCCTCCAGATGCGCGCGTGGAGCGGATTGAAGCCCATGCGATACGGCAACTCAGCCAGCCGCTCGACGTTCCACACGGCGAGATCGCACCACTTGCCGGCCTCAAGCGTGCCGACCTCCGCCTGCCGCCCGAGCGCGCATGCCGCCTCGCGCGTGACGCCGGCGATGGTCTCCTCGACGGTGAGGCGGAACAGCGTCGCCGCCATGTTCATCGTCATGAGCAGCGAGGTGAGCGGCGACGACCCGGGATTGCTGTCGGTCGCAATGGCGATCCTGGCACGATGCCTGCGGAGCAGGTCGACCGGCGGCTTGTGCGTCTCGCGGATGAAGTAGAACGCGCCCGGCAGCAGCACGGCCACGGTGCCGGCCTTGGCCAGCGCCGCCGCACCGGCTTCGTCCGTCCGCTCCAGGTGATCGGCCGACAGCGCATGGTAGCGCGCGGCCAGCGCGGCCCCGCCGAGATTGGAGAGTTGATCGGCATGCAGCTTCACCGGGAGACCCAGGCGCTTGGCCACCTCGAACACACGCGCCGTCTGCCCGCCGCTGAAGGCGATCCCCTCCATGAAGGCATCGACTGCATCGGCCAGCCCCTCGCGCGCGATGGAGGGCAGCATCACCGCGCACAGCCGGGCGATGTAGGCATCCTTGTCGCCCTCGGCCTCCGGCGGCAGGGCGTGCGCGCCCAGAAACGTCGTCGCCACCGACACGGGCCGCTCCTTGCCGAGCCGGCGCGCGGCGCGCAGCTGCCGCGCCTCAGTGTCCAGCTCGAGCCCGTAGCCCGACTTGATCTCGATGGTGGTAACGCCTTCCGCGATCAGCGCGTCGAGGCGCGGCAGCGCGGCCGCCACCAGCTCATCCGCCGTCGCTGCGCGCGTCGCCTTCACCGTGGACAGAATGCCCCCGCCGACACGCGCAATCTCCTCGTAGCTGGCGCCCGCCAGGCGCAGCTCAAACTCGTGCGCACGATTTCCGGCGTAGACCAGGTGCGTGTGACAATCGATCAGCCCGGGCGTGACCCATCGCCCTTCGAGATCAGCCTTCTCCGCGGCCTCCAGCCCTGGCATCTCGCGCACCGGCCCGACCCAGGCGATGCGCCCCTCGTACGCAGCGATCGCGCCGTCCTCGATGACGCCGAGGCCCGGCCGTGCGGGATCGAGCGTTGCAATACGTGCTCCCGTCCAGAGGCGATCCACCTTCATTGCCGGGCCTTTTCCTGACAGCCGCGCACACGCGGAGCAAAGAACGCTAGTCCCACACCTCCGTTTTGTCTATACATAATAGAGAGCCGGGCCGCCTCGCGCGGCCCGCCAAATGTCTGGAGGCGGCGATCTTGGCCCTGCTTCACGTCAGTTCGGCGCTGCTCGAGACGGGATGGCACCGCAATGTGCTGTTCACCGTCGAGGGGCGCATGATTGTGGATATTGCACCCGATGTCGCGCCGCCGCCAGCGGCGGAGCGGCTGCAGGGCATTGCCGTGCCGGGTGTCGCCAACGTGCACAGCCATGCGTTCCAGCGCGCCATGGCCGGCCTCGCGGAGCGGCGAGGGCCGGAGGACGACAGCTTCTGGACCTGGCGCGAGATCATGTACCGCTTCCTCGCCGTCATGACGCCCAACGATGTCGAAGCCGTTGCGGCCTGGCTGTACGTCGAGATGCTGGAAGCCGGCTTCACGAGCGTCGGCGAATTCCACTATCTGCACAACGCACCCGATGGGGCGCGCTACGCCGACCCGGCCGAGATGGGCTCGCGCATCGTCGCCGCGGCCGAGGCTGCCGGCATCGGCCTTACCCTGTTGCCATGCTTCTACGCCCATGGCGGTTGCGGCGGTCTGCCTCCGGTGCCGGGGCAGGCGCGCTTCCTGTCCGATCTCGACGGCTTCGCACGGCTCGTGGACGCAAGCCGCCGCCACGTCGCCCGTCTCGATGGCGCCAATCTCGGCATTGCCCCGCATTCCCTGCGCGCGGTCGATGCGCGCGAGCTGCGCGCCCTCGTTGCCGCCCACCCGGTCGGGCCGATCCACATTCACGCCGCCGAACAGACCAGGGAGGTCGATGAGTGCACGGCCTGGTCCGGCGCGCGGCCGGTCGAGTGGCTGCTCGACAACATGGGCGTGGACGCGCGCTGGTGCCTGATCCACTGCACGCACATGACCGACAAGGAGAGCCGCCGGCTGGCGCAATCGGGAGCGGTCGCCGGGCTGTGCCCGATCACCGAGGCCAATCTCGGCGACGGCATCTTCGAGGCGCCGCGCTATCTCGGCGCGGGCGGCCGCTTCGCCATCGGCTCCGACAGCAACGTGCGCATCTCGCTCGGGGAGGAATTGCGCACGCTCGAGTACGGGCAGCGTCTGCGCGAGAGGAAGCGCAACCGCCTGGGCCCGCCCGGAAGCTCAACCGGCCGTCACCTGTTTGACGCCGCCCGTCGAGGCGGCGCGCAGGCGCTTGGCCTTTCCTCCGGCGCGCTCGCCGCCGGCAATGCGGCCGACATCGTCATCCTCGACGACACCAGCCCGGCGCTTGTCGCCCGCACCGGCGACGCCGTCCTCGACTCCTGGACTTTCGCGGCCGGCGACGGCATCGCGCGCGATGTCTATGCCGGCGGTCGCCGCGTGGTCGCGGGCGGCCGCCACGTCCGCCGCGACGAGATCCGCGCACGCTTCACGCGCACGCTCGCGCGCCTGCCGGGGAATGCCTGACATGTCGCGCCAACGCCTCACCCGCTCGGGCAACGGCCCCGTCTACGAGCAGATCCGCCGCGCCATTGCCGAGCCGATCGTGAGCGGACGCTGGCGCCCCGGCCGCCGCATTCCGTCCGAGATGGAGCTGACGAAAGCCTTCTCCGCCTCGCGCATGACCGTCAATCGCGCGCTCACCTCGCTCGCTGCCGAGGGCCTGATCGTGCGCTGGCGCCGCCGCGGCAGCTTCGTGGCCGAGCGCGCCGTCGAGTTGTCCGTATTCCAGATCTGGGACATCGCCGCCGAGGTCGCCCGCAGCGGCCGAACCTACAGCTACGCGCTGATCGGCCGCGAGCACACCGTCGCCGACGACGAACAGGCCGCCGCCATGGACGTCCCTGCCGGCACACCGCTCGTGGCGGTGAGTTGCAGGCACAGCGCCGACGGCGTCGTCGTCCAGCTCGAGCAGCGGCTCATCAATCTCACGGTCGTGCCGCAAGCCGCGGAGGAGACCTTCTCCAATATCGGCCCCGGCCGCTGGCTCCTCGACCACGTGCCGTGGTCGGAAGCCGAGCACGTCATCCGCGCCGAGGCGGCCGATGCCAAGACGGCCGGTCTCATGGGCGTCGCCCAGGGCACTGCCTGCCTGGTGATCGAGCGGCGCACGTGGCAGGCGCAAACCACCATCACGCTGGCCCGTCTCATCCATCCGGGCGACCGGCACGCGCTCACCGGCCGTTTTCGCCCCATCTCGGGCACGTGAGAGCGCTTGATCGGTCGCAATGTCCGCATCACATTTGAACGTACTGCTCTCCCCCTCCGCGCTGTGCTAGTGTTCCGGTTCCAACAGATGGTTCCCGCTGTCATCCTCGGGCTCGTCCCGAGGATCCAGTCCTCCACCGACGCCGGAGCAAGCGGTTGCCTGGATGGTCGGGACAAGCCCGACCATGACAACTCGGGTACCAAGCGAAAGAGTCACAACACTAGGAACGGCCTGCGGCGCCGATAACGCATCGGCAAAGGATCGGTCGACGAGGCTCCCATGAACGACATCGCGCGCGAGATCCCGGCGGAGGACGCTTTCGCGGACATCGAGCAGCGCTTCTGGTCGATGCACAAGGCCAGCCGCACGCAGCCGCCCCCCGGCGAGGCCGAGCGCAGGCAGTCGCTGCGCGCCCTGCGCCGCGCCATCTCGGCAACGAGCGCCGAGATCATCGATGCCGTTTCGCGCGACTACGGCTGGCGCTCGCCCGCGGAGACGCTGATGGCGGAGATCGTTCCCTCTCTCATCATCGTACGCGACGCCCTCGCCAACCTGTCCGCCTGGATGCGGCCCGAGCCGCGCAGCAGCGGTGTGCTGTTCTGGCCCGCGAGGAATAAGATCATCCGGCAGCCCAAGGGCTTGGTCCTCATCATCGCGCCCTGGAACTATCCGGTGCACCTCGTCATCGGCCCGCTGGCCGCCGCGCTCGCCGCCGGCAACCGCGTCATCGTCAAGCCGTCCGAGTTCACGCCTGCCACCTCGGCGATGCTCAAGCGCTGCCTCGAAGGCGCCCTGGGCGCCAATCGCGTCACGGTCGCCACCGGCGGTGCCGAGATGGCGCAGGGGCTGTGCCAGCTCCCCTTCGATCACATTCTCTACACAGGCTCGACGGCCGTCGGCAAAAAGGTCATGCAGGCCGCCGCCGCCAACCTGACGCCGGTGACGCTGGAGCTCGGCGGCAAATCGCCCGCCATCGTCCACGAGTCCTTCGATCTGCCGCTCGCCGCGCTGCGCATCATGCGTGGCAAGCTCCTGAATGCCGGGCAGACCTGCATCGCGCCCGACTATGTGCTGGCGCCGCGCAAGCAGATCGAGGCGTTCACCGAGCTTGCACGGAAGACAGCCGGCGGGCTCTACCCACGCCTCCTCGACAACCCCGACTACACCGCCATCATCAACCAGCGCCACTACGACCGCCTTGCCGGCCTTGCAGCCGACGCCAGGTCGCGCGGCGCCCGCCTCATCGTCGCCGATCCGGCCGGCGAGCTTGCCCCCGGCGAGGTCGGCGCGCCGGCGCAGCGCAAGATGGCCCCTGTCATCCTGTCCGGCCTGAGCGACGACATGGCCGTGATGCGCGAGGAGATCTTCGGACCTCTGCTCCCCATCGTCCCCTACGACTCGCTGGATGAGGCGTTGGCCTACGTCAACGCCCGGCCCCGCCCGCTGGCGCTCTACTACTTCGACGAGGACCGTCGCCGCATCTCCCACGTCCTCGAGCGCACCGTCTCCGGCGGCGTCACCGTCAACGACACGCTCTACCATTTCGCGCAGGAGAAGCTGCCCTTCGGCGGCATCGGCCCGAGCGGCATGGGCGCCTACCACGGGCGCGACGGCTTCAGCACTTTCAGCCACGCCAAGGCCACGTTCGTCCAGGCCCGCCACACCATGACGAGCCACCTTGCCCCGCCCTACAACAGGCTGTTCGACTGGCTCATGCGCTTCGCCGTGCGCCGCAACGGCGGCCGCGCCATCCGGAGGTGACCCGAGCCCTGGATGCCGGAGCCAAGCGCCGGTATGACACAACGGAAAGCAGCAGCGAGCGCCACTCCATGTCCTCTCCGACCGACCCCGCCCTTCTTTCCGCCACCGAGCTCATCAGCCACTTCCGGCGCAAGAGCCTCTCACCGGTCGAGGCCGTCAAAGCCACGCTCGCGCGCATCGACCTGTTCAACCCGATCGTCAACGCCTACTGCCACCTCGATGCCGAAGGCGCGCTGGCGGCGGCCAGAGCATCCGAGGCGCGCTGGATGGCGGGCACGCCCGTGGGCCTTGCCGACGGCGTGCCGACCGGCGTCAAGGACAACGTGCTCGTCGAAGGCATGCCCGCGCGCTTCGGCTCCAAGCTGATCTCCTCCGACCCCGCCAGGCTGGACGCCCCGGCGGTCGCCCGTCTGCGCGCACATGGCGCCGTCATCCTCGGCAAGACGGCGATGCCCGAATACGGCTGGAAGGCCGTCAGCGACAGCCCGCTCACCGGCATCACCCGCAACCCGTGGGACACGCGCATGACGACCGGCGGCTCATCGAGCGGCGCCGTCGCCTCCGTGGTGCTCGGCATGGGCGCCCTGCACCTCGGCACCGACGGCGGCGGCTCGATCCGCATCCCCGCCTCCTTCACCGGCTGCTACGGCATCAAGCCGACACGCGCGCGGGTGCCTGCCTTCCCGGCCGCGCCGCTCGGCACCATCGCGCATCTGGGCCCCCTCGCCCGCACCGTCTCCGACGCGGCGCTGGCCATGAGCATCATCGCCGAGCCCGACGCCCGCGATGTCTATGCCTGGATCGCGCCGCCGCCCGACTATCGCGTCGGCCTCGATGACGGCGTGCGCGGACTTCGCATCGCCTACTCACCGAGACTGGGATTTGTTCGCCGCCTCCACCCCGAGGTGGAACGCGCCGTCGCCACAGCCGCCAGGACCTTCGCCGATCTCGGCGCCGAGGTCGTCGAGGCCGATCCCGACATCAGCGCCGATCCGATCGCCGCCTGGAACACGCTGTGGTGGTCGTCGATGGCCTTGCAGCTCCTGCCCCATGGCGATCGCCCGGCCCAAGTGTGCGACCCCGGGCTGTTCGCCGGCGCCACGCAGGGGGGCGAGATCTCCGCCGTCGAGCTGATCCGTGCCCAACTCGCGCGCGCCGAGCTGCACAACGCGCTCGTGCGTTTCCATCAGGACTACGATCTGCTGCTGACACCGTCGCTGCCGCTGCCCGCCTTCGAGGCCGGTCAACTGGTCCCTCCCTCCGGCGAGTTCGGCAGCGTGTGGACCGACTGGGCGCCCTACAGCTATCCCTTCAACCTGACGCAGCAGCCGGCAGCGTCGATCCCTTGCGGCCAGACCGCCGACGGCCTGCCGATCGGGCTGCAGATCGTCGGCCCCATCGGCGCGGATGACCGGGTCCTGCGCGCGAGCCGCGCTTTCGAGTCCGCCGTGCCGCTTCCCGTCCTCGACGCGCCTCGCCGCAAGTGACCGCTTCACCCAAATGTGAGCATGGCTTGATTTGCGCCGCGCGGAGCGCTCTCAACATTGTCACCAACGCGCAATAGTACAGGCCGCATGCACTCCACCACAAAGACCCGCTTGCCGCGCATCGCCGCCCGGGCCGGATGCGCGGCGATTGCTGCGCTGGCGCTCCTGGCGGGGCCGACTGCTGTGCTGGCCGCGTCGCCTCCCGCCCAAGAACTGGTCAAGGCTGCGCTGCTTGCGGAACCTGCCGCCGTTAAGGCCGGCGAGCCCTTCTGGGTCGGCGTGCGGCTGACCATGAAGGAGCACTGGCACACCTATTGGCGCAATCCGGGCGACTCGGGCGAGGCCACCACGATCAGGTGGCAACTGCCGCCCGGCTTCGCGGCCGGCCCGACGGTCTGGCCCGCGCCCAGCCGCATTCCCGTCGCGCACCTCGCCAACTACGGCTACAGCGGGGAAGCGATGCTGCTCACGCGCATCACGCCGCCCGCCGCGCTCGACGCGTCGGCCCCTCTCACATTGAAGGCCGACGTCTCCTGGCTGGTATGCGAGAAGGAGTGCATTCCCGGAGAGGCCAGCCTCTCGCTCGTCCTGCCCGTGGCTGCCGGCGCCATATCGGCACAGCCGGCACCGGAGACGAAAGCCGCATTCGACGCCGCGCGCGCGGCAACGCCGCAGCCCTCGCCCTGGACGGCGAAGGTGGATGTGCGCCGCGATGGGCTGACGCTGCGTGTCGCCGCCAAGGGCCTGAAGGCCGAAGGCATCCGCTCCGCGCTCTACTTTCCCTTCTCGGAAACGCTCATCGCCCATGCCGCCCCTCAGCCGTTCGAGATTTCGGACGCCGGGCTCAGCCTGCGCCTCACTGCCAGCGCCGCGCTCGCCACGGGCACGCCGAAGGATGCCGGAGGCCTCCTCGTCGTCGAGGAGGCGATGGGCGCGGCCACGGTTCGCCACGCCTTCGAGCTGACGCAGGTCGCGGTCGGCGCAGGGCCAGCGGACACAGCAGAGGCCGCTTCGCCGCTCACCGTGCTTCAGGCAGCCCTGGCCGCCTTCGCCGGCGGGCTGATCCTCAACCTGATGCCGTGCGTGTTCCCGGTCCTGTCCATCAAGGTCCTGGGCCTCATCAAGCATGCCGGCCAGTCGCCGGCGCATGTCCGCATGCACGGCCTCAGCTACACCGCCGGCGTGGTGGCCGCGTTCCTGGCCCTCGCCGGAGCCCTGCTCACCGTGCGTGCGGCGGGCGCCGAGGTGGGCTGGGGCTTCCAATTGCAGTCGCCAGTCGTCGTGGCGCTGCTGGCCTACGTGCTGTTCGCCATGGGGCTCAGCCTCTCGGGCGTCTACCATTTCGGCGGCGCGCTGCAGGGCCTCGGCAGCGGCCTGGCGCAGCGCTCGGGCCTTTCCGGATCGTTCTTCACCGGTGTGCTGGCCGTCGTCGTGGCCACGCCCTGCACGGCGCCGTTCATGGGCACCGCACTCGGCTTTGCCATGACGCAGCCCGCCATCGTCGGTCTCGCGGTGTTCCTGGCGCTTGGCCTCGGCCTCGCCCTGCCGTTCCTGATCCTCACGCTGGCGCCGCGTCTCGTCGCCCGGCTGCCGCGACCCGGCGCGTGGATGGAGACGCTGAAGCAGGCGCTCGCCTTCCCGATCTACGCCACGGTCGCCTGGCTGGTATGGGTGCTCGGCCAGCAGGTCGGGCCGACGGGTCTCTTCGCCGCGCTCTTCGGTCTGGTGCTGGTTGCGCTGGCCGCCTGGTCGTTCAGCGTATCGCAGACGGCGGGATCCATCGGCCGGCGCGTTGCGGCCTCCCTCACCATCGCCTCCCTGGCAGCGGCGGGCTTGGCCGTTGCAGGCCTCGAGCAGGATCGCGCCCTGTCTGCCGACACGGCACAGCCAGCGTCCGCGTCCGGCGTCGAGGTATTCAGCCAGCGCCGCCTCGACGAATTGCGCGCCGCCAACCGCCCCGTATTCGTCAACCTGACGGCGGCCTGGTGCATCACCTGCCTCGTCAACGAGCGTGCCGTGCTCGCGACCGGCGCCGTCAAGGCCGCATTCGCCGGCAAGAACATCGCCTATCTCAAGGGCGACTGGACCAACCGCAATCCCGAGATCACGCGCGTGCTGGAGCGGCACGGGCGCAGCGGCGTGCCTCTTTATCTTCTTTATGCGGGCACCGGCGAGCCGGTCGTCCTGCCGCAGATCCTGACGTCGGCCATCGTGCTCGACGAGATCGCCCGCGTCGCCGACGCCGGACTGCAACGCCGAGCCGAGATACGCGTTCCATCGCCATCCGCAACCAAGGAGTGACGCATGCCAATCATTGCGCGACGCACCCTCATCGCTGCCGGCCTTGCCGGCGGAGCATCCCTCATCGGCCTTGGGGCGACGGGAGGCTCGCTGGTGGCTGGCCCCGCCATGCAGGCCCGCGTCGGCGCGCCCGCGCCCGCCTTCACGCTCAAGGACAGCAACGACAAGACCGTCTCGCTTGCCGATTTCAAGGGCAAGACCGTCGTGCTGGAATGGACCAATCATGATTGCCCGTACGTGCGCAAGCACTACGGCGGCAACAACATGCAAGCCCTGCAAAAGAAATGGACCGGCCAGAACGTGGTCTGGCTCAGCCTGATCTCGTCTGCGCCGGGCATGCAGGGCTACGTGCGCGGAGCGGAGGCCAACAAGCTCACCGTCGAGCGCGGCGCCGCCCCCTCTGCCGTGCTGCTCGATCCGACGGGCGACGTCGGCCGCGCCTACGGCGCAACCGTCACGCCGCACATGTACATCATCAAGGGCGACGGCACGCTGGCTTATATGGGTGGCATCGACGACAAGCCCACCTCGCGCCAAGAGGACCTGAAGACCGCAACCAACTATGTCGACGCGGCGCTGACAGAGGTTGCACAGGGCAAGCCCGTGTCGGTTTCCACCTCCCGCCCGTACGGCTGCTCCATCAAGTACCAGTCCTGACGGCATCCTGCACGCAACCGCGGCGGAGGCGGCACGATCCGCCTCCGCCGTTTGCATCCTCCGCCCAAGACGCGTGCGCCCCATTGCCGCCGATGCGGAGAAGCGGCGCCATCCCCATTTCAATGTCTGCCCAGCGCCCTTTGCGGTTGCCTTGTCCGGGTAATCGTTCCTATCAACGCAGACTGCCAGACGATATCCCGGATACGATCCCATGCTCGACGTGACGCTGACGCAGGTTGCCCTGTTCCTTGCGGCTGCCGTGGTTGCTGCCCCGCTCGCCAAGCTGCTGCGCATCGGCACGGTGCTCGGCTATCTGCTGGTCGGCGTGCTGATCGGGCCGTTCGGCCTCGGGTTCGTCTACACGGTCTATGAGGTGGACTCGGTTCTGCATTTCGCCGAGTTCGGCGTCGTGCTGCTGCTGTTCCTCATCGGCCTCGAGCTTCGCCCCAAGCGGTTGTGGGCGATGCGCAACGCCATCTTCGGCACCGGCGGCGCGCAGGTCGCCGTCACGGGCCTGGCCATGGCGGCCATCGGCATCGCCTTCGGCCTCGCCTGGCCGGCCGCCGTCTTCGTCGGCCTCGCCCTTTCGCTTTCCTCCACCGCCTTCGCCCTGCAGGTGCTGGAGGAGAACGGCGAGCTGCCGCTGCGGCACGGGCGCATGGCCTTCGCGATCCTGCTGTTCCAGGATCTCGCCGCCATCCCGCTCATCGCGCTTACGCCGCTCTTCGCCGTCACCGCGCGCGAAGCCGCCCGGCAAATGGAGATGTGGTCCGCGCTCACGGCCATTGCCGTCATCCTGGCCGTGATCGTGGTCGGCCGCCTGCTGCTGGACGGCTTCTTCCGCCTCATTGCCCGCACGCGCGTCAAGGAGGCCATGACAGCCGGCGCCCTCCTCACCGTCATCGGCGTCACCCTGGTCATGGAGCTGGCAGGGCTGTCCGCATCGCTCGGCGCGTTCATCGCCGGCGTTCTGCTCGCCGATTCCGACTACCGTCACGAGATCGTCGCCGACATCGCCCCCTTCGAGGGCCTCCTGCTCGGTCTCTTCTTCACCGCCGTCGGCATGTCGCTCAATCTCGCGCACATCGCCCAGACCCCCTATGTGGTCCTGGCGCTCGCGGCCGGATTGCTGGCAATCAAGGGCATCATTCTCTATGTCCTCGGGCGCCGCGCCGGCCTGGAGGCCGGGCCTTCGCGGCGCCTGGCCCTGGCGATCGCGCAGGGCGGGGAATTCGCCTTTGTCCTCTTCACCGCGGGGGTGTCGGCCGGCGTGATCGAGAAGAGCGTGACCGACGTTCTCTCCGTCGCCGTCACACTGTCGATGGCCGCGACGCCGCTGCTGCTGCTGATCGAGGGGATGCTTGCACCGAAGGCGCAGATCGCGCGGGCCTTCGATACGCCGCCGCCGAGCGACGGCCACGTCGTCATCGCCGGCTTCGGTCGCGTCGGCCAGATCGTCGCCCGCATCCTGAGCGCCAAGCGCATACCCTTCACGGCGCTCGACTCCAACCCCGAGCAGGTCGACTTCATCCGCAGGTTCGGCAGCCAGATCTACTACGGCGACGCCAGTCGGCCGGAGATCCTGGAGGCCGCCCGCACCGGCAAGGCGCGCGCCTTCGTGCTCGCCATCGACGACGTGGAGGCGTCGCTGCGCACCGCCCAGACGGTGCGCCAGCGCTATCCGCACGTACCCATCTACGCCCGCTCACGCCATCGGCGCCACACGCACCAGCTCATGGACCTGGGCGTCGAGATCATCCGCCGCGAGACGTTTCTTTCCTCGCTCGATCTGACGCGCGAGGTGCTGCGCGGTCTCGGTCTCCCCGAACGGGAGGTGCGCTTTGCCGTCGAGACGTTCAAGGATCACGACCGCCGCAGGCTCTACGAGGACTACAAGCACTACACGGATGACGAGAAGCTGCAGAGCCGCGCCAAGAGCTATGCGCACGAGCTGGAAGAGCTGTTCGCGGCCGATGCTGCCGCCCAGAGGCAGCTCAATGCGGAGAAGACGGAGTGAACGGCGCGATCCCTCGCAATCGCGCATGCCGGGAAGCCGTTCCGCGACGGCCCGCCCTCCGGATGCACAAATTCACGCCCGTTGCCGCTCAGGCCGCTTCGCGCATGCGTTGGTCCAGGTATCTGAGGATGGCGTCGGCAGAGAGCTGCGGGCCGTCGCGCCTGGCATAGACCGACTGGATCCTCCTCGCGGCAGCCTTGTGCGCGGGGCGAGAGATCATCTCGCGCACCAGGGCGGGCAGCTTGCCGCGCTGGAGCTCCCTTTGCGGGAAGAGCCGAGCGGCCCCTGTCTGCTGCAGCAGGTGAACGTTGGTGTCCTGCTCAGGCTGCAGCGGAATGCCGATCAGCGGCATGCCGGCGGCCATCGCGCACTGCACGCTTCCCTGGCCGCCGGCGGTGACCGCCAGATCGACGCGCGGCATGATCTTATGACTGGGCAGCACGCCGCCGACCGCAACCCTGGGGCCGGCCATGTCCTGCAGGCTGTGGATGGTGCCTGCAACGACGACGTTGGCGCCCGTGCTCGCAACCTCCTCGACAACCTTGCGGACGAGCCCGACAGGCGCGGAGGTGATCGCCACATACACCGTAGGGCCGGCCTGACGGAGCGCACTCTCGATATGGTCCGGAACGGCAACATCAAGCTCCGCGAAGATGGGCCCGGTATATTCGAGCCGCGTGGTCGGCCAGTAGGCGCCTCCCGACGGCCTCCAGGCTCGCATCTCCTCTTCGCTGATGCCATAGACCTCCGGCGCCTCGGTGACGAGCGAAAGATCGCCGAGCAGCAGCGCAGGGAAGCTCGGGACCCCTGCCACGCCGAGCTCGGCTGCCAGCGCGTTGAACCCGCCCAGATACAATTGCAGCCGCGGCGCTCCCTTGTTGATCAGAAAGCGGGCCACGCCATTGGGAAGATACTTGAAGATGGGCCGCACCGGCCGCGACGGCGCCGGCAGCATGCCTCGCTCGAACAGAGGCGGCAGATAGGCGCCGGCGTGCTGCGTGATGAGCGGAATGCCTGCGACCCGTGTCGAGATGAGCGTCGTCAGCGTGAAGCCGATGACCACGGCCTTCACGCTGTTGGCACGGAAATACTCGGCCTCGGCGCCAACATAGGCGCGCATCTCGTCGGGGCTGTACACGCTTTGCCCGGGATCACCGATCCCGACATTGTCGAGGATGAAGCGCCGTCCGCGCTCCTCATCCATGCGTGGCCCGACGATGTCGTAGGGGATGCCTTCGGCCCTGATGAGCGCCTCGTGAACGCCGCCGTGCGTAGCCATGCAGACCCTCGCCCCGCGTGCGCTTAGCGCCTTGTAGATCTGGATCATGCGGCTGGTCTCGGAGAGATAGGCACACATGGGCATCAGACAGATCATGACCCAACTCCTTGCCGTCCCGGAATTTGCACAATATATTACATAAATGGACCAGCCGATCAATCCACATCCCGGACTCACGGCGGAGGAGCGCCAGGCCGCCGGCCCTGCCGCAGACGCGGTCCTTTGCTTTCGCCTGGTGTCGTTCCTCGGCCTGCGGCTTCGCTACATGCTCGACCAGCGCCTGCACGAGGATGGGCTCACAACGCAACAGGGCGTCCTGCTGACCATCGTGCGGGCGCATGGCCGGCCGACGTTCGGCGAAGCCGCCAAGGCGATGTCCACGACATATCAGAACGTCAAGCAGGTCGCCTTGGTGCTCGTGCGCAAGGGCATGATCAGCATCGTCCCCGACGAGGTCGATGGACGCGCCAAGCGACTGGTGCCCACAAAGGCCGGCCGACGCGGCTGGGAAAGCCGGAACGCAAAGGATTTCGCCGCCATCGCAGGCTGGTTTGAGGCGCTGTCGGCCCAGGAGCAGCACAAGCTTGCCCGGCTGCTCGCCAAGCTTGCGAGGCATCTGTCGTAGGCCATGGTCTGGCGTTGCAGCGGCTGGTGCGCTTCAACTGCCATCGCGGTGCGCACGAGCTGGGAGATCTGTTCGCGGCCCGACGCCGCCTGGAAAGCGACGCCTCTTCCGGACCATATCGCGATGCACGCTGGGCCAGCGCTCGCGTCTGGCCCGCCTGGAGGCTGTCGGGGAAATCACCCATGATCTACCGGATTCTCGTTGATAATGCTTGGACCGTCTTTCTGGTGCCGCCTGGCATTTCGTCCAAGCAGCTCGTGCGCGACCTGCATCGCAAAGGCATATTGCCGACCGAGGTTTGGCGCAGGCTTGAAAGCCTGTCACAAGCCGCGCCGGTGGCAGAAGCCGAGTACGATAGCGTATGGCTGAGGCTGGCCGCTCGTCCGATAGACGAGAAGAGGCGGTTGATCGGCGCCGGGTTCGGAGCGCTTGCCCGCATCATGGATGAGAGGGGCCTCAAGGCGCCCGCTCTAGAGAATCCGCGCGCACGCTTCTACTTCACCGATCTCGGGTGGCAACGGGTCGGACGCTTCGTGGCAGGGCGCGCGCGACAGATGGGTCACGTCGTAAAGGTCATTCGCCGCAAGAATCCGCCATCGTCCCAGATCGCCTATCGCGACGCCTATCAGCTCGCGCATCTGCCCTCGCGCCTCCGTCGATGATGAAATGGCGTATGGTGGAGTCCAGGCATGCCTGTTGTCCATCCGATACGGTGCGCCGCCTGCTCAGTGCACCCCCGGGGCATCCGTGCCATGCGCGGCTGCGCAGCCCTTCAGCGCCGGATGACCGGTCGCTTCACGTTCGGCTGCTTCATGCGCGGGTCCATTCTCGGGCAGAAGCATGTCCAGCTCCCGCTGGCACACCTTCCTCCGCCTGGCACATCAGCCCGAAGGCGGCGAGTGCATCGGGCGACGCATCCGGAGGGGCACTGGATGAACTGGATCGCAGACAATAGTTGATCCGTTTCGCCTGGAGAACTCATCGCGAGCAGCGCGGCGACGACGACAGACTTCATCGGAATTCCCTCTGGCCCTTCAGCGCCGGATGACCGGTCGCTTCACGTTGGGTTGCTTCATGCGCGGGTCCACTCTCGGGCAGAAGCATTCCCAGGCCGCGCACCTTCCGTCCCTCGGCGTAGGATAGGACGGACGATGCGGAAAGCGGAAAGTGCATCTGAGAACGCAACCGGAGCCGCACTGGCGGAACTGGACGGCGGACCATGATTGGTCCGTTTCGCCTGGAGGACTCATCGCGAGCAGCGCGGCAACGAGCACGGACTTCATCGCAAATCCCCCTGGACAGGCCGAGACTGCCCCAGAGCGGCCGTCTGCATCATCACCGCGAAGCCGAACACCAGCCCAAGTCGCCCGAGAAGCATGTGTCCCTCGCAATCGACGTGTTGGAAAGCCGGACACATTCGTCACCCATCGTCCTTGACCAAGGTCAAGGCGTGAACCTGGCCCGCCAACAGCAGCATGGAATGCGTCGAGCTGCAGTGTGGGTCACAAGCAGCAATTGCGATGTGCCTCGCCGCCGGTCAGCGGCCGCTCCGACTGCAGACGTCCCACAGCTTCCCACGCGTCACCCCGTGCCGCACGTCACCGCGCCGCGCGGCACCGCCCCTCACGGCACGATCCGCTCCGCGCGGAAGCGGCCGAGCAGGCGCGCGAACATCTCCTCGCTGTCGACCACGTCGTGAAAGCCGAAGCGGCGCGACTTGGTGACGTCCGACATCACATCCCAGTCGCAGCCGAACACGTAGTCGGCGAAAGGCCACGCCACGAGCTGGTCGAACGCGAACGGCTTCAGGCCATACTTGTGCGTCATCGCGCGCCACAGCTCGCCCTTGTCGGCCATGTGCTGGGTCAGGCTGATGCTCTGCGGCTCGCCCACGGGCATGTCGAACACGGCGGCGAGCTTCGGCCACACGTGCTTCCAGCGGAAGTAGTCGCCGTTGGTGATGTTGAAGGCCTCGAGCCCGCAGCCGGGCTCGGTGGCGGCCCACAGCGCGGCGTTGGCGAAATGCGCCGACTCCGTCACCTGGTAGAGCGACGTGTACGCACCGGGCTTGCCCGGGAAGCGCAGCGGCAGCCCCAGCTCCTTGCTCACGGCAGCGTAGACCGCGATCGCCGGCGCCAGGCTCATGGGCGTGCCGGGCGCAAAGCCGCACAGCGTCTGCGGGCGCAGCTCCGTCCAGTCCCAGCTCTTGCCGCGCTGGAACGCGGTCAGCCAGTCGATCTGGTCGAAGTAGTAGTCGGGCGGCATGTGGCGCGGGTCGCTCTCGCGCGCCGGCGTCTTGAACGGGCCGAGGTGCGATCCGTAGTACTTCGTCCCCGTCACCAGCACGACGCGGCGCAGGCGGCGCGATGCCCCGCTGATCCCCGTCACCGCGTTGATGAGCATGTCGCGGTTGGGCGCGATGTTGGACGCATAGCCGGCGGCGGCCCCGGTCGAGGCCTGGAACGCGGCGTAGAAGATGTGCGTCGCCTCGCCGAGGCCCTTGAGCTTCGCTGCCGCGTCCCCCGCATCGAGCAGGTCGACGCCGACATGGCGATAGCGCGGCCCGTCCTGCGCGCCCCGGCGCGACAGCCCGACCACCGACCAGTCTTCCTCTTTCAGAAGGCGCTCCACGATGTAGCGCCCGATCACCCCGAGCGCCCCCACCACGACGGCGTGCTTGCGTTCGCCCATCTCCGCCTTCCCGCGCATGCCTCTTGCAAAGCCGGTCTGCCGCAACGGCGCCGGCGCACGGACTGCATCACAAGGCGGATGAAAAGGAAAGCGAGCGGGCGGGCGACGGCCGGTGGCCTACTCCGGCGTCATGAACTTCAGCGCCGCACCCGACGCGGCACCGCCGACCACGCAGGGGATGCCGACCTCCAGGTGGCCCATGGCGCCGGCAGCAACGCAGCCGACCGCCAGCGCGGTCTGGCCGACCATGCCCCACCACTGCAGATTGCGGGCGGATGCGGGCCCCTTGGCCTTGAGCTTGTCGATGGAGGCCATGGCGTCCTTGCGCACGCGACCGAACTCGAACGTCTCGGCTGCGTCGATCACCTCCTGCAGAACGGCACGCGTGTCCTTGGTCTCGTAGGCCATCGATGCCTTCAGCATGTCGAGCAGGTCCTTGTCGCGCGAGGCGTTGGTGGCAAGCGACAGCTTGGCCATGCTGCCGATCGTCAGCCGCTCGACATTGTTCTGGTCCTTGGCCCACGCCAGGATCGAGACCATGCGCGCGATCGGCTCGAAGGAGCCCGTGGCGAAGTACTGGCCCCACAGCGTGTCGAGCGGCGCCGGGCCGGAGTCGAGCGCCACCTGCTTGAGCGTGGGCTGCTTGCCGTAGACGAAGCGGTCGATGAGCGCCTTTCTCGCCGGCATGCGCTCGGCGAACTTCAGCATCAGGTCCTTCCAGTCCGGCAGGCCCGAATAGGCGATGGCGCGCACGATCGCCACCTGGTCCTCAGGCGGCATGGGAAACATCTTGGCGATCAGCGCCTCGGCCCGCTTGGGATTGGTCTCCAGCACGCCGGCTATGAAGCCCACGTAGATGCCGGCCGTCTCCATGTCCCGGAACAGCCCGAGATTGCTCATGGCGCGGACGGCGAGGGGAACCTTCTCCGGGTTGGGCTTGGCGCGATAGGTGTTGATCCAGCGCAGGATCGCCTCGGAGGAGGCGAACTCGCCCTTCTTGGCCGGCGCCGCCAGGGCGGCCTGACCACCCAGGAACAGCAACGCCAGGATGACGGCCGTTGCGGCACGCATGGCTTCCCCGATCCGCTCTGCCCCGCACGCGATTGAGCTGCCACAAGGAAAAGCCGCACGTGGCGGATTTGTGGCGTAGCCAGAGCAAGCCTGCCGGCGACCCGAATTTTTGCCGGAACCATCCCCACGGCGCGCGGTTAACCGCTCAGCTGCGACAGGAGGAACCTCATGCGACGATCGATTGCCCTTGCCGTCTGCATGGCGGCCGCAGCCCTGTTGGGCAGCCATGCCGGTGCTTCCGCGCAAAGCGTCGGCATCGAGATCTACACGGGCCCGCCGCCGGCTCCATACGCCTACTCCTACGAGCCCAGCCACAGGGTGCGATACGGGTACCGGCCGCACGTCTACGGCTACGTGCGGGACGACGACCGCGACGACGCCGATATTGTCATCGAGCGACCGGCCTACCGGGGCGGCTGCGGGATCTATCGCTATTGGAACGGCGAACGCTGCGTTGATGCCCGCTACGAAGATTGAGGCCCATCAACCATGATCGGCCATCCCGGCCGATCATCCGCCCAACGGGCGCTCAGCCGGGGGTGTCCTTCATCACCGAGATGTCGGGCGCGTCCTCGTTCTTCATGCCCTGCACGTGATAGCCGGCGTCCACGTGATGGACCTCGCCGGTGACCCCGCGCGACAGGTCGGACAGAAGATAGAGCCCTGCCGCCCCCACCTCCTCGATGGTGACCGTGCGGCGCAGCGCCGAATTGTACTCGTTCCATTTCAGGATGTAGCGGAAGTCGGCGATGCCGGATGCCGCCAAGGTCTTGATCGGCCCGGCGGAAATGGCATTGACCCGGATGCCCGTACGACCGAGGTCCGCCGCCAGGTAGCGCACGCTCGCCTCCAGCGCCGCCTTGGCGACACCCATCACGTTGTAATGCGGCATGACCTTCTCGGCGCCGTAGTAGGTCAGCGTCAGCATCGAGCCGCCCGGCGACATCAGCTTCTCGGCACGCTGCGCCAGCGCCGTGAACGAGAAGCATGAGATCAGCATGGTCTGCGTGAAGTTCTTCTCGGTCGTGTCCACGTAGCGGCCATCGAGCTCGGCCTTGTCGGAGAAGGCGATGGCGTGCACCAGGAAGTCGAGGTTGCCCCACTGGCGCTTCAGCTCGGCGAAGACAGCATCCATCGACGCCGCGTCCGTCACGTCGCACGGCAGAACGAGCTTGGAGCCGACCTCAGCCGCCAGCGGCTCGACGCGCTTCTTCAGCGCGTCTCCCTGATAGGTGAAGGCAAGGGTGGCGCCCTGCGCCGCCGCCGCCTTGGCGATACCCCACGCGATGGAGCGATTGTTGGCGACGCCCATGATGAGCCCGCGCTTGCCCTGCATCAGCGTGCCCGCCAGAGTAGCGGCGCCCGCGCCAGGTCCCGTCATATGTGTTGGCCCCTTGTTCGATACGGCGCTTCCCGCCGGTTCTTGATTTCGGCGCATCCTACACCAACCGCCTTGCCGGTCCAGACGCGGCGCCGTGCACCCTCGCAGCCCCCGCACCCGGCGTCACGTCCCTGCCAGCTTGGCCATCAAGCCTGCCAGCTGCTCGGCGTCGGCCTGGCTGAGCCGGGCCCCGAAGTGCTCCTCGATGGCCGCGGCATAGACCGGCCACATGGCCCGACGCAAGGCGCGGCCCTTGGCGGTGATGACGAGAACATTGTTGCGCCCGTCGACCTGGCACTGATGGCGCTCCACGAGGCCCTCGCGCTCCAGCCGGTCCACCAGCCGGCAAACGTTGTATTGCGCCAGCTTCGTGCGATCCTGCACTTCCGTCTGCCGCACCATGCCTTTGGTGCTCGCGTCGACCTCATGGAGCACATGGTACCACTCGAGCGGCGGAAAGCCGGCCCGCTTCAGGTGCTCCTCGACCTTGTCCAGCAAGGTCTTCTCGGTGCGCACGAGGCGCTCCCAGGCCTCGATCACCGCAGGTGTTGGTTTGCTGACCATCCTTCACACGATAGCAGAATTTGCTTGCAACTGCATGTTTTCTATCATATGCACCTGCATGCGATGCATCTGCATGCATTAGAGCATCGCATGCCTTTTCTCAACCTGGAGATGCCCTCAATGAAGCTCTATTTCTCTCCCGGCGCCTGTTCTCTCTCCCCCCACATCGTGCTGCTCGAGGCCGGCCTGCCGTTCGAGAAGGTCAAGGCCGACACCAAGACCAAGGTCATGGACGGGGGCGGCGACTACAGAACCGTCAATCCGCTCGGCTATGTCCCTCTGCTCGAGCTCGACGACGGCACCCGCATCACCGAGGGTCCCTCCATCGTCCAGTATATCGCCGACAAGGTCCCGGCCAAGAACCTCGCGCCCCCCAGCGGCACGCTGGAGCGCACCAGACTGCAGTCGTGGCTGAACTTCGTCACGAGCGAGTTGCACAAGGGCTTCTCCCCCCTGTTCAACCCGAGCATGCCCGAGGAAGCCAAGAAGATCTTCCGCGAGCGCCTGGCCACGCGCTTTGCCCATCTCGACAAGCATCTCGCCGGCAACGATTACCTGATGGGCACGGACTTCTCCGTGGCCGACGCTTACCTGTTCGTGGTGTCCAATTGGGCATCCCGCGTGGATGTGGATCTGTCGCCTTATGCGAACGTTCTGGCCTATCGCAAGCGCGTGGGCGCCCGTCCCGCGGTGCAGGCGGCCATGAAGGCCGAAGGTTTGATCAAATAGCGCTGCCAAACAGCAAACAAGAAGGGGCCGGCCTCGCCAGGGGCTGGCCCTTTCCATGCGGCAGGTCGCCCTGGGGTCAGGACCGGTCCACGATCTCTTTGACTTTGCGCGCCTCCCAGTCCGCAACCGCCTTGGGAGCGCGGCCGAACACGCCGACGGCATGGGCGATGACGCCGATGCCCCAGCCGCCGACCACCCACAGCACCCACCAAGGCCCGCCGGAAACGAAGTTGATCGCAAACAGCCCGGCGTTGATGACGGCATAGATGGCGAGGTGAACGTAGAAGCCCTTGATGGCCGCCACCTGCTGCTTGGCGCGCGCCAGCTTCTCACGATCCCCGGGCGCAACAACCTCAGGTTGCAGCGAAGGCTGATCGGTTAGTGTCATGATCGGCTCCTCTGCTCACTTGTGGCGAGCCCCGCGCTGCGCCGTGGTGGCCTATACGTGAGCCTACATCCTACAGATTCAAGAGCAGCACCACGCCCGCGACGATCAGGCCGACGCCGATCGCCTCCCGCGACGCGAGCCGCTGTTTGAACAGATTGCGCGTCAGGATCTGCGCGAACAGGATCTCGATCAGCGCCAGCGTGCGCACCTTGGCCGCCGTCTCGATGGCGAACGCCAGAAACCACATCTGCGAGGCAAAAGCGCCCATGAACCCGGCAAACAGCGAAGGCCGCCATGCCCTGAAGATCGAGACCAACACGGGCCGGTCAGCAATCAGCAGATAGAACGTCAGCACCACGGTTTGAATGAAGAGGCCGAGCGCCAGCGTCACGGTCGCCGCAACGATGAAGCTCGGTGTGTCGAGCGCGCGGATGCCGCCGCGAAAGCCGATGGCCGCGATCGCAAACATGCCACCCGAGGCAATGCCGAGCAGGGCCGGCCGCCAGGTGAATGCCTCCTGCGCGTTGCTGCGCGGCCAGGAGACGAGCAGCACACCCGCGGTCGCAATCAGGATGGCGGCTGCGAGCCCTGGCGTCACACGGTCGCCCAGGAACACGAGGCCGAACAGGGCGACCTGCACGGGCTCCGTCTTGGCGTAGGCCGTGGTGACGACGAACGAGCGCTCGGCCATCGCGGCGAGCAGCAGCGCCGTGGCCCCGATCTGGGCCAGCGCGGCAACCAGCGTCCACGTCAACATCGCCGAATTGAGCACGGGAAACGGCCGCCCCGTCGCCGGCAGCACAATGGCCAGGAAGAGAAGGCCGAAGGGAAGGCCGAACAGAAACCGCACGTGCGTGGCGCCGACCGTACCGAGCGTGACGGTCAGCTCCTTCTGCATGGCGTTGCGCATCACCTGCCCGGCGGCGGCGATCACGGTGAATACCGCCCACAATCCAGGCATGCCGCCCCGTTCCCCCGTGAGATGTCTCGCCCGCGTCCGACATAGTCTGCCCCGCGACTTCCCGCAACTGCGGGCAACTCAGGTCGAGCGCAGAGCGGCCGACGCGCGAAGCGGCACGTTCCGGCCCAGACAACCCGCAACGATCTCGAGACTGCCGGCGATGGTCTCCGGCCACGTCAGCGGACAGGCGCCGCTCCTCCCGCGGTTCGCTCCGCCGGGGCGGGCAAGGCTTGCAGGGATATGGATGAACCCGACGCGGCGGCCCGGCGCCCGCCCGGCGCAGCACAGCGAGTGATAGAGCAGCGCATTGCACAGGTACGCCCCCGCATTGCGCGAGACGAACGCGGCAATGCCGCGCCGGCGCAGCCGCGCCACCAGATGCTGCACCGGCAGGCTCGCGGCCATGGCATCGGCGCCTCCGGGGCGCACCGCCGGCGCGGGCGGCAGCACGCCGGTCGCGTCGGGGCTGGCCTGACAGATGTTGCGCGCGCGCGTCTCGATCTCGAATCCGCGCGCCCGCGACGACACTCCGAAGTGCAGGACGATGTCGGGAGCGATATCGGCGAGCAACCGCTCGAGCCGCTGCGGAGCCGACAGCCATTCCGTCGCCAGCACCTCCGTGACGATGCGCACATCGGGAAACGCGGACAGGGCGACCTGCGCCAGCTCTGGCACGAGGCGCATGGTGGCGTTGACCGGCACGCCGGGGAACGGACCGAAGCCGGTAACGACAACGGTTGTGTGCGCCTTCCTCTTATCCGGGGCGGCATCCCAACGATGAGCAGCAACGCTCATGCCCGCACTCCCAGCCCCATCAAGGCGACCAGCTCATCCACCGCCAGCGCCGGCGTGCGCCTGCCCGCCCGTACGTCGCCCTCAAGCTCGTGGAGGCGCTTGGCTATCGCCGCGTCCGACTGCAGCGCCGCCAGCAGCCGCTGCTGCAGTAGATCGCGCATCCAGTCGACGGCTTGCGCGCCCCTCCGCGCCTGAAACTCGCCGGACGCCGTCATAAGATCCTTGTGCTCAAGGATCTTGGCCCACAGCTTTTCGAGCCCGCGGTTCTCCTGCGAGGAGATGGTCAGCACCGGCGGCGCCCAGGTCGGCGACTCCGGGGCAATGATGCTGAGCGCGCCCTGGTAGATCGCCGCCGCCTTCTTCGCGCGCGCAATGTTGTCGCCGTCGGCCTTGGTGATGGCGATCATGTCGGCGATCTCGATGATGCCGCGCTTGATGCCCTGCAGATCGTCGCCGCCGCCGGCCAGCAGCAGCACCAGGAAGAAATCGACCATGCCGGCGACCGCCACCTCCGACTGGCCGACGCCGACGGTCTCGACGATGACGATGTCGAAGCCGGCCGCCTCGACCAGCGCCATGGTCTCGCGCGTCTTCCGTGCCACCCCGCCCAGCGTGCCCGATGTCGGCGAGGGGCGGATGAAGGCGTTGCGGCTCTGCGCCAAGCGTACCATGCGGGTCTTGTCGCCGAGGATCGAGCCGCCCGAGCGTGTTGACGTCGGATCGACGGCCAGCACGGCGACCTTGTGCCCCTGCTCAACCAGGTCCATGCCGAGCTGATCGATCAGCGTCGACTTGCCGACGCCCGGCACGCCGGTGATGCCGATGCGATGCGCCTTGCCCGTATAGGGCAGCAGGCGTTGCAGCAGCTCCTGCGCCTGGGCCATGTGCTCGGGCCTGGCGCTTTCGATCAGCGTGATGGCACGCGCCAGCGTGGCCCGATCGCCCGCACGCAGACGGTCGGCATACTCGTCGATTGTCGCCAGGCGCTGCCGGGCTGCGGCCATCGGGCATCGATCTCCAATCAGCCCTGGAGCATGGAAAGAATCGTGCCCGCCAACAAGCCCCAATCCCGTCGCGGCCGCGCATCGCCCAATCCCTGGGCAATCGCACCAGCTATCGAGGATTGGCCCACCCGGCGGTCACGGCTTGTTGGCCGCCAGCAGGGCTGCGACATTGGCCTTGTGCTTTGCCAGCATCGCAGTGACCGTATCGCCGCTGCGATAGGGCGCATAGAGGTAGTAGAAGATCAGCTTGCCTCTGGGAAAGGCGGCGGCGAACAGCGCAATCTGCGTCTTGTCCGTGCCGGCCTCGGTCTTGAACCGCTGTGCGACTGCCGCGTAGCAGGCGTCGGCCTCTTCGGCAATGACGCCGAGAAACCGGGTCTGGCTGACCTTCACCGCTCGCATGACCTGCTCGATGCGTGCGTTGAGATCCGGCGTCAGGCTCGACATTGCCCTATCGCCTTCGGCACGAAGGCCGGCGCACACCTGCTTCAAGGCTTGCCCGGGGTCGGGCTCCGGCGGCCCGCTCTCTGCGCTGATGACGGTCTGATATTGCGCCGTATCGTCGAGCAGCTTGCGCTTGCCCGCACGCCAATCGGAGAGCTGCCTGCAATCGGCAAAGGCGGCGACCAGCCGGTTTGTCTTCGGCAGCAGGTCCTCGATCACCTTGATAAGGCGCGCCTCGCCGGCCTGGGCCCGCTGCAGCGCGCACTGTCCGGGCGGCGTCGTCAGGCTCACCACCGTCTGCCCCAGGGTGATGCTCTCGGCCCCGGCTTGCAGGGCACCGCAGAGGAAGATGACGAACGCGGCCGCCAGGCGAGCGAGCATGCGTGTTCTCCGATGGCGATCAAGATCGGCTGACGCACGGTCGGCGCGCCGCCGCAGGTTCTACTCCCGGATATCCGTACGAAATGTCTTGGACACGACTTTCCAGCCGTCCTTGAGCTTCAACAGCGTCAGGTAGTCCGTGAAATAGCGCGGATGGATCGAGCATTCGAGCTTCACGAATGCCGTCTCGGGCCCCGACAGATCAATGGAGACGATCCGGTCCGTGCGCTTCAAACCTTTCGCCTTGGCGGATGGTCGCCCCTTGACGAACTCGAACCACTTCTCGCGCGGCAGGTCGCTCACGCCGCCCTCGTGCATGGAATAAAGATGGCTCACCTCATGGAAGGCGCTCGCCAGCTTGCCCGTGTCACCCTCGTGGAGCCCATCGAGATAGGTCCACACCACTTTCTCGATTGCGTCGATGTCACCGGCCATGGGGTCCTCCACGTTGCTGGGATGCCACGGCTTGCGTCACCGAGGCCCCTCCTGCCCGATCGCACGCCGCTGCGGCTGCGTCGATAGCGCACCCACGGCGATTGCGCCAATCACGAGCGCGGCGCCGAGCAATCTCCATGCGCCGATCGCTTCGCCGAGAAACAGCGCCGAGGCAACCAGCGCCGCCACCGGAATGGCCGCCGTGGCAAGGCCGGCGAGCCACGTCTCGACATAAGGCAGGCCACGATACCACAGCCAGAGGCAGATGACGCTCGCCGCCAGCGCGTACCAGGTGCCGAGCAGCCACATGCCTGGCCGCACCGACCAGACATCGAACGCGGCTGCCTGCGGAATGGCGAGCGGCACCGCCATCACCAGGGCAACGAGATTGGCCCCGAGCGACAGCCGCAAAGGCTGGAACGGCGGCGCCAGCCGCTTGCCGAGCAGCACGAAGCTCGCCTCGCACAGCACCGCGCCTGCGACCAGCATGTTGCCGATCGGCGTTGCGCCCCCGGCCGCCGCGCCGGTCACCTGGATCAGCAGCAGGCCTGCCACCGCCAGGGCCGCCGCCGCCGTTTGCAGCCGCGACAGCCGATCGCCGGCCAGTGCCACGCCGAGCACCGCGACGACGGCCGGCAGGGAGGCCGTGATGATGCCGGCGTCGGCCGCCGCCGTGCGCTTCACCCCCTCGAACATGAACACCGTGAAGCCGACCATACCGAGCAGAGCCATCAGCAGCAGGTCGCGCCGTTGTGCACCCGACATTTCGCGAAGCCTCGGCCCGCCTTCCCCGCGCACCATCAGGGCCAGCACGGCACTCGCCACGACGAAGCGGAACAGCACGAACAGGTACACCGGGATCTCGGCCGCGATCGCCTTGCCGAACGCCACGTTGGCACCGGTCAGCGCCATGGCGGCCGAGAGCGACAAGGCGGCAGCGATGGGCGTCCGGTGCGGCATCGCACCGTCATGCCTTTGCCAAATCTCCCTGGCAAGCACGCACACGTTCCTCAGCAGGACGCCCGGCATTTGCGGGATGCCGCGTCGTTCCACTAAGTTCGCCTCCGAACACGTCGCAGAAGGAGTGCCGCCATGCCCGCGCTGTCGCAGGCCGACATCCCGCTCGTCATCGTGATCGGCGTGGCGCTCCTCATCTACGCCTTTCTGTGGTTTGCAACCCGGCGCCTGCCGCCGCTCACCCGTGTGCTGGCGCGTCTTGCTCCTGCCCTGCTGCTGATCATCCCGATTGCGATCTACCTGTCCCTCGGCGTGACGTTGCAACGCCAGGCGGCGGCGCCGCCGCAACCCTCGGCGCAGCAGACCGATGCGCCCGATGCCGAGCGGCGACCCAAGAAGAAGGCCATGCGTCGCAATGGCCCCAGCATGGCCGAAAGCGAAGAGAAGATCGTCCCGCCCCTGACGGGGCGGTCCGCCCCGCCGCAGCCTCCGCTGAC
>WBUN01000039.1 GCA_008933705.1 Hyphomicrobiaceae bacterium
GCGCACCTTCCGGCCCTCCATGTAGCCGTCGATCGGCGGCGCGACGAAGCCCGACTGCTGGCGGGCGGACAGCACGAACCAGCCGATCGCCACGGCGACCACGCCCGTGACCACCAGGTTCCTGACCTAACTCGTGTGCATGATGGACCTCCATCGATCGCAGCATCCGCGCGGCCGCTCAAGGCTGCGCGGCGCCTTCGAATCCGCGCTGCGCCATGACCTCGGCGATGCCGGCGGGATCGGCGCGGTCGGCGAAGTAGTCGACCCTGATCAGCCTGCTTGCGGGCTCGCCGTGCACCGCCTCGACGCCGTCGAGCCGGTAGAGGGCATTGGCGATGGCCTCGACGCAGTGCTCGCAGTTGAGAGCCGGGATCGAGAAGACGGCGCTGGCGCGGCGGTCGCGGCGGCGCCGCAAGGTGAGCACCCTGGCGCCCAAGGAGTTGGTCAGAACCGCGCTCACGCTGGCGGCCATGGCGATCATCGCCCATATCGGTCAGCCTGGCCAGCGCAGTGAATGTTTTGTGCTGGAGCGTGTGCGTCCGACGGCTCGCACCGTCACGGACGCACTACCTGTGACATCGCTCCAACAGGGGTACGCGACCGTCGATGCGAGATCCTCGCAGAAACGCGCTCGGTTGCGCGCGATTCGCGCAAGAAAGCGACGAACTGTGCCGAGTTTGCAAGCAGCCGAGGTTCTGGAGGTTAGATTAAGTGCCTGCGCAAACTTTCGCGTACATCGGCCAGCGCATCATATAAGTGGCCGCGTCCCGCGATGTCGTTCATGAGCCCGCGCACCTTCGTTTCGATAAATCCTTCGGTGTCGTTCCATACGAGGGGGCGATTGCCAACTGGCAATCCCGCGCCTGCCGCCTCGCGCGCTGCAAGGTAGAGGGAGCGCGTCGGATGGGAGAGCACCCCACGAGCGTCATAGCTCCCGGCCACTGCGTGGCTCCGAAGCTCGACGGCCTGCACGCCGAATACGAGCGCATTGGCCAAGTAATGTTCAAGAATGTCGAGCTGATCGCGAGCGAGATTGGCCGCGTTCATCGCTTGGCTGTTGATGTTCTGGTTGAACTGCTCCGCGTGCGTAGGAAAGCGGTCCGTGATCGATTGGCCGTGGTAGCTGATCAGCGGCATGAGCGCGTTGCACGATAGCTGAAGCGACTTCAAGCCCACGTTGATGCCGAGCGCCATATTGCCGGTGAGCGACGGATTGAGCCCGTAGTTGAACTCTGGCGTCACTAGCAATGCTATCTGCACATCGAGGTGCTTCGCTAGCATGCCGAGGTGATAGCGTAGGTTGTCCATAGCGATGCCCGTGTACTGGGCCAGGAAATTGCCGGTATGGAAGATCTCTCCTGTGTCGGGGTCGATAAGCGGATTGTCGTTGGCTGAATTAGCTTCGGTTTCGATCTGGCGCGCCGCGAGAGCAATGCCGTCGATGATCGGCCCTACAAACTGGGGCAGACAGCGCAGCGAATAGCGGTCCTGAATGAGGGTGCCCTTCCGGTGAGCGCGGTCGCCTGCCGCTTCGTCGCGTATGAGTTTTGAGCTCGCGAGCAGGGTCCGCATAGTCTCTGCCGTCCAGACCTGGCCGGGGTGCGACTTCACGGCGTGGATAAAGGGCTCGAACGACTGGCTGGTGGCGAGAAGCGCCTGGAGATAGAGGGCGTGGACACCGAGGGCAAGCGACGTCAGATAGAAGGCGCGCTCAACACAATTGGCAGCGACACCCGTTGAGGCGGCTGTGCCGTTGCTAAGGGCGAGGCCTTCCTTTGGTTCGAGGGCGATCGGTTCAAGACCCAGTCGGGTGAGGGCGGAGTGGGAATCCATCTCCTCACCGTTGAGGTCGACCTTGAATCCGGGATCGAGCCCCGTAATTGCTCCACCAATGTAGGCAAGTGGTGAAAGGTCGCCGCTAGCCCCAATGGAGCCGCGTTGGAAGACGTGCGGCGTCGCGCGCGCATTCAGAAAGCTCACGTATCGCTCGATGATCTCGAGCCGTATTCCCGACGCGCCTTTCATAAGCGAATTGGCGCGTAGAAGCATTGCCGCGCGCACGTCTGGCGTGGGAAGACGTGGACCAGCTGCCACCTTGTGGTGCCACAACGAAACGCGCTGCAGCTCCTTCAGCTTCTCGTTCGGAACCCGGTAGTCGGCCATGCCTCCATAGAGAGTAGTCACGCCATAGATTTGTTGGTCGGTTTCGAGCGCCTCCACGAGGCGCCGGCGCGACGCGTGCAGCCGCGCCAAGACTGCCGCGTCGTCTGTGATCTTGACGGGTGCCCCGTTAGCGACTGCCGCGATATCGCCTATCGTCAATCCGGCTCCGCGTACCGTGATCATGGCGTATCCATTCCCTCGAATGTCGCGCCTCGTTCATGTTCCGAGACACCAATTAGGCTAACGCGTGGAGGCCGCAAATTGTTTGCAAAAACACGCTCGTTTAGATGATCATGTGCACGATATCGTCTCCGGCATCCCAAGAGTCGCTCGAATCGTGCATGGACATCGACCTCAAGCTTCTCGCGGCACTGCAGCATGGTGGCCGATCGACCAATTTTGATCTCGCCGATCGGGTCGGCCTATCGTATCCCTCCGGTGGAGCCGGTGGAGGCCGCCTTGCGGGTAAACGCCGCTAACGACTAGTCATACGCCTGGTCGTACGACTAGGCGCAAGGGCGATGGGCGGACGGGTCGAGATCATCACGGGGCCTGAGCGCCGACGGCGATGGAGCGAGGAGGAGAAGCTCCAACTGGTCGAGGAGGCATGCTGCCCTGGCTGCTCGGTGTCGCAAGTCGCACGACGGCGTGGCATCAACGCGAGCCAGCTGTTCGCGTGGCGCCGCCAGGCGCTGGCCAAGGGACTGATCAGCGAAAATCGCCCCGAGCCGACGGTTGCCTCGGCGCTGACATTCGCCCCGTCAACGTGACGGAGGAACCGGCCGCGGCGGGGTCCGGAGAGGAGGTGCGGCCGGCACGGCGACGGAAAGTACCCCGAGGCTCGACAATCATTGAGATCGAGCTCAAGGGCGGTGATCGCGTGCGTGTGACCGCATGCATCATAGGCGCGATCTCCGCTACGAGCCGCTGCGCCCCTTGGTAAGCCGTGCGACGCGCACCGTCTTGGTGCTCCAGAGCTTCATCCAGTCAGTCAAAAACTCGGCAAACGCCTCGGCGGCAGGTGGAATAGACCTGTGCGAGGGCCTGTAGAGGCTGACGTGGCGGATGATCTCTGGCTCGGTCACGTGCCGCATCGTCAATCCGAGAGGCCGGGCGGCGACGGCCACGTAGGCGGGAGACAACGTGGCCGCGATGCCCTGGGCGGCGATACCCAATGCGGTTGTGATGTTGTCGACGACATCGATGGGCACGATCGAGGTGTCCTCGGGGGCATTGCGATGCATGCGCGAGACGCTCACCTCGTGATCACGTCCGGCTGCGACGAGCGCGACGTTGCGCAGATCCTCCCATCGAACGACTTTTCTTGAAGCGAGCGGATGCGTCGGCGCACACCACAGCACCCAGGGGCTGCTGAAGATCGGCTCGCGCACCACTGCGGGGTTCGGCGGCCGGTCGGGGCCCAGGGCAAGGTCAATATCGCCGCTCGCGACACGATCGACCAACTGCTCGACCGGTACGTCTCGGATGTGGATGGCGACCTTTGGTGCGGTCCGCTTGAATGCACGTACGGCTGCCGGCAACGCCCGGCTTGCGAGGACCAGGGGCGCACCGATGCGGACCACGCCGGCGGCGCGATTGCGCACGTCCGCAGCTGACGATTCGGCAAGCTGCATGTGACGAAGCACGCTTTGTGCCGGGCCAAGGAAATCGCGTCCTGAGCTCGAGAGCACCACGCGCCGCGTGCTGCGGTCGAAGAGGCGGAAGCCGACGGTCGCCTCCAGCTCAGCCACCAGCTGGCTGACCGCCGACGATGTGAGCGCCAGTCTCTCCCCGGCCGCGGCGAAGCTCAAGACATCTGCCACGGCCGCAAATGCCTCGAGCTGCCGGATGGTGATGCGGGCCAAAGCCATCGACTATCAAGATTTCCTTATGGATTGCGCAGAATCGATCGCTTGTTGATCTGCGTCAAGCTCCGCAAAACTTGCGCAACCACGAGAGGCACTCTCAGCGCACACGCGAGCCGCCCTGCTGAACCCTGCCCAACACCAATCCCTGGCCCGCGAGCTCGATGAGGCCGAGCGCAGCCGCGTGCAGATTGAGCAGGTCTCGAAGCGCCATTCCGACATGACGATCGATGACAGCTACGCCATCCAGCGGGCATGGGTCGCCCTCAAGAGAGCGAGGGGACGCCGGATCATTGGTCACAAGATCGGTCTTACCTCGCGGGCGATGCAGCTCGCGTCCCAGATCACCGAGCCCGACTTCGGCGTCCTGCTCGATGACATGGTGATCGCCGACGCCAGCTCAGTCAGGACTGACAGGTTCGTCGTTCCCCGCCTCGAGGTGGAGTTTGCTTTCGTTCTGGCGAAGCCGCTCAAGGGCCCCAGCGTGACGCTTCCGCAGGTCCTCAACGCCACCGACCATGTCGTGCCGGTGCTTGAGCTGATCGACGCCCGTATCGAGCAGGTCGACCGCGAAACCAAGGCCCCGCGCAAGGTACTAGACACCATTGCCGACAACGCCGCCAATGCCGCCATCATCATGGGAAGCCGGCCGATGCGGCCCGACGCGGTCGACTGGCGCTGGGCCGGTGCCCTGCTCTTCAAGAACGGCGTGATCGAGGAAACGGGTCTCGGTGCCGCCGTGCTCAATCATCCCGGCAACGGCATCGTGTGGCTCGCCAACAAGCTCGCGGCCTACGACGAGGGACTCGAGGCGGGCGAAATCGTTCTCGGCGGTTCGTTTACCCGACCTGTGCCATGCGCCGCAGGCGACACCTTTCACGCTGATTACGGGCCGCTCGGCTCGATCTCGCTGCATTTCTCCTGAGGGATGTGACAGCCATGAATGACTTTTGCCGCGTACCGCTTGCCGCCGCCTTGCTTACTCAAATGGCCGTCGGCACCGTGGCGCAGACGCCATCCGAGGCCGGGCCGCCGCTGACGACCCGATGCGAGTCGGCTCCGATCACGGCCGCCTTCGCCAAGTTCGGCGAGACAGGCCGGATGCCGTCCGACCTGGGCGCGTTCCTCGCCAATGCGCCACTTCAGCGGATCGAGCCCTATAAGGCGTTCGACAACGTCTATTACGTGGGCATCTGCTGGGTCTCGGCGTGGCTCATAACATCGCCCGCAGGGCACATCCTGATCGATACGCTCTACGGCGAATACACCGATCGACTTCTGGCCAACATCCGCGAAGTTGGTCTCGACCCGAAGGACATCAAGCTCGTCGTCGTCACGCATGGCCACTTCGACCACGCTGGCGGCGTGACCAAGCTCAAGTCGGAGCTCGATCCAAAGACGCGATTCGCGATGACGCGCGAGGGCTGGCGCGAAGCCCAGGAGGATGCAGCGGCCAGGCGGCCGTTCCCCTGGACGATGATTGAGCCGGATATCGTTCTCGCCGACGGCCAGAGGTTGACCTACGGCGGTGTAACTATCCAGGCGTTCGAGACGCCAGGCCACACTATGGGCACCGCCTCGTTCGCATTCGACGTCCGAGACGGCGCCAGGACCTACCGCGCGTTTACAGTCGGTGGGCTCGGGCTGAATGCCATCCGCGGGCCGGAGCAGGTGGAGGCCTTCATCGCCAGCGTCAAGCGCATCCGCGCCCTGACCGAGGCGCCTTTGCAACCGATCCAATTGCATTTGACGACACATGGCTTCTCGACCGGCCTGACGGAGGCCAAGGAGCTTCTGAAGACGTGCAAGCCCGGCGATCCGCACCCGCTGATCGATCTCGCCGGTTTCCGCAGGCAGCTCGACGGGCTGCAGGCGGGAGCGGAGAAGCGCCTCATCATCGAGCGGCAAAAAAGGAAGGGCTGAGCGGCAGCCGCGAACGCTCGTCGGCCCTCACAGAGCAATGCCGTTCGCATTCTTACTACAGGGATGAAGCTGCCATGAGCCGATTGCTCGAAGTTGCGGGCGTTGCCGTCTCTCCCCATCACTATATCGGCGGACAGCGTGTGCCCTCGCCGGAGCGTTTCGATCTGTCGAGCCCGATCGACCAACAGTCTCTCGGCAGCATTGCCGAGGGGCTGGCCGAGCACGTCGACAGCGCGATCGTCGCGGCTCAGCGTGCCTTCCCTGGTTGGAGCAAGCTTACCGCAGCTGAGCGCAAGACATATCTCGACCGCTTCGCGGCAGAGATCGGCAAGCGCGCCGACGATTTCTGCCGCCTCGAAAGCACGGATGCGGGCGTGCTTCTCTCCCGCATGCGCCACGGCGTGGTGCCGCGCGCCATGCTTAACATCACCTATTTCGCCGAGCACGCGCTGACCCTTCAGGAGCGGGCGATCGACACCGACCAGGCCCACCACATCGTGCGGCACGACCCTGCCGGCGTGGCCGTGATCATCACGCCATGGAACTCGCCGTTGATGCTCACCACGTGGAAGCTCGGCCCCGCGCTCGCGGCCGGCAACACGGCGATCGTCAAGCCGCCGGAGTGGGCGCCCTTAACGTGCTCTCTGCTGGCCGACTGTGCAGATGCGGCCGAACTTCCTCCAGGCGTGCTCAATATCGTGCAGGGCAGCGGCGCTGGAACCGGTGCGAAACTGGTCGGCGATCCGCGCATCGCGCGCATCTCGTTCACCGGCTCGGTGCCGACGGCGCGGCTGATTGCGCAGGCGGCCGGTGCCAACCTGGTGCCGTGCAGTCTCGAGCTCGGCGGCAAGTCGCCTTTCATCGTGCTCGATGATGCCGATCTCGACGGCGCTGCCACAACCGCGGCACTGATGTATCGCAACGCCGGCCAAGTCTGTCTCGCGGGGACGCGTCTCCTTGTCCACGAGAATGTGCTTGAGACCTTCGTCGCCATCATGGGCGGCTACGTCGAAAAACTGAGGATCGGCGATCCGCGGGATGAGGCGACCGAGATCGGGCCCATCATCCATCAGCGCCAGGTAGAGCGCGTCAAAGGTTTCGTAGATCGTGCCGTGGCGGGCGGGGCAAAGGTGCTCTGGGGCGGCGGCCTGCACAAGTTCGGCAAGCAGTACTTCCAGCCGACGCTGATCACAAATGTCCGGCAGAACGATGAGATCGTGCAGAACGAGGTCTTCGGCCCCGTCCTCACGCTGCAGACCTTCGCGAGCGACGACGAGGCTGTTCTGCTGGCCAACGGCACAGACTACGGGCTCGGTGGCGTCTGCTACGGCGAGACGGCGCACGCCACGGCCGTCGCCGAGCGCGTCGAGACCGGCTTCATTTGGGTCAACAGCTTCGGGATTCGCGACCTTGCCGCGCCCTTCGGCGGCATCAAGCGCTCAGGCATCGGCCGCGAGGGCGGTGACTGGAGCTTCGAGTTCTTCTCGAACGTCAAGGACGTCGTCGTTCCGAAGAAGCCGTTCCGCGCCAGTTTCAGTCATCGTTGACAAAGGAGAACGCTACCATGGGCAGGATCGTTGGCGCAGCAATCGTATCACACCATCCTGGACTGATGCAGAGCGAGGACATCCGGCGCCTGATGGGAGCCGGAGAAGACTCCGATCTGATCGCTGGCTACGAGCGGCTGCGCCTCAAGATCGAGTCCGTGAAGCCGGATGTCGTCGTCATCTTCGATTCGCACTGGTTCACGACCGGCTATCACCTGCTCGATGGCGGCAAACACTTCACCGGCACGTACATTTCCGACGAGATGCCATGGTATCTCTATGGCGTGGCTTACGACTATCGTGGCCATCCGCAACTCGCCCTCGACATCGAGACCGTCTCGCGCGAGATGGGCGGTTACAACCGCGCCATCACGCACTCGGAGCTCGGACGCCAGTACGCGACGCTCAATCTGGTCAAGAAGCTCCGCTTCGAGCTCAGCGACACGCCGGTCGTGTCGGCGAGCACCTGCCAGAACTGCAAGCCGCATCATTATGTGAAGTCCGGCGAGATCATCGGCGAGGCCATCCGCCGCAGTGATCTCAACGTGGCGCTACTGGCGTCCGGCGCACTCAGCCATCGCTTTGTCGACATCGATTGGAAGCCGAAGCACCCACGGATCTTCCACGAGAGCAACGTCTCCTCGCCCGACGCGGTCTCCAGCGACAAGAAGGCCATAGAGCTGATGAAGGACGGCCGCCACGACACCATCCTCGAACTTTGGGACAGCCAGTTCCGTCCGCACTTCTGGGAAGGCTTCGGAGGTCACTATCTGCAGATGGTCGGCGCGTTGGGTGGTGCCGCGTGTCGCGCCAAGGGTGAGCCGCTCTCTGCCTACGAGAACGCGCGCGGAACGGGCAACATCCACGTATGGTTCGACGTCTGAGGGCCTGGCAATGAACTTCGAGTTTCCGTTCAAGGAGCTACCCGCTGTGATGCGCGGGCCCCGCGTCGAGCGCCGTCGCGCGCTCATCGGCGGCAGCGCCTTCTGGGGCACCATCGTGGAGGAGGGCGCCGAGGTCGGCAGGCTGCGTCTCGACGATGGGCGCCTCGTCGATCCGGCCTCGGTGACTTACCTGCCGCCGGTATCTCCAAGCAAGATCATCGCCGTGCACATCTCCTACAAGTCGCGCAGTCTGGAGACGCGCAACAAGCCTAAGCCGACGGACACGCCGACCTACTTCACCAAGCCGCCGAGCTCGCTGAACGGGCACGGCGGCCAGATCCTAAAGCCGACCGATTGCCAGTACCTCAATTATGAGGGCGAGTATGCGGTCGTGATCACTCGCACATGCCGCAACGTCACTCCTGAGGAAGCCTGGGACTACATCGAGGGGTTCTGTGCGGCCCTCGATATGGGGCTGCAGAATTTTCGCGACACCGACCAGGGCTCGATGCTGCGTGTCAAGGGTGCGGATACGCTTCTGCCGATCGGACCGGGGATTGTGCGCGGCATCAACCTTTTCGAACAGACATTGACCACTTATGTGAACGGGCAAGTCGTGCAACAGGCCCATATCGGCGACGAGACCATCTGGGGGCCGCACTACATCATCTCCGACATTGCCCGTCATATCACGCTGGCGGCGGGCGATGTGATCCTGATGGGGACGCCTTGCCACTCGCGTAGCGTCGACCCCGGCGATGTCGTCGAGTGCGAGATCACCAGCGTCGGTCGTATCGGAGGCACCGTCACCGCGATCGAGGCCCCGCGCGCGAGCTCATTGAAAGTGGGCCATCAACCGACCGATACGCCCGAGGTGCGTCGCGTCGCGCTCGGCTTCGACGAGCGCGTGCCCGAGCACTTCAAGGAAAATCTGCGCAAGGCGCGGGCGTCTCGGCGATGAGGGTCTGCATCGTCGGTGCCGGCGCCATTGGTAGCGTCATCGGTGCCCGTCTCGCCGCTCGCGGAACGGCTCGTGTCGCTGTAGTCGCGCGGCGCGACGCTCGACGCGCTCCGAAAGAGCGGCTGGCAGCTCAGGGCTGCCACCGGAGACGTCGACGGCCCGGTGCACGCGAGCCACGATCCGGCCGACCTCGGGCATCAGGATGTCGTCTTCATCACTGTGAAGGCTCCAGCATGGCCCGAAATGGCCCGAACAATTTCCCCGCTGATCGGACCATCCACCATTGTCGTGCCGGTCATGAACGGTGTGCCGTGGTGGTTCTGCAACGGAGTAGCCGGCTTCGAGGGTGTCGGACTGGAGAGTGTCGATCCTGGCGGTGCCATTGCCCAAGCCATCCCCTTCGAGCACATTGTCGGCTGTGTCGTACACGCGAGCGCGAGTCAAGTCGCACCCGGCCTCGTCGACGGGAAGATGTGGGACAGGGCTATCCTTGGCGAGCCGTGTGGCGGCGAAAGCGACCGTGCAGGTGCGGTCGCGGCCTTGTTATCCGACGCGGGCTGCACCGCGGTTCAAACGCCGCATGTGCGTACGGAGATCTGGTACAAGCTGTTGGGCAATCTCACGATGAACCCCGTCAGCGCGATAACGGGCGCGACGATCGACCGGATCCTGGGCGAACCTCTCGTGCGCGCTTTCTGCTCGGCGGCGATGCGGGAAGCGGCCGAAATCGGCGCGCGTATCGAACGCAGCATCGAGCAGGACCCCGAGGATCGTCATGAGGTGACCGCCAAGCTGGGCGCATTCGAGACGTCGATGCTACAGGACGCGGAGGCAGGCCGAGCTCTGGAGCTCGACGCCATCGTCGCGGCCGTCCGGGAGATCGGCCGCGGTGTCGATGTGGCGACGCCGAACATCGACGCGCTTCCCGGTCTGGCACCCCTGTTTGGGCGCGTGAGGGGCCTTTATCCGGACGAACACTGAGGACGCGCCCGGGGGGCTGCTTCCGCACTGGCGTTCGTCGACCGATAGCTGGGCAAGTGGGCTCGAGAGGCAAAGGTGGATGACGATGGGGCAGATACTCTTCATTCCACATGGCGGTGGGCCGCTCCCACTCCTGGGGGATCCGGGCTACGCCCGGCTGGCTGCTGCGCTGCGGGAGCTGGGCGCTGCAGTCGCCGGTGCCAAGGCGATCATCGTGGTGACGGCCCATTGGGAGGCGGCGCGGCCGCGCCTGACGAGCGCTGCCCAGCCCCAGCTCCTCTACGATTACTATGGCTTCCCCGAGGAGGCCTACCGGATCAAGTATGGGGCGCCGGGTGCGCCTGCGCTGGCCGAGGCCGTGGTGCAGGCCCTCGCCGGCAAGGGCATTGCCGCCGATCTCGATCCTGATCGTGGCTTCGACCACGGGACGTTCGTGCCCATGGCGCTGATCCGGCCCGAGGCCGACATTCCGATCCTGCAGATGTCGATCCTGTCATCACTGGATCCGGCACTGCACCTCGCATTGGGGCGGGCGCTTGCGCCTCTCCTTCGGGACGACGTCTTGCTCATCGGGTCCGGCTTCAGCTTTCACAATCTCAAAGCTCTTCAAGGTCGGGTTAGCGCCCAAGAGATGCAGGAAGGTCCCCCGCTGGCGATTGCTTTCCACGATTGGCTGGATAGGGCCGTCTGCGCGCCGGACCTCGATCCGGAAAGGCGCAGCGAGCTGCTCCTCTCATGGGAGAACGCCCCCGGAGCGCGCTTCAGCCACCCGCGCGAGGAGCATCTCCTGCCGCTGCACGTCTGCATCGGCGCGGCCGAGGCGACGGGCATGACGGCGAGCCGGTTTTTCGGGGAGCCCGTGAAGGGATACCAGGCGTCGGGTTACCATTGGCGTTGACAGCGGGGCCCGCCAAGTCCTGCATCCCGGGGTGCCCTTCTCGTATGTCCATGCCAAAGTGTTTTCGGTGGACTTTGGTGGAACTCCCTGTTTGAAGGGATCGCCGTCAGTGGCGTGGCCTTGCCACGGCATCCGCCAGCCCCGGATATGTGGCTTTCCATTCTTTGCCCATGCGACCCTGGCGATAGGCGAAGAGGAACAGAGATTTCACGTAGTCCATGTCGAAGAGCGCTTGGGGCATCAGCCCCAGCCGCTCGTTTATCGAGGCGATCCGGAAGCTGCCACTGGTAGCGAGCGCGTGCTTCACGATGTCGTAGGCGGGAACGACGTGCGGTCTGCCGGTGGCAACGCGACCGGCGTTCGCCCGAGCCAGAATGAAGTCGACGCTCTCGTCGGGGCAGATGACGCCGTTGTGAATCAGGTAGTAGCGCGCACCGCTCTCTCCGCGCTGCGCGATCACGGGCGCAAACAGGAAGGGCTCTTCCGATCCGGGAGCTCGAAAAATGAAGTTCCGCGTCGCGATGATGCCGGCCTGAACCGGGGCCGGGATGACGGCTGGCCGCAAGACGGCCGATATCCCAGACGGTCTCGGGGCGGGCGGCCGATCCGGGGAGCGCAACGATCAGGCGCCGTCCGCCCTCGTGCTCGCGCGCGATCTCTTCAAGCACTTGGTCATCGAGATAGTACGAAGCGCGTGCGGCCATCTCCGTGAGATCGCTCAAGGTGCAATTGAAGATGTCGGCGATTGCCTGATCGGCAGCCGGTCCGATGAATGCAAAGGGCGCGATCAACGCGCTCATGTCCACGCCGGTTACGGCGGCAAATCGCGGGCGCCGGCCGGTTTCGCCCCACCCGACGAGCAGGCCAGCGGCGTAGGCCGCCTTCAACGTGCCGCCCGACATCAGGAGCACATCACGCTCGTCGCCGGTGCGGCCTGCCAGCTGCGCGCGTTCCCCGGCCCCCGGATTTGCGGAGACCGCCATGGCTTCTTCGACCGTCTCCGGCATCGGCGCGCTCCAGCATCGTCGCCTGCCGTCAGCGAGCGGCCACGATTTCGCAGGTCCCTCGCCGCGCTGCGCCTGCGCGAGGGCATCGTTGACGGTCGGGAGTACGAGCACTGCGAACAAGGCCAGGCACGAACTAAGCCATGGATTTGACATTCAGTCCTTTGCAGCACGTCGCTTGTGGATATCAGGCGAGGACGCCATGCCCTGGCGCGCTTTCAGAACATGCTGTTAGGGTTGGCACGCGGAATGTTGGGGCCAACCCAAGGGGCCGCGTTCTTCGAATCGCCCACCAGTTGCAGCGTGTCCCAATGTTCGATGGCCTTTCCGTCGGCGTCCATCCTGTAGATGTCGACCCCCGCGACGCCCGTATCGTCAGGATTATCGTTGAACAGATTCAGGAAATTCACATGCGCCCACACATAGTCGCCGACAGCGATGATGCGATGGACGACGACGCGAGCGTTGGCGCGCTCGCGCGTCACTTGGTCGAAGTATTTTCTGAGTGCCTCTGAGCCGTCCGCGATCAGCGGGTTGTGCTGGATATACCCGGGGCTGACAAACCTGGCTGCGGTTTCCTCAGACTTCTTCTGGTTGATCATCAGATCATAGAGGGCGAGGACATTGTCCTTGTTGCGCACAGCGCGGCTATCGTTGGGGTCTACAAGTACGATCATGGGCGAGGCTCCATCTGAATTCTCTGGGTGGCTTTAGCTCAGGCCGACAAGCTGCAGGCGCAGGGCGTCCTGCTCGGCATCAGACGTCTCGCGCACCGTGCGAAGCATCTCTTCCGCGTCCGGGCCTACCGGCGCGCGGCTCGGTGGCGGGACCTGCTCCGCCAACTCGATCACTGTGCGGGCTGCGGCGGCCGAGTCGAGCCCGCTGCTCTGCATGCGGTTGAGCGTGTTTGAGAAGGTCTCAAACGCATCTCCGTGGAGGTCGCGCTGCCCGGGAGTCATCCCGTCGGCAACGCGCGAAAGCGCCGCGGCCGTTCTTGCCGGACCGCCGGTCTTCATATTCCCCGCCGCTGCGATGACGACGTCGATGCCAAAGCGGTTCAGTTCGGCGCGGTAGACGGTCGCGAATACCTCCATTGCCGCCTTCGAGGCCCCGGAGGGCCCGTTGAAGGGAAGCGGAAGGCTGGCCGTCCAGGTGCTGACTTGCACAATGCGGCCGCGTGCTTTCCGGAGCGCCGGCAGGAATGCGCTCATGACCGACAAGGCGCCGAAAACATTGACTTCGAATTCGTGCCGAATGGCGTCGAGCGGCAGGATCTCCAGTGGTCCGGGAGTGAGAATGCCCGCATTGCTGATCAGGAGATCGAGGCCGCTATCGCCAAGCGCCTCCGACACGCCATCGGCCCACGCCTTCACGTCATTTTCTTTGGTGATGTCGCACACCGTCAGGCTGACACGCCCTTCGGAAGCATCCTTGAGGTCTTCGACCTCCGCCGCGGACATGGCCGTCCCGAAGACGACGTAGCCCCTGGCGGCGAGCCCGAGGGCGATATCGCGGCCAAGGCCGCCGCCGGCGCCGGTGATCGCTGCGGATCGTGGTGCGGAGCTTGTCATCGCGCATTCTCCCTTGGAATTGCAGTCATGTTTCCAGCAATCGAGGAGGAGCCTTTGTTTGCGGAGAGCCAATCGGAGAAGCGCAGCAGCTCCGGTTGCCGCGTCCGCAGGGCGGCGATGTCAGCCCTGTAGCCCTCGCTGCCGAACCACGCGAACATCTTGAGGATGTCGCCGGGCAGCGCGCGCAGAAGCAGCCGGGGAACAGGAACCGGAAGGCCAGCGTACCAGCCGCGTGCTTTGAACGCCGCCACGAATTCACTACGGGTCAGCTCGTCGCCGGCGATCTCCTCAGCTGTGCCGATGAAGACTTGAGGATCGGCGAAAGCACGTGCGACCCATTTTCCGATGTCGTCGACCGCGATCATCTGCAGCTTCTTGTCTTTCGGCACATAGCTGCGCATCAGCGCCATCAGCACCGTTCGCAGCGACGGCATGATGAAGTTGTCCATGAAGAAGACCGGCCGGACCACGGTCGCCGGCAGGCCAATCCGGCGAATGTGTTCCTCGATCCGCCACTTGCTGTCGAAATGAGGCACAGCCGATTGCCGATCCGCGCCGCCCACAGAAGCGTAGATGAAGTGCGCGATGCCGGCGGCCAGCGCCGCATCCGCAACGGCAATACCGCGCTTGGTCTCGACCTCGCCGCCCTGGTCGCTACCCTGGACGGAAAAGACGCCATGTGCACCTTTGAAAGCGGTCAGCAGCGACTTTGGATCGTCCATGTTGGCTGCAACCACTTCGAAGCCGCGGCCTGCGAGACCGCGCGCCGCCTCGGAGTGTAGATCTCTGGAAACGGTGCGGATACGCCACTGGCTATCGGCGGCAAGGGCGCGGGTCACCGCTCCCCCCTGTTGCCCGGTCGCGCCAAGGACAACGATTGTTCTTGGAGGCTTTATATCGGCCATGTTCACTCGGTGAAAAACAGGTTTCTGGGGAGCGGAATGACCAGTCAGGACTCAGTCATCCCGCTCCAGTCTGCGGCTGTGTCGGCGAACCATCGGACTAGGTCGCAAGGCCCATCAGCTTGCTCAGCGCCTGCCCCCGGGGGGTGGTCCAATCGATGGCCAGCTCGGATATGATCTGCGCAGTGGAGGTCATGACGGCGCCGGCCTGCTCCATGCGGCGCAGCGCGGCATCATCCCCCATCTTGGTGAACGATGCCGAAGCGTCAGTGACGACCTGCACCTCATAACCCTCGTCCAGCAACTGGAGGACCGGAAACACCACACAGACCTCGGTGGTGATGCCGGCAACCACCACTTTCTTCCGACCCGTGGCTTTGACCGCCTTGTTGAAGTTTGCGTCGTGCATCGCATTGACGATCCCGGCGCGCTTGATCCGATCGGCGAATGCCCTTGGCGCGATTTCCTTGAACTCCGGCAGCAGAGGCCCCTGAATGTTTTCCTCCATGCTGGAGGTGAGCACGAGCGGCATGCCGACGGCCGTGGCGATCTTTGCGAGCTGCAGCGCGTTCCTCTTCACCTCGTCGAGGTTGTGGGAATGCGTCCACGACATCGTGCCGACCTGATGGTCGATCAGCAGCATCGCGGCATTCTCTGGGGTGTAGACATTGCTGTGCATGGCTCGCTCCTTTCAAAGGTCTTCATCGACCGGATTGGGATTTTTGGAGCCCCATCCGGCCCAGTTTCTGGTTCAGCGAAACACCGGGACCGTCCCTGACGCCGTGCTCCGGTCTCCTTGCTCTTTCAATCGCCGGCCGAGCTCAGCGATGCGCCGTTCTCCGCGCGCGAGCGCTTCGGCGGACGTATGAACTGAGTAATTGCCGAGATGCAGGGTATGGGGGTGCGGTACGGCAGAGCCCAAGACGAAAACGGTGTCTTCGCCACCGGTCGCGCGCAGTGGAATCGGTGCCTCGCCTTCCTCGAAGATCACCATTTCGCCGGCAGCGACGGGCGTGTCGGCTTGCAACGCGCCTTTGGCGAGTGCCAGCCAACCGACGCTATGGCCCGCGGGCGGCTGGTAGCTCCAGGTCTCGCCGGGGCGGACGGTGACGAGCAGGTAGTTCACCCCGTCGAACGCAGGCACGGGGCTTTGAAGACCCTCATAGCTGCCGACGATGACATGTGCGGGCCCGGCGCGCCGCATGGCCTGCGCTTCGATATAACGGCTTTCCGGATCCGCATTTTCGAGCTCGGGTGGCAGCGCCAGCCACAGCTGGAAGCCCTGAATGCGCGATACATCGCCCGGAGACATTTCCTTGCCGTGCCACACGCCGCCGCCGGCGCGCATCCATTCGACGCCGCCATAGGCGATGGAGCCGGACCCAATGGCCGGATCGTCATATCGCATGTGGCCCTCGGTGAAGACCGTCACGGTGGCGACGCCGGAGTGGGGATGGATGGGCATGCCGCCACCCGATGCCATCGAACGGATGGTCACGCGATCCGCCTCGAAGATGTCGAAGAACACGAAGGGCTTCAGTATCTGTCCGAGATCGGACGGGCTCATCAACCGGGTGATGAAGCCATGGCCGTTGCCGCGGGTACGTCGTACGATCCGACGCATCGAGGCTTTCACTGCATTCGTCTCACTCTTGGTCATCACTACGTTCCTTTCCGATTGCTCTTTCAGCCGCGGGCTGGTTCGAGGCGGTCGGAGCGGTGCCTGTTGCGGTCATCGAGGCTGAATGCACCGGCCCCGAAGGCAACGATCTGAAGAAGCCCGCCGGCGATGGCGAAGTTCTTCATGAAGTGGATGGTTTGGTTGGTATCGTCGAAATTCGCATGGAAGTAGATGGCAGCGACGATCGAGAAGGCAGTCAGCGCCGCGGCCGCGAGTCTTGTCTGGAACCCTACGATGAGCAGGATGCCGCCGAGCAGCTCGACGAGCGTCGCTCCCCAGTAGGCGAGCGTCGGGAACGGCAGGCCCGCTTTCACGATGTAGGCGATTGTGCCGGCCTGGTCCTGCAGCTTGTTGGCGCCGGCAGCCAGAAACAGCAGGCCGAGGAAGAGGCGCCCCACAAATGGGGCAATGTGCGAGATGAGCGCCATGATCGTCTCTTTCTCCGTTTCTCAGTGGCGAGCTGCAATCGATCAAGCGGCGAGCTTGGCAATCTCGGCCGTCGCCGCCGCCATGGCGGCGCTGCGGCTTTCGGGGCTGATCCCGAGGCCCTCGGCGCGGATGAAGGCGATGTCCTTGATGCCGAGGAAGCCGAAGAAGCCCGAGAGATAGCGTTCCTGGTGGTCGAGGAAGTTGGTCGGGTAGCCGTCACTGTGAAAGCCACCGCGCGAGGAGGCGACGATAATGCGCTTGCCTGCGGCGAGCCCTTCCACGCCTGTAGCCGTGTAGCGGAAGGTCTTGCCGGCGACCGCGAGTCGGTCAAGCCAAGCCTTGAGCTGTGAGGGCAGCGAGAAGTTGTACATCGGCGCGCCGACGACGATGACATCGGCGGCGAGGAAGTCGTCGAGGGCCGCGGCGTTGCGGCGCGCAGCTTGTCGTGCCGCAGCATCCTCGGGCTCGGTGCCCCTCAGCGCCAGGAACTCGCGTCCGGTCAGATGACCGAAGGGCTCGGCGGCAAGATCGTAGCGGGTGACTGCAGTGGCTGGATTGGCCGCGGAGAGCCGCTCGACGATTGCCGATGAGAGCTGACGGCTGGCAGACTGGTCGCCGAGGATGCTGGCGTCGACATGGAGGAGTTTCATAGATTGGTGTCCTCTGGTATAAGTTTGTAACTGACACTATCTATGTAACTTATTCAAGCAGGGGCGCAAGAAGGCACATTCATGTCATCGAATAACACACATGTAACTATGCCGAAGCACGACGTTCGGAGTGGGGAGTGTCGTGCCGTGAGCCAAGTTCTTGCGAGAATTGGTGAGAAGTGGAGCGTCCTCATCATCATGATGCTCTCTGGAGGACCGCGCAGATTCTCGGATCTTAGACGAGATATCGATGGAATATCCCAGAGAATGCTGACGCTATGCTTGCGAGGTCTTGAGCGGGATGGGCTGTTGAAGCGCACGGTCTTCCCCGTCGTGCCGCCACGGGTCGACTATGAGCTCACACCGCTCGGGGTGTCTTTGTGCCAGCCGGTAATCGCGCTCGGCACCTGGGCACGCGACCATATGGCCGAGATCGACGCCGCCCGCGCCGCCTACGATGAGCGCGCGGGAATTGAGGGAGAGTTGCCCAGCGAGGATTGAGTTCTGCGATCATCAAGCAAAGGGATGGCGCTGACCGCTTGCGCGCGCTAACCCGCTGCTCGGTCCGGCAACCCTGAGCCCAGAGCGGTCCGAGACACCTTCGGCAGGTCAAGAGCTTCCGGTCCCAAGCCGAACATCAGTGGCTAAGGCAACGCGGTAGCGGACTTGTCGCCGCGTCGCAACGGCGAACACCTTCACAGCGCCGGATTTCAGCGCGCAGTAGGTTGCTCGATGTGTCGACCATCAATTTTCACGTCATTTTCGTCGTGCTCGTTCTCGGCTGGACAACCGCCACTCTCCAACGAGCTGGTGCAGAGCAGTCGATCATCGGCGATTGGACAGCATTGCGGTTGCACATGCCGGATCTCGTGGCCTGGTACCGGCTTCGCGCGGCATCGCTGCCGCTGCCCTGGCGATCGTCGTGAGACGCACGTCAACGAGCTGCCCTGGGCCTAAGCCAAGCCCGACGCTGTCAACGTGTGAGCGGTACACCGCTTACTGTTCTCTGGCAGAACGTGCCATTACGAATGGGCGCTGCACATGGACGACAATGCCAACGATCACGCCCAGGTCAAAGGGGCGCTTGGCGGCATTATATCAATGCCGAGGCCAACTAAGAAGGTGCCCGAAGGCAGCGACGCGGTCCAGATTGGCCCCATCTCAGCCCCACTTCATCTCGCCCTTGGCGACCTTGGCGCCGATGTCGAGGGCAACCCCCATGCCGAGATTGGGGTAGCGCGCCTTCATGGCGGCAATCAGGGCCGCCGAATCCTTGGCCTTGGCCTACTCCTCCTCGAAGGCGGCGAGATACGCCCTGGTATGATCGACGCCGGAAAGGTCAGTCCGCGCCTCCGGCGTCATGTGACCCGGAACGACGATGACGGGCTTGCGCGCGGCGATCTTGTCGAGGTTGGCGATCCAGGCCGCGCGCTGCGTCGAGATTGTCGATGCAGAGGGACTGGCCAACCGCCGCCATCTGTAGGTTCCGTCGCTGCAAGCCTGCGTCCAGACCGTTGCTTTCGTACCCGGCGTGGCCTTCAAGCAGTTCCGGCCTTTGGCCAAACAGCTTGGGTCCCAAACGCGAATGCCCTCCCGGCATGACGATGAGGGCATGCGGCGATAGATCCCCGCAGCCATGTTCTTAGGGACTACTTGTCCGCCGAGTCACCGGTCATTCATTCGATCACCTCGCGCATCAGAAACCGTCGATCTACGAACTCACATGGTTCGCCTAGCTTTCGGTCGCTGCCTAGCGTTGCCGGATCGTCGACGCGGGGACGGGCCGGACGGCTTGGCTCCTTGGGGCGCCCTGTCAGGCGCCTCACGCAGATGCCGCAGCGGCAGGCGCGCCGTCTGCTTCAGACGGTCGAGAACGATCGACGAGCGGACGTGCGCAACGCTGTCGTGCGGCAGGAAGACATCGTTGAGGATGCGAGAGAGCGCCTCGAGGTCGGGGACGATCAGCTTGATGAGGTAGTCGGCCTCGCCCGTCAGCGAATAGGCCTCTTGCACCTCGGCAAGGCCATCGATCAGCTTCTGGAAACGCTTGGAATTGTCCGGCGAGTGCGTGGCCAGCGTAACTTGCACGAATACGAGGACTCTAAGACCAATCGCCTCGGCCGACAGCTGAGCGTGGTAGCTCTCGATCGCACCGGACGCTTCGAGCGCCGCCCGCCGCCGGGAGCATTGCGACGGCGATAGCCCGACCTGCTCGGCGAGTTCGAAATTGGTCAGGCGGCCATCCTGTTGGAGAGCCTCAAGCAGCTTGAGGTCGAAACCATCCATGCGAGATCCTTGCAGAAACTCGGTCAGTAGCGCGCGATTCGCGCAAGAATGCGCCGAACCGTACCGAGTTTGCAAGCACATTGCATGCGCGCTGCGGCAAGATCGGCAAACTGCTAGGGAGCCTCGATGACTATGGTTGTCCATTCCGACGGCCCGGCGCGCGAATTTCTTTCGGGCAACGAGGCCGTGGCGCGCGGTGCGTGGGAGATGGGGGTAGAATTCGCCGCAGCCTACCCGGGAACGCCGTCGACCGAGATCCTCGAGACGCTCGCGCGGCTGCCGGGGGTCTACGCCGAATGGTCCACGAATGAGAAGGTCGCCATCGAGGCAGCTCTTGGCGCCTCGATGACCGGCCGGCGCGCGATCACCTCCATGAAGCACGTCGGGCTCAACGTGGCCTCCGATACCCTCATGACCATGGGCCTCGTGGGCGTCAAGGCGGGCCTGGTGATCGCAGTCTCGGATGACGTGGGGTTCAGCTCGTCGCAAAACGAGCAGGACTCGCGCTTCTGGGGACGGTTTGTGCACCTTCCTGTGCTCGAACCCGCGGATGCGGCCGAGGCATATGCAATGACGCGCGACGCTATCGTGCTCTCGGAACGTCATGAGGTGCCGGTGCTGCTGCGCCTGACGACGCGCGTCTCGCACGTCAAGCGCACGGTCACGACCGGCGCGCGGGCACAACCGGATCCGCGCCGCCACGCTTACGAAAAGGACGCCAAGCGCTGGATCATGACGCCGGATCACGTCGGCAGGCGGCTTGAGCTGCGTGCCCAACGCGATGCCGCGCTGGCGGAGGCGGCCGCGCAATCCGATTGGAATGTGATCACGCCGGGGAGCGATCGGCGCCTTGGTTTCATCGTCTCGGGGCCGGCGTGCCACGCCGTGCGGGAAGCGTTTCCCGGCGCGCCCACGCTCAAGCTCGGTTTCTCATATCCGTTACCGGTCGCGAAGGCGAAGGAATTCGCGAGCCTCTGTGAGGAAATCCTGATCGTGGAGGAAGTCGAACCGATCGTGGAGACCGAGCTTCGCGCGGCCGGGCTCAAAGTCAACGGTAAGAACGCTCTGCCGCTGCAAGGCGAAATCAGTGTACCCGTGCTTCAACGCGCGGTCGGAAAATTGCAGGCGAACGAGGCGGTGCAGCGCACCGCGCCCATGGCCAATGTCTTTCCCAGACCGCCAACCCTCTGCGCCGGTTGCCCGTACATGGGCGTGTATTTCTGGCTGGGGCAGCTTAAGGAAGCGATCATCTGCGGCGACATCGGCTGCTACACGCTCGGCTGCGGCGAGCCGTGGAACGCCATTGACACGACTATCTCGATGGGCGCGTCGCTCAGTGTAGCCCACGGGATGGCAAAGGCGCTCGAGGCCGACAGCAAAGCGAAGCCCATGCTCGCCGTCATCGGCGATTCGACATTCCTGCACACCGGCATGCCAGCGCTCGCCAACCTCGCCTATCAGGGTACCAATGTCACCGTGCTCCTGCTCGACAACCGCTCCACCGCGATGACCGGCGGACAAAACAACCCCGGCAACGGCCGCCGGCTCGACGGCAGTCCCGCGCCGCGCGTCAACTTTGCGAAGCTCGTGGAAGCGCTTGGCGTGCGGCGCGAGCGCATTCGCGTGGTGGATCCCTACGAGTTGCCCACCTTCTTCAAGGTGCTGCGCGAGGAAATGAAGGCACCCGAGCCTTCGGTGATCCTTACGACGCGCCCGTGCGTCCTGACCGAAGATTTCGAGCGCCGGCAGCCGCTGAAGGTGGATGACGACAAGTGTAACGGCTGCGCGCGCTGCCTCGACGTGGGCTGTCCGGCGATCACCGTTCGACGCCGCGAGCGGCAGGTGCGCTCGACCGGAAAGGTCGTTGATCTTGCGTGGGTACGGATCGAGCGTGCGATGTGCACCGGCTGCGACGTGTGTGCACAGGCTTGCGCGCGCGGAGCGATCGCCCCATGAGCGAGATCGACATTCTCGTGGTGGGCGTCGGCGGCCAGGGTGTGATGACCGCTGCCGAGGCGTTGGCGCGTGCCGCGCTTGTCGCCGGGCACGAGGCGACGAAGACCGAGGTCACCGGGATGTCGCAACGCGGCGGCGTCGTGTGCTCACAAGTGCGGATCGGAACGAAAGTCAAGGCGGAGCGATATCCGCCCGGGTGCCGTGCGGCTGCTCATCGCATTCGAGGCCGCAGAGGGGCTGCGCTGGTGCCATCTCCTTGCGCCCGACGGCATCGCGCTGGTCGACAGCTGGCGCGTGGTTCCGCCGATCATCTCATCGGGGATCCATGAATATCCCGCGGCACCGGCCGAAGAAATGCGCGCGAGGGGCATCAACGTTGTGGAAGTCGAAGCGCGCGACATCGCTGTGGCCTGCGGCGATGCGCGGCTTGCGAACACTGCCCTGCTTGGCGCCGCCGCCGCCTATCTTCCGTTCGCCCCTGGCACGCTGCGGCAGGAAGTGATGCGGCGCTTCAGTAACGATCCCGGGTTGGCGGAGAAGAATGCCCGGGCCTTCGAGGCAGGGCAGGGTGTCCCAAAACTGGCGGTGTGACGCGAACGAGAAGCGGCCCACCACCCAATTTGATTGCGCTTAGCCCCATCCGCCCAAACGGTCCCGGTAGGCGCCGAACAGTTTGAGAGCGAGTTGATCCATGCGAACTTTTTGCAGATAATGGACACATCATGCGCGGAACGCGCAAGATTGCGAGAAAAGATAGGAGATTTGCAAGCACATTGCATACGCCCTGCGTTATCTTGACTTAGATCAAGCGAACGAGGAGCTGCGCCATGGGTCCTTTTCCGCACGATGGCCCGCCCGCGACCATCAGCCGAGCCAATCCCGCCGGCACCGACGGCTTCGAGTTCGTCGAGTTCGCCCACCCGGAGCCCGGCAAGCTGGCACGCCTGTTCGCGCAGATGGGCTTTGTCGAGGTGGCCCGGCACAAGGCCAAGGACATCTCCCTCTACCGGCAGGGCGGCATCAACTACATCCTGAACCGGGAACCCGATTCCCACGCGGCCCGCTTCGTCGCCGAGCACGGACCCTGCGCTCCGGCGATGGCCTGGCGCATCGTTGACGCCAGGCACGCCTTGAAGCGGGTGCTCGATCTCGGAGGCAAGGAATACACCGGGCGTGACAAGTCGCTCGATGTGCCCGCCGTCATCGGCATCGGCGGCTCGCTGCTCTATCTCGTCGACACTTACGGCGCGAAGGGCTCACCCTATGAGGGCGAATACGACTGGCTCGGCGAGCGCGACCCCGCGCCTAAGGGTGTCGGCTTCTACTACATCGACCATCTCACCCACAACGTGATGCGCGGCAACATGGACACCTGGTACAAGTTCTACCGGGACACCTTCAATTTCCGCGAGATCCGCTTCTTCAACATCGAGGGTAAGCTCACGGGGCTGCACAGCCGCGCGCTCACTTCCCCCTGCGGGCGCATCCGCATCCCGATCAACGAGAGCGCCGACGACAAGAGCCAGATCGAGGAATACCTCAGGAAGTACAAGGGCGAGGGCATCCAGCACATCGCCGTGGCCACCGACAACATCTATGACTCGACGGAAGCAATCGCCGCCAATGGGCTGGAGTTCATGCCCAGCCCGCCTACTACCTATTACGAGAAATCCCGCGCACGTGTGAAAGGCCACCAGGAGCCTATCGATCGGCTGAAAAAGCACGGCATCCTGATCGACGGCGAGGGCGTGGTGGACGGCGGGCAGACGCGGATCCTGCTGCAGATTTTCTCCAAGACCGTGATCGGCCCGATCTTCTTCGAGTTCATCCAGAGGAAGGGCGACGACGGCTTCGGTGAGGGCAACTTCAAGGCGCTGTTCGAGTCGATCGAGGAGGACCAGATACAGCGCGGCGTGCTCAAGGCGTCGTGAGCCGGGCGCATCACAGGCCGACCGGCCAATCCGAAAGGGGAGATCGAGCTGATGGCCATGCCAGCCGCTGCAAGCCAGGAGCCGCGCGGCGACGTCGCCGCCGCCATCGCGGCGCTGCGCCAGCGGTTTGGCGGGCGGCTGCAGACGGGCGCCGAGATCCGGCGGCAGCACGCCAATGTCATCACCTGGATTCCCAATCAGCCGCCCGATGCCGTCGTTTGGGTGGAGAGCACCGAGGAGGTGCGCCACGTCGTGGACGTGGCCCGCACCCGCGGCGTGCCGATCGTTCCCTTTGGGGCCGGCACCTCGCTCGAAGGCCACATCAACGCGCCGCACGGGGGGCTGTCGCTCGACTTCTCGCGCATGAACCGCATCCTCGGCGTCAACGAGCGCGATCTCGACTGTGTGGTGGAGCCCGGCGTCTCGCGCAGGCAGCTCAACGACCATCTGCGCGACATGGGCCTGTTCTTCCCCATCGATCCTGGTGCCGAGGAGGCCACCATCGGCGGCATGGCCTCGACGCGCGCGTCGGGCACCACCGCCGTGCGCTACGGCACCATGCGCGAGAACGTGCTGAACGTGACGGCGGTCATGGCCGACGGCTCGCTGGTGAAGACGGCGCAGCGGGCGCGCAAGTCGGCTGCCGGCTACGACCTCACGCGTCTGATGGTGGGCGCGGAGGGTACACTTGGGCTTATCACCGAGCTCACCGTGCGCCTCTACGGCATCCCGGACAGGATCGTCGCTGCGGTCTGTCCCTTTCGGACGCTGGAAGGCGCCTGCAACGCCGTGATCCAGGCGATCCAGCTCGGGCTCGGCGCCGCCCGCATGGAGATCATGGACACCATCGCCGTGCGCGCCGTCAACAACCACTCCAAGCTCTCGCTGGACGAGAAGCCCACCCTGTTCCTGGAGTTCCACGGCACCGAGGCCGGCACCCGCGACCAGGTCGAGACCTTCCGCCAGATCGCTGAATGCGAGGGTGCGATCCGGTTCGACTGGGCGGAGCGGCCGGAGGATCGCAGCCGGCTGTGGAGGGCGCGGCACGACGCCTATTGGGCCGTCAAGACCACTTGGCCAGGCCGCGACACGCTCGCCACCGACGTGTGCGTGCCGATCTCGCGGCTGGCCGAGTGCCTGTTGGAAACCGAGGCGGACATCCGGTCGCTCGGGCTGATCGCGCCCATCGTCGGCCATGCGGGCGACGGCAACTTCCACGCCCAGCCGATGGTCGACCGCTCGAACCCCAGGGAGATGGTCGCATTGGACACGTTCCTCGATCGCCTCGCCCGACGCGCCATCGCGCTTGAGGGCACCTGCACCGGCGAGCACGGCATCGGCCAGGGCAAGATGAAGTACCTTAAGGCGGAGCTCGGCGAGGGCGTTGCGGTGATGCGCGCGATCAAGGCGGCGGTCGATCCACTCAATATCTTCAATCCTGGGAAGATCCTGCCGATGTAGGGAGATCACCGATCCCTGCCAATTACATCGGCCATCTCGACGTCCTCATGGAAGCGGTAACACGAGCCCCGCGCCGATACTTGAACCGTACTCTTGCCTAACCTCATCAGGAGTCACAGATGTCGAAGGTCTCCACGAAGCGCCCCGCCCGTGAGCGCGCCGTCTCGATCGCCGACGGCAACAAGGGCTACATGTCGGGATTCGGCAACGGCTTCGAAACCGAGGCGCTGCCCGGCGCCCTTCCGATCGGCCGCAACAGCCCGCAACAATGCCCTTACGGACTCTATGCTGAGCAACTATCCGGATCGCCGTTCACAGCGCCGCGGGTGTCGAACGAGCGCTCCTGGCTCTACCGCATCCGGCCGACCGTGAAGCACTGGGGCCGCTTTGAGAAGATTGCGAGCGGCCTGTGGGAGACCGCGCCGGCCAACGCCTTCGAGATGCCGATTCAGCCGCTGCGCTGGAACCCGCCGGAGATTCCCAGCGAGCGCCTTACCTTGCTGCGGGGGGTCCGCACCATAACGACCGCCGGCGACGCCGGAACCCTGGCCGGCATGGGCGCGCACATCTATCTCATCACGCAATCGATGGTGGACGAATACTTCTACAACGCGGACGGCGAGATGATGTTCGTGCCGCAGCAGGGGGCCCTGCGGCTCCGCACGGAGTTCGGCGTCATCGACCTGGAGCCCTGCGAGATCGCCGTGATCTCGCGCGGCGTCAAGATCCGCGTCGAGTTGGCCCAAGGCACGACGGCCGCCCGCGGCTACATCTGCGAGAACTACGGGGGCTCCTTCACGTTGCCCGAACGCGGTCCAATCGGCGCCAACTGCCTGGCGAACCAGCGCGATTTTCTGACCCCGGTGGCCAGCTATGAGGACAAGGACGGTCCCTGCATCATGACCGTCAAATGGGGTGGAAGCTTCTGGCGTACGGAGCTCGCGCACTCACCGCTCGATGTGGTCGCATGGCATGGCAACTACGCGCCATACAAGTATGACCTGAGGCACTACTCGCCGGTCGGACCGGTCCTTTACGACCACGCCGACCCGTCGATCTTCACCGTGCTGACCTCTCCTTCGGAGGTTCCCGGCACGGCCAACATCGACTTCGTCTGCTTCTGCGACCGCTGGATGGTCGCCGAGAACACCTTCCGGCCGCCCTGGTACCACATGAACGTGATGAGCGAATTCATGGGGCTGATCCACGGCCAATACGATGCGAAACCGCACGGGTTCATGCCGGGCGGCATGTCGCTGCACAACACCATGCTTCCGCACGGCCCGGACGCAGAGGCCTTCGAGCACGCGCGCACCATGGAGCTGAAGCCCCAGCGACAGACGGACACGCTGGCCTTCATGTTCGAGACCAGGTTTCCGCAGCGCGTCACGAAATACGCCGCGGAAGAGGCCAGCCTGCAAAGCGACTATATCGACTGTTGGCGGGACATCAGGAAGCACTTTGATCCAAGGAAGCGCTGAAAGCTTCTGGCGCCCTCGCATCGAATGCGACGGCGCCGCCGGACCTGAAGAGCGATCTTGCCAGGCGCGCTCCGGGCGGCACTGGCGCGCGTGACGGCAGTAGAGAAAGACAACGATGCCCGCACTCAATGCCACGCATGATTCGAACCTGAAGAGCTGGATCGCGACAGCTAATGCAGAAGGATGCAGTTTTCCGATCCAGAACCTGCCATTCGGCGTATTCAGCACCGCTGATCGGTCTGCCCCACGCATCGGCGTGGCCATCGGAGATCGGATCCTCGACCTCGCCGTAATCGAGGAGGCTGGGCTCGTGCGGCCCCGCGACGGGTCGCCAGTATTCGCGAGTTCATCCCTCAACAGCTTTATGGGCTTGGGTCCAGCGATCTGGAGCAGGACACGTGCACGACTGAGCGCACTTCTTGCAACCGGAAATGCAGAGCTTCGCGACAGTGAGGTACTTCGATCCAAGGCTTTGATCAGCCAGAGCACGGCTGTGCTGCACCTCCCCATCGACGTCCGCGGCTACACCGACTTCTATGCCTCGAAAGAGCACGCGACCAATGTCGGACGCATGTTCCGCGATCCCGACAATGCGCTGTTGCCGAACTGGCTGCACATTCCGATCGCGTACAACGGGCGCGCGAGCACGGTCGTTGTCAGCGGCACACCCGTGCGCCGTCCGCTTGGCCAGATCAAGTTGCCAGGCACCGATGCGCCAGTCCTTGCTTCCTCCCGCAAGCTCGATTTCGAGCTTGAGATAGGCGCAATCGTCGGCACGGCGAGCCCGATGGGCAGGCCGCTCACGATGTCGAACGCCGAGGCCGCGATCTTTGGCTATGTGCTCCTCAATGACTGGAGCGCGCGCGACATCCAGCAATGGGAGTACGTGCCCCTCGGTCCATTCCAGTCCAAGGCGTTCGCGACCTCTATCTCGCCCTGGGTTGTGACGGCAGAGGCTCTTCAGCCGTTCCGCGTCGCGGGGCCCAAGCAGGTGCCAGAGCCGTTGCCTTACCTGCGCCAGAGCCAACCCAACAACTACGACATCCAGCTCGAGGTCACGCTTGAGCCCGAGCACCATGATGCGCGGGCGACCACGATCTGCCGCACAAACTTCAAGGACATGTACTGGTCGAGCGCGCAACAGCTTGCTCACCACGCCCTCTGCGGCTGTGCCATGCAGGTTGGCGACCTTCTGGGCTCAGGTACGATCAGCGGAGCAGACCCGGCCTCCTACGGCAGCATGCTTGAGCTGTCGTGGAACGGCAGCCGCCCGATCCATCTTGCAGGAGGCGGCGAGCGCTGCTTCCTCGAGGACGGCGACGAGATCGCGATCAGCGGCTGGTCTCAAGGCGACGGCTTCCGCATAGGGTTCGGCGAGGTTCGCAGCCGGGTTCTGCCAGCTCACCCCGTTTGACCACACTGGGCGCGGGAGGTTCGAGATGCCCTATACACTCTACACATACTGGCGGTCGTCGGCGGCTTACAGAGTCCGAATTGCGCTCAATCTCAAAGGCATTCCGTATGAAGCCGCTCTGATCCATCTCGTGCGCGATGGCGGCGAGCACTTGCTGCCAGCATTCCGCGCGATCAATCCAGCGGCGGCAGTTCCCGCATTGCGGGTCGACGGCGCAGGCGTCCTGACGCAATCACTCGCCATCATCGAATATCCTGAAGAAGCGCATCCTGAGCCGGCGTTGCTACCGCGCGACGCGATCGAAAGGGCGAAGGTTCGAGCCGCAGCCCAGCTCATTGCTTGCGACATCCACCCGGTCAACAATCTTCGCGTGATCCAGCATCTCAATCCAGTCTCGGGCAATCCCAGGAGTCTACCGCTGCCTGGATGCGGCATTGGATGAAGACCGGCCTTGGGGCCTATGCAAATCTCACTGACCCGGCCGCGACCTTTAGCTTCGGGGAGACGCCCACCCTCGCCGATCTGTGCCTCGTGCCGCAACTCTACAACGCCACGCGTTGGCACTTGACATGACCGGCCTCGAGCGGCTCGTAGCCATAGAGCAACGCTGTCTTGCTCTGCCCGCCTTCGCAAGGGCCGCTCCCGAAGCACAGCCAGACGCCGAATAGCGCATCCACCTCGACGCGACGCTGGTGCGTAACCCGGGCGCCATCGAAGCGGCGCGCGCGGCGGCAGCAACGGCGCGCGCCGACGAGGTCCTTAAGGCGGGCGCGGACAAGAAGAGGGGCTCGCCCGGTGATTAGATGATCCAATGGCGGGCGCCGGAGGAGGCGTCGCTCTGCAAGCCTAGTGCGGATCAGGCCCGATGGTCCCGTGCTCGGACGCGCACTTCAGACGCGGACGGTACAGGCCTTTGTTGCCGCGTCGGGCTTGCTGAAGGTCAGCAAGCCTGTGCAGCGCTTGCCTTGGCTTCGGTTTTCCGTCACGGAGCCCAACTACCGTGGAGCTGAGAAAACGCTCTTCACGCAGCCAAGCCGCGGGCTACATGGGCGCACTTTGAAAGAGCATCCTGAACTCCAGTATTCCCTTCAACAATTGCGCGCAGGACACGCAAAAAAGATCGCCCTTATCATGCAATCGACTGGCGCGCCTCATGGCCTTGGAGGCCCTACGCCGCGCTCCTTCTCTCGGCTTCTCTCCCGGTCCTTGGGCGTCCCGCGTTTTCCCGGTTTTCCCAATTGAGCGTTGACCCAGTCATTGCAATTCTCGTCGGGAAGTCGCCCACGAGACCGATGCACTGACTCGTGGCTGTCCCAATCATTCGCTGACTGCGCTCTGATGTTCCTTCGACCCTCACAACCGCCTCAAACACCACGGCGGCCTATCCGCGAAATTCTACACGATCTCGCACGTACGCTTGCGCGTCAGATGGCGCGGGAGGACTATGCGGCCGAGCAAGCGAAGGAGCGCGCAGCGATATGCGAGTCGCCATCTACGCCCGGTTCAGTTCGGACCTTCAAGACGTCAGATCGATAACGGACCGGGTTGCGGCAGCGCGCGATCACGCAACGCGACAGGGTTGGCAGGTTGTCAGCGAGTTCTCTGATGCCGCGATTTCGGGCGCCTCGCTCCACAACCGTCCAGGTTTGCTTGACCTCCTGGCGGCCGCTCAGGGGCGCGAATTCGATGCAGTTCTGACGGAATCGATCGATCGTTTGTCCCGGGATCTCGAGGACATCGCAGGTCTGCATAAGCGGCTCGCGTACTGGGGCGTCAAGATCGTGACACTGGCCGACGGTGAGGTCGGCAAGCTCCACGTTGGTCTTAAGGGAATCATCGCCTCGGTCTACCTCGACGACTTGGCGCAGAAGACCCGACGTGGCCAGGTTGGCCGTGTGCGCGCCGGGCGGATCCCGGGTGGTCGCAGCTACGGCTATGACGTTGCTACCATCGGTGAGGATCGCGGGCAGCGAACGATCAACCAGGCCGAGGCCGAGATCATCCGGCGGATCTTTCGCGAGTACGTCGATGGCAATTCCGCGCTGGAGATTGCCGGTCGGCTCAACCGTGAAAGAATCGCAGCACCGCGTAGTCGCGAGTGGAACGCGTCTACAATCAACGGGAGCCGAAAGCGGCTCAACGGCATCATCAACAACAGGCTCTACATCGGGAAGATTGTTTACAATCGGCAGCGGTTCATCAAGGACCCCCAGACGGGGCGCCGGCAGGCGCGGCCGAATTCGCCGTCCGAGTGGCTCGAACAGGATGTGCCTGAGTTAGCCATTGTTCCAATCGAGCTGTTCGAGGCGGCGCAGCAGCGTCGGAGTCGCTACAGCTGTACCAAGCTCAGCCACAGACGACGCCCCAAGCACCTGCTGTCTGGTCTGGCGCATTGCGGGTGTTGCGGCGCCTCGATGATCATCGTCCGCGAGGATCGGGTTGGCTGCTCAGCGCGCATCAACAAGAGCACCTGCGACAATCGCCGAACGATTCGGCTCGCGGAGATCGAGCAGCGAATTCTCAAGGTGCTCCAGGAGCACCTTCTGACGCCGGACGTGGTTGCCTCGGCGATCGAAGCTTTTCGGCTTGAGCGCGAGCGCCTTGCGAGAGGCCAAGCGAAGGCACGACGGACAGCCGAACGCGAGCTGGCTGCGGTGATGCGGAAAATCTCCGGGGTCATTGCTGCTATCGAAGCAGGCGGGGATCCAAGATCCCTGGCGGACCGGATCAACGAGCTGGAGGCGGAGCGGCGCAGCATCGAGGGGCGGCTGCCTTCACGTGGTGCTGATGAGGTTTTCGCACTCCATCCGAGGACGGCGGAGCGCTACAAGGAGCGTGTAGCTGAGATTCATCGCGCTCTGTCGAAGGGTGATGAGGCCGCGCGCGAAGCGGTCGAACTGGTACGCGAGCTCATCGACCGGATCGTCGTCACGCCGACCGACGAGGGCGAGCCGATGAACCTGGAACTGGTTGGAAATGTCGCGGCGCTTCTTGAGGAAAGACGTCCGAACGCAGGCGCGATAGTGGCTGTAGCGGGCCCCCGCAACCATCACTATCGCGCCGCGGCTTACCGTCGTACCGGCGGCGCCCAGATATTGCCGATGCGACCACGGCCAACTTCCCGTCGCCTCGCCGCGCATCCCTCGTATTCCCGGCTTTCCCAATTGCGGCGGGCAGCATAACTCCCGATCCTCAGGCGCGAGCGGGCCTGCACTGCTGCGGCCCTGCATTTCGGGCATTTGGGCTCTGCCTTGATCGAGCGACTCGAGCGCGCACTCGCCCTCGCGGCCTACATCGTGCTTCGGCATGGGCCGCTCTATGCGCCGTACATCGACCGCCTGGAGAAGGAGCTCGAGGCTGCGCGGCGCAACGATCCTACAGAGCGCGCAAGACGGATACTCGAAACCTACACGCTGGAAGGTGGTCGAAATGCAATCCGCTCGAGCCAATCACGCTTGTGCTCCAGCGATGGGCCCACGCCATAGCGCGGTCTCGACCACTTGTGCCCCATCAGGCAGGCGATGATCTTGTCGGGCGCATCAACTGCGGTCAGCCGATCCTCGAATGTATGTCGCAGCGAATAGAGCGATTGCCCGGGTTGCGGTCGAAGTCCTCGCACATCGAGAGCCTTGTTCACCAGCGCAGAAAGAGCATCCGCCTTGTCCCGGTAGCGGGGGAAGCCGTCAGGCTGCTCGCGCATGGCCATCAGCGCAACGCCGACAAGCGGAATCTCGCGCTTGGATTGGGCCGTCTTCACATCCCGCCCTTCCGGCACGACGCAGATGTGGGGCACTGCGGCATCCAGCCGGATTGTCGTACGAGACAGTCCGATTGCTTCCGAGAGCCGCAGCCCCGTCTCGACCACGAGATAGACGACGCGACGTGCCTCCGGGTTCAGGTCGTCGAACATGCCATCCACAAGAATGCGGTCTTGGACGAATGCTGGCGCGAAGGCGAGGCGCTGGCCGTCCCTACCGCCACCAATGCGGGTGCGTTCGAAGATGGCGGGCAGGTTGAGCTGTCTGCTTTCATTGATGGCACGGAACATCGTGGCAATGTGGCCGATGCACTTGTTGGCGGTGCCGATCTCGATCCGGCCCGCCACAACACGGTCTTGCCAGTGTGAACGCAGCTTGAGCGCATCGGAGCGCGTCAGCGTGGTGATCGGCCGGCTGCCCACAAGCTCGACGAATACATTGAGCGCGGTCTCTCTTGGCTTGCGCCACTTCTTCTTCTGCCGCTCCGACTTCGATGCGAGCGAGGCACGCACGATCTGTTCGAACTCATCGACCATGGTGTCGACCATGATCGCTGGCGCCGTCTCGCCGCCCAACACGGCGGTGACCTCAGGCGCGCTATCCTTCGTTTTCCGTAAGGCAAGCGTCTCGAAGCGACGCAGAATGTCCTCGATCGGCAGGCTCGGCGCCGCCTCGGCCACCGGCACATAGTTCAGACCCAGCGACTTGGCGCGGTTGCAAGCATGCTGGTATCTCGCCTCCGCATCTGGATCCCGACCGCGCCGCTTGTCCTTCCAGTATCGCAACAGCTCTGCATGCAGCTTGGTCACGACCTCGGCTGCTCTGATGCCACGCGGGTCGTCGACGATGCGAATACCCGTGCTGATCCGAACGGGGTTCCTGCGGTCGTACGCGGTGAATTCGCCCGGAACTCTCCGTACCAGGAACCAGAAGCCTTTGAGCTTGTGCGGGCGGGCCGCCTCGACCGGCCGAGCCATGAGTTTGTTGCCCCATTTGTTGCACCTCGAAGCGCATCTGGCGCCGGGTGGGGCAACGATTGTGCCTGAAATCGCTTGAAAATCAACGTCTTTGTTTGTTGCTACATGGCGCCCCGTAGGGGAATCGAACCCCTGTTTCCAACGTGAGAGGCTGGCGTCCTGACCGCTAGACGAACGGGGCGAGGCGGTGGTGCCTCCGTCTATAGGGGAGTGTCTGCAGGCAATCAAGGCCGACGCGCATGCTGCCGCGCTCTCCCGGCCGCGAAGGTCCGCACCGAGGTGCGGCTACCCCACCGCGGGGCCCATGCATCCAGGCCATCCGGCCAGCGCCTCTCAGCACCGCCCCTTGCCCCCGTCCTTCCGGCGCGAGATAGATCATCGCATGCGCCAACCTGAGCCACCTGACGACGGCACTTGTGAAATCCTCACCGTCGGTGAGGCGGAGTCCGGCTTGCGTCTCGACCGCTTCCTTGCCGCGCGCCTCCCCGCCTTCAGCCGGTCGCGCCTGCAGGCCCTCATCCGTGCCGCCGAGGTCACCAGGGAGGGCAAGCCCGTCGAAAGCCTCGGCGCAAGAGTGAAGGCCGGCGAGACCTATGAGGTGCACGTGCCACCGCCCGAGGCGGCGGAGCCCGAGCCGCAGGCGATGGCCCTCGCCATCGTCTACGAGGACGCGCACCTGATCGTCATCGACAAGCCGCAGGGGCTCACGGTGCATCCCGGGCCGGGGCACGCCACCGGCACGCTTGTCAACGCTCTGATCGCGCATTGTGGGGCGAGCCTTTCCGGCATCGGCGGTGTGCGCAGGCCCGGCATCGTCCACCGCCTCGACAAGGACACGACCGGCCTGCTCGTCGTCGCCAAGACCGACCGCGCGCATCAGGGCCTCGCCGAGCAGTTCGCCTCACACGGGGCTGACGGTCGCCTGGAGCGCGGCTATCGCGCCTTGGTGTGGGGCGTGCCCGAGCGCGTGCACGGCGTCATCGACGCTCCTCTCGGACGCAGCAGCGCCAACCGCACCAAGATCGCGGTGGTAGGTGGAAACGCCGGCCGACGCGCGGTAACCCATTATCACGTGCTTGAGATCTACCGCACCCGCGACGGCAAGCCGCTGGCAAGCCTGCTCGGGCTCACCCTCGAGACCGGCCGGACGCATCAGGTTCGCGTGCATCTGGCGCATATCAGCCATCCCCTGCTTGGTGACATGACCTACGGCTCCGGCTACAAGGCGAGCGCGCGCAAACTCGGTCCGCAAGCGCAGGCGGCGCTGGCAGCACTGGGCCGGCAAGCCCTGCACGCCGCGGAACTTACCTTTGAGCATCCCGTTACAGGCAAGCGGATGCGATTCGAGAGGCCGCTGCCGGCCGACATGGCCGCGCTCGCAACTGCCCTCGCAAAGGGCCTCTAGGTCCGCAAACATTACGGATTGTTTAGTTGTCCGGCGAACGGATAGGCCGCAGACGGAGTCTATGGCCGTTCACCGTTCATGCACTAAGGCGTGATGGCGAGTTACTGGCGATACACAGCAACGTGGTTTGATGCACATGGCATCATTGAGTATTGCCTCGGTGTCGCCAACCTTGGTGCCCACGCTCGCATGAGCCGGAGCTTCCGATGAGGACCAGGGAACGGCGGCAGGATCGCGAAACCGGATCGCCGGTGGAGAGAGAGATGGCAACGAAGTCACTTCCGAGCGTGGTGGGCGGCGCGGGCGGCCTGGCGCGGTATCTCGAGGAAATCCGCCGCTTCCCGATGCTGGAGCCGAGCGAGGAATACATGCTCGCCAAGCGGTGGCAGGAGCATGCCGACTCCGACGCCGCGCATCGTCTCGTGACGTCGCATCTCCGGCTCGTGACGCGCATTGCCATGGGCTATCGCGGCTACGGCCTGCCGATCGGCGAGGTCATCTCCGAGGGCAACGTCGGCCTGATGCAGGCCGTCAAGCGCTTCGACCCCGACAAGGGTTTCCGCCTCGCCACCTACGCGATGTGGTGGATCCGCGCCTCGATCCAGGAATACATCCTGCGCTCGTGGAGCTTGGTGAAGATGGGCACCACGGCCGCGCAGAAGAAGCTGTTCTTCAACCTGCGCCGCATGAAGGGGCAGATCAAGGCGCTCGACGAAGGCGACTTGAGACCCGACCAGGTCAAGCAGATCGCAACCAAGCTCGGCGTGCCCGAGGAGGACGTGATCTCCATGAACCGCCGGCTTGGCGGCGACGCCTCGCTCAACGCGCCCGTGCGCGCGGATGCGGAGGGCGGTGGCGAGTGGCAGGATTGGCTGGTCGATGAGACGCCCGACCAGGAGGAGCGGCTTGCCGAGTCGGAGGAACTGTCTCAGCGCCGTTCGTACCTCCAGAGCGCCCTGTCGACCTTGAACGATCGCGAGAAGCGCATTTTCGAGGCGCGCCGTCTCGCCGAGGAGCCCGCAACGCTGGAGGATCTTTCAGCCGAGTTCGGCGTCTCCCGCGAGCGCATCCGCCAGATCGAGGTGCGCGCCTTCGAAAAGGTGCAGGCCGCCGTGCAGAAGGCGGCACGCAAGGCCGAGGAAGGCACAGCCGCCGCTCACTGAGCCTGCACCGGTCTGTCGACCACACGAATGGCTGACGCCGAGGGTGCCCCGCACCTTCGGCGTTCTGCTGTGCCGATCTCTGTCGGTCGGCCTTGAGGCTGTGCAAGTGGCTCACCGCCTCCCGAACAACCGCTCGATGTCGCTCAGCTTCAGCTCCACGTAGGTCGGGCGGCCGTGGTTGCATTGACCGGAATGCGGTGTCGCCTCCATCTCGCGCAGCAGCGCGTTCATCTCCTCGCCCGTCAATCGGCGGCCGGCGCGCACGCTGCCGTGGCAGGCCATGGTCGAGCACACCGCCTCCAGCCGCTCCTTCAGAAGGCTGCCCTCCACCTTGCCCAGCGCCTGTCTGGCGAGATCGCGCACCAGGCCTTTGACGTCCGTGTCGCCGAGAAGCGCCGGCACCTCGCGCACCATGACGGCACCGGGCCCGAATGCCTCGACGAGGAGCCCGAGCGTCTCGAGCTCGTGCGCCTTCTCGGCCAGGGAGGCTGCCTCCTCCGTCTCCAGCTCAACGATCTCCGGGATGAGCAGCGCCTGGCGCACGACCCCGCCGCAGGCAAAGGCCTTCTTCATGCGCTCGTAGACGAGGCGCTCGTGCGCGGCGTGCTGATCGACGATGACGACGGAGTCGCGTGTCTGCGCCACGATGTAGGTCTCGTGCAACTGCGCACGCGCCGCTCCGAGCGGGCGATCGACCAGATCCGGCGGGGACGGCGAGGCAGCGGCGCCGGTGTCCGCACTCGGCGTGCTGAGCCCATGGAGGGGCGCCTGCATCGCTTCGCCAAATCCCGGCCGCACATGCGCCGGCCGGCGAGCCTCGAAGCCGGCTGGGCCGCTGGCTGAAGCCCGGCGCGCCTGCACCAGCGTCTCGAACGCCATGGCGCCGCCGGCCGATGCCCGATGCCCGGCCGCCTCCAGCACGTGGCGCAGCGCGCCAACCACGAGGCTGCGCACGCGCCCGGCGTCGCGGAAGCGCACTTCCGCCTTGGCGGGGTGGACGTTCACGTCGACCTCGCGCGGGCTCAAGGCCACGAACAGCGCCAGCAGCGGATAGCGCCCTTTGGGCAGCAGATCGCCGTAGGCCGCCCGCACGGCGCCGATCAGCAGCTTGTCCTTGACCGGCCGGCCGTTGACGAACAGGAACTGCAGGCCGGGATCGGGCCGGTGCAGCGTCGGCAGTCCGGCAAAACCGGTGAGACGAACACCGTCACGCTCGGCGTCGATCGCCAGCGCATCGTCGAGGAACTCGCGGCCCATGATGCGCGCGAGCCGCTGCAGATGGCCGTCGGGGCCGAGCGGCTGCGCCGGCAACCTGAGGCTCGCCCGCTCGCCCGTGGTCAGCGTGAAGCCGACGCTGGGGTGCGCCATGGCGAGCCGCTTCACCACCTCCGATATCGCTGCATTCTCCGCCCGCTCGCTCTTCAGGAACTTGAGCCGCGCAGGCGTCGCCGAGAACAGCTCGCGTACCTCAACGCACGTGCCGGGATTGAGGGCTGCCGGCCGCACCTGCTGCTTGGCGCCGCGGTCGACGATGATCTCGTGCGCACAGGCAGCCTCGCGCTGTCGCGAGCGGATCCCCAGGTGCGCGACCGAGCCGATCGACGGCAGTGCCTCGCCGCGAAAGCCGAGCGTGGCAATATTGAACAGATCCTCGTCGTCGAGCTTGGAGGTGGCGTGCCGCTCAACGGCCAGCGCCAGATCGGCGGGACCCATGCCCGCACCATCGTCGGTGATGCAGATGAGGGAGAGGCCGCCGCCGCTCGTCACGACCTCGATCTCGCGCGCTTCGGCGTCGAGCGCGTTCTCGACCAACTCCTTGACGACGCTGGCCGGCCGCTCGATCACCTCGCCGGCAGCGATGCGGTTGATGGTCTCGGGGCTGAGCTGGCGAATGCGCAAGGGAAGCTCCAAGGGGCCAGACCCCAAATCTCACCGACCGCTACACCGATCACGCCTGCCATGGGGTCTGACCCCACGGTCACCCTACGCCTTCGGCAGCGCCGCCACGCGCTCGCGCGTGATGTTCTTGGCAAGCTCAACCGCCGGCTGGTCGAACGGATCGAGCCCCATCAGGCGGGCCGCGAGAATCGTTTCCAGCATGAAGTGCATCATCAGCGCGCCGAGCCCGTGCTCGTCAAGCCGGGCAAGGTCGAACGTGCGAACCGGCCGCCCGGCGCGGCCGAGCGCGTCCGGCACGGCCACCGCCTGTGCCGCGACGAGATCGCCGACCGTCCTTCCGGCAAGGAAATCGACGCCGGCCGCCGCCGCCAGATCGGGCGCCATCCTGGGGCCGAGCCCAGCCGTCGGTACGCGCACCACCGTGATCAGATGCTCGCGCGGCCCGTCCATGAACAACTGAAGCTGGCTGTGCTGATCGAGCGGCCCGAGGCACGCGATCGGCGCCGTGCCCTGCCCGCCTTTGCCGAGGCTCTCGGCCCATAGCTGCGCGAACCAGTGCGAGAAGCGCCCCAGCCGGTCGCTATACGGCATCATCACCTGTGCACGGATGCCGCGCTCACGCGCCAACCCTACCGCCACCGCCGCGCCCAGCGCCGGCGCAAACTCCCTTGCGCTCGGCGCTGCCGCCAACGCGTCGATCACAACCTTGGCGCCCCCCCGCACCGCGCGCACGTCGAGGCCGCGCGACAGCGCCGGCAGCAGACCGACGTTGGTCAGCGCCGAGAAGCGCCCGCCAATACCCGGATGATGGTCGAGCAGAGAAATACCGTGCGCTTCGAACAGCTCACGCAGCCCATTCGCTTTGCCGGCGGCCCCAGGCTCGGTGACGCCCAGAAACAACTCCGGAATCTTCCTTTCAAGGCCCGCCGCCTTCACTGCCGCCAGCGCCGCCAAGGCCTGCACCAGCGTCTCCGGCGTGCCGCCCGATTTGGAGATGACGACGAAGCGTGTCGTTGCGAGATCGAACGAGTGCAGTGCCGTGTCGAGCGTCACGGGGTCGAGATTGTCGTAGAAGCGCGTACGCGGGCGCATCTTCTGCGCCTCATCCGCCATGCCTGGAATGTTCCAGCCGCCGAGCTGCGCCAGAGTCTGCCCGCCCAGGCTGGAGCCGCCCGTGCCGAAGAAGATTATGGCACGCGCATTCCTCGAGAGCCTGGCGAAGGCAGCCTCCGCCGCAGCGATGTCGGTCTCTTCCTCGGCGATGCGCAGCAGCGGCAGCCGCCTCTCGGCATAGTCCCGCCTCAAGGCATCGAGCGCCGGTCCCAGCCGGTCGAGCCACGACTTGAGCTCAGCCTCGGAAAGCCCGTGCGTTCCGATGGCGCCCGACAGGCAGCCGGCGATCGATTGCGTGTAGGGAGCCATGCCTGCCCGCCCGCTCATTCAACAAGGGCCAGAGGCCTAGCGCGAATTTTCCCGGCAGCCAAGCCCGCAGCCTCCCTCACCCTCTGGGAGCCAGCCCCTTCGGCTTGCCGACAATGGTGACGATGAGTTCGTCCCCCTCGAACAGGCGCTTGGCCACGCTCTTGACCTGGTCCAGCGTCACCGCATCTATCTCGGCGTTGCGCCGCTCGACGTAGTCGCGGCCCAGGTCCTCCTGCAGGATCCACAGGAGCTGGTTGGCAATCTTGGCGTTGCTGTCGAAGCGCAGCGCGAACGACCCGGTGAGGAAGCTCTTGGCGTTCGCCAACTCCCGCTCGGTCGGCCCGTCGGTCGCGATGCGCTTGAGCTCAGCGCGGATCACGTCCAGCGACTGGCCGATCTCCTCGTTCTTCGTGGCGACGCCGCCCGTGAAGATCGAGGCATGCCTGAGCGGCTGCACCAACGTGTAGACCGAATAGGCGAGGCCGCGCTTCTCGCGCACCTCCTCCCACAGGCGCGAGGACATGCCGCTGCCGCCGAGGATCTGGTTGAGCACGAACGCCGGCATGAAGTCCTTGTCCCGGCGCGGCATGGCCGGCAGGCCGAAGCGCGCCACCGATTGCGGCACGCCCATCTCGATCACCTGCTGGCGCTCCTTCGCCTTGGCGGTGGTCGGCGCCACGGGCGTCAGCTTGGCCTTGGCCGGGAGAGGCCCGAACACATTGTCGAGCACGCCGCCCAGCGTCGCCGCATCGATGTCGCCGACCACGACAACGCGCAGGTTGTCCTTCGCGAAGGTGCGCGCATGGAAGGCGACAAGCTCATCGCGCGTGATCCTGCCGAGCGATTCCGGCGTGCCGTTGGCGGGCCTGCCGTATGGGTGGCCTGCGAACGCATTCGCCGCCCATTTCTCGGAAGCGACCCGGTCGGGATCACGCGCCGCATAGGCGAGCCCGGCCAAAAGCTGGTTGCGGATGCGATCCACCGCGTCGGCATCGAAACGCGGCTTGTTGAGCGCGAGGGAGAGCAGAGCAACGGCCTTGTCGCGGTTCTCGGTCAGCGTCTCGAAGCTGCCGTAGAAGGAATCGCGCCCATCGTCATAGCTCATGCGCATGGCGATCTCCTCCATGCGCTCCTGGAACTGCTTGGCGGTCAGATCGCCAGCCCCCTCATCCAGCATGGCCGAGAGGAAATTGGCGAGGCCCTCCTTACCCTCCGGATCCTGACAGCTACCGCCCTCGAAGGCGAAGCGCATCGCAATGAGCGGCACGCTGTGCTCCTCGACCAGCCAGGCCGTGATGCCGCCCGGGCTTTTGACCTCTTGGATCTTCATCGCTTGGGCCTTGCTGAATGAGAGAAGGAGAGAGCCCGCGGCGAGCAGGCAGACGACGAACGCAGCGCTCAGGCGCGCGGTGATGGCAACCGGCTTGGACCCAGCCATCCGAACCTCCGTCACGATCTGTTGCCGGTGGGGGGCTTGCGCGCAGCGTCGGCTTCCCCATCCGGCGGCACCGGGATCAGCATGCCGGTGACGGAGCGGCGAATGTCCAGGTACTTGTTGGCAACCCGCTTGACGTCTTCCGCCGTCACCTTGGCAATCGCCTCCGGCCAGCGGTTGATCTCATCGATCGTCTGCCCGAGGACGAGGCCCTCGCCATAGCGCCGCGCCAGCGCCGATTGACTGTCGGACTCGTAGATGAACTCGGCGATGTAGGCTTTCTTGGCGCGCGCCAGCTCGTCGTCGGTTACGGCTTTCTCGCGCAGCTCGTGGAGAACGCGATCAATCGCGGCCTCGACCTTGTCGAGGCCGACACCCTGCGCCGCCACGGCGTAGAGCCCGATCGACCCGCTGTCGAGGCCGCCGCCCGAATACCATCCGCCCGCGCTCGAAGCGAGCTTCTGCTCTGCCACCAGGCTCTGGTACAAGCGGCTGGTGCTGCCGCTGCCGGCGATCTTCATGAGCACGTACAGGGCCTCGGCGTCGCCTTTGTCGGCCTTCACGTAGCTCGGCGCCAGATAGAAGCGCCGCAGAGCGGCGTTGCCGGCCCGAGGATCCTTGAGCTCGACGCGGCGCGGGGCGCGATGCTCCGGCTCCTGCGGGCGCACGCGCGGCTTGATCTCCCGGTTCGCCTTGAGCGTGCCGTAGGTCGCTTCCGCCAGCGCCTTGACCTCATCGGGATCGACGTCGCCGGTGACGATGACGATGGCGTTGTTGGGTGCATAGAATCGCTTGTAGAAGGCCAGCGCATCCTCGCGCGACAGCTTCCTCATCTCGTGCATCCAGCCGATGATCGGGATGCGGTAGGGATGGTTCTGATACAGCGCTGCCGACATCTGCTCGGACAGGATGCTGGAAGGATTGTTCTCGGTGCGCGAGCGTCGCTCCTCGATGATGACTTCTCGCTCGGTCGCCACCTCCTTCTCGGCCAGCTTCAGGTTGACCATGCGATCGGCCTCCATGGCCATCACGGTCTTCAATCTGTCCTTGGAGATGCGCTGGAAGTAAGCGGTGTAGTCGTGGCTGGTGAAGGCGTTGTCCTGGCCGCCCAGCCGAGAAACAATCTTGGAGAAGTCGCCGGAGGCGATCTTCTCCGTCGCCTTGAACATCAGATGCTCGAGGAAGTGGGCGATCCCCGAGACGCCCGGGGGCTCGTCGGCCGAACCGACGCGATACCAAACGAAATGCGTGACGACCGGTGCGCGATGGTCGGGAACGACGACGAGCTGGAGCCCATTGGCGAGCCTGAACTCGCGCGTGCGTGTGGCGGCGGGACTAGCCTTAAGCGTCTCGATGCTTTGTGCGAACATCATCAATCCGAGTGCTGCGAGAAGGAGGAAGGGACGGCGAATGCCGAAGGCCCCGAGGGGTCGATCGTTCCTGGCTACGAACGGCACGGTTTGCTTGCCTCTTGCTGAGCCCCCGAGGGATCGGGCGTATCGGTTGCTGCGTGCCCCCTGCACAGTGCACGCCAAAAGCCGCCGCATGCTGTAGTTCGGCATGCGGGCGCGCAAAGTCAAATGACAACAGATTAATGTTCACCGCCGGCAACTGCGTTAAGGATGGTGCCGGGACACGGCACAACACATGCCTCCGGCCATCCCAGCGCTCAATTGCAGGGCAATTCGAGATGTCCGGCGTCAGTTCTTCGTCATACTGTTGGTGAGGGTACCCAGGCCCGGGCACGGCCCGTAGGGGCTTCTGTATGCCCCGACGTCCTGACCGCCGTGCGCTCGCTCCTTCCATTGGATCTCGCCACGGCAGTACGCCAGATGCAGCTTCTCGCGCTCCTTGGCGGCGGCGGCCTTCTGCTTCTCGGGATCGACGACGCCCGCAATCTCGGCTGCCTGTCCCGACCCCGGCTCGGGCAGCCTCTTGGCATCCGGCGGCAGCACGAGGGGCGCACGATCCGCAAGCTGCGGCTCACGCCTCGAACCCTCGAGGGCCGAGCTGCTGATGCCCATCCAGTCGAAAATCTTGCCGTTGAGCTCTACGCCGTCGAAGCCGCCGCAGCCGCCCAAAGCGAGCGTCGAGGCAAACATTGCCGCGGTCGCCAGCTGCTTCATGCATGCGCGCAACGCCATCGATCATCCCCCCGAGACGACCCCAGCACGGGCCGAAGTTCGAAGCCAGCCAATCGTTTACGTCGACTTTGCGGCGCGATTGCGACTCGGACTGAAGGCATCATATAGAAGCCCTGCAACCCCGGCAACGATGGCAACATCAGCGATATTGAACACGTACCAATAGAACCCCAAGGCGTGCAAGGAGAAGAAATCCGCCACCCCGCCGAGCAGCACGCGATCCACGGCGTTGCTGAGAGCCCCCCCCATCACCAGCCCGAGACTCGCAGCCACCACCTTGTCGCGCACGCCCCTGGCAAGCCACAGCGCCATGGCCAAGACAGCGAGCACGGCAAATCCGGCGAGCAGCCACTGGCCGCTCGGGGTGTCCTGCAGGAACATGCCGTAGCTCACGCCGGTATTCAGCACATAAACGAGATCGAGGAAGGGTGTGACTGCCACGCGTCCTTTTTCCTGGATGCGGAAGATGATCAGCATCCACCACTTGTGCGCCTGGTCGAAAGCCAGCGTCAGCACGAGCACGGTGAGGCCGAGCTGCGAAAGCGGCCCCCAAAGCCAGGGCGTGCGCTGTTGCGTCATGCTTGCCTCGTGCGCGACGCTGCTCTCCATCGAGGAAGAGGGACGGACCGCGCAGCAGAAACACGCCAACAGGACCTGCCCCACCTCCCGCGGCGAGCCTGTCCCGCGGGGGGCGAGGGTAGCGCATGTGCGGCTCCGGCGGGCAACGCGCCGCTCCCGCCCCTCAACGAGGTAAAGATGCCTGCAGCAAGAGCCGTCCTCACCGCGCCGCTCCCTTGCGCGCGTCGAACTCGCGCACTGCCTCCGCATCGCGGGCCGACAGCTCCGGGAACGCCGGGTCCGACCCGACGTCGTTGGTGATGCGCCAGGAACGCGCGCACTTCTTGCCCTCAGCCGCCTTTGGCACCACGCCGACGCCGGGTACATCAGGCAGCGTGAACGCCCCGTCCGGCACCTCGTCGGCGATCACCTCGATGCCGGAGGTGATGCACACTTCGGCGAAATCGATCCCCTCCAGCGCCGACATGAGCTCGTCATTGTCGTCGATGAACACCTGCGGCGCGGCCTCAAGGCTCGAGCCGATGCGCTTATTCGCGCGCTCGATCTCCAGCGCGCCGGTGACGACGCGGCGCACGCGCTTGATCTGCTCCCAATCCTCGGCAAGCGCATCGTCGCGCCAGGTCGCCGACACCTTGGGGAAGAACTCCAGGTGCACCGACCCACTGTCTGAGGGATAGCGCGCCAGCCACGCCTCCTCCGCCGTGAAGCATAAGAGCGGCGCCAGCCACAGCGTGGTGCAGCGGAAGATCTGCTCGATCGTCTCGAGCGCCGCCTTGCGCTTGATGCTGGAGGCCGGCTCGCAATAGAGCGCGTCCTTGCGGATGTCGAAGTAGAACGCGGACAGGTCGGTGTTCATGAAGTGCGACAGCGTCGCCACGACCCGCTTGTAGTCGTAGTCGGCGAAGGCCTTGCGCACCTGCACGTCGAGCTCGGCCAGCCGGTGCAGCATCAACCGCTCCAGCTCCGGCATCACCTTCACCGTCACCGTCTTCTTCGGGTCGTAGTGCGCCAGCGTGCCGAGCATCCAGCGCAGGGTGTTCCTGAGCTTGCGGTAGGATTCCACCGTGCCCTGGATGATGCCGGGCCCGAAGCGGATGTCGCTCGAGTAGTCGGAGGAGGCAACCCACAGGCGGAGAATGTCGGCGCCCGAGTTCTTCATCAGCTCCTGCGGCGACATCACGTTGCCCTTCGACTTCGACATTTTCTCCTCGCCCTTCTCGTCGAGGATGAAGCCGTGGGTGAGCACCACATCGAAGGGCGCGCGGCCGCGCGTTCCGCTGCTCTCCAGGAGGGATGACTGGAACCAGCCGCGATGCTGGTCTGAGCCCTCCAGGTACATGACGCGGTCGGTGCCGCCGTCGCGCTGGCGCCGGATGCCGGCAAGCTGAGGGAAGGCCTGCGGGTCCTCCAGCGTGAAGGCGTGCGTCGATCCGGAATCGAACCACACGTCGAGGATGTCGGTCACCTGCTCCCAGGCCGAAGGATCGGGCACGATGCCCGTCAGGAAGCGTGCGGGCGCACCCTCCTCGAACCAGGCGTCGGCGCCCTTCTCCGCGATCGCCGCACGGATGCGCTCCATCAGCTCGGCCGACCTGGCAAACCCCGCCGACGGGATCACCTCGCCCGTCTCCTTGTGCATGAAAACGGTGATCGGCACGCCCCAGGCGCGCTGGCGCGAGATCACCCAGTCGGGCCGCGACTCGATCATGCCGCGCAGCCGGTTCTGGCCGGAAGCCGGCACGAACTCGGTCTCAGCGATTGACCGCAGCGCCGTCTCACGGAGCGTCGCGTTCCCCCGCACACGCCGCCCGGATTCCCCTCCCCCTTGTGGGGAGGGGTCAGGGGTGGGGGGAACCCCGACGTCAGATGTTC
>WBUN01000040.1 GCA_008933705.1 Hyphomicrobiaceae bacterium
CGACGCGATCCTGCCCGGTGGCGCGAGGTTATGCCCCGCCTCGCCGAAGCGCGCCTCGCTGCCGCCGGGCAGGATCGCGTCGATGGCCAGCACGTTGTCGCGCATGATGCCGTAGCGGATGGAGCGCGTGCCGCAGGAGTTGTTGCCGGCCATGCCGCCGATGGTGGCGCGGCTCGAGGTGGACACGTCGACCGGAAACCACAGGCCGGAAGGCCTGAGCTGACGGTTGAGCTCGTCGAGCACGATGCCCGGCTGCACGATGCACGTGCCCTTGGCCTTGTCGAACGCGACCAGCTGCTTCAGGTGCTTGGTGAAATCGAGAACGAGGGCGCGCCCCACCGTCTGGCCCGATTGCGAGGTGGCCCCGCCGCGCGGCAGCAACGGCACGCCTTCCTCGCGGGCGATGGCCATCGCCGCGCGCACGTCGTCCTCGGTCTCGGGCACCACCACGCCGACCGGCTCGATCTGGTACATCGACGCGTCGGTGGAATAGCGCCCGCGGCTGAAGCGGTCGAAGAGGACCTCGCCCTTGAGCTCCTTGCGCAGGCGCTCGGCCAGAGCCTGACTTGCCGGGAAATGCTTGTTCATGGTCGGTCCTGGCGCAGCGGCCCGGGGGCGCCCGGACGGCTGCGGCAATAGTTTGCGCTTGGCGGCACGCCTGCTATGGAAAGGCCTGCATTGCCTACAAGCGCTGCCATCGCAAGGCCCTTTTGTCGAGGGTCGTGTAGCAGGCGCGCAGGATCAGGAGCCAGCCCCGATGTCGAACGAGCCCCGCCGCGCCGGCCGTCATTTCCTGCAGATTCCGGGGCCGACGCCAGTGCCCGACCGCATCCTGCGGGCCATGGACATGCCGGTCATCGATCATCGCGGGCCCGAGTTCAAGAAGCTCGGCCTGCGCGTTCTGGCCGGCATCAAGACCATCTTCAAGACCGCAAGCCCGGTGGTGATCTATCCGGCGTCCGGCACCGGCGCCTGGGAGGCTGCGCTCGTCAACGCGCTCTCGCCCGGCGACAAGGTGCTGATGTACGAAACCGGCCACTTCGCGACGCTGTGGAGGAACATGGCCGCAAAGCTCGGCCTCCAGCCCGAGTTCATCGCCTCCGACTGGCGCAGCGGCGCCGACGCCAGCGCCATCGAGGCGCGCCTGCGCGAGGACAAGGGCCACGCCGTCAAGGCCGTGTGCATCGTGCACAACGAGACCTCGACGGGCTCCATGTCCCACATCGGCGAGGTGCGGCGTGCCATTGATGCGGCCAAGCATCCGGCGCTGCTGATGGTCGACACCATCTCCTCGCTCGGCTCGCTCGACTACCGCCACGACGAGTGGGGGGTCGATGTCACCGTCTCCGGCTCGCAGAAGGGCCTGATGCTGCCGCCGGGCATCTCCTTCAACGCGCTGAGCGACAAGGCGCTGGCAGCGGCCAAAATATCGAAGATGCCGAAGCTGTTCTGGTCGTGGGAGGAGATGCTGGCCTCCAACAAGGACGGCTTCTTCCCCTATACACCTGCGACCAACCTGCTCTACGGCCTGGCCGAGGCCATCGACATGCTGCACGAGGAGGGGCTCGACAACGTGTTCGCCCGCCACGACCGGCATGCCGAGGGCGTGCGCCGCGCGGTGAAGGCCTGGGGCCTGGAGATCCTGTGCAAGGACCCCAAGTATTACTCCTCGGTGCTGACGGCGGTGCTGCTGCCGGAGGGCCATAATGCCGACGCCTTCCGCAAGGTGACGCTGGAGAAGTTCGACGTTTCCCTCGGCACGGGCCTGAGCAGGGTGGCAGGCAAGGTGTTCCGCATCGGCCATCTGGGCGACACCAACGACCTCACCATCCTTGGCACGCTCGCAGGCGTGGAGATGGGCTTGGCGCTTGCCGGCATTCCGCACAAGCCCGCCGGTGTACGCGCGGCGATGGACTACTTCACGGAGAAGGCCAAGGGCAGTGCCGCTTGAGCGATGGGCCGATGGCCGATCGGGAAGACATCATCCCCGCGAAGGGGGCCCAGGACACACCCGGCGGAATGCGGATGCGTGCATGGATACCCGCCTGCGCGGGCACGACGAAGATGACGTGAGCAGGATTGAGTGCGGGAGCGACGATGAAAGACAACGCCGAGAACGAACTGCTGTACGAGATCAAAGGCACGACCGGAATCGTGACCTTCAACAGGCCGGCGGCGCACAACGCGCTCACGTTCGCCATGTACGACCGGCTGGGCGAGATCTGCGCCAGCGTGCCCGAGGACGGCTCGATCCGCGCCATTATCGTCACGGGCGCTGGCGGACGGGCATTTGGCGCCGGCACCGATATCTCGCTGTTCCGCGACTTCAAGTCTGGTGAGGACGGCCTCGACTACGAGGCGCGTATGGAACGCATGTTCGCCAAGCTGGAGCGCTGCCCGGTGCCCACCATCGCCGCCATCCCCGGCGTCTGCACGGGCGGCGCCGCCGTGATCGCGGCGGCGTGCGACTTGAGGATCGCCACCCGCAATCTCAAGTTCGGCTTCCCCATCGCACGCACGCTCGCCAACTGCCTGTCGGCGGCCAACATCGCCCGCGTCGCCATGCTGACGGGCGTCGGCCGCGCCGTGGACATGCTCATGACCACCCGGCTGATCGAGGCCGACGAGGCGCTGGCCATCGGCCTCGTCAACGAGCTGCTCGACTCGCCGGATGCCCTGATGGCACGAGCGCTGGCGCTCGCCGAGCAGATCGCCACGCAGGCGCCCCTGACGATGCGGGCGGGCAAGGAGGTCGTGCGCCGCATGCGCGAGAAATTCGCCGGCGTCGAAGACCTGGACCTGGTCGCTCTGTGCTACGGCAGCGCCGACTTCCGCGAGGGTCTCGACGCTTTCCTTGCCAAGCGGACGCCTCGGTTCAGCGGCCGCTGAGCAAGTCCGGCCATGATCGGCGCGATCAGCCTCGACCGCACGACTTCGGCGGTACCGCGAGGATTCTCGCGTTCCGAACAAGAGATTGTGCGGCGACTTTGACCCGCGGTGGACGGTCGGATCGGGGCAGGCTAAGCAGAATCGAGCATCTGCGAATCAGCGGCGCGGCGCACATGAGCCCAGCCCCACGAAGCGAGCCTGCCGGTCTCTTTCCCATGGAGGAAGCGCCGCACGCCGGTGCGACGTTCACATTCGACGCAACCGCCGGCGCAATCGTGGCGGCAAATGCGGCCGGGTGGGAGGCCTGGGGCCTCGACCCGGCCACCGCCGCCCCGCCGGTCGCCCTCGATACAGCCATGCCCGCGCTGCGGCGCCTGCGCGCGATCGCCGATGAAGGGCAATCCGACCTGGCAGACGTGCAAACCCTCCTGCTGTGGACCGCACAGGGCACCAGACAGATTGCATGCCGCATCAAACCTTTGCCGGAGCATCCCGGACTGCTCGACGTCGCCATCCTGGCTGCGACGGCGGCGCAGACGCAGTCCAGAGATGGACTGCCCTGCGAGCGCGCAGCCGTCCCGAACAACGCCGCACGGGCAGGATCCAAGGCGCTGCCGTCGGATCCGGCCGGCCAGATGAGCGATGTCACCCTGCGGGCCCGCCTCGCGCATGAGCTGCGCACGCCGCTGAGTGCCGTCATCGCCTATGCGGAGATCCTCAAGGACGAGCATTTCGGCCCGCTCGCGAACGAGCGCTATCGCACCTATGCCGCGAATATCTACGACAGTGCGCGCCATGCGCTCGGGGTGGCGGACGGCATGCTGCGCGACGCGCCCAAGCCCTGCGGCGTGCCGCAGCTCACCTTTGCCGATGTGGACCCCGCAAGGATCGTGGAGCAGTGTCTGACGGTCGCGCGGCCGCTCGCGGCGCGTGCGGGGCTCGAGCTCACCGCGGAGCTGCCCCAGCATCTGCCGCGCATCGTCGTAGATGAGCTGAGCCTGAGGCAAATGCTGCTGAACCTGCTCACCAACGCCATCAAATTCGCCCGCCGCGGCGACCGGGTGACCGTGGCCGTCTGCTACGACGGCGCCGGAGCGTTGCGGATTTCCGTGAGCGATACCGGACCCGGCATGGAGGCGGCCGCAGCCTGCGCAGACGCCGCCCCGGCACGGATGCCCAAACGAGGCATAGGGCTCGGCCTTCCGCTGACAAAGACGCTCGCCGAGGCCAACGGCGCGGTGCTGGCCATCGAAAGCACGGTCGGCCGCGGCACCTGCGCCACCATCTCGTTCGGCAAGGACCGCGTTGTCCATCAGTGGTGAGCACCCCTTGACGCTGGACCGCATTCGGCCTTCCCAATGGCGGCGATGATCGATCCCGGGCGCAACACCAACCCCGCCGAGCCCAAATCCGGCGGCATGCAGCGTCCCGCCAGACGCCATGCCGGATTTGCAGCCTGGCGCGCGCGCCAGCGGGTGTCCCCGGCGTGGACCGTGTTCGCCGGAGTGCTCGCGGCCATTGTCGCCCTCCCCCTTGCAACCATCGCCGTGCTCTCGTTCGGCGCGCCGGAGAGCGCGTGGCCGCACCTGATGCGGACGGTGCTGCCGGGAGCGCTCGCCGATACGGCGCTGCTGCTGGCCGGCGTCGGCGTGCTTTGCCTCGTCTTCGGCACCGGGACGGCGTGGCTGATCACCATGTACCGCTTCCCGGGGCGAGGGCTGTTGGACCGCCTGCTGGTGCTGCCGCTGGCGATGCCGACCTACATCATCGCCTACTGCTACGTAGAGCTGCTCGATTTTTCGGGACCGCTCCAGCGCGTGCTGCGGGCGCTGTTCGGCTGGCACTCCGTGAAAGACTATTGGTTCCCGGAGGTGCGCACCCTCGGCGGCGCCATCCTCGTGCTGTCGTCGGTGCTCTACCCCTACGTCTATCTCTCGGCACGGGCGAGCTTCGTGCAGCAGTCCATCTGCGTGCTCGAGGTGGCGCGCACGCTGGGGCGCACCGCGGCGGGAACCTTCTGGTCGGTGGCGCTGCCGCTGGCGCGCCCTGCGCTGGCAGCAGGCGTTGCCCTCGTCCTGATGGAGTGCCTCAACGACCTCGGCGCCGTGCAGTATCTCGGCGTGCAGACCCTGACCGTCAGCATCTATACGACCTGGCTGCAGCGATCGAGCCTCGGCGGCGCGGCACAGATTGCGCTGGTGGCGCTCCTGACGGTGCTAGCGCTACTGGTCGCCGAGCGGGCGGCGCGCGGGCAGGGCCGCTTCCATCACACCACCGGCCGCTATCGCTCGATCCCCTTCTCCGATCTCGATGGATGGCGCGGCATCGCCGCCGCCGTGTTCTGCTGCATTCCGGTCGCCGCAGGCTTCATCGCCCCCTTCTGCGTGCTCCTGGCGCAAGGCCTGGCGCACGTCTCAGACGCCCTGGCTGCGGGCTTCTGGCGGGCCGTCCGCAACAGCGTCGGCATCGCCGCGGCGGCGGCCGTGGTGACCGTGCTGATCGGCATGGGTCTCGCCTACGCGCGCCGACTCGCCCCCAACATGGTCGTGCGCACGGCGGCCAGGGCGGCAGGCCTCGGCTATGCCCTGCCGGGCACCGTGCTCGCGCTGGGGCTGCTGATCCCGCTCGCGGCCCTCGACAATCACGTCGATGCGCTCATGCGCAGCCTGTTCGGCGTATCGATCGGGCTGCTGCTGTCGGGCAGCCTGTTCGTGATCGTGCTGGCCTACACCATCCGCTTCCTCGCCGTGTCGCTCAGCGCGCTCGAAGCCGGCTTCGAGCGGCTATCGCCCAACCTCGACGCGGCCGCCCGCACGCTCGGCGAGACGGCGTTCTCGGCGCTTCGGCGCGTACACATGCCGCTCTTGCTGCCGGCACTCGGATCCGCAGCCCTACTGGTGTTCGTCGACGGGATGAAGGAGCTGCCCGCCACGCTGCTGCTGCGGCCGTTCAACTTCGAGACGCTGGCTACGCACGTCTACAGCTACGCCGCGCTCGAACAGTTCGAGCAGGCGGCGCTTGGCGCCCTCACGATCGTGCTCATCGGCCTTGTGCCCGTGCTGATGCTGCACGAGGCGGTAGCCGGGGGACGAGCGGGCTCCGGCCTCCGCCGCAGCGGCGCGTCATGGCGGCGCGTGCGCAAGGGGATCGCCGCCCTGCAGTCGGGAGCCTGGAGCGAGCCGCCTCACCGCCCCAATTCCGGAATGCCACGGTAGAGCTCCAGCGCCTCGGGATTGGCAAGCGCCTCCTTGTTCTTCACATCGCGGCCGTGCACCATCTCGCGCACGGCAAGCTCCGTGATCTTGCCGGACTTGGTGCGCGGGATGTCTGCCACCTGGATGATCTTGGCCGGCACGTGGCGCGGACTGGCGCCGGTGCGGATCCGTTTCTTGATGCGCTCGCGCAGTGCATCGTCGAGCACGAGGCCGGGCTTCAGCACCACGAACAGCACGACGCGCACGTCGCGGTCCCAGTCCTGGCCGATGACAATGCTCTCCTGCACCTCCTCCAGCAGCTCGACCTGGCGATAGATCTCGGCCGTGCCTATGCGCACGCCACCCGGATTGAGCGTGGCATCCGAGCGGCCGTGGATGATCATGCCGCCGTGCTCGGTCCACTCGGCGAAGTCGCCGTGATGCCAGATGTTCTCGAAGCGCGAGAAGTAGGCGGCGCGGTATTTCTTCTGGTCGGGATCGTTCCAGAAGCCGACCGGCATGGAGGGAAACGGCCTTGTGCAGACGAGCTCGCCCTTGCCGTACTCGACAGCCTGGCCGTTCTCGTCGAACACGTCGACGGCCATGCCGAGGCCCGGACCCTGAATCTCGCCGCGCCATACGGGCTTGGTCGGAATGCCGAGCACGAAGCAGCCGCAGATGTCGGTGCCGCCGGAGATGGACGCGAGGTGCACGTCCCGTTTGATGTCCTGGTAGACATAGTCGAAGCTCTCCGGCGCCAGCGGCGAGCCGGTGGACAGAACAGCACGGACGGAGGAGAGGTCGTGCGTCTTGGCTGGCGCCAGCTCGGCCTTCTTCAGCGCGTCGATGTATTTGGCCGATGTGCCGAAATGCGTCGCGCGCTCTGCCTGCGCGTAGTCCCACAGGATGGTACCGGAGGGGTAGAAGGGCGAGCCGTCGTAGAGGAGGAGCGTCGCTCCCGACGCCAGCCCCGACACCAGCCAATTCCACATCATCCAGCCGAGCGTCGTGAAATAGAACAAGCGGTCGCCGGGCCTTACGTCGGTGTGCATCTGCTGCTCGCACAGGTGCTTGAGCAGCGTGCCGCCCGCCGAATGCACGATGCACTTCGGCATGCCAGTCGTGCCGGACGAGAAGAGCACGTAAAGGGGATGGGAGAACGGAAGGCGGTCGAAGGTGAGCGGCTGGACGGGCCGGGCACACACCGCGTCGTCCCAGGTCTGCGCGCGGCCGCCCTTGTGGATCAGACTGGTGTTGAGCGCCTGCGCCACCTCCTTCTCGCGCCCAAGATAGCGCACGACGATGACGGCGCGCAGCGAGGGCAGCTTGGACGCGATCTCGACCAGCTTGTCGGAAATGTCGATGGCCTTGCCGGCGTAGTAGTAGCCGTCCGAGGCGATCAGCACCTTCGGCTCGATTTGTCCAAAGCGGTCGAGCACGCCCTGCACGCCGAAATCGGGCGAGCAGGACGACCACACCGCTCCCATCGAGGCCGCTGCGAGCGTGGCGGCGATGCTCTCGGGCATGTTCGGCAGAATGGCCGCCACGCGGTCTCCGGCCGTCACCCCCGCCTCACGGAAGGCCGCAGCCGCACGCGCCACTTCGTCCCTGAGCTCGTCCGCGGTCAATTGCCGCTTGACCTTGTTCTCGCCCCAGAAGATCAGCGCCGCGTCGCTGCCTTTCCGACGCAACAGATTCTCCGCGAAGTTGAGCCGCGCCTCCGGGAAGAACTGGGCGCCCGGCATCTTGTCGGGGTCCGTGAGGTAGGGTGGCTTGCCCTTGTCTCCCACGACACCCGCGAAGTCCCACAAGCCGGCCCAGAACTCGCCGGGCGACTGCGTCGAGAAGCGATGCAGCGCGTCATAGCTGTCGAAAGACTTGCCCGTCTGCGATGCCATCCAGGCTGAAAAGGCGCTCAGTGTCGTTTGAGCTGAACGTGTTTTCTCGGGTCTCCACAGGGCATCGGTCATGGCATCATTCCTGGCACGGTTGGGCTGGCTCTTTGCGTCGGTCGGGGTTAGAAAGTGTCCGGGGATGGGTGATTTCGAGTCGCATGCGCGCATCATCATAACAGTCCAGCTTGCGTGCTGTGGCAACGATTTGTAGAAGCAGGTCTGGTTCGCAAGCTTTGGCTCCCATGACTTAAGCCGGCCGCTCGCCTGTCGGTGAGCGGTGCCAGCTAACCGGAAACAAGCCAGGTTAAGTCTAGGCATGAGACGCAAGAAGCTGATATCGCGCCTCACCACACTTGCCCTTGCGACGATCGGCTGCCTCTTGCTTGCGCTCCTGGCGCCAATTTTTCTCGCATATCGGGCCCCGGTCGAGCCGTTCTCCGGCAATTCGGTCATGGCGTCGCCGCGCGATCTGCACGTGATCACAGCGCCGATCCGTTTGAGCGGGGCGCCCGACGTAACATTGATCCGCGGCGTGCTCTATGCCGACGGCAATGCCGCCGCAGGCACCCCCATCTCGAGATTCGTGCTGGACGGCCCGGTGTTCTCGTTCAATGCGTCCGGCGCCCGGGCAACGTCCCCCGGCTTCGAGGCGAGCATGGGCGAAGCACCGGCCATTGCCCCGCTGGTCGAGCAGCTGATGACGATGGGTTTCGACACGCTGGCCATTCGTCGCGGCACGCTGAACGTGACGGCGCTGGACGGGACGGTTGAGACGATCAGCGACATCGAAGCCGAGGTCACGGGCCGACGCAAGGACCAGATCACCGCCCGAGGGAGCTTCACTGTTCGCGGTCAGTCCCTGAAGATCGAGGCCGCGCTTTCCTCGCCGACCGACAAGCGTGCGCCATTGCGCTGGCCTGCGAAATTCACGCTGAAGGGCAGCCTGCTCGATGCAAGCTTCGATGGTCATTTCGATCTTGCGGAGGATATCCAGCTCTCCGGCCAGGCTGAGATCTCGACACCGAGCCTGCGGCGCGCCGCGCGATGGTTCGGCGTGCTGCTGACCAATGCCCCCGGGCTCAACGCCACCACTATCAAAGGCCAGATCAGATGGGCACGGCGCACTTTCGCGGTCGAGAACGCCAAGGTGATCGTTGATGGCAACGAGGCCGCCGGCACGCTGTCGCTCAATCTCGCGGGAGAGCGCCCCCTCATCGACGGCACGCTGGCGTTCAATGCGCTGGATCTTACGCCCTATGCGCAAGCCGCGCGGTCGCAGTCGTTCGTGTTCGACCGCGAGACGGCGTCGTGGTCGGCATTCGACATCTCGATGCCGATCATCAGGCATGTCGACGCGGATCTGCGCATCTCGGCGCCCAAGGTCGCCATGAGCGGCTTCGGTCTCGGCCGCGGAGCGGCAACGATCAGCGTGCGCTCCGGCAAGCTGCTGGCGGATATCGCTGAGCTAGATCTGCATGCCGGAACCGTAAGTGCGCAGATTTCGGCCGATATGAACGACTTCGTGCCGCGCTATGCCATGCGCGGGCGGGTCGAGAAATTCGAGGCCGGCAGGGCCGCCGCCGCCATGTTCGGCACCACAGCGCTCAGCGGCCGCTCCACGTTGGCCGTCGACGTGGCCGGGTCCGGCCAGACGCCGACCGAGATTCTGCGCCATCTCAGCGGCAAGGCGACCTTGACCATGCCCGAGGGCGGCCGCATCGGGCTCGACCTGAAGGGGTTGCGCGGCGCTGCGAAGACCGGCGAAGGCGCCGCGTGGACGATGATGTCGAAGGGTCAGACCAACCTCGAGCAGGTGGAGGCCCGCGCACATATTCAGGATGGCGTGCTGATCACCGAGGCGGTGCAGGCGCGCGTCGGCTCTGCCGGCGTGGGCGCTTCCGGCCGTGTTGATCTGGTCGAGGGAACCCTCAACCTCGATCTTCTCATGAAGCCTGAAGTGCCTGCGGACCGGCCCCTCAAGGCCGTCGACCTGCTGGGAGGCGACGCCGTCAGAGTGACCGGCACGTGGCGCCAACCGCTCGTGCAGGGTGTCGAGCGCAACACGGGGCTTGCACCGAAGTAGCCGGGGCTGCCGGCTCTGGCGCCCTATCTCGTCATTCGCACGTTTCGTCGTAGCACGGGATGACGATCGGGTTCTCGATCAGGCGCACATCGATCGGCTTCACTGCGATCAGCTTGGGGTTGTTCGGCTGCGGATTGGCCTTGCCTCGCGGCGCATCCATCCAATGGTCCGGTCCCGGCACCTTGTCGATGCCGAGCGGATAGATCGTCAGCTTGTCCGGCTCGAACTTGAGGCGGAGGAAATTCTTGTAGTTCTTGATGCGCAGCGCGGCGAAGGCCTCCTCTGCATGCATGCGCGCGAACAGTCCGGTGACGACCCAATAGAGCCCCCAGAGCGAGCCGCCGATCAAGGCGCCCAGCAGGACCATGAGGGTCGGATATGACGTGAAGCCGACGATCTCGCGGACAGGGGTCGGCTTGGGAACTTCGGGGGCGCTGGGAGCGCGCTCGCGCTGCCGGGCCTGCCGCTGCAACGGCTCCAGCGATTCCTCGATCACGTCGCGGATGATCGGCGCCTGCTCCTTGCGTGCCTGGTAGAGCGCATCGAGCTGCCTCTCGATCGACGGCGTCATCCAGTTGTTGAGCATGACCACGAACAGCGACAGCGTGAACATCGCTATGAGATGCGCGAAGAAGTGCGCACTGCCGACGATGAATTTGGTGGCATAGCGCCGGAAGCCCGGCCGATCGACGGCGTCGACGTACCAGATCAACGTGGCATAGAGGCCGGCCAGCATGGCCGTCAGGCTAATAGAGGCGATCATCGCCTGGATCAGGTAGAGCGGCATGAACGGCAGCACGCTGGCAAACGGGGTCTGCAGACCAATGGTGTCGATCTTGCCCGAGGAAATGCCGTGCTGGCTCACGAGAGACTGGAACTGCCACGTCACCAGCCAGTAGACCAGGCCGATGCCGATGGCGAAGGCAGGATTGTAGAAGGGAAACAGCACGTTGCCGAGGCTGAGCAGGTAGCTGCGAGCCTTGGGGGGATAGCACTTGGGTGCCTGCGGCCGCAGCGGCTGGCGCCTGCGCCGCGTGCCGAGCGTGGTTCGCTGCAGCGGCTCGATGGCATCCTGAACATCCTGCACGACCTGGCCCATGACACCTTCGGCCGCCTTCGTATTGCGCTTGAGGCGGATGTCATATTCCTTCGCCTTCCAAGCCTCTCCCGGCCGTGGAGCGGCGGTGTCGACGTCGGGTGCGTCGGCATCTTCCGGGCGCTCCGGCCAGCGCACCGAGATCGAGTTGCGCAGCACGTGGGTGGGGTGCAGGAAGGCCCCGGCTCCGCCCGACGTCACGAAGTGAATGTCGAGCTCATGGGCGTAATAGCGGCTGTAGTGATGCCAGTCGCCAGCGATGACGGCGACGATGCGCGCTCCGCGGCGCCGCGCGATCGTCGTGATCTTGAAGAAGTTCTCCTCCTCGTCCTGCCCCTGCAGCTCGGCGAGCATCCAGGACGGCTCGGCCAGGCAGATGACGAGGTGATCCTTCGGCCCCATCTGCTCGGCCACGCGCTCGAAGTAGTTGACCTGCGAGACGTCGAGATATTTCGAGAACTGGATGTCGGCGCCCCAGATCCACCAGTTGTGCGGCAGACGCAGCGCCCAGTAGCTGCGGTGCTGGTGACATTGCCAGCCGCCAATGATGTTGCCCTTCTCGTTCGACAGCTTGTCGCGCGAGGAGCAGAACAGACTGTCGAAGGCCACGAGGCCGTCATACCAGTCGTGGTTGCCCGGAATCGCAAACAGCTTGCGCTGCGGATTGGCCACCGTGAACGCCCAGCCAAAGGGTTGCAGCAGGCGCTTCTTGTATTCCTCGCGCGTGGCTTGCGGATAGCACTGGTCGCCGCCCAGGATGAGAATATCGCCATGGCGCAGGCGGCCCGGACCGCGAATGTCGAGACTGTCCTGGGCGAGCAGGTAGGCCAGATTGTAGGTGGACTCAAAGCCATCGCCGACGTCGGCCGCGTAGTCGATCCAGAACGCACCGTTCTCATCGATCGAGATGCGCTTGTGCGGTTCGGCCGCGTTCGGATCGCGGTAGTCGTAGCGGGCTACCAGCTCGTTGTCCTGGGCGGGATCGGTCACGGCCTGGATGAGCCGCTGGTCGGCGTATTGGCCGAATACCGACGAGATGACGGTGCGCACACCGATGCGCGCCAGCAGCCGAGGGTCGTACCACGACACCATCTTGGGCAAGAGGCCCTTGCGAAGCTGCCGAAGCGGGCTCAACTCCATGTCTGCCTCCCCTGGCCGTACCGCGCCGCCTCAGCGTCGCGATCCGGCAAGGTGGCGCGTTAATTCGGCGGAAGAAAGAACCCCCGGTCTGGCGGTGGATGTGCGTGGCCGAAATATCCCACCCGCTTGCCCTGCCTGCCCGCGCTCAGCGGCGCGGCAGCGGGCACGGTACGGAGCGGCGCAGCAAGCCGCCCCGAGGTGACCTCAGGCAGGACTACCAGCTACGCCGCGGCCCGGTATCGATATGGAAGAGTCCGAAGCCGTAGTGCTTCAATCCACCGACCGATCTGTTGCCCTTGAGGAAGGCGTACACCTCCTTGACTTTCCCCGCGACGCGGAAATCGGCGGCATTGCCGGTCAGGTGATAGGAGCGCCGCGCGCCGCCCACACGGGCGTTATGGCGCCTGCTGCGGCAGGTGGAGTTGACGCGCAGCGATCCGAAGTTCGCCGCCACCTCGGCAAGGACGGTGCGCAGGCGCGAGGCCAGGCACTCGGCGGAGGCAACCCAGTTGATCGGGCCGCCGGACAGGCTCGGCTGCAGCGCGGGAGCGGGCGCGATGAACTCGCGGCCGAGGCTTGCCACGACGGGGCCTGTCCGATTTCGGCGCGCCTCCCTGGGCAACCGAGGAACCGGGCCCCTGGATCCCACCACCGCCACCGACGGTCGGGGCTTCGGCGCAGGCGCCACCTCCCGTCCGAGGCTTGCGACCCGCGTCCCGCGCTGCGTGCGGCGCGCCTTGTCGGCATGCCGCTGGACGGTACGGCGCTGCGGTCTCGTCTCGTCCTCGTCTCGTTCGGCCAACCGCTCCACGGCGGTGCGGCGCCCGGTGCGCGCCTCCCCGTCCCTGGCCGCCTCCCGGTCGAGCGTATCGATGGCCCATGACTCGCTAATGCCGCGTCCCGCAGATGCGGAGCCTGCCGTCACAATGGATGCCGCAGCGGCGACCACAAGAAGGCTTGCAGGCGAGCGCAGGGCGTGCCGGCCAAGCGGGCGGCAACGCGCAGCGCGTGCCGATGCGTCGACGGTGGACATGTGAGGACTCCCTCGCAGTCGGCCGCCATCACGCGTTGAAGCGCGCCGATGCCGGACGAATTGGTTAACCCCCGCTACCCGTGGTTGGTGGCGTATACGCAACCCGCGGGGCGAGGGACAAACTTCATCGGCAATGGTTAACCGGCCAAACGGTTCCGCGCGGCGGTCCGCCGCACCCCCCGTCGGGCTGACATGCCGTGCATGAGACTGTGCTGGGAGGCAGGTGAACGGGGAAATGACGGCGGTTCAGGTCAGCGTGTTTGCCTTGTCCCGCAAGAGAAATTTCTGGATCTTGCCGGTCGACGTCTTCGGCAGTGGACCGAACACGATCGTCCTGGGCACCTTGAAGTGCGCCATATTGTCTCTGCAGAAAGCAATGATCTCCTCTGCAGTCACCGGGACGCTGTCCGGCTTCAACGTCACGAATGCGCACGGGGTCTCGCCCCACTTCTCGTCCGCCCGGGCCACCACCGCGGCCTCCATTACCTGCGGATGCCGATAGAGCACCTCCTCCACCTCGAGCGAGGAGATGTTCTCGCCGCCGGAAATGATGATGTCCTTGGAGCGGTCCTTGACCTCAATGCTGCCGTCTCCGTGCCAGGCGGCAAGATCGCCTGAGTGATAGGCGCCACCGGCAAACGCCTCCTCGGTCGCCGTCTCGTTCTTCAGATAGCCTTTCATCAGGGTGTTGCCGGTCAACATGATCTCGCCGATGGCGCGGCCATCGCGCGGCATCGGCGCGAGCGTCTCGGCGTTGGCCACCATCATGTGCTCGATTACCGGATTGGGAACGCCCTGGCGGGCCATGCGCGCATATCGGTCCCTGGCCGGCATCTCCTGCCATTCGGGCATGGGAGCGCAGTAGGTGGATGGGCCATAGCTCTCCGTGGTGCCGTACAGGTGCAGGACCTCGAAGCCCATCGCCTCCATGCGCTCGATCACGATGGCCGGCGGCGCGGCACCACCCGTTGCCACCTTTGTCCGCAGCGGAAGGGAACGCTTGGCATCGGCCGGCGCATGCACCAGCATGTTGAGAACGATGGGCGCACCGCACATGTGTGTCACGCGCTGCTCGACGACCGCATCGAAGATGCGCTTCGGCTCCACCTTGCGCAGGCACACGTGCGTGGCCGCGGCGGCAGTGACGGCCCACGTGAAGGTCCAGCCGGAGCAGTGAAACATCGGCAGCGTCCACAGGTAGCGGCTGTCGTGGTCAAGCTTGAAGGTGAGCGCGTTGGTGAGCGCACCCAGATAGGCGCCGCGATGGCTGTAGACGGCTCCTTTCGGATTGCCCGTGGTGCCGGACGTGTAGAGCAGGCAGATGCTGTCCCACTCGTCCTGGGGGCCGGGGTAGGCGAAGGCGGGATCCCCCGAGGCGATGAAATCCTCGTACTCGACGCTGCCGAAGCTGGGGGCGTTCTCGGTCTCGACATCGGCGATATCGATCACGATCGGCGCGCGGGCGCCAAGCCTGGCGAGCGCGGGCGCGATGGTGGCGTGGAATTCGCGATCGGCAAGGAGCAGCTTGGCCTCGCCGTGCTCCAGGCAGAAAGCGATCAGCGGCGCATCGAGACGAATGTTGATCGGGTTGAGAACGGCGCCGATCATCGGTGCGGCGTAGTGCGCTTCCAGCATCGCCGGCACGTTGGCCGCGAGAATGGCCACCGTGTCGCCACGCCCGATGCCGGCCTTGGTCAGGGCATGGGCCAGCCGCCGCGCACGGGCGTAGAACTCGCGATAGGTGAATTGCCGCCTGCCGTGCACCACAGCGATGCGGTCAGCAAAGAAGTCCGCGGCTCGCCTGAGGAAGCTGACGGGCGTCAGGGGAACGAAGTTCGCCGCGCGCTTGCGCAACTCGGGCCGCTCCGATGCCTTTTCCGTCTTCCACCACGACATTGGCTGCCCCTTCAACCGACCAGCAGGCGATGGCCGCCATCGACCGTGATCACGCTGCCCGTCATGAACGCGCCGGCCTCTGAAGCAAGCAGCAGCAGCGGGCCATCCAGCTCCGGCAGCGCTCCAGCACGGCCGAGCGGCACCGCGGACAGCAGGCGCTTGCCTGGCGCGCTCGAGAGGAATGCATCGTTGATCTCAGTGGAGAAATAGCCGGGTGCGATGGCATTGACGCGGATGCGATCGCGCGCCAGCTCGAGCGCCATGGACTTGGTGAGGCTGACCACCGCCGCCTTCGAGGCGGCATAGGCCGAAAGCGATTTGAGTACGCCGAAGCCCAGGATGGACGCGATGTTTATGATGGAGCCTCCGCAGCCCGCTGCCACCATGCGACGCGCCGCCTCCTGCCCGACCCGGAACACGCCGTCCAGATTGACCGCCATCACAGACCGCCACTCCTCCTCGCCCGTCTTGAGGAAGTAGGAGCCCGACGGAACGCCCGCATTGTTGACAAGGATGCCGATCGGCCCGAGCCCGCTCTCGGCCGCGTCGAACGCAGCCGCCACCGATGCGGCATCGGTCACATCCAGGGCGACAGCCACGGCGCGTCTGCCTGCGGTGTTCAGCTCGGCTGCCAGTTTCTCGAGACGATCGACCCGTCGCGCGGCGAGCACCACTTTGGCCCCCGCTTGCGCCAGCGTACGAGCGAAATGCTCGCCGAGGCCCGAAGAGGCGCCGGTCACCAGCGCGGTCTTGCCGTCGAGTGAAAAGGATGCAGTTGGCATTTTGCTCTCGCTGTCTCGCGCGTGCTGTCAGGAGGACATGCCGGGCACCTTGCCCACAAAGTTGCGCTTGCCGAGCTCGACTCCATTGTGGCGCAGGATGGCGTAGGCGACGGTCGCGTGGAAGTAGAAGTTCGGCATGACGTAGTGAATGAGATACGGCCGGCCCTTGAAGGTGACCGCCTGGCCTGCCACCGAGATGGTCACATCCCGAGCCTCGGAACCGTCGATCTGCGCGGGCTTGAATGCCTGTACGAAATCGATGGTCTTGCTGATTCGCTCGCCGAGATCGGCAAAGGACTTCTCGTTGTCGGGCCAGCTCGGAACCTTCGCGCCGGCAAGGCGGGTCGCAGCCCCCTTGGCGAAGTCGCAGGCGATCTGAACTTGACTGGTCAGCGGGAACATGTCCGGCGCCAATCGCGCCGCCAGCAGCACCCCCGGATCGATCTTCCTGGCGGCGGCATGCGCCTGCGCCTTGTCGAGCACGGTCGAGAGTGCCGTGAGGATTTGCACGAAGACCGGGACGGACGCCTGATACATCGAGAGCGACATCTGTTATCGACCCTGCTTGCTGGAGGCGGGACGCGCCCACGTACCTTCGAGGATGGCGAAGCCGCGCGCAAGCGCCCTGCCGCCGCGCCTCAGCGGCGGTCGGTGTCGTCGGACAGCTTGGTGCGCGCCAGATAATGGCCGTCGCCGAGGTGGCAATAGCTCACGCGCCATTCCACGACCCTGTCGTCCAAGGCGAACGCGACCCGGTCTATCCTGAGAAGCGGCGTGCCGACGGCGGTGCCGAGCGCTGCCGCGGAGGCGACGTCGGCGACGACCGCGCTCAGGCGGTCGTCGGTGCGCATCACCAGGATGCCGTAGGACTTCTGGAACAAGTCATAGAGAGTGTTGGGGATCTCAGGCAGCTCGGCGATGCCGGGAAAGAGCGGCTCCGGCAGCGTGCTGGTCTCGGTGATGAACGGCCGGCCGTCGCGGGTGCGCACGCGCGCGATGCGGATGACCTTGTCGTTCCTTCCCAGGCGAAGCTCGGCGCGTTCCTCGGGTGTCGCCTTGGCCACGACCGCCGCGGCGTGGCCGCTATCCGGAATGATCTGCTCTCGATGAGCATCATAGAGATTGAAGAAGCGGAACATGACGTGCGCCGGCGTGTGCTCGACGACGAACGTTCCCCGGCCCTGGCGACGCACGACCAGGCGCTCCGATGCCAGCGCCTCGATGGCCTTGCGGGCCGTTCCCTGGCTGACACCAAACTCGGCTGCGATCTCGAACTCGTTCGGGATGAGCTGCCCGGGCTTCCAGGCCCCCGAGCGGATGCGCTCGATCAGTTGCTCTCGCACCCTCGCATAGAGCGGTCGGGCGCTGCCGTTATCGGCTATGCTCATGACGCGGACCTGTTTTTCACTCTCTCTGCTGGATTGACGGCTATATCTTATATAAGTATTCGACGCTATCGCATGGCAGGCTCGCCGATATGAGCCGAAAGCGCACAACCAAGGGAACCGAAATCGTGGCCACACCTCATTTCCTGGTCCACAGCCCCAAAGACAACGTCGGAGTCGTCGTTGTCGAGGGCCTCAAGGCTGGAACCGACATGCTCGGAGTCATCACCGAGACAGATAAGACCCTGAAACTAAAATCTAAAGCGGACATCCCGATCGGGCACAAGGTGGCGCTCAAGCCCCTCAAGAAGGGCGACACCGTCATCAAGTACGGCGAGGACATCGGCAAGATGGTCGCCGATGCCGGCGTCGGCGAGCACGTCCACATCCAGAACCTCAAGACCAAACGTTGGTGAAGGGAACCCGCATCATGTCCTCCAAATCCAACGGCAAGCGCGCCAAATCCGGCGGCAACCTCAGTTTCCATGGATGGCGGCGCGAGAACGGCCGCGTCGGCGTCCGCAACCATGTGGTCATCCTGCCACTTGACGATCTTTCGAATGCGTCCTGCGAGGCCGTGGCCAACAACATAAAGGGCACGCTGGCGCTCCCGCATGCCTACGGCCGCCTCCAGTTCGGAAAGGACCTTGACCTGCATTTCCGCACCCTGATCGGCGCCGGCTCCAATCCCAACGTCGCGGCTGTCGTCGTCATCGGCATCGAGGAAAGCTGGACCAAGCGTGTCGTCGACGGCATAGCCAAGACCGGCAAGCCCGTGATCGGCTTCGGCATCGAAGGTCACGGCGACGTCGCCACCATCGCCAGGGCCTCATACAAGGCCAAGGAGTTCGTGCAGTGGGCGTCCGATCTCAGGCGCGAGGAATGCTCCATCGAGGATCTGTGGGTATCGACCAAGTGCGGTGAGAGCGACACGACGACCGGGCTGTCCTCCTGCCCGACGGTCGGCAACATGTACGACAAGCTGATCCCCAAGGGCATCTATGGCTGCTTCGGCGAGACCTCTGAGATCACCGGCGCCGAGCACATCGCCAAGGAGCGCGCCATCAACGCCAAGATCGGCGAGAAGTGGATGAAGGTGTTCAAGGCCTACCAGGACGAGGTGATCGAGGCGCACAAGGTCGACGACCTCTCCGACAGCCAGCCGACCAAGGGCAACATCGCCGGCGGCCTGACAACCATCGAGGAAAAGGCCCTCGGCAACCTCGAGAAGATCGGCCGCAAGTGCAAGTTCATCGACGTGCTCGAGCCGGCCGAGGCCCCATCGTCAGGCCCGGGTCTCTACTACATGGACACGTCCTCGGCCGCGGCCGAGTGCGTGACGCTGATGGCCGCCGCCGGCTACGTCGTGCACACGTTCCCGACCGGACAGGGCAACGTCATCGGCAATCCGATCCTCCCCGTCATCAAGATCTCCGGCAACCCGAAGACGGTGCGGACCATGGCCGAGCACATCGACCTCGACGTCACCGGCATCCTGCGGCGCGAGCAGACGCTCGACACGGCCGGCGATGCGCTGATCGACATGATCATCCGCACCGCCAACGGCCGCCTGACGGCAGCGGAGGCGCTCGGCCACCGCGAGTTCGTCATGACCAAGCTCTACCGAAGCGCCTGAAGACCTAAGACGGGCAGCCGCTGGCCGGCTGCCCGATTCCTGACAATCGCGAGAAAACGATGCCCACCTTCCCTCTGCGCTTATTCGCTCTGCTTGCGCTTGTCCTGGCGACGGCAGCGCAAGCGCAGGATGCCTATCCGACCCGGCCGATCACGCTCATCGTCCCCTATGCGGCGGGCGGACCTTCCGACTCGATCGCCCGCCTGCTCGGCGAATCCATGTCGGCGTCGCTCGGGCAGCAGGTCGTCATCGAGAATGTCGCCGGTGCCGGCGGCACGACAGGCGCGGCCCGTGCGGCGAAATCCGAGCCGAACGGCTACACGCTGCTGATCCACCACGTGGCGCTCGCGGCCGGGGCCACGCTCTATCCGAAGCTCACCTACGACACGCTCAATGCGTTCGAGGGCATCGGCCTCATCAACAACGGACCATTCGTGCTGACCGGCAAGAAAGGGCTGGCCGCCGGCAACATCAAGGAAGCCCTCGAGTACATCCGCACCAACAAGGAAAAGGCGACGATGGGCAACGCAGGGGTCGGCTCCGGCTCGCACCTCTGCAACATGCTCATTCAATCCACGCTCGGCGTCAAAGTCGCCGAGGTCGCCTACCGCGGCACGGGACCGGCCATGAACGATCTCGTGGGTGGCCAGATCGACATGCTGTGCGACCAGTCGACGAATGCGATGTCGCAGATTCTCGGCGGCACGATCAAGGCGTTTGCCGTGACCTCGACCACGCGCATGGATCAGCTCAAGGATCTGCCGACCATGCAGGAGGCCGGCCTAGCGGGCTTCGAGGTCACGCAGTGGCATGCGCTCTACGCGCCGAAAGGCACGCCGAAGCCCGTCATCGACAAGCTGAACGCCGCGCTGGAGAAGGCCTTCACGGACCAGAAGGTCCTGGCGCGCTTCGCCGACTTCGGTACGGTCTTGTTCCCTGCCAACGCTCGCGGGCCGGCCGCCACCAATGCCAAGCTCGCCGGCGAGCTGGAGAAGTGGAGGAAGACCATCAAGGCCGCAGGGTTCGAGCCGAAGTGATCGGTCGCACCGGGGCACTCGTAACAGCGGGCAGCGTATGAAGATCACGCGCATTCGCGAAGCCACCGCGCCGATCGCTTCCGAGATCCGCAACGCCTACATCTCGTTCTCGGCGATGACCATCAGCCTGGTCGCGGTCGAAACGGACGTCGTGCGCGACGGCAGGCCGGTCATCGGCTACGGCTTCACCTCGAACGGGCGCTATGCGCAGGGAGGCATCCTGCGCGAGCGTTTCATCCCGCGCATCCTGGCGGCCGACGCCAAGACGCTTGCCGACGAGGCCGATGGCAATCTCGACCCCTTCGCCATCTGGAAGACCTTCATGGCGAACGAAAAGCCGGGCGGACATGGCGACCGTGCGCATGCCGCGGGCGCGCTCGACATGGCGGTGTGGGATGCGGTGGCCAAGATTGCCGGCAAGCCGCTGTGGCGCCTCCTGTCCGAACGCTACAACCGCGGGCTCTTCGACGAGAAGGTGCTGGTCTATCCGGGCGGCGGCTACTACTACCCCGGCAAGGAGCTCGACGGCCTCAAGGCCGAGATGCAGGGTTATCGGTCACAAGGCTACAAGGTGGTGAAGATGAAGATCGGCGGCGCCGATCTCGCCACCGACTGCAGGCGCATCGAGGCGGTGCTGGAGATCGTCGGTCAGGGACAAAATGTCGCCGTCGACGCCAACGGGCGCTTCGATCTCGAGACCGCGCTCGCTTACGGCAAGGCCATGAGCGGCTATGACCTGTTCTGGTACGAGGAGCCGGGCGATCCCCTTGACTACCAGCTCAACGCCGTGTTGGCCGAGCACTATGCGTCGGCGCTCGCTACCGGCGAGAACCTGTTCTCGGCCATCGACGGCAGGAACCTGCTGCGGTACGGCGGGTTGCGCCCCGATCGCGACTGGGTGCAGCTCGATCCCGCGCTGAGCTACGGCCTGACCGAGTATTTGCGCTTCCTCGATGCGGCCGCGCGGATGGGCTGGTCGCGGCGGCGTTTCATCCCGCATGGCGGCCACCAGCTCGCCCTCAACATCGCCGCCGGCCTGCAGACGGGCGGATCGGAGAGCTATCCGGGCGTATTCCAGCCATACGGCGGATTTGCCGACACCATTCCAATCATCGACGGCTACGTGCGCCTGCCCGAGGAGCCCGGCATCGGCATGGAGCTGCGGCCTGTGATGATGGACGAGATGCGCAAGCGATTGGAGCTGGAGTAGCGAATAGGGTGGGGTGCCGTTGCGACGGCCTCAGTCGCTGCCCCGCCCCAACCCCCATCCGCAAGGATGAAGGGAATCCGGATGCAACTGGGATTGAGCATGACCGACATTGTTATCACCGAGTTTCTCGAGCCCGGCGCCGTCAAGGTGCTGGAGCGGGACTACAGGGTGCTGTGGGATCGGGACCTGTGGAACAAGCGCAAGGAGCTGGAAACGCTGGTGCGCGACATCCCGGCCCTCATCGTTCGCAACCGAACGCGCGTCGACAAGGCGCTGCTCGACCTTGCGCCCAATCTCAAGGTGGTGGGCCGGCTGGGTGTCGGGCTCGACAACATCGATGTGGCCGAATGCAAGGCGCGCGGCATCGAGATCTGCGCAGCGCGCGGTGCCAATGCCAACTCGGTCTCCGAGTATGTGATCGCCATGGCGATGACGTTGCTGCGCGGCGCGGCCTACACCAGCAGCGCGCGCCTGGTCACGGGCCAATGGCCGCGCGAGGAGCTGGGCAAGGGAGCCGAGCTGGCCGGCAAGGTGCTCGGCATCATCGGCCTGGGCTCGATCGGCGCAACGTCGGCGCGCAAGGCATCCGCCCTCGACATGCGGGTCATCGCCTTCGATCCGAACCTTCCCGAGGCCCATGAGAACTGGAAGCTCGCCCGGAAGGTTGCGCTGAACGAGCTCATCGGGACTGCGGACGTCATCACCCTGCACTGCGAGCTGTCCAAGGAGACGCGCGGCCTGATGGGCAAAGAAGCGCTCGCGCGCATGAAGAAGGGGGCGATCCTCATCAATTCGGCGCGCGGCGGCATCGTCGACGAGGCGGCCTGCGCGGCAGGGCTGAAGAGCGGACACCTCGGCGGCGCGGCGCTCGACGTCTTCGATGACGAGCCGATCAAGGCCGATGTGGGCAAGCTGTTCGCAGGCATCCCCAACGTCATCCTGACGCCGCATATCTCGGGCGTGACGCTCGAAGCCAACAGCCGCGTGAGCTTCATGACTGTCGAAAGCGTTGTCCAAGTCCTGAAGAGGACCCGATGAGCACCACCACCGTCATCATCGCCCCGACGGATCTCGAGGACATCATTGCCGCCGCCCTGGCGGCCTCGAAGACGGCCGAAGCGAATGCAAGATCGGTCGCCCGCGCGCTGGCACAGGCCGAGATCGACGGCCAGAAGGGCCACGGCCTCAGCCGTGTGCCGAGCTACGCTGCCCAGGCGCGCGCCGGCAAGGTCGACGGACACGCCGTGCCGGAGGTGCGCCAGTCGCGGGCTGCGACCCTGATGATCGACGTCAGGAACGGTTTCGCCTATCCGGCCTTCGATGCCGCCATCGCGCGTCTGCCGCAAATCGCCCGCGACGCGGGAATAGCCGCCGCGGGCTTCGTGCGCTCGCACCACTTCGGCGTCGTCGGCCGGCATGTCGAGCGGCTGGCGGAAACGGGCCTTGTGGCACTGGCATTCGGTAATACGCCCAAGGCCATGGCGTCGTGGGGCGGCAAGCAGCCGCTGTTCGGCACCAACCCGATCGCCTTTGCTGCGCCGCAGGCCGGCGCGCCGCCCATCGTCATCGACCTGGCGTTGAGCCTCGTTGCGCGCGGAAAAATCCTCACGGCCGCGCAGAGAGGCGAGGCAATCCCCCCCGATTGGGCGGTCGACGCACAAGGGACGCCGACGACGGATGCTGCGGCGGCGCTGAAGGGCGCGCTGCTGCCGATCGGCGGCGCCAAGGGCTCGGCGCTGGCCCTGATGGTGGAAATCCTCGCAGCCGCCATGATCGGAGCGAGCCTCTCCTCGGAGGCCAGCTCATTCTTCGACGCGGAGGGGCCCCCGCCCGGCGTCGGGCAGCTTCTCATCGCCATCGATCCCGGCGCGTTCGCCGGCCAGGATCGGTTCGCGGAGCGCATGGCGACGCTCGCCGGCATGGTCGCCGCCGATGCCGGCGCGCGCCTGCCGGGAACACGGCGGCTCGCCTTGCGCGACAAGGCAAGGCGGGAAGGCGTGAGCGTGGATGCCAAGCTGCTCGCCGAGGTGCGTGCACTCGGCAGCCCCCGCACATAAGCGCCTATTGCCAGCGGATCTCGAGAGGAGAAAGCGAAAGCCTGGTGTCTGCCGGCGCACCGCCGCTTGCGTCGTCCCCGCTATAGAACGCATCGACCGCAACCCCGGAGATGGCGACATCCGGCTTGCCACGGAGGACCGGCGCATTCACATCAAGAACAAGCCGGCCGTCGATCCACACGCGCACGACACCCTTGGTCTCCTTGGGCGCACCGAGCACGACTTCCTGCTCGACCTTGGTCCAGCGCCCGCGCGGGAACACGGCGTTCTCTTGTGCGTAGGGAAAGACGCGCAACTGACTGTTGCTCGTCACGCGATTGGTGACGCCGACCCGGCCGCCGGCGCGCCAGACGAGCTGCGAGATGAAGCCATCCTGGCCCTGCCTGTCGGCATCGGCGCCGCGAATGCCCGGGAGGACGCCGCCGCGGCCGAATTCGAAGCCCTCCGGCAGCAGCACCGAATAGGCGAGGCACGCAGAGGTCTTCGCCTGGATCGATTTGGGTTCCCACGAGAAGCTTACCCCACCCGTCGGCGTCGCCGACGAATGGGGCGAAGCCGAGCCTTTGGGCAGGTTCACGCTGAGGGCGACCGGCACCGGGCCGATTTTCGCCTTGGAGACGACCGCGTTCTCGACGAGACCGACATCCCTGCCGCCGAGTCGCGCCTGCAGATCCACCGGCGTCTGAATGACGCCTTCGCGCTCGAGCGCGAATACGGTGCCCGACGCGTAACGCTCGCTGCACGGCGCTACTCCCGGCGTGATGAGGAACGAGCGGACGGCGGCGACGATGGCCGCAACGCTCACCAGTCCGGCGGCGATATTGAACAGAATGATCTTTGTGTCGGGAAGCTTCATGTTGACTCGTCTGGTGGTGTCAGATGCGGAAAGCGCGGTGGACGTGGCGGAAGATCGGCTCGGCGAGGCGGTCCAGCAGGTTGCGCTCGGACGAGGCGATCTCCGCGACGGTGGCACCCGGTGCAATCACGGTGCCGGGCCGGCGCACTGCCAGCGACACGACGCGGCCGGAGACCGGGGCACGGATCTCGCTTCGAGCCAGATCCAGCTCGGCTGCGGCAATGCGCGTCAGCAGGTCCTGCGACTCCTTCTCCAGCGCGGCTATGCGCTGCTCGAGACTCTGGACCTGATCTCGATCCGCCTGCGTGGGCTCCGGACGTGCGGAGATCATTGCCGCCTCCTTGGCTAGGGATTCCAGTTGTGTCTTGACCGAGGCTGCCTGGGCCTGCAGCGCAACGATCTGGCGATCGAGAACGGCCGTATCCAGTGTGACGAGAAGATCGCCGGCCTTGACTTGCGCGCCTTCGGTAACGTGCACGCTTGCGCCGATGCCGCCCTTGGCGTGCTGCACGAGCATGACCTTGACCTCGGGAGCGATGCTGCGCCACAGGCCGGCTGACTGCGCCAAGTGCTCCGCGGGCACGAGGATTGCCGCGCTCACGCTTGCGGCGAGGAAAATCAGGACCGCAGCATAGCCGATCGCCAGCGGCCCTCTGATGTCGAGCCGCGGAATCTGGCCGTCGGCCGAAGTGCGCGATCTGGCCGGCCGGGCGAGAGCCGGCGAGCGGTGCGGCTCCTCCCAGTCCGCAGGCAAGGACGCAAGGTGGCGCGAGGCGGATGCCGCTCCGCGCAGCACACCGAGCGAGGCGACAATGCGATGCAGCGGCGCCAGCACACGGGCCTGGATCAACAGGCAGGCCAGCAGCGCGGCGACCGTCAGCTCCTGGTGCATCACAAGCCAGCCGCCGAGCGCGATCATGCCGATCTGGGCGAGCCAACGAATGCTGCGTGCGATTCCCTGCAGGATGCCCATTCGCCTCCCCAGTGCGTACGCGCTCGCCACATGGGCGCGGTTGAGCCGTTCCCATTGTGCAGCCATCTCGGCCGCTGGTCCCATGGCAACCGAGACGGCAGTGACGGAGGGCCACCATTCCTGCACCCGCGCGATGGCACGCCTGCAGCTCCGCTCCAGGCGCGAGACCGGCCGCGCCTGCCCGAGCGCAACGAGCACAAGGACAAGCGCGCAAAGTGCGGCGATGCCGCCCATCAGGGGATGGAGCAGCGTGAGAGCGATGAGAAAAACCGGCGTCCAGGGCGCATCGAGCACCGGGAGAACGACGCGCTCCTTGAGCGCCTGGCACACGCACGCGAGGGCGTCAGCGTCCTGCTTCAAGGTGGAGGGCGGCAGCCCGAGCCTGAGGCCGTTCTCCAGCATCTGCTGGCCGAGGGTATGATCGAGCCACAGGCCCGCGCGCAGAAGAATGCGGCCGCGCATAGCCTCCACGCACAGCAGGGTGAGAGCGGCGCCGCCAACGGCCACCGTCAAAAGGCCGAGCGTCTCCGCGTTCCCGGCCGAGGCAGCAATCGCAAGGATTCCCAGGACATACAGGGGGAGCGCAAGAGACAACAGGCTGGTGAAGCCGCCGAGGACGAGCACGGCAGCCAACGCGCGACGCACCTGCTTCAAGAGTCTGTCGGATGTCCGCATGGCACTGCAACCGATCGGGCCCACCCATCGGGTGCGCCTTCCGGCTGCAAGACTGTCATGCGCGCCTAAAGGAAGTGCTAAATGCCCGGTTAACCCATCGCCGATGCCGCGACCCGACCCGGATCACGCGGACAGGATCTTGCCCGGATTGAGGATGTCGAGAGGATCGAGCGCAGCCTTGATCGCCCGCATGACGGCAAGTCCGTCGCCGAGCTCCGCCTTCAGATACTTGACTTTGCCCTGGCCGACGCCGTGCTCGCCCGTGCAGGTGCCCTCCATGGCAATGGCGCGCCGGGCGAGGCGCTCCAGGTAGCCCTCGACCGCCGCCACCTCCTTGGCGTTGCTGCGGTCGAATACCGGCGTGGTGTGGAAGTTGCCGTCTCCGACATGACCAACGATCGGAGCGATGAGGCCGGACGCCTCGATGTCCTTCTGCGTTTCGACCACGCATTCCGCCAGCCGCGAGATCGGCACGCACACATCCGTCGCCAGCGCATCCTTGCCCGGCCACACGGTCTTGATGGCCCAATAGGCGTCGTGGCGCGCCTTCCACAGCCGGCGGCGCTCGTCCTCGCTCTCGGCCCAATCGAAGCGCAGCGCACCTTCGCCCTCCGCAATGGCCTTGAAATTCTCGACCTGGTCGCGCGCACCTGCTTCGGTGCCGTGGAACTCGAGGAAGAGCGTCGGTTTCTCATCGAGGTTCAGCTTGGCGTAGCTGTTGACCGCCCGGATCTGCATGATGTCGAGCAGCTCCATGCGCGCGACGCCGAGACCGAGCTGGATCGACTGGATCACGGCATTGCAGGCACCCTCGAGCGTGGCAAACGGGCAAACGGCAGAAAGTATCTTTTCCGGGATGCCGTAGAGACGAACGGTAAGCTCGGTGAAGATGCCGAGCGTCCCCTCCGACCCGACCAGCAGCCGGGTCAGGTCATAGCCCGCCGCCGACTTGCGCGCCCGCTGGGCCGTCTTCACCACCGACCCGTCGGCCATCACCGCCGTAACATTCAGCACGTTCTCGCGCATCGTGCCGTAGCGTACGGCGTTCGTGCCCGATGCACGCGTCGAGGCCATGCCGCCGATGGTCGCCTCCTCTGCCCCTGGATCGACCGGGAAGAACAGCCCGAGATCGCGCAGATAGTCGTTCAACTGCTTGCGCGACACGCCGGGCTCGACGACGCAATCGAGATCGCGCTCGTTGACCGACAGCACGCGGTTCATGCGCGAGAAGTCGAGCGACAGGCCGCCGCGCGGGGCATTGATGTGGCCCTCCAGGGAGGTGCCGGCCCCGAAGGGAATGATGGGCACGCGGTGCGTCGCCGCCACGCGGACGACCTCGCGCACCTCCTCTGTGTTCTCGACCCAGATCACGGCATCGGGCGGCTCGTTCGCGATCCACGTGATGGTATTGGCGTGCTGGCGACGATGCGCCTCGCCCGTCTGCAGCCTGTCGCCGAAGCGCTGCCGCAGCACGGCAATCGCCGTGGCAACGCCGCTCGTTTCCCGTTCACCCAATACCTGCATGGCAGCTCTCATCCCTTTGCATCGCCCATAGCACCCGCGAGGCCGCCCGCGGCAACTCCGTGGTGCCCGCCGAAGCGAGCACTTTGACTCAAATGATGTTCACATAGTCGTGCAGCGATGTGAAGGCCGAAGCCATTGCACCGCAGCATCCCTGCCTCGATCTATCGCTCAGCAACACTCCGTGCGCGCGCCGCACCAGAAGGAGAAGAAAAATGATCGGCAAGATGCTGCGACGAGGCGCCCGCCCCATGAGCGCCGGCAACGAAAATGCGCCCGAGGCGAAGACCAACGAGGAAGGTACGGTGCCCGTGTCTAAGGTTCGCGCCCTGGCAACAGGTGCCGCGCTCGCCACCTCCATCGATAACTCGCCGGCCGTGCTCGTGAGCATCTACGATTACGCTCACAACTACGGTGGCTCCAAGAGGCGCCGCGCAAGCTGACAAGCACTCCATCGTCTCGGATCAGGCCCTCAGGTCAGGCCCGGATCGCGCCGGCATAGCGTGTGAGCGCCGCAACGCGATCGTCGATGGAAGGGTGCGTCGAGAACAGCCCGCTGACACGGCTCGCAACGGGGTTCTCGATGAAGAATGCCTCCATGCGCGAGGGAACCTCGAGCTTGGCGTTCGTCTCGATCTTGCGCAGCGCCCGGATGAGCGCATCCGGATTCTTGGTCAGCTCTGCCGAGCCGGCATCTGCCAGGAATTCGCGCGAGCGCGAGAGGGCGAACCTGATCAGCGTGGATATGCCCCAGCTGATCAGTATGATCGCTATCGCGATGACGATCGCCAGGATCGCTCCGCCCGAGCCGCCGCCGCTGCGGCGATCGTCTCTGTTGGAGCCACCCCAGCCGGACGAGGTTTCCGACGATGAGCCCCATGGCCCCTCGCGCCTGGAGCGGGGCGCCCAGCCATAGGGAAAATCCCAGCCGCGTATCACTAGATCGCCGAAGAATGCAAAGATGCCGGCGAAGATCACGGCGATGACCATGAGCTGCGTATCGCGATTGCGGATATGGGTGAGCTCGTGCGCCAGCACCGCCTCCAGCTCGTCCTCCTGCAGCGTGTCGATCAGCCCGCGCGTGACGGCCACCACGTACCGGCCTTCACGCAACCCCGCGGCATAGGCATTGAGGGCAGGCTGCTCGATGATCTGCAGCGCGGGCATCGGCAGTCCGCGCGAGATGCACAGATTCTCCAGCGCATTGTAAAGCTTCGGCGCCTCGGACCGGGATACTGCGCTGGCCCCGGTGGCCATGCTGATGAGCGTCTGGTGTGCAAAGTAGGCGATCACGAACCACACGAGCGCCGCGATCATGGCGACCGGCCAGGAGCGCCAGAACTGCCGCGCGGCGCCTTCGACGATCTCCTCGAACGTGCCGCCGTAAAAGGCGCTCCAGATCAGCAGGAGCGAGAACAGCAGCACGTGCAGCAGCGCGACGAAGCCTGCCAGCAGCAGCAGCGAGCGGATGCGGTTCGCCTGGATGTGTCCGTAAAGGCCGTAGGCTTGAAACATGAGGTTGCCCCTCCCTGTCTCCGCCGCTCTTCCATGACGGGGAGAGGGGATGTGCTCTTAGAACTTCACCTGCGGTGCTGTCTGCACGGCCTTGCGCTCGGTCTCATCCAGATTGAAGAACTCCTGCGGACCGAACCCCATCGACTGGGCAAACAGTACGGCCGGGAAGCTCTCGCGCGTGGCGTTGTACTCGGCCGCCGTGTTGTTGAAGAACCGGCGGGCGGCCGCGATCTTGTTCTCGAGATCGGAAAGCTCGCTTTGCAGCTGCTGGAAGTTCTGGTTCGCCTTGAGGTCGGGATAGGCCTCGGCGAGTGCGAAGAGCTGGCGCAGCGCGCCCTGCAGCACGCCCTCGGCGGCCGCCTGCGCCGCGGGTCCCTGGGCTGCCACCGCCGCGTTGCGCGCCTTGATGACCGCCTCGAGCGTTCCCTTCTCGTGGGCCGCATAGCCTTTGACCGTCTCGACCAGGTTCGGCACCAAGTCATGACGCTGCTTCAGCTGCACGTCGATGTCGGAGAACGACTGGCGGCAGCGCTGGCGCAGCGAGACAAGACCGTTGTAGGTGATGACCAGCCACAGCCCCACCAGCACGATGACGCCGACAACGATCCAACCTGCGGTGCCCATGGGTGACCTCCGAAATGGATGCAACTCCCTAGCACCATTTGCCGGCCTGCCGCCTTAACATTCCGTTAACCGTTCACTGCTGAAGCTGCGAACAAAGCTCGAACCGGCGAAATGCGTCATGCGCGCAACCACCCTCGACGACATCCTGGACGATGGCGCGCTGCCGCTGGCGGAGGATCTGCGCGGCACGGTCGAGAGCTGGCTCACGCACCTGGCGCACGAGCGCGGGGTGGCCGATAAGACCCTGGAGGCCTATGGGCGCGATCTGCGCCAGTTCCTGCGCTGGTTGAAGGGCGATCTCGGCCATGCCCCCTGTCTCGCCGATCTTGCGCGCGTCGATGCCAAGAGGTTCCGCGCCTTCATGGCTGCCCGGCGCCGAGAGAGCCTCGGCAGCCGATCGTTGGCGCGCACCATGTCGGCTCTCAGATCCTTCTTCCGCTGGCTCGAAGGCGAGGAGATCACGAAGAATCGCGGCGTCATGCAGGTCGCCCTTCCCAAGGTCCCGCACGGCATCCCCAAGCCGCTTACAGTCGGCAAGGCCGCCGAGGTGGTCGATGCCGGCGCAACCGCGCAGCTCGATTGGATTGCGGCACGCGACGCCGCCGTCCTGCTGCTGCTGTACGGCTCGGGCCTGCGCATCTCAGAGGCGCTCGGCCTGCGGCGCAAGGATGCACCGATCGCCGGACGTGACATGCTGCACGTCGTCGGCAAAGGGGGGAAGGAACGGCTGGTGCCGGTTCTGCCGGTCACGCAGGCCGCTGTCGAGCGATACATCGCGCTCTGCCCCTACACGCTCGCACCCGATGGTCCCTTGTTCCTGGGAGCCAAGGGCGGACACCTCGCCGCACGCATCGTGCAGCTTCTCATGGAGCGCATGCGGGCCGGCCTCGGCCTGCCGGAGACGGCGACGCCGCACGCGTTGCGCCATTCGTTTGCCACGCATCTGCTGTCCGCTGGCGCGGACTTGCGGCAGATCCAGGAGCTGCTGGGCCACGCCAGCCTCTCCACGACTCAAGCCTATACCGAGGTCGATCGCGAGCGCCTGCTCAGCGTCTACGAAAAGGCGCACCCGCGCGCATGAAGCCGGTGCACCAGTGTGGAGAGTGGGAATTGGTGCGGCGTTTCCTGTACCGCGTGCTGATCGGCCTTGCCCTTGCCGCTAGCCAAGGCGGCATTGCCGCAGCGCAGCAGACCGTGCCGGGCTGCAGCGGCCGCAGTATCCTCGACGAGCTGAAGGGCACCGATGCGTATGCCCGCATCGAGGCAGCGGCCGCGCAGTCGGAAAACAGCACGACGCTGCTGTGGAAGATTGAGCGCGCGGGCAGGCCGGTCTCCTACCTGTTCGGCACGATGCACCTGACGGATGCCCGCATCACCACGCTGTCCCCGGCCCTCAGGTCGGCGCTCGGCAGCTCCCGGCGCCTGATCCTCGAGGTCGACGACCTCTCGCAGGGGAACTTCAAGAAGGCTTTCGCAAGCGCCCGCGACCTCATGCTGTTCAGCGGCGGCCAACGCCTGGAGCAGCTTCTCAGCGCCGAGGAGTTCAGAAAGGTATCCGCGATACTCGAACGGTCGGGACTTCCCGCCCAGATTGCCGGACTGTTTCGGCCCTGGGTGGCGACGCTGATGCTGGCCCTGCCCGACTGCGAGAAGCAACGCGTTGGCCAGGGCCTGCTGCCGCTGGACGCACAGCTCGCGCGCGAGGCGCGCGCGCAGGGCATCGGCGTCATCGGCCTGGAAACGCTGGACCTGCAGTTCCGCACCATGGCCGGTGTGCCGCAGGCCGACCAGATCGAGATGCTCAAGGCCAGCCTGCGCCTCCACGACCGCATCGACGACGTGATCGAGACCACCGTTCAGCTCTACCTGGGGCGCCGCCTCGGCGCCATCTGGCCGCTGCAGCTCGCGCTGGCCGAGCGGGTGGGCGTGCCGGGATCGGCCTTCAATTCCTCCGAGCAGAGCTTGCTGGTGCGCCGCAACCTCGGCATGCGCGACAATGCAGCCGCACACCTCGCGGAGGGCGGCGTATTCATCGCCGTCGGCGCCCTGCACCTGCCGGGCAAGCAAGGCCTGGTGAACCTGCTCCGCGATGCCGGCTACACGCTGACGCCGGTGGAATAGAGCTGCTCGGCGGCTCAAGCTGAGGCGGCAATCGCTCCTCCTCATTGACGTCATGCCGGTGGCGGCCGGCACCCAGGTCACGCCGCAACGCAGGCGCGTTGCCCCATTCGCGAGGGGTGATGCTGCTGGCTTGCCATTCAGGCGCCCTGTCGGCAAATTGATTGGTATCCCCATCGATTTTGTATTATAACCATTCCAAAGAGCGGCCCCGAACGGCCGCCATGCAGACCTGCGGGGAAGGACGCCGATGGCACGAATTCTCGAGTTCATCCTCAACGGCCGGAAGCGGCTCGACGCCGTGCCCGACAACCGCCTGCTGCTCGACTATCTGCGCGAGACGGTTGGCCTCACAGGCACGAAGACCGGCTGCGACGGCGGCGAGTGCGGCGCCTGCACCGTGCTGGTCGATGACCAGCCGACGCTTTCCTGTCTGACGCTGGCGGCGAGCGTGGCGGGCAAGCGGGTCGACACGGTGGAATCGCTCGGCGCCAACGGCGCGCTTTCGGCCGTGCAGCAAGGCTTCCACGAGAAGCTCGGCTCCCAATGCGGCTACTGCACGCCGGGCTTCATCATGGCCTCGGCCGGGCTGCTGCGGAAGAACCCGAAGCCCAGCGAGGAGGAGATTCGCAGCGCGCTGGGGAGCAACATCTGCCGCTGCACCGGCTACGTGAAGATCATCGAGGCCGTGCAGCATGCTGCCAAGCTGTACGCGGCCGGGGAGGCGCGGCCATGAACGAGATCACCCCCATACATCCGATCGGCGCCTACGTACCGATGGTGGACGGGCCGGAGAAGGTCTCAGGTCGCGCCAAGTACACGGCCGACTTCATCCAGCCGGGCGCGCTCGCGGGACGCATCTACCGCAGCCCTTACGCGCATGCCGAGATCATCGAGGTGGACATCTCGCAAGCGGCGAAAGTTCCGGGCGTGGCGGCAATTGTCACCGGGGCGGACTGCGACAAGACCTTCGGTGTGCTGCCGATCGCGCGCAGCGAGCATCCGCTGGCGCGCGACAAGGTGCGCTATCGCGGCGAGCCGGTGGCGGCGGTGGCCGCTGTGGACGCGGAGACGGCCGAGAAGGCGGTTCGGCTCATCAAGATGAAGGTACGCGAGCTGCCGGCCTACTTTACGGCCAAGGAGGCACTGGCGCCCCATGCCGTCCTACTGCACGAGAAGAAACCGGGCAACATCGAGCGCGAGGTGGATTTCGAGCTCGGCAGCGTCGCAGACGGGCTCGCGTCGGCCGATCTGGTGCGCGAGGCGACCTACAATTGCGCCGAGGTGTGCCAGAACCAGATGGAGATGCACGCCGCGCTGGCCGACTACGACGCCGTGCGCGACCGCATCACCGTGCACGCCAGCACGCAAGTGCCCTACTACGTGCACCTGATGCTGGCGCAGATCCTCGACATGGACATGTCGCGCATCCGCGTGGTGAAGCCGTTCGTGGGGGGTGGCTTCGGCTGCCGCACCGAATGCCTCAACATCGAGCTGATCACGGCGCTGCTGGCGCGCAAGGCCGGCGGCGCGGTGCGCACGGTGATCAGTCGCGAGGAGACCTTCATCACCCATCGCGGCCGGCCCGAGACGGACATCCGCATGAAGATCGGCATGCGCAAGGATGGGCGCATCACGGCGGTGGAGTGCGAGTGCATCCAGCGCGGCGGCGCGCACTCGGGCTATGGCGTGGTGACGATCCTGTACTCCGGCTCGATGCTGTACGCCATCTACGACCTGCACAACGTCAAGTACGTCGGCAAGCGCGTGCTGACCAACACGCCGCCCTGCGGCGCCTTCCGAGGGCACGGCACGGTCGACGTGCGCTTCGCCTTCGAAAGCCTGCTCGATGAGATGGCCGGCGAGCTGGGAATTGACCCATTCGCCGTACGGCGCGCCAACTATCTCACGGCCCCGACCTTCACCGACAACGACCTGATGGTGAACAGCTACGGCCTGCCCGAGTGCATCGATTGGGTGGAAAAGGAAAGCGGCTGGCAGGCGCGCAAGGGCAAGCTCGGCCCCGTCGATGGCAAGCGCAAGGGCCTGGGCTTTGCCTGCTCGCACTACATCTCCGGGGCGTCCAAGCCCGTCAACTGGACCGGCGAGCCGCACGCCACGGTCAAGCTGAAACTCGATTTCGACGGCTCGATCGTGGTGCTGACGGGGGCCGCCGACATCGGCCAGGGATCGTCCACCATCCTGGTGCAGGCGGTTGCCGAGGTGCTTGGGCTCGACATCTCGCGCGTGCGCATCGTCTCCGGCGACAGCGACGTGGTGCCGAAGGACAATGGCTCCTACTCATCGCGCGTGACATTCATTGTCGGCAACGCAGCGATCGATGCCGCCAACAAGCTGAAGAACATGCTGATCGCGGCGGCTGCCCGCAGGCTCGAGGCCGAACCGGGCGACATCGAATGCCTGGGCGAGACCTATCGTGCCGGCGCGCAGGACAAAGGATTGACGTTCGAGGAGGTGGTGGGTGAGGCACTGAAGGACGGCGGCACCATCACAGTCACTGGCACCTATTCGACGATTCCGGAATCGCACGGCGGCAAGAAATACCGCGGCTCGGCCATCGGCGGCACCATGGGCTACAGCTACTCGGCACAGGTGGTCGAGGTAAGCGTGGACGAGGAGACCGGCGTCGTAACCGTCGACAAGGTGTGGGTGGCGCACGACTGCGGCAAGGCGTTGAACCGGTTGACCGTCGAAGGTCAGGTGCAAGGCTCCGTGTGGATGGGCATGGGCCAGGCCATGAGCGAGGAGGCCGCCTATCACGACGGTCTTCTGGTGACCGCAAATATGCTCGACTACCGGGTGCCGACTATCGAGGATTCCCCGCCGATCGCTGTCGGCATCGTCGAGAGCAACGACCCGCACGGACCGTTCGGCGCCAAGGAGGCGGGCGAGGGGTCTCTCGCAGCCTTCCTGCCGGCACTTACCAACGCCATCGCCGATGCGACGGGCGGCCTGCGCTTCAACGATCTGCCCGTTACGCCCGATCGCGTGTTCGCGGCGATCGACAAGCGGCAGCGCGCGCAGGCACGGGGCAAGAGCGGCGGAGGCGCATGATGGAAGCGCTGTCCGAGTTCGATCTGCTGCGGCCGACGACGCTGGCCGGCGTGCTCGAAGCGCGCAGTGCTCACCCGAACAGCAGGCTGCTCGGCGGCGGCACCGATCTCCTCGTCAACATCCGGCGCGGCATTGTCGCGCCGCCGGTGCTGATCGATGTGACGGGTGTGGGCGAGCTGCGTTGCATGAAGGCGGATGCGCACGGCCTGGAAATCGGCGCTTGCGTGACGCTGACGGAGATTGCCGGCCACGCCGGGGTGGCAAGGATCTATCCGGTGGTGGCACAGGCCGCCGCCTCGATCGCGGGGCCGACCCACCGCAACATGGGTACGCTCGGCGGCAACCTCTGCCTCGACACGCGCTGCATCTTCTACAATCAGAGCGAATGGTGGCGGCAGGCGAACAATCACTGCCTCAAGACCACGGGCGATATGTGCCACGTGGCGCCCAAGAGCCGCGGCGTATGCTTTGCCACGTTCAGCGGCGATCTGGCGCCGGCGCTCTTGACGCTCGGTGCGGAGGTCGATCTGCTCGGGCCAGGCGGCCGCCGCTCCCTGCCGCTGCGCGAACTCTACATCGGCGTCGCCCGGCACGACGAGAAGGCGACCGGCGGCGACGGCAAGAACTACCTCGCCTTGAAGCAGGGTGAGATCGTCACCGCAGTTCGCGCCCGGCATGAGCCGGGGCTGCGTTCCGCCTACGACAAGGTCCGCATCCGGCGCTCGATCGAGTATCCCGTCGCCGGCGTCGCGGTGGCCTTGCGGCGCGATGGCGAGACGCTCGCCGATTTGCGCGTCGCGATCACGGGCACGAACCCGAGGCCCGTCCTGCTTGAAGGCACGCAGGCTCTGTGCGGCGGCAAGCTCGATGCGGGCGTATTCAAGGGCCTCGATGAGCTGGTGCGCGACCAGATCATGTCGATGAAGACTACCTTCACGCCGGGGCACTATCGCCGGCGCGTCGCCGGCGTGCTGGCGCGGCGGCTGGTGACGCGGCTGTTCGGGCAGGGCTGAAGGGCCGAGCCGGCGCGGCTGGGATGGACCCCAACCGCGCCGGAAGCGCCGGTACGCAATACGAGATCCGGACGCGCCCAGCTATTAAGAGCCCGCAAGCCTTACGAATTTCCCAACGACCTCACTCGATCGCGAGTTTGGCGCCGACCCAACGGTTAAGAAAGCAATCCAGCCATGCATGCACCTTAGGCCCATGGACGACATGGCCTTCGATGTGCTCATGCCGTTCGCGCGCACCTTTCAGCTCCAGCCGATGCGGATTATGGCCGGTCCAGCGGTGCACCTGCGCGTATGTGATCTCGGGGTGGAACTGGAAGCCGAACGCCGCCGGCCCATAAGTGAAGGCCTGGTTCGGGAAGGCGCCGCTCGATGTGGCAAGTAGCTGCGCGCCCTGCGCAAGGTCGCAGCCCTCGCGGTGCCACTGATAGACGGTCTCGGGCCAGGGGCAGAGGCGGCGGCCGTCAGGCGTCGCCGCCAGCGGATAATAGCCGATCTCGACCATGTCATCAGGATGAAAGCCGACTCTGCCGCCGAGGTGAACGTTGAGCATCTGCGCGCCGAGGCAAATGCCAAGAAATGGTTTCTTCTCCTTCAGCGCCACCCCGATCCATTCGATCTCGGCGCGCACGAAGTCATCCTTGTCGTTGGCGCTCATCGGTCCGCCGAAGATGACGGCGCCGCAGTGATGCTCGAGGGTCTCGGGAAGGGGATCGCCGAAGCGCGGCTTGCGCACGTCAAGGGCGTGGCCGTTGCGGCGGAACCATTGTCCGACATGGCCGGGGTTCGAATGCTCCTGGTGGAGAACGATGCAGACCGGCTTCTTCGCGGCCGGCCCGCTTCCGCCTCGGGGGACCTGACCGGCAGCGCCCGCCTCGTCGCTGCCGTAAGACCTAGCCTCGAACATCGCTCCTCTCTTGTCCGCGCGGCTTGAGCAGCCAGCCAATGATTGGAATCACTATTCTATGCGGCACGATGCGCATGGCCAGTGCCAAGAACGGATTGAACACACCGGGAACAACGATGCGCCAACCGAGCAGGAAGCCGCGATATCCAGCCCATGCGATACCCTCGGGGTCGGCGACAGGCAGCAACCGCAGATAGAAGGCGCTCTCGCCGCCCATTCGCTCGTGAAAGGCCGTGGCAGCCGGTCCGGGGACCAGGGCCGTGATGCGCACGCCTTGTCCGGCCATTTCGGCTGCCAGCGCCTCACTCAGGGAAATCACGTACGCCTTGCTCGCATAGTAGGCTGCCTGATAGGGACCCGGCGCATATCCGCCCAACGAGGCGAGATTAAGAATTCCGCCGCGGCCGCGCGTCCGCATGCCGGGGAGATAGTGTCGCGTCAGCTCGGTGAGTGCCCGAACGTTGAGGTCGAGGAGCCGCATGATGGCCTCCTGCGCATGGTCGAGGAACGGGCCTGCAAGGCCGATGCCAGCGTTGTTGACCAGCACGTCGGCATAGGCCTTTTGCGCGGCGAGCGCGGCATCTATCGCCGGGATGGCAGCCGGCGTGGTGATGTCCACAGCCACGACTGCGACCTCGACCCTGAATTCGGCGCGGATGCGATCTGCCGCTTTGCTGAGCGGCTGCGGCCTGCGGGCGATCAGCATCAGGTCATGACCGGCTGCCGCAAACTGGCGGGCGAGGGCATAGCCGATGCCCTCGGAACCACCGGTCACGACCGTCATCGGGCGCAGACCGTCGTAGGCGGCGAGCAACGCCGGATCGGGGCGCCACCAGCGCCGCCGCCACGCGACCAGCACTTTGTCGATCGTATTCGTCATATTGACCCAGGTGGTCTCTCTCGGGCTGGATGACCGCCGAGCACTGTCTTGCCAAGCGGAAGGATACGCATGCCGGTCGACGCCGTCGCACTCACACGCGAGCTCATCAGATTCGATACCATCAATCCGCCGGGACGCGAAAAGCCCTGCGCCGAGCATATCGGGGGCCTGCTCGAAGAAGCAGGCTTCCAGTGCGCCTACGTCGCCATGGGAGAGGGGCGTGCGAATTTGGTGGCACGCCTCGGCGGTGCGGGGGATCGACCGCCTCTGGCGTTCACCGGGCATATCGACGTCGTGCCGCTGGGGGCGCGGGCATGGGCGACGGACCCATTCGGAGCGGAAACCGGCGACGGCAAGATCTTCGGCCGTGGGGCTTCCGACATGAAGAGCGGCGTTGCCGCATTCGTGGCGGCGGCCATCGATCGTGCACCCGCGCTGGCGAGCGGGCCAGGCGCCGTGCTCATCATCACCGCGGGCGAGGAGACAGGATGCGCGGGAGCGTTTCACCTAGTCGAGACGTCCATGCCGGTGATCGGCAAGGCGGGCGCCCTTGTGGTGGCCGAGCCGAGCTCGAACCGGCCGCTGGTCGGCCACCGCGGCGCCCTGTGGCTGAAGGCCACGGCACACGGCGTCACCGCGCACGGCTCGATGCCCGACAAGGGCGTCAATGCGGTCTACAAGGCCGCGCGCGCCGTCTCCAAGCTCGAGGCGTTCGATTTCAACGTGGCACGGCACGCCGTGCTCGGCGCGCCCACACTCAACGTCGGCTGGATGCACGGCGGCATCAACGTCAACTCGGTGCCCGACTTGGCGGAGATAGGCATAGACCTGCGCACCATACCCTCGCAGAAGCACGCGCGCCTGAAGGAGCACATCGCCAGCTATCTGGGCGAGGAGATCGAGCTGTCGACGACGATCGACGTGGAGGGAATCTGGACGGAGCCGGCGGACGCCTGGATGCACAACGTGTTCGCCGCCGTGCGCGACGTGTGCGGGGCCGAGCCCATGGTCGAGGCCGCGCCCTACTTCACCGACGGCTCGGTGCTGATGCCCGCCCTCGGCGGCGTGCCGACCGTGGTCCTCGGACCGGGCCCCGCGCACATGGCGCATCAGACCGACGAGTATTGCGAGATCGCTCGCATCGAGGAGGCGACCGAGATCTATCGCCGGCTCATCGACCAATGGTGCAGCGCGAGCTGACCGCCGCCAGCCGTCACCGCACGAGCGCCGGACTGGCGCTCCTCTTGTTGCGCAGGCGGCCCGCCTGCTCGTGACCATTGAAGCGGCGGAAGCGAGACGCAAATTCCTGCCGGATATGCCGTGCCAGCTCGAAGGCGATGTCGTTCGTGCCGGCCGGAGGCAGGTACATGTTGATCAGGAATTGCGGCAACCGCGGCAGGTTGGGATCCCTCTCGATCACCTGCAGGTAGTCGGGCGTCGAGCGCCGCAACAACGGGCCCACCGCCAGATCGGCCTCCATCGAGGCGAGCAGGGGCTCCATGCTGCTGACCTCGCACACGGGCCGCCAGTCGCGCCCCGCATCACGCAAGGCCTTGAGAACGGTTCGGCGGAACTCGCATCGCTCGTCGCCGAGCGAAATGGGCAAGGGGTTGCGACGATGGGCGATGCCGTTGATCGCACCGACCCAGACCAGCTCGTCATCGATCAGCGTCTCGCCGTTCCTTCCGCACCTCTCCTCGGTGGTGAGCGTCAGATCGATCCCGCCCTCGCGCAACTGCGTCAAGAGCTGCGGCGTGGTCGTGCACTTCATCGACACCCGCACGCGCGGCCACGCCTTGTCGAAGCGTCTCAGGATCGGCGGAAGATACGGCCCGACGATATCGTGCGGCACGCCGAGGCGCACCTCGCCTTCATAGGCGGGAGCGGTCATGGCGCTCCAGACCTCATCGTTGAGCGCTGTCAGCTTCTGCGCATGCGCAACGAGGCGCTCGCCGTTCGGCTTGAGCGACAGCCGCTTGTGCCGACGCTCGAACAGCTCCGTTCCGAACAACTCCTCCAGGCGCTTGAGCTGCTGGCTCACCGCCGCCTGCGTGAGATTGAGAAGGGCGGCCGCACCCGTAGCGCTGCCCGTTTCCACCACGGCGAGGAAGGCGCGAAGCAGGCTGATGTCGATGTCGCGGCGCATTGGCTGTGGACCTGTGCATAAGACAGTATGATGCAGAGCATCAATAACATTCGATTTAGTTATGCAAGAGACCGGAATACAACGCTGCTCCAAGCCCGTTTGGGCCAAGACATTGGGCCAAGACATGGAGCACGACAATGCCCAGCATTGCAGGAGCACCGGCGCGGCCGCGGGATGGCCTGGCGCGGCTCGCCAGGCAGACTGCCCGTCTCGCCGGGTTGTTCGGCTTGGCCATGCAGGTGCGCAGGGAGCGCCGCGCGCTGATGCGGCTCGATCGCTGTGCGCTGAAGGACATGGGCTTCAGCAGCGGCGAAGCCTCCGTCGAAGCCAGCCGCTCGTTCTGGGACCTGCCGAGGGATCGCTTGCAGGTCTGAGGGCATGCCGGCTTTATGCCGGGTTACCCTGGGAACAGCGTGCCGGGCATGCTCGGCATAAGGTGGGTGGTGCGATGAACCAGCCCCTGCAATCGCTGCCGCCCGGAATTGCCATGCACGACCCGACGCCGCAAATCATTGCCATCCTTGCGCAATACGTGCGCGAACCCGGCTATCCCATTGCGATGGAAGTTCCGTTGAGCGACCTCGAGATCGACCGGCTCGATCTGCCCATGATCGTCCTCGACGTCGAGGACGCCTTCGCCATCCAGGTTCCCTACAATGAGGAGATCGAGAGCTTCGCGACCGTCGGTGCGCTGGTCGCCTGTGTGAGATCGGGCCTGGAGGCAAGGGCCGCGCGGCCGCTGGCGGCTGCTCCGCGCAAGAAGCGACGACCCTGGATGTCGACCGTCGCCGAACGCCGGCGATAGGCCGGCACATGTCGACCTGCCGATCCGATCATCCCTTCACGCAGACGACCTGGCGCAGCGTGTGAAGGATCTCGACCAGGTCGGTCTGTGCGGCCATGACCGCATCGATATCCTTGTAGGCCATCGGCGTCTCGTCGATCACGCCCTGGTCCTTGCGGCATTCGACGCCGGCCGTCGCCGCCGCATGGTCCTCGAGCGAGAAGCGGCGCTTGGCCTCCCCACGCGACATCCGCCGCCCCGCTCCGTGCGAGCAGGAGCAGAAGCTCTCGGCATTGCCCTTACCGCGTACGATGAAGGACTTGGCCCCCATCGAGCCCGGGATGATGCCGAGATCGCCGGCGCCGGCCCGCACCGCACCCTTGCGCGTGACCCATATGGCATCGCCGAAATGCGTCTCGCGCTCGACGTAGTTGTGGTGGCAGTTGATGGCCTGCTTCTCCACCTGGAAGGAGGGCAGCTGCTCGCGCAGCACCCTCAGCACGGCGGCCATCATCAGCTCGCGGTTATGGCGCGCGAAGTTCTGCGCCCAGGCAACGGCCTCGACGTAGTCGTCGAACAACGGCTCGCCTTCCTCGAGCCAAGCCAGATCCTTGTCGAGCAGCGGCCGGGTAAGCTCCCGCCGCTCGAGCGCATCGCGTGCCTTGGCGATAAAGTACGTGCCGATGCGGTTGCCAATGCCGCGGCTACCCGAATGCAGCATCACCCACACGCGATCTGCCTCGTCCAGGCACACCTCGATGAAGTGGTTGCCGCCGCCGAGCGAGCCCAGGTGCGTTACGCTCTGCGCCTCGCGCACGGCCGGGTGCTTGTCCTCGATCCGCGCGAGGCCCTCGGCAAGCCCGCTCGCACTGAACCGGCGTGCGACGGGGTTGGGAACACCGCCCTTCCAACCGCCCCTGATACCGACGCCGCCGTGCGGCACCGCTGCCTCGATGCCGAGACGCAAGCCGTGCAGGCTGTCCGGCAGATGGGCGGCTGTCAGCGTCGTGCGCACCGCCATCATGCCGCAGCCGATGTCGACGCCGACCGCGGCCGGCACGATGGCCGCCTTGGTGGCGATGACGGAGCCCACCGTCGCGCCCTTGCCGAGGTGCACATCCGGCATGACGGCCACATGTCTGTGGATGAAGGGCAGCGCGGCAATGTTGAACAGTTGCCGGCGCGCGGCGTCCTCAACCGCTACGCCGTCGACCCAGGCCATGATTGGCGCATAGCCCGTCTCGATCGTCTCGGGGCCGGCCATTGGTGAGCTCCATTGCAGTTGCCGCGGGGGTAGACCCGCAGACACGAAGCCGGCGTGATTATCCTGCATCCGGGGCAAAAATGCGCCGCGCACTGCGCACGAACGGCGCTGCAGGCGGCTCGCGAGCAGGATAGTTTGTGATACCAACTAATTTATTGACTTTTGCCAGCGCCCCAGGCAGGCATGGGGTGCGTGGCAGGCCAAGGCAGGGATGGACATGCGGACACAGGTTGGGATCATCGGCGCTGGCCCATCCGGGCTGATCCTGGCGCGGCTTCTGCACAGGGCCGGAATAGAGACGGTCGTACTCGAGCGGCGCACGCCAGAATATCTGCGCTCTCGCATTCGCGCAGGGCTGCTCGAGCAGGGAACAGTCGAACTGCTGACAGAGATCGGCGTCGGCGAGCGCATGGCACGGGAGCGGCTGATCCACGACGGCGTGGAGCTGGCCTTTGGCGGCAGGCGCCTGCGCATCGACCTCAAGGGACTGAGCGGCAAGGTCGTGACGATCTACGGCCAGGCCGAGATCCAGAAGGACCTGATGGATGCGCACGATGCCCTAGGCCGACCCGTGGTCTACGAAGCCGAAGACGTGACCCTGCACGGCCTGACCGGCGACAAGCCGCGCCTGCGCTATCACAAGAGCGGCGAGCAGCACGAGGTGACGTGCGACTTCATTGCCGGCTGCGATGGCTTCCATGGGGTGAGCCGCCAGGCCATCCCGCAGGAGCTGATCCGCGTCTACGAGCGGGTCTATCCCTTCGGCTGGCTCGGCATCCTGTCCGACACGCCGCCCGTCAACCACGAGCTGATCTACTCCAACCACGAGCGCGGGTTCGCGCTGTGCACGATGCGATCGATGACGCGCAGCCGCCACTATCTGCAGGTCTCTGCCGACGAGGACGTTGCCGACTGGTCGGATGATCGCTTCTGGGCGGAACTCAAGCGCCGCATCCCGCAAGAGGCGGCGGCTGCGCTCGTGACCGGCCCCTCCATCGAGAAGAGCGTGGCGCCGCTGCGCTCCTTCGTGGCCGAGCCGATGAGGCATGGCCGGCTGTTCCTCGCCGGCGACGCCGCGCACATCGTTCCACCCACCGGCGCGAAGGGCTTGAACCTGGCCGCCGCCGACGTGCGCTTCCTGTCGCAGGCGCTCGCTGCCTACTACAAGTCCGGTCGCACCGACCTGCTCGACGGCTATTCGGACAGATGCCTGAGCCGCATTTGGAAGGCGCAGCGGTTCTCGTGGTGGATGACGAACCTCACGCACCGCTTCCCGGAGGCAAGCCCATTCGAGCGGCGCGCCCAGGCAGCGGAGCTGGCCTATATTGCCGGCTCGAAAGCGGCACAGACCAGCCTGGCGGAGAACTACGTCGGTCTCCCCTTCGACTGAGCCCTGATCGCAGAACAGGCCGTCTAGAGCATTTTCAGTCCGACCGGAATCGTAGGGGATTCACAAACGCTGCGAACAGTGATTCTTGTGCTGTCGTCTTTCACAGCGGAGGGCGCCGGCGATGGGCTGGGTTTCGGGGCAGGCTTATT